>NZ_JBVFVW010000030.1:0-258 GCF_055522415.1 Christensenella sp. KGMB01412 | reverse complement strand
GGGTACATCCGGTACGAAGACAGTGACAGTGACCTACGAGGAAGACGGCGTAGAAAAGACGGCGAGTTTTGACATTACAGTAAACGCACCCGCGCCAGTTCTTGACAGTATCGAGGTGACAGAGCAGCCGACAAAGACAACGTATACGGTGGGCGACACGTTTGATCCTGCGGGGCTCGAAGTGACGGCGCACTATACCAACGGCGGCGTGGATAAGATGCTGACAAGTGGGGAATATACGCTGTCTGCTCCTGACAT
>NZ_JBVFVW010000029.1:0-453 GCF_055522415.1 Christensenella sp. KGMB01412 | reverse complement strand
ATAAAATCGTAACGTCGGGCAGCGGCGGCACGGGAGTTGCTGCGAAGAAGTTCGCGCATTCGCTTTCGTGTATCGAGCGCAACGGCGTGTTCCTCTCGCCCGCGGAAGGGATGCACGGCGGAATGGGAGTGGTGCAGGAGGGAGACGCAATGGTAGTGGTCTCCAAGGGAGGAAAAACGGCGGAGCTGCTGCCGCTGATCGACGTATGCAAAAAGAAGGGGGCAAAGCTCATTGGAGTGACGCAAAACCCGGATTCGCCGCTTGCAAAGCAGGCGGATGTATTTTTGAAGATGGACGTGCATCACGAAAGCGACCGTTACGACATCATGGCAACGTCGAGCGTAATCGCGCTGGTGGCACTGTTCGACGCGCTGCAGGTGGCGATCATGGAGGAGACGGACTACAAACTGGAACAGTTTGCGCTTATCCATCCGGGCGGCGCCGTGGGCCAGA
>NZ_JBVFVW010000028.1:0-1046 GCF_055522415.1 Christensenella sp. KGMB01412 | reverse complement strand
AAATCAAAAGGGAGGGTTGAAAAATGAAAGCGTTTGTGATCACGGAAAAGGATAAGTACGGAATGCAGGACATAGAGGTGCCGGAGATTGGCCCGGACGAAGTGCTGATGAAGATGCTGGCAAGCGGCATCTGCCACTCGGATTACGACCTGATCAGCGGCCAGTACATCATCCCCTTTACGTATCCCGTTACGCCGGGGCATGAGTTTGCGGCGCAGGTCGTGAAGACAGGGGAGAATGTGAAGAACGTAAAGATTGGAGACCGGGTGGTAGGCGAGTGCAATATCGGCTGCGGGGTATGCCCGGTATGCCAGATCAAGGCTGGGTTCTGCCCGGACGCGAACCATTTCGGTTTCACGCAGGACGGGGCGGATGCGGAATACTTCAAGGCGAACGGCGACTGGCTGCATGTGCTGCCGGAAAACATCGACAATATGACGGGAGCGATGGTGGAGACGTTCAGCATCGCCTACAAGGGCATTTATGAGGCAGGCGGAGTGGACGCGGCGGACGTAGCGGTGGTGTACGGCGGAGGCTCGGTAGGAAACTGCGCGGTGGCGGCGCTGCATGCGATGGGAGCGCTCGTGATTCTGGTGGAGCCGCTCGATTACAAACGTGAGATCGGCAGGAAAATGGGAGCAGACCTTGTGATCGATCCAACGTCGCAGGATGTGGCGGCAGAGGTCAGGAAGCACTCGCGGGGACTTGGGGCGGACCTTGTGGTGGAATGCTCGGGGAACGCAGGGGCAATGGCACAGACACTGGAGGTTGCGCGCAATGCGGGGCGCGTGGTCTTCATCGGCATCAACTTCAGGGAAGACATCCCGGTAGCGCTTGGAAAGTTCCAGGTAAAGGGTATTACGGCGATTGGCAGCAACGGTTCACCGGGAGTATGGGAAAGGTGCATCCAGTTTCTGTCGAGGACGAAGCTGGACCTTAGGCCACTGATGACGCACACCTTCCCGCTCACAGAGGCGGTGGAAGCGTTCGAGTTCACAAGGGAACCCAAAAACCGCGCGATCAAAGTCATTCTGACAAACGAATAA
>NZ_JBVFVW010000027.1:0-1088 GCF_055522415.1 Christensenella sp. KGMB01412 | reverse complement strand
AAGTCCTGACGGATTGAATGTGTCACCTACCGTATACGTCGTCTTTGTCGGCTGCTCCGTTACCTCAATGCTGTCCAGAACAGGTACGAGCGCATTTACTGTGATGTTAAACGTTGCTGTCTTCTCTACGCCGTCCTCCTCATAGGTTACGGTAATTGTTTTCGTTCCTGCTACACTCATGTCAGGCGTTGACAGCGTATATTCCCCGCTCGTTAGAACTTTATCCGCGCCACCATTGGTGTAATGTGCCGTCACTTCCAGCCCCGCAGCATCAAACGTATCGCCTACCGTGTACGTTGTTTGTGTCGGGTTCTCTGTTACCTCAATGCTGTCCAAAACAGGAACAGGCGCATTCACTGTGATGTCAAATGTTGCCGTCTTTTCTACGCCGTCCTCTTCATACGTTACAGTGATTGTTTTCGTGCCGGAAGTGCTCATATCCGGCGTTGAAAGCGTATATTCCCCGCTTGTCAGCACCTTATCCGCTCCACCGTTCGTATAATGCGCTGTCACTTCAAGTCCTGACGGATTGAATGTGTCGCCTACCGTGTACGTCGTCTTTGTCGGATTCTCTGTCACTTCGATACTGTCAAGGACAGGTGCAGGCGCATTCACTGTGATGCTAAACGTCGCTGTCTTCTCTATGCCGCTTTCTTCGTATGTTACAGTAATCGTCTTCGTTCCCGCCGTGCTCATATCGGGTGCAGACAGTGTATACTTTCCACTTGTCAACACCTTATCCGCGCCGCCATTGGTGTAGTGTGCCGTCACTTCCAGTCCCGCAGCATCAAAGGTATCGCCCACCGTATAGATCGTCTTTGTCGGCTGCTCTGTTACCTCAATGCTATCCAAAACAGGCGCAGGAGCGTTTACCGTAATATCGAATGTCGTTGTTTTCTCTATGCCGTCCTCTTCATACGTTACGGTAATCATTTTCGTTCCCGCCGCACTCATATCGGGTGTAGAAAGCGTGTATTCACCACTCGTCAGCACCTTGTCTGCGCCGCCGTTCGTATAGTGCGCCGTTATTTCCAGTCCCGCAGCATCAAACGTGTCGCCTACCGTATAAGTTGTTTTCGTCGGGTTCT
>NZ_JBVFVW010000026.1:0-1130 GCF_055522415.1 Christensenella sp. KGMB01412 | reverse complement strand
ATCACACGGCATCCGTCCTTTGTCACCACGATCTGCTCCTCGAGGCGCGCTGCTTCCCCGTCTTCTCCATAATATGTCTCCACTGCAAAGTGCATGTTCTCCTCGATTACCTCCGGATATTCCATCGAGCACTGGTGCCCGATCACCGGCTTTGACCAGTGCGCAATCCCTACTCCGTGCCCCAGCTCCAGCGCCATCGTCTCGTACTCGTCCTTTGCTCCAAGCTCCCTGTACGTCGGCCACAGCTTACAAATCTCGTCCGTCGTCACTCCCGGTTTGATCGCACGGATCGCATCGTACATCCAGTCGTATGTCTTCTTGTAGATCCTCTTCTGCTTCTCCGTCGGATAACCGCAGCAGAACGTCCGGTAATAGCATGTCTTGTATCCGTTGAAGTCGTTCACCACGTCGAGGAACACCATGTCTCCCGGGCGGATGATCCGGTCTGAGAAGTCATGCGGGTGCGGGAACGCACGATCCCCTGAGATCACGTTTACGTTGTGCACGTTCTCCGCTCCCATTTCCACCAGCCGTCCGCGCATCACCGCGCATACCTCGTTCTCACGCACTCCCGGCTTGATCGCTTCCACAACGTCGTAATATGCTCCGTCCACCATCGCCGCCGAGATCTCCAACAGCTGGATTTCCTCATGCGTCTTGATCTTCTGCGCCTCCTGCATCGTTGCCTGCCCGTCACGCACGTCCATTCCAAACTTCACCAGCGCCTGCATCATCGACACTGTCAGGAGGTCGATCCCGATCGGCGCTTCGTGAAGGTTCCACTCTTTGAGGATTTCGTACACCTCTCCGATCACCTTCTCATTCGACTTTAACAGCGGCGTCATGCTCCCGCGCATATCGTTTTTGCTCGGACGGATGTCCTTGATCCACGGGCACAGCATCTTCTTCGTCCCGATTGCGCTGCCGATCTCAAACAGGATCGGATCGTGCCCTTCGGCAAGAAGCGTGTAACGGTTCAGCTTGTTGTTCACCCACTCTCCAAGCTTGGTGCTCGTCACATACCTCACGTTATCCGGATCGAACAACAGCACCGCTCCAAGCCCGTCCTTTTTCATCTGCTCCCGCGTTTTCTCCAGGCGGTCCTTCCTCAGCTTGTCGTAATCGATCCT
>NZ_JBVFVW010000025.1:0-1221 GCF_055522415.1 Christensenella sp. KGMB01412 | reverse complement strand
AAAAAAGTAATGGCAAAGGGTAAGTTTGAGAGAAACAAGCCGCACGTAAACATTGGAACAATCGGACACGTAGACCATGGAAAAACAACGCTGACGGCAGCGATCACAACGGTGCTTGCAAAGTCGGGAAAAGCGGAAGCGACCAAGTATGACGAAATCGACAAAGCGCCGGAAGAAAAAGAGCGTGGAATCACGATCAATACAGCGCACGTGGAGTACGAGACAGATACGCGCCATTACGCGCACGTAGACTGCCCGGGACACGCGGACTATGTAAAGAACATGATCACGGGAGCGGCGCAGATGGACGGAGCGATCCTGGTGGTATCGGCAGCAGACGGCCCGATGCCGCAGACGCGCGAGCATATCCTTCTTGCAAGGCAGGTAGGTGTGCCGTACATCATCGTATATATGAATAAAACAGACCAGGTAGACGATCCGGAGCTATTGGAGCTTGTGGAAATGGAAATCAGGGAGCTGCTGTCGCAGTACGATTTTCCGGGCGACGATACGCCGATCATCAAGGGAAGCGCGCTTAAGGCGCTGGAAGCGGCGCAGGCAAGCGACGACATCAAAGACAATCCGGACTGCCAGAGCATCTTCGAGCTGATGGACGCAGTAGACAGCTATATACCGGAACCGCAGAGGGACGTAGACAAGCCGTTCCTGATGCCGGTAGAGGACGTATTCTCGATCACAGGGCGCGGGACGGTAGCAACGGGCAGAGTAGAGAGAGGAACGGTAAAGGTACAGGATACGGTAGAAATCGTAGGACTGACAGAAGAGAAGAGAAGCGTAGTAGTAACGGGAGTGGAAATGTTCCGGAAGCTTCTTGACCAGGCGATCACGGGAGACAACATCGGAGCGCTGCTACGTGGTGTACAGAGAGACGAGATCGAGCGTGGGCAGGTACTTTCAGCGCCGGGTTCGATCCATCCGCACACGCACTTCAACAGCAGCGTATACGTGCTGAAGAAGGAAGAGGGAGGACGACACACGCCGTTCTTCAACGGATACCGTCCGCAGTTCTATTTCAGGACAACGGACGTAACAGGAGTAATCGAGCTGCCGAGCGGAACAGAAATGGTAATGCCGGGAGATAACATCGAAATGGAGATCAAGCTGATCACGCCGATCGCAATCGAAGAAGGACTGCGGTTCGCAATCCGCGAAGGCGGCAGGACAGTAGGTTCGGGCGTAGTATCCGGCGTAATCGAATAA
>NZ_JBVFVW010000024.1:0-1347 GCF_055522415.1 Christensenella sp. KGMB01412 | reverse complement strand
GCGGCAGGGGAAACAGTGAGCTTCTCCCTGTCTGGCGTGGTAACGTCCGACGCTTCCGGCAATGAAACAAACGAAACAGGAGCCTATGCGGCAACTGCGACGGTAGCGGCACCGGCACAGCCGACAAGCGAGCCCACTTCCCAGCCGACGAGCCAGCCGTCAAACGAGCCGACGAGCCAGCCAACCTCAAATCCGGGTTCAAATCCGTCCGCAAGCGCGAGCGCTTCGGCAAAAGCCGGCGGTCTGGACGATGTGCCGAAGACGGGCGATACGACGACAGATATCATGCTGTTTGCGGTGATCGGCCTTGCAGCAGCGGCAACAGTCGCAATCGTTGCGGGTAAAAAGGCACTTTCGCATAAATAAGCCATTCAATAGAAATACAGGCAAAGTACACTGAGATACATACACAGAAAGGCGGGAGGTTTCCCGCCTTATGTGTTTGGGTGGCGGCTTCCGCCACCTTACATGGAGAACAAAAGGAATGAACGAATTGAAGGATGACAACGCTCAGAAGGGCAAAGGACGAAAAAGCGGCGAACCAGAAGAGAGAGGGCATTTGACGCCTGTTAAAAAGAAAAGGTGGCTGGCGGTGCTGCTTGTGGCAATCGCTGCGGTATGCGTGACAATCGGATTGATCGTATGGAACGTGCAGGCGGCGGCGCCTGCGCCGCAGCCTGTAAGGGAAGCAGACGCTGTGCCAACGCCGTCAGAATCGCCTGCTGCCAGCGCATCTGCAACGCCCACTGAGCCGCAGATGCTCCCTTCCATGAAAAAGCTGTACGACCAGAACAGCGATATCGCAGGCTGGATCAAAATAGAGGGGACGGAGGTGGATTACCCTGTGATGTATACGCCGCAGGACGGGGAATACTACCTGTACCGGAATTTTGAGAAGGAGGAGGATCCGACGAAGGAAGGATGTATCTTCATAGATAAGAACTGCACGGTAGAGCCGCGGAGCACGAACCTGCTGATCCATGGTCACAACATGAAAAACGGGACGATGTTCCACACGCTGCTGGATTACAGGGAAGAAGAGTTCTATCAGGAACACAAACGGATACGGTTTGACACATTGTACAGCGAGGACGAATATGAGATAGCGGCGGTGTTCCTGACAAAGATCTACAACAAAGACGAAACGGACGTGTTTAAGTTCTACCAGTTCTACGATGCAAGGAACGAAGAAGAGTTTGATGAGTTCATAAGCAACTGCAAGGAGAAGGAATTGTACGAAACAGGCGTAACGCCGGAGTATGGGGACGAGCTGATTACGCTGTCTACGTGCGAATATTCAACGGACAACGGGCGTATCGTTGTCGTTGCAAGGAAGGTTACGGATGC
>NZ_JBVFVW010000023.1:0-2506 GCF_055522415.1 Christensenella sp. KGMB01412 | reverse complement strand
TTACGCGTTAACTTCTTTGGCCCTGCGGGATTTGATGAAGCTGTCGAACGCTACCGCCGCAATCAGCACCATACCTCTTACGAACTTCTGTACGAATTCGTTGATTCCCAGCATTGTCATACCATTCTGCAGGATTCCCATGATCAGTACACCGATGATTACCATGTACAGCTTCCCCTGGCCTCCTGTCATGCTCACGCCGCCCAGTACTACGCCTGTGATAACGTCCATTTCATAACCTTCTCCTGCATTCGGCTGCCCTGAGTTCGTCCTCGCAAGGATTACAAGCCCTGCAAGCGCACTCATGAATCCACCTACCGCATATACCAGGAATTTGATCTTCGATACGTTTACTCCCGACAGCCTCGACGCTTCTTCGTTTCCGCCTACGCCGTAAATGTGCCGCCCTGCCCTTGTCTTCGACAGGAATATAATTCCAAAGATGAATACTGCCGCCATGATCAGCACCGGGATCGGGATCGGCCCAAGGTATCCCTGTCCAAGCTGCGTGTACGACGAGTCAAACCCGAATACCGGAAGTCCTCCTGTGATGATGTACGCAAGTCCCCTGATCGATACCATCATACCCAGCGTTGCGATGAACGGCGGTACCGCCAGCTTCGAAATGAAGAACCCGTTCGCAAGCCCAAGTCCTATGCCAAACAGGCACATGATGATCGCTGCAAGCACCGGGTTCATCGACTGCTCTGTCATCAGCAGCGCCGCCCCTACTCCTGCGAAGCCTGCTACCGATCCTACCGAAAGGTCGATTCCTCCTGTCAGCATGATGAACGTCATACCTACTGCTATGATTCCTACGATCGATACCTGCCTTAAGATGTTAAAAATGTTATCCGGCGTCAGGAACCTGTTCGACAGGATCGCAAACACCACGATCAGCGCGATCAGTACGAATACAATTCCATAACTCCCCAGTATCCGCTTGATGCTCTTTCCGCCTACACTGTTTTGATTCAACTCTTTTCCCATTTCATCAACCTCCTATTAATCCGGAAGCGTACTCCAGTATCAGTTCCTGTGAGAACTCTTCACGCTTCAGCTCCCCTGCTACCTGTCCAAAACGCATCACCAGTATTCGGTCGCTCATTCCAATCAGCTCCGGCATCTCTGACGATACCATCAGGATCGTCTTCCCTTCCTCGTCCGCAAGGTGCCTCATCAGGTTGTAGATCTCCTGTTTTGCTCCTACGTCGATTCCGCGTGTCGGCTCGTCGAATATGATCACGTCGCACTTCGTCGCCAGTACCTTTGCAAGTACCACCTTCTGCTGGTTTCCTCCCGACAGGTTCTTCACCAGCTGGTTTACGCTCGGCGTCTTGATCTGCAGCTTCCCAATATATTCGTTCGCGATCGCAGAGTCCTTTTTGTTATCTACAAACGGTCCCTTCATTGCCTGCTTGAGCGAACTGAACGTCACGTTCTCCTTGATCGACAGTCCCAGCAGTACTCCCTGGTTCTTCCGGTCTTCCGGGATCAGTCCGATTCCGTGGTCCAGGGCTTCTCCCGGATTCTTGATCCTGATCTGCTTCCCGTTCAGGTATACTTCTCCCGATTCCACCCGGTCTGCTCCAAACAGCGCCTGCATTACTTCCGTTCGCCCTGCTCCCACAAGGCCGCCAAAGCCAAGGATTTCTCCCCGCTTTACCTCGAAGCTCACGTCCTTTACCTTATCGTTCGTCAGCCCCTTTACCTGCAGTACCGTTTCTCCCAATGGCTTTACACGCTCCGGATAATCTTCTCCCAGCTCGCGCCCTACCATATCTGCGATCAGTTCTTTTCTTGTGATATCCTTGATGTCCTTCGTCGATATATATTTCCCATCCCGCAGCACCGTTACTCTGTCACAGATTTCAAACATTTCTTCCATCCTGTGCGAGATGAATATGATCGTTACCTTGTTTTTCTTCAGCTTATCTACGATATTGAATAATAACTCTGTTTCTTTGTTTGTCAGCGGCGCCGTCGGCTCGTCCATGATCAGCACCCGCGAATTTGACATTACCGCTTTCACGATTTCCGTGATCTGCTGGTACGCCACTCCCAGGTCGCTTATCACCGACATCGGGTTCAGCTCGATCTCAAATTCATCCAGCGCCTTCTGCACCTCTGCTGCCATTGCCTTTTTGTCGACGAACGCTCCCTTCATGATCTCTTTGCCATAAAATACGTTCTCTGCCACTGTAAGGTATGGAATCAGGTTGAACTCCTGGTACACCGCTGAGATTCCCTTGTCGATCGCTTCGATCGGCCCCAGCTTTGGGTACGACTCCCCTCTCAGTACGATCTCTCCCCGGGTTGGCTCGATTGCTCCTGTCAGCATCTTTATCAGCGTTGATTTCCCCGCGCCGTTTTCTCCTGCCAGCGCGTGTATCTCTCCCTCTTTAAAGCCTACCGATACGCCATCCAGCGCTTTTACTCCGGGATAATATTTGCAGAGATCTTTTACTTCCAATATATAATCTTGCATTTTTTCTCCTCCGCCATT
>NZ_JBVFVW010000022.1:0-2677 GCF_055522415.1 Christensenella sp. KGMB01412 | reverse complement strand
GGAAGCTCTTCGTTGGAAAGGAAGCGCACCAGGGCTCCGCCTCCTGTGCAGATGTACGACATCTCATCCTTGAGACCGAACTTTTTGGTTGCGGTCACGCTGTCTCCTCCGCCTACCACGGAATATGCGTCCGAATGCGCGATCGCTTCCCATACCGCCCTTGTCCCAAGCTCGGATTCCCTGTCCTCAAATACGCCCATCGGCCCATTGATGAAAACCGTCTGCGCATAGTTTAAGGTTTCGCTGTATTTGGCCGCAGTCTCTTTCCCAATGTCGATATACACTTCCTCGTCCGATACGCCGCTAAGCGGCACATCCTTGCGTTTGCCGTCTGTTACGCATGCAAGGTCAACGGGCAGTACGAGCTTATCACGGTAGGTTTGGCACAGCCTTTTGGCTTCAGGCAGCAGCTCCAGAAGATTTTTCTTCCTGAGGAACGCCATAGACGCTTTGCCGATGTCCACCCCGCAGGCAGCAAGCATCACATTGCCCACAAGGCCGCCTGTGAGGATCATATCCGCGCTGTCGTTTGCCAGAACCGTCTCCATCATCAGGAACGCGTCCTCGATCTTTGCGCCGCCCAGCACAAACATACACGGGCGCTCCGGCACGCTCATGATTGTCGAAATGATTTCATATTCCTTTTCAAACAGCCTACCCATTGCGCTTGGCAGCAGGTATTCGAAGCCGCACAGGGTGGGCTGGTCCCTGTGGGAGGCTGCAAACGCGTCGCATACGTAAAGGTCTGCAAGCGGCGCGAGCTTTCTTACCACAGTCGTCTTTGCCTGCTCCTCATGCGTCAGGCGCAGCTTCGTCTCAAACAGCGTCAGCTCCTCGCCCATGATACGCACGTTGTCGAGCATCAGGATATCGCCGGGCTGCATTGCTTTGATGCGCTCGCGCGCATACGGTCCGCACACGTCGTCAATGTACTCCACGTTTCTGTCAAGCAGCTTACTGAGCACCTTGCTGTGCGGCTGGGTTGTGTAGAAGTTTTTGTATTCGAGGTCTCCGCCCTGGTGGGCGAGCACAACGACCTTTGCACCTTTATCCGAAAGCTCGCGCAAAGTGGGTACGCAGCCCTCGATGCGCGTTGTATCCTTGAGTTCCCCGGTCTGTTTGTCGACCGGCTGGTTGACGTCCACGCGGCACAGCACCGTTTTGCCCTGCACGTCGAAATCGTCCAGTGTTTTGATTCCATATTTCATGTTGTTTCTTACCTCTCTCAATGCCTTTTGCAGTTCCACAGGTACAAAGCCGCGCGGCAGCCTGCGCCTGTACCGGCGGTATATGCGATGTTTCGGGGAATATCCGAAGACGGGGGCATAAGGCGCCGCCCTTCGGAGACGCACCGTACAGTCCAAAAATCAAAACTGTGTACGGTGCGCTGCATCCGCCTTTCAAAGCATGGATGGAACAACGTGGTCACGGCTTCTGAAGCTCCTCATTGCGGAGCCTCATGTCCCCGCCGGCAAGCTGCCGGTAGTTCTTTTGCGCTCTGCACTAACCACAGCAGGCAATATCCTGCAACCGGTTCTTACACGTTCTATGCAGCGACTGTACGGCGCCCGAATATACAACTCTGTTCCCGGCAGGCACAGGACAGATTGCAGCGAAGGGCTTCAGGAGCCGTGACACTTTGACCGGATTCTTTCATAGATTCGAATAGGCGGAGGCAGAGCGCGTTTTTGTCCTGCATTTACAATGTACGCGCGTCCCTGAGTCGCAAGCTGTCCTGCGCCTGCCCGGGAAAAAGCCAATCACCTGATCCGGCGCGAAATGAAGCAATACGGTGTATACCCCTGAAACGTACCGCGTTCTTCATGCCCGCCGCCACAGGCAGATTTCCTATCTCGCCTTCATCCCAAGGTATTTGTTGGTCAGCTCAAGCGCCTTCTCCTGCGAGCCGTTCATGTTGAGCGCCGCGCGGATTGCATCCATATTCTCAGGAATTACAACCGCTTCCTGCGGAATGTTGATCGCAAACATGATGTCCTTGCCAGAGTGCACCACCGTCTCTTCCCATACTGCGATTTCATACATATCCCCGCGTACGTTCCCAAGATCCCTCGCATAGCGGAACAGCGACGCGTTCCCAAGGAAGCCGTCTTCCAGCCTCACTACCCTGATGCGCGGATGCTTTTTGAAGGCCGCCAGCATCTCTTCCTTGCTGATCTCCTTTTTGGGCGTCGCCACAACCGTTATGATGTGGCCGTGTGTGACCGGCGTGTGCACCAGAATGCCTGTTGCGTCCACATGCGGCATGATCGTCATCAGGTCGAGCGCCTGGTGGCTGGGCGCTTTATCCACCTGCAGCGCGTTTGTCAGTCCACGGTGGTAGTCGCCCGGATCCGCCACCCTCCTGATGATTGTGATCGCTACTTTTTCCACGCCCACCAGCTTATCGATGCAGTCCACCGCACGGATCAACCCTGTCGTATTGCACGACGTCAGCTTCAGGTAATCCTTACCTACTCCATTGTCAAAGTTTGCATAGCCATGGAAGAATGCGTCTGCGATCTCGTTTTTCTCGCCGCCCTGGAAGATGGCCTTCACCCCGTGCTTTTCATACAGCGGCTTGTTCTTTGCGCCGATTCCGTTAGGCGCTGCGTCCAGCATGATATCAACCGACTTTACCAGATCCTCGAGCGTACCTGACACAGGGATGCCCAGCTCG
>NZ_JBVFVW010000021.1:0-5096 GCF_055522415.1 Christensenella sp. KGMB01412 | reverse complement strand
GGGTTTAAGGAAATGGAAAAAGAGCGGGCATTAAAGATCTACCAGACGATGAATGAGATACGTGCGTTTGAGGAGAAGGCATACAAGCTGTTTGAGGAAAACAAGCTGAGGGGCTCGGTGCATCTATGCACAGGAGAAGAAGCGATTGCGGCAACAGTATGCTCGAGCCTGGACGACGAGGATTACATAGCAAGCACGCACAGGGGGCACGGGCACTGCATAGCAAAGGGAGCGAAGCTTGACCTTGCGCTGGCAGAGCTGATGGGCAAGGCGACGGGCTACTGCAAAGGGCGCGGGGGCTCGATGCACATAGCAGACCTGACGAAGGGAAATCTGGGAGCAAACGCAATCGTAGGCGGAGGGATTCCAATCGCGTCGGGAGCGGCGCTGGCGCAGAAGCTGCAGAAGAAAAAGCATGTTTCAGTAGCGTTTTTCGGAGACGGGGCGTCAAACGAAGGAACGTTCCACGAGGCGCTGAATATGGCGGCAGTGATGAAGCTGCCGGTGATATTTGTGTGTGAGAACAACGGTTTTGGGATATCGGTGCCGGTGAAGCAGTCGACGAGCGTGGAAAACATAGCGGACCGGGCGGCAGGCTATGGAATTCCGGGAGTGGTAGTGGACGGCAATGACGTGCTGGCAGTGGACGAAGCGTTCCGTGCGGCAAAGGAAAGAGCGCTCAAAGGAGAGGGGCCGACGCTGATCGAGGCGAAGACGTACCGCTGGAGAGGGCACTGGACGGGAGATCCGGAACCATACCGCAGCCGCAAGGAAGTGGATGAATGGAAGAAGAAAGATCCGATTGCGCGGTTCGAGAAATATATGGTAAAAGAGAAAATGGCGACGGCAAAGCAGCTTGAAAAAATCAAGGCAGCAGCGTATGCGGAAATGGATGCGGCGGCGGAGTTTGCATTAAACAGCCCAGAGCCTGATCCGGCGCACGTCATGGACGACGTATACTACGAAGCGTAGATTGGAGGAAAAAGAAGATGAGCAATAAAACGTATGCAATGGCAGTGAGGGACACATTGCTGTCAGAGATGAAACGTGACGATAAAGTATTTGTAATGGGAGAGGACGTCCAGGTGCTGGGCGGAGTATTTGGATGTACGCGTGGGCTTGCGGACGAGCTGGGGGCAGCCAGGTGCTTCAATACGCCGATCTCAGAGGCGGAAATGATCGGAGCGGGGTTAGGCGCAGCGTGCGCGGGAATGCGCCCGGTGGTGGAGCTGATGTATATGGACTTCACGCTTGTGGCAATGGACCAGATCATCAACCAGGTTGCAAAGACAAGATATATCTTCGGCGGGAAAGCAAGGATACCGCTGGTGATCCGCGGCCAGCAGGGAATCGGGCGTGGCAACGCGGCAACGCACAGCCAGTCGCTGGAAACGATATTCATGCACTTCCCGGGGCTCAAGGTAGCGTGCCCGTCCACCGGGACGGACGTAGCGGGGCTTCTGAGGACGGCGATCCGTGACGATAACCCTGTAATGTTCTTTGAGCACAAGGCGCTGTACAGCACAAAGGAAGACGTTCCGGACGATCCGGACTTCATGATACCGTTCGGCAAGGCAAAGGTCAGGAAAGAAGGAAAGGACGTGACGATCGTAGCAAACCTGCTTTATGTGTCAAAGGCGCTTGAAGCAGCGGCGGAGCTGGAGAAGGAAGGAATTTCCGCGGAGGTCATTGATCCGAGGACAATGGTGCCGTTCGACTATGACACGATCATCGAAAGTGTGAAGAAAACAGGCCGGCTTGTAACGGTGCATGAAGCGCACCGCCAGGCAGGGTGGGGAGCGGAGATCGCGTCAGAGGTAACGGAACGGGTGTTCCCGTATCTGGATCATGCACCTGTACGTCTTGGCGCAAAGCAGTGCCCGCTGCCGTTTAACATCGGGCTGGAGAATGCTGTGGTGCCCCAGGTAGGGGAAATCGTAGCAGCGGCGCGAGCGACGATGTACAAATAGGGGAGTGATAGGAAATGGCGGAAAAAGTAATCATGCCCAAGCAGGGGCTTCAGATGACAGAAGGAACGATCACGCAGTGGCTGGTGCCGGAAGGCGGAAAATGCGTGGAAGGGGAACCGCTGTTTGAAATGGAAACAGATAAACTGACGATCACGATGGACGCGCCGGCAAGCGGGACGCTTCTTAAGATCGTAAAAGGGGAAGGCGAAGTGGTGCCGATCACGGAGATGATCGCAGTGATCGGGGAGCCGGGCGAGGATATCACGGCATTGCTGGCGGAAGCGGGCGATACGGCGGCAGAGGCAGCAGCAGCGCCTGCCGCGGCACCTGCGGCTGCGCCTGTAGTAGCTGCAAAGGCAGCTCCGGCAGCGGTGGCTGCGGATGGATCGCGCAGGTTCAGTACGCCCAGGGCGCGGATGCGCGCGGAAGAAAAGGGCGTTGATATCCTGGAGGTGCCTGCAAGCGGGCCGGAAAACCTGGTGATCGAGCGGGATGTGCTTTCGTATGAAGGAGCTGGGGCAGTCAAAGCAACGCCGCTTGCAAAGAAGGTGGCGCAGCTTGAAGGCGTAGAACTTGCGGAGGTAAGCGGCAGCGGCTCTCACGGCAAGATCACAAGGGAGGATATCCTGGCTGCGGTAGCGGCAAGAAGCGCGGCAGCCGGTGGCGGGACGCAGCGCGGGGAGCGCGTTATCCCAATGAAGGGGATGCGCAAGGTGATTGCGGACCGGATGCAGGAAAGCCTGCGGGTGCACGCGCAGCTGACACATACGGTGCGCGCGGATATGACAAACGCGGCAGCGCTGCGTGAAGCATACAAAAAAGTGGATAAGAAGGTATCGTACAACGATATCGTATTAAAGGCGGTCAGCCAGGCGCTGCTTGACTTCCCAATGATGAACGCGATGATCACGGACGAAGGGATTGTGATGCGCGATTATGTGAACCTTGGGGTAGCGGTAGCGGTTGATAACGGGCTGATCGTGCCGAATATCAAGGACGCAGACCTGATGAAGCTGGAAGAGCTGAGCTTCATGGCAAAGGAGCTTGCGGGCAAGGCGAAGGAAAACAAACTTGCGCTTGAGGAAATGAGCGGAGGCACGTTTACGGTGTCAAACCTTGGGATGTTCGGGCTGGACGAATTCACGGCGATTATCAATACGCCGGAATCGGGCATACTGGCACTGGGAGCGATCACCAAAACGCCGGTGGTAATCGGTGATGAAATTGTGATCAGGCCGATCATGTCGATGACGCTGACGTACGACCACAGGATCGTGGACGGCGCGCCGGCGGCACAGTTCCTGGGACGTGTGAAGCAGTATGTAGAGGAACCGACATTGATGCTGTAAAGCAAGCAAATACTCCTGTTATCCGGCTGCCCCCGGCAGCCGGATAACAAGCAAAGGAAAACGAGGATTGGCGAAAATGGCAGAGAAAGTAATCATGCCCAAGCAGGGGCTGCAAATGACGGAAGGAACCATCATCAAATGGCTGGTGCCGGAAGGCGGAAAGTGCGTGGAAGGCGAACCGCTGTTTGAGATGGAAACAGATAAATTGACGATCACGATGGACGCGCCGGCAAGCGGGACGCTCCTTAAGATCGTAAAGGGCGAAGGCGAAGTGGTGCCGATCACAGAGCTGATCGCGGTGATTGGAGAGCCGGGCGAGGATATTTCGGCGCTCATCGGGGAAACGGGCGGAGCGGCGGCTCCGGCGGCTCCGGCGGCGCAGGAAACGCCTGCGGCAGGCGGAATGGAAGAGTTTGACGTAGTGGTGATCGGCGGCGGCCCGGGCGGGTATGTGAGCGCGATCCGCTGCGCACAGTACGGCAAAAAGACGGCGCTCGTTGAAAAGCGGGAGCTTGGGGGGACATGCCTGAACAGGGGATGTATCCCGACAAAGGCGCTGCTGCACACAGCGGAGCTGTATGAGGAAATGAAGGAATCAGGCGATACGCTGGGCATTAACGTAAAGGAAATGGCAGTGGATTACGCAAAGACAGCGGAGCGTAAGAACAGCGTGGTGAAGAAGCTGCGGATGGGAATTGCGGGGCTTGTGAAGGGGCGTAAGATTACGCTTTTGGAAGGACAGGCGGTATTGACCGGAAAGAACACCTTCAAGGTGGGAGACAGGGAATACAGCGCGAAAAACATCATACTGGCAACGGGCTCGGAGCCGGCGCGCGTGCCGATTCCGGGAGCGGACAAGGCTGGCGTGATGAACTCGGATGGCGTACTGGAGCTTACAAAGCTGCCGGAGTCTGCGGTGATCATTGGCGGAGGTGTGATCGGCATCGAGTTTGCGACGCTGCTCAGCGCATTTGGCAAAAAGGTGACGGTAGTGGAAATGCTGCCGCGCATCCTCAATGAAATGGATGAGGACGCAAGCGCGACGATGAAGAAGCTGCTGGAAAAGAAAGGCGTGGAAATCCACACGGGAGCGAAGGTGCTGGAGATCAGG
The DNA here is from genome assembly GCF_055522415.1 of Christensenella sp. KGMB01412. NCBI lineage: Bacteria > Bacillati > Bacillota > Clostridia > Christensenellales > Christensenellaceae > Christensenella > Christensenella sp. KGMB01412. The sequence goes on along the minus strand of NZ_JBVFVW010000021.1, from coordinate 666 downwards.
GACGGTCTTAAGTGCGTCTTTGAAGAAGACGGCAAGCAGGGCGAAGCGGACGGCGAGATCGTAGTGATCGCGGTGGGCAGGCGGCCTGTGACACAGGATCTTGGGCTTGAGGCGGCGGGAGTCGCAAGCGAGCGGGGCTTTGTGCAGGTAGACGGGCAGATGCGTACAAACGTGCCGGGGATCTACGCGATCGGCGACATCACAGGAAAGATACAGCTTGCGCACGTGGCGAGCGCGCAGGGGCTTGTGGCGGCTGCGAATGTAAATGGCAAAAACGAAACGATGAAATATGATATTGTACCGGCATGTATTTATTCGAGCCCGGAGATTGCGAGCGTAGGACTGACGGAGGCGCAGGCAAAGGCGCAGGGGCTGCCGGTGAAGACAGGAAACTTTGCGACGGCGGGAAATGGCCGCAGCATGATCATGAACTGTACAGACGGTTTTGTAAAGCTGGTGACGCACAGCGAGACGGGAGAAATCCTTGGGGCGTGCATGGTGGCGCCGCGTGCGACGGATATGATCGGCGAGATTGCGGTTGCGATGAAGGCCGAGGCAACGGTGGAAGAGATTGCAGATACGATCCACGCGCATCCGACGGTGAGCGAGATGATCATGGAAGCCGCACACGATGTGGAAGGCCTTTGCTGCCATAAGTTAAGGTAA
>NZ_JBVFVW010000020.1:0-5201 GCF_055522415.1 Christensenella sp. KGMB01412 | reverse complement strand
AAAAAAGGAGTTGACATGGGGGAGGGAGTTTGGTATTATAAATAAGCCGCAAAAAACGCGGCGAACCTTGAAAAAACAATACAGTACCAAGAACGAAAAGAAAATGCTTGAAAGCGGAGCCTGATCAATTGATTAGTTAAAAACGTTCCGAAAGGGATGTTAAGATTTTAATTAAGAGTTTGATCCTGGCTCAGGACGAACGCTGGCGGCGTGCTTAACACATGCAAGTCGAACGAAGTTGCTCTTTGGGAAGCCCTCGGGTGGAACTGTGAGTATACTTAGTGGCGGACGGGTGAGTAACGCGTGAGCAATCTGCCCTGCAATGGGGGACAACAGTTGGAAACGACTGCTAATACCGCATAAGACCACGAAACCGCATGGTTTAGAGGTAAAAGGATTCATTCGATGCAGGATGAGCTCGCGTCCCATTAGATAGTTGGTGAGGTAACGGCCCACCAAGTCAACGATGGGTAGCCGACCTGAGAGGGTGATCGGCCACATTGGAACTGAGAAACGGTCCAAACTCCTACGGGAGGCAGCAGTGGGGAATATTGGGCAATGGGGGAAACCCTGACCCAGCAACGCCGCGTGAAGGAAGAAGGCCTTCGGGTTGTAAACTTTTGTCCTATGGGACGAAAAAAATGACGGTACCATAGGAGGAAGCTCCGGCTAACTACGTGCCAGCAGCCGCGGTAATACGTAGGGAGCAAGCGTTGTCCGGAATTACTGGGCGTAAAGGGTGCGTAGGTGGCCATGTAAGTCAGGTGTGAAAGACCGGGGCTCAACCCCGGGGTTGCACTTGAAACTGTGTGGCTTGAGTACAGGAGAGGGAAGTGGAATTCCTAGTGTAGCGGTGAAATGCGTAGATATTAGGAGGAACACCAGTGGCGAAGGCGACTTTCTGGACTGTAACTGACACTGAGGCACGAAAGCGTGGGGAGCAAACAGGATTAGATACCCTGGTAGTCCACGCCGTAAACGATGGATACTAGGTGTGGGGGGCGATAGTCCTCCGTGCCGAAGCTAACGCATTAAGTATCCCGCCTGGGGAGTACGATCGCAAGGTTGAAACTCAAAGGAATTGACGGGGGCCCGCACAAGCAGCGGAGCATGTGGTTTAATTCGAAGCAACGCGAAGAACCTTACCAAGGCTTGACATCCTCTGACGCATATAGAGATATATGTTCCCTTCGGGGCAGAGAGACAGGTGGTGCATGGTTGTCGTCAGCTCGTGTCGTGAGATGTTGGGTTAAGTCCCGCAACGAGCGCAACCCTTGTTGCTAGTTGCCAGCACGTAAAGGTGGGAACTCTAGTGAGACTGCCGGGGACAACTCGGAGGAAGGTGGGGACGACGTCAAATCATCATGCCCCTTATGTCTTGGGCTACACACGTGCTACAATGGCCGGTACAAAGGGCAGCGACCTCGTAAGAGTAAGCGAATCTCAAAAAGCCGGCCCCAGTTCGGATTGTGGGCTGCAACCCGCCCACATGAAGTCGGAGTTGCTAGTAATCGCGAATCAGCATGTCGCGGTGAATGCGTTCCCGGGCCTTGTACACACCGCCCGTCACACCACGGAAGTTGGGAGCACCCGAAGCCAGTGGCTTAACCGTAAGGAGAGAGCTGTCGAAGGTGAGATCAATGACTGGGGTGAAGTCGTAACAAGGTAGCCGTATCGGAAGGTGCGGCTGGATCACCTCCTTTCTAGGGTGTAAGAAGAAAAGACGATGAGGACAAAGTGAGTAGAGGATTTTCTTTTCGGTACTGTTGTTTTTAAGGGAAAAGAACTGCATACAAGCCTTTTAGAGCACATACAGAGATGTATGTGATTTAAAATGGGGGTGTAGCTCAGCTGGGAGAGCACCTGCCTTGCAAGCAGGGGGTCAGCGGTTCGATTCCGCTCATCTCCACCAAGAGTGGGAAAGCGGGAGACACCGAATGCAATAACAAAATGGGCTCATAGCTCAGCAGGTTAGAGCACACGCCTGATAAGCGTGAGGTCGGTGGTTCGAGTCCACTTGAGCCCACCATGCGTTTTGTCCGGAGAAGGCAGCGCATCAAAGCACATTGAAAACTGAATAGTAGAGAAAACGAAAAGAGAAGCGAAAAGATATCAAACAAACTAATCTGCAAAGATGCGGTTTGCCCGGCGAAGAAATGAGCCGGAGGCAAAGCGTGAAAAAGGGTAAGATATAATTTTGCGAGAGTCTTAGGAAAAGAATCAAGAAAAGACGAAAGATCAAGCTATAAAGAGCACAGGGTGAATGCCTTGGCATCAAGAACCGATGAAGGACGTGTCAAGCTGCGAAAAGCTGCGGGGAGTTGCAAGCAAACATTGATCCGCAGATGTCCGAATGAGGGAACTCAGCATCTTTAACAGGATGTTACCATATACTGAATTCATAGGTATATGGGGGGAACCCGGTGAACTGAAACATCTAAGTAGCCGGAGGAAAGGAAAACAAAAGTGATTCTCCTAGTAGCGGCGAGCGAACGGGGAAGAGGCCAAACCGGAAGTCTTCGGACATCCGGGGTTGTGGACCCATATAATCGATCTGACGAATATAGTTGAATAGCATTGGAAAGTGCAGCCAAAGAGGGTAAAAGCCCCGTAAACGAAATACGAGTTAGCGAGATGGGCACCAGAGTACCACGGGACACGTGAAACCCCGTGGGAAGCCGGGAGGACCACCTTCCAAGCCTAAATATTCCTTGATGACCGATAGAGAAATAGTACCGTGAGGGAAAGGTGAAAAGCACCCCGGGAGGGGAGTGAAAGAGAACCTGAAACCTTGTGCTTACAAGCAGTGGGGGCACTATTAGAAAGTGTGACCACGTACTTTTTGTAGAACGGGCCAGCGAGTTACGGTATGCAGCGAGGTTAAGTGACTGGAGTCACGGAGCCGAAGGGAGACCGAGTCTTAATAGGGCGTTAAGTTGCATGCTGTAGACCCGAAACCGGGCGACCTACCCATGAGCAGGTTGAAGCGGTGGTAAAACACCGTGGAGGACCGAACCACACGTATGTTGAAAAATGCGGGGATGACTTGTGGGTAGCGGAGAAATTCCAATCGAGCTCGGAGATAGCTGGTTCTCCTCGAAATAGCTTTAGGGCTAGCCTCGAGTGAAGATATATGGGGGTAGAGCACTGAATGGGCTAAGGGGCTTCACGGCTTACTGAACCTTATCAAACTCCGAATACCATATATTACCTACTCGGGAGTCAGACAGCGTGAGATAAGTTTCGTTGTCGAAAGGGAAACAGCCCAGATCATCAACTAAGGTCCCAAAGTGTAAGTTAAGTGGAAAAGGATGTGGAATTGCAGAGACAACTAGGATGTTGGCTCAGAAGCAGCCACTCATTTAAAGAGTGCGTAACAGCTCACTAGTCGAGTGATTGTGCGCCGAAAATGTCCGGGGCTAAAACTTACCACCGAAGTTATGGGTGCGCAGTAATGCGCGCGGTAGAGGAGCATCGTATACGGGCAGAAGCTGTACCGAGAGGAGCAGTGGACTGTATACGAGAGAGAATGCTGGCATAAGTAGCGAGAGTGAGGTGAGAATCCTCACCGTCGAAAGCCTAAGGTTTCCTGGGGAAGGCTCGTCCGCCCAGGGTAAGTCGGGACCTAAGCCGAGGACAGTATAGTCGTAGGCGATGGACAACAGGTTGATATTCCTGTACTACCGACTGGTCGTTTGACTGACGCAGTGACACAGGAGGATAGCAGAAGCGGGCTGATGGTAGAGCCCGTCTAAGCACTGAGGTTTGCAAGGTAGTGAAGTACGCCTTGCTTTAAGACTGAGGTGTGATGGGGACAGAAAATAAGTATGGAAGTCTGTGAATCCACACTGGCGAGAAAAGCTGCTAGGAAGACCAGTAGGTACCCGTACCGCAAACCGACACAGGTAGGCGAGGAGAGAATCCTAAGACGATCGGGAGAAGCATTGTTAAGGAACTCGGCAAAATGACTCCGTAACTTCGGGATAAGGAGTGCCTAGTAAAATAGGTCGCAGTGAATAGGCCCAAGCGACTGTTTAGCAAAAACACAGGTCTGTGCGAAATCGAGAGATGATGTATACGGGCTGACGCCTGCCCAGTGCTGGAAGGTTAAGGGGAATTGTTAGCGCAAGCGAAGCAAGGAACTTAAGCCCCAGTGAACGGCGGCCGTAACTATAACGGTCCTAAGGTAGCGAAATTCCTTGTCGGGTAAGTTCCGACCCGCACGAATGGCGTAACGACTTGGGCACTGTCTCAACAATGTACCCGGCGAAATTGTAGTATGAGTGAAGATGCTCATTACCCGCGATAGGACGGAAAGACCCCGTAGAGCTTTACTGCAACTTGGCATTGGATTTTGGTATTAGATGTACAGGATAGGTGGGAGACTGAGAAGCGATGACGCCAGTTGTCGCAGAGTCATTGTTGGGATACCACCCTTCTAATACTAGGATTCTAACTTAAGGCCGTGAACCGGCTTAAGGACAGTACCAGGTGGGCAGTTTGACTGGGGCGGTCGCCTCCGAAAGAGTAACGGAGGCGCCCAAAGGTTTCCTCAGAATGGTCGGAAATCATTCATTAGAGTGCAAATGCATAAGGGAGCTTGACTGCGAGAGAGACATCTCGAGCAGGGACGAAAGTCGGGATTAGTGATCCGGCGGTATGAGAGTGGAATTGCCGTCGCTCAACGGATAAAAGCTACCTCGGGGATAACAGGCTTATCTCCCCCAAGAGTCCACATCGACGGGGAGGTTTGGCACCTCGATGTCGGCTCGTCGCATCCTGGGGCTGAAGCAGGTCCCAAGGGTTTGGCTGTTCGCCAATTAAAGCGGCACGCGAGCTGGGTTCAGAACGTCGTGAGACAGTTCGGTCCCTATCCATCGTGGGCGCAGGAAGTTTGAGTGGAGCTGTCCTTAGTACGAGAGGACCGGGATGGACGTACCAATGGTGTACCAGTTGTTCTGCCAAGAGCATCGCTGGGTAGCTACGTACGGACGGGATAAACGCTGAAGGCATCTAAGCGTGAAGCCCCCCACAAGATAAGACTTCCCATCCTTTATGGAGTAAGGCCCCTTGTAGACTACAAGGTTGATAGGCTGGAGGTGTAAGTGCAGCAATGTATTAAGCTGACCAGTACTAATAGGCCGAGGGCTTGATCAACATTATGTTGATACACAGTCATATGATATGTTAACTAAGACTTT
>NZ_JBVFVW010000019.1:0-6280 GCF_055522415.1 Christensenella sp. KGMB01412 | reverse complement strand
GTTAAATCGTTTTAATTTTTAAAAATGTTTGTTCTCATTTGGTTTTTCTTGTTACGCGATAAATAGTACTTTTTCGTTCACAAAAAAAGTGCATAAAAAAAGCGCCTTATAGGCGCAATAATTAACATTTATAATCGAACGAAAAAGTACACTTTCTATGAAAAATAAAATTGTGTAATTAAGATGCGGAAATATTAAATCGTTTTACTTTATGCCTAAATAATAAACCGATTTGCCGCTTTTGTCAATATCTTTTTTTATGATTTTTCATTTTTATTTTTTCCACTGTGCAAACGGCTTTGAATATGTAAAAAGGAGGCGTTTTCACGCCTCCTTTTTTAGAGGAAATAGAGCTGCAAGATTATATGCTTCTATTTCTGCCTCACTCATTTACAGCGTATTAACTTATGGCGTCGCATGGCTGCGCCGCTATAGAGGTTCGCTGCATAGCAGTTTCTTACAAATACTTGCTGCGCAACCATTTGGCAAACTGCAATAATCATGAAAACCTGTTACAGCTCCATGATATCAAACCCGATGTATGTTTTATATGCCTCGAGCATTGCGTCCTTATTCTGTCCGGACGAAACGCTGACGTGGTGGCGGAAACCGTTCTTTGCGATGTCGTACAGCTTCTTCTGCATATTTTCGATATATGCAACGCCGCCCGTGCCAAAGTAACCGTCTTCGATCGGATCTCCTGTGAAAATACCGTTATCCACATAAGCAACGATCTTTCCGTTGTCGGATTTTGCGCTGGAATACGTCATGGGCATTGCCTTGATATAGCCCTGGTTTACGCCCCAGCTCACGTCGTCGCCCATTGTCTTTTTGAACATCTTGTGCTCTACGATCTCTCCCTTACCCGTCATAAGCGTATTGCAGATCGGCCCGCAGTGGAACAAAATGCACTTGTTGGGATCATCGCCATAGTTGTTGTTAAAGTCAAGGCACATTGCCGGATCCTGCGAAGCGCTTGAGAGCGCTTTCATGGAAATTGCGTTTGCAATATCGAGCTCACATGCCGTTACAATACCCCTGTCGTTAAGCTCGCTGATCAGGTTGCATACTGAAATCTGCATCTCGCGCTGGAATTCATCCCAGCAGCGGATCGTCATACAATCCGTCTCAAGCTCTGCGGCGATTTGATCTGCAGCAAGACTTGCACGAACCATTTTATCCATCGATTCTGCAGGAACTTTGGTGCAGTTCGCATAATTTTTGTAAAACTCCAGCTTGTCCGCAAATTCTTTGGAGGACGAATCCATGGATTTCATCCTCAGGAAGAAATCTGAAAGATCGATTGTCTCAACTGTAATGCCATATTTCTGAGCCGTGAGCTCGTCAAAACGCATTGTCTTAAATGCAGATACGCGCGCGCCGATCGATGCGATCGTCAGATTTTTCAAGCCTTTTACGATGCGGCATACCGCTGCAAACTTTTTCAGTTCCCGCTGGAATTCGTCGCCGTCAAGCGCTACAACATGGGATTGCGTCAGCGAGAACGGGATGCCGTACTGATAAAAAAGATCAGTGATCGCAAGCTTTCCGCAAAAAGCGTCGCGCCTGCCTGCAAAGTCCATTTTACCAATCTCGTCCGGGCATGCCTGAATCAGGATTGGCACGCCGCAGTCCTTCAGTGCCGCGATAGCCGAAGCCTCGTCGCTGAAGTTTGCAAGGCATGCGATCACGCCGTCAAATTTCCCTTTATTTTCTTCCAGAAACTTTGCGTATATTTTGCCTTCCGCAACCGTCTCTGCAGCGCCGTGGCTCGTCAGGCTCACGTCCATACTGATAAAGTCGCAGCCCGCGTCTTTTACCGCTTTTTCAAGCTGCGGGCGTGCTTCGTCTATTACATCGTCAGGCATAAACGCCCTGTTCCCATAAAATAATGCAAATGTTGTCATAAGTGGATTACCTCCCATCCATTAATCAAGACCATACCAATTCTTATTTGCTGTAAACAACCGGCATTTCCCTGCGCACTTCCTGCATCACCCTGTAGTTTTCGGGCTTCGCATCGGAATGCACGCTGTTGGAAGATGCAATGATGTATCTTCCATCCTTGCCAATCGTTTCAATCACCCTTTTTGTTTCTGCAGCGATTTCTTCCTCGCTGAATTCGCACAAAGGCTTGTAGCAGTTGATTCCGCCCATCACGACAAGATCCTTGTATTTTTCTTTCACTGCCATGATATCCATATTTGCAGACGGATCGAGCGGATGCAGCACATCGATGCCTGTAGCCACCATGTCATCCAAAATTTCATTGATATCCCCGCAGCAATGCTTAAAGCAGAATACGCCCATATCCTTGATTGCCGATACCACCTGCTGAAAGCCCGGCAGGAAGAACTCGCGGAACATATTCGGAGACACGAGCAGCTGGTTCCCGCCGCCGTAATCGTCGCCGAGCAGGATATAGTCAGCGCCAAGCGACACCGCTTTCTTTGCAAGCGCAATATTATGATCCACCGATATTTCCACAATCTTGTGGACAGCATCCGGATTCTCAAACATTGTAACGAACAGGTTTTCCATGCCCATCAGGTAGTAGGGATAATTGAATGCGTCATGGATGTGCATCCCCACCAGCCTTTTTCCCTTGAAGCGCCCTATCAGCGCGCGCAGGTACTCGAACCTGTACTCATCATTCGGATCGGGCGCAACGTATTTGTATACGTCCTCCGCATTTTTGATTGGCTCGTCCACAATCGCTGAAACAACTTCCCTGCCCTGCTGGCGAACCGTTCCCCATTCATTGCGAAACGTCCCCTTTTCCGCGTCGATTACCTCATTGCGGTAAAGCGTGGAAGGTGTATTTGTGATGACCGCATCAAGATCGAGCGCATCGCACAGGTCCATATAGTCCCCTGTATCTGTAAGCGCATCAATAATCTTTTGATCGATCATGATTTCCATTGATGGAGTGTGGTCTACCTTCTCCTTATGGAGCGTAGCAAGCATCCTCTCATATCCGTTCATGATTACGCCTTTCTGACTTTTATCAGCCTTCGTAAAGAAGCGAACGTGTGTCTTTAATGCAAAGCATATCAGTGATTACTTCACATACTTTATCATAAACTGCCTTCTGCGCGGCTTCTACATTCTTTTCATCGCCCAAGAGTGCGCTTTCATACGCCTGCCTGATTTCCGTGCCGACATTTATTTTAGCGATGCCCGCCTTAATTCCTTCACGGATACATTCCTTGTTGATGCCGCTGCCGCCGTGCAATACCAGCGGAATATTCGTTGCCGCCGAAAGTGCTTTGATATGGTCGATATCAAGCCTTGCTTCCGGTTTTTTCTGATTGCGCAGGTTTTCCGCAACCGCACCGTGGATGCTGCCTACCGCGACAGAAAGCCAATCGCAATCGCTTTCCTTTACAAATTTTTTGGCTTCCTCAAGGTCTGTAAAGCCCTTTTTCGTTGCAAAAATTTCCTCATAGGGAATCCGCGGGCCGCTTTCGTGCCCCATAACCGCGCCAAGCTCGGATTCGCAGGGAATTCCAGCCGCGTGCGCGGCAGAAGCGACCTGCTTTGTCGCCTCGATATTGCCTTCGAGATCAAGACGCGAAGCATCGATCATAACCGACTGGAAACCAGCCTTGATCGCACGCTCGATGATGGGCATATAGTCTACCTCTTTCATGTCCTCATCGATTACCGGTACATGGTCAAGATGGAGAAGCGTATGCTTCGGATCCATATATTTTTTGTATTCCTCCGCAACAGCCTCGAGGCTCTGTGAACCGAATTTTTCCCATTCCACTCTCGCCACCTGAATCATCGCGATCGAATTCATATCAACGACGGCCTGAATCACAGGTTTTACCATCGGCAGGTATGGGATATTATAGGCAGGAATCACCGTTCCGTGCTCTTTTGCTCTTTTTACTGCATCCTTTGCTTCCAACATTATTTATATATCTCCTTTATCGCTTCATAAATTCGTTTATACTGCGCATAGTTTTTACGATAGGTCGGAACATTCTCCTGCTGCGGGAGGAATGTCGATTTATATTCGATCAGGTCTCCCTGTGCCTGTGCAATGCTGTCGTATACGCCGATATTCGTGTAGCACAGGATCGCGCTTGCAAGCGTTCCCGCTTCGCTGTTCTTTGGCAGGCACACCTCCTGCTCAAAAATATCCGCACGAATCTGCATCCACATCGGCGATTTGGAACCGCCGCCCACCGTAATAATCCGTTTCAGATGGATACCGATATCCTCAAGGCAGTCGATATTGAGCTTCATTTCGTAGGTTTCCCCTTCCATGAACGCACGGAACAGGTCTCCACGCGAGGTATTGAGCCTCATCCCAACCATTGCAGCCGGCGTCACGCTGTCTGAATATGGCGTTCCGCTTCCCGCAAAGTAAGGTATCGTAATAATACTGGTCGGTTTTTGCGGCGCCTCCTGATTCAGGAGCTCATATGCGTCGGATTTTTCCGCAATATCCTTTGCCAGGGTATCCCGGAACCATTTTACCGTACATCCGCCCGACATATTAAAAGCATACGTTACATACTGGTCCTGCTGGTCAAGATATGGTACGATTGGGAACTTATAGTTCAGCATCTTTTCCATATTCATACTGCCGCCGTCCATAACAGCCGTCAGGCAGTCCACAGTGCCCATTCCGTTGGCGATATCGCCTTCATCGCGTGCGCCGCTTCCAACTGCAGCCAGAATCTGGTCGTGACCGCCGACAATCAGCTTTACGCCCGTTGTCATTCCCAGCTCATTTGCAACCCTGCTGCTCATGGTTCCCACAACGCTGCCGCCCGGCGCCGGCTTTGGTAGCATGGATATCTTAAGCCCGGCAAAATCCACCGCTTCTTTCCACCATGTCTTTTCTTTAAAATCAAACATTCCGCTGCGTGCGGCAAGCGAATAATCACAAATGTGATCTGCGCCCAGCATGTAGGTAATAAAGTCCGTAATAAATGAAATACGCTTCACCTTTGCCATCATTTCCGGTCTGTTTTTATGAAGCCATCTCAATTTATAAATTGCAAACATTGGATCAACGTAATTTCCGGATTTGCTGAAAATTTCTTTTTCGGAGAATAATTTTGTGAATTCCTCTCCTTCTTCCGTTCCCCGGTGATCCATGTAGATCATCGTGTTTGCTAAAATCTGATCGTTTTCATCAAAGCAGACAAAGGACTCGCCAAAGGATGTAACACAAATCGCACGAATTTCCTTTTTGTCACAGTCCTGTGTCGACTCAGCCAGCACTTCAAAAGCCTTATCAATTAAAACCCGCGGATCGAGTTCAAACATTCCGTCCCCGGGGCAAATCAAATCATATTCCCTGTATGCGTGGTGAAGCACATTTGCCTTCTCGTCAAAAACCGTGCTCTTTACACCGGATGTTCCCACGTCAAGCCCAATTACGTACATAAAAGTATTTCTCCATCTATTTATTATGGGAATACCACACAAGCCTAAGCAAGTGCGATATTCCCAAAAGAATTCTTCTTATTTTTTCGGCATATTCGGGTATTCGCTGAACAGCGGATACAGAATCGGCTCGTCTTCCTCGATTGTCGGGAAACGGCCTGTCTTTTCATAGAAGCGGTTATCTACATTGTCATCGTTTGTGCGCGATACCTCGCCAATCAGGCACTTGCCGCCTTCAGCCCAGAACGTGTGATACTGTCCTGTCGGAAGGGAAATGCTTTCGCCTCTGCCAATTTCAATCCTGGAACCGGCTTCCACTTCATAAGCCCTGCCGTCCTTGAAGATCGTTACAGGCGTATCCAGCTTTTCGCCGGCTTCATTTGAATTATAGCATCTGAGAACCAGCAGCCCGCCGCCCCTGTTGATGATATCTTCCTGCTTTTTCCAGTGGAAGTGGTAAGGCGTAACCTGTCCCTCTTCACTGATCAAAAGCTTTTCCGCATATGTTTTGTTGTACTTCGGATTGTCGAAACTGCCGTTCCTGAGGGTAATCATCAAAAGGCCGTCCTTCTGGAAATTGCCTTTTCCAAAATCTGTAATGTCCCATCCGAGCATACAATCTTTGATTTCGTCATATTCGCTGTTTTTCGTTTTCCATTCGTCATAAGTCCATGTTACAAAGGGAGGCAATGCAAAATTCTGTTCTTTGATAAATTCAACGGCATCCCTCATGATCTGGTTGATCTCTGATCTTTTCATAATACTACTCCTTAAACCCTTAGCGTTATAGCCTTTTTACTTATACAGGCGGCGGAATCGAAAACCCCGCCGCCTGCCACAATAACTTCTGATACCAGCCTGCGTAAAATGA
>NZ_JBVFVW010000018.1:0-8280 GCF_055522415.1 Christensenella sp. KGMB01412 | reverse complement strand
ACAAATAACCGGATTTTTCTAACAAAACCTTGCCGCGCTCCCATGAAAGGGAGCGCGTCATAAGGTTTTATACTTGTTTATGCTGATTTCTCAGCGAAACTCTGTCTAATAAGTTCTAAGACTTATTATTCAGCGCCTTTCGCGGTCCAGCCAGCGAGGACATCTTCCTGCCATACCGGATCCATGTTGAAGTATGTCGTCTTTACAGCATCTTTGATCGGCATTTCGCCACTCTCGATGATGTCATGGATTGCTACTACGCAGTTTTCACCTGTGTCGTAAGGTCCAATGTCAACAGTTGCTCTGTAAACGCTTGTTTCGTCCTTCATCTTCTCGATTGCTTCCGGTGTAGCGTCGCCGCCGCCGATGTAGAACTTATCGAGAACATCCTGGGAAAGGTTCAGGCCTTTTACAGCTTCAACAGCTCCGAGCGGGCCCGAGTCGTTGTTACCTGTGATAACGTTAACTTCAGGATGCTGCTGCATAACGTCTTCTGTGATCTGCATACCTTTTTCCGGATTGTCACCAGCCTGGCGCGCTACGATTACCGCTTCCGGGCACAGCTCCGTGATCTTATCCTGGATACCGTCAGCTCTCTTAACAACGGATTCTACGTTGTCCTGAGAAATGATCAGTACGTTGCCTTTGCCGTCAAGTTTCTCGTTGATCCACTTTGCAGCGTTCTCGCCGATAACCTGTCCATACGAATACTCGTCAACCGTGAAGATCGCGTTTGCATTCGGAACAAGCTGTGCGAAGGAGATTACGACGATACCCTTTTCGTTCATCTGCTTTGTAACAGAATCAAGAGCATTTCCGTCGATCGGGCAAGCAATAACTGCCGTTACGCCCTGGTTCATGAAGTTCTCAAAGTCAGAAACCTGCTTTGCAACGTCATAGTTCGCATCAACAACAGTCAGCTTATAGCCGTATTCGTTGCACTTTGCTTCAACACCGTTTTTAACGGATACGAAGTAAGGATTCGCAAGCTGCGGGATGGAAAGGCCAACGGATACTTCGCCGCTCTCTTTTGCAGCCTTGATTACCTCATCGTTAGCTGTCTGAGCTACCTGCACAGCCTGTGTTGCATTAGCATCGGGCTCTGCGCTGTCGGAAGCGGAAGCTTCTGCAGAAGCCGTTGCTTCAGCGCTTGCACTAGCTTCTGCGGAAGGGCTAGCTTCTGTAGACGGAGTTGCTTCCGGTGCGGAGCATCCAACCAAAGCCATAGCCGCTACCAGCATGATCGCCAGTACTGTCACTAATACTTTTTTCTTCATTTTGTTTCCTCCTAGGACTCTTTTTTTATTTTCTAAACGCGTAATTGCGTATAGAACATTGTCATGTGGCCTTCCGGCCGGTTTGCCGTTTCCGGCGTTTCCTGTTATATAGTAGTATTCCTGATTACAAGCTCAGGCTTTACATAGATAATTTCCTGTTCCAAAGCAGGCATTTTCGGCCTGCCGTCTTTGATTTCCTGATCGAGCAGAGTCATCGTCTGCCCACATATATCCCATAACGGTTGCCTGATCGTTGTGATCGGCTTTTGTGCAAGCTCTGCAAACATCATATCGTCAAAGCCCGCTACCGAAATATCCTCTGGTATTTTCACATGGCACTCGTCCAGCCTTTTCATGATTCCAAGCGTCATCATGTCGTTAATACATACGATTGCCTGCGGTTTTCTTTTTAAAACCTGATCGGTTATTTCATACGCTCCCTGAAACTTTGGCTCCTCTGTGAAGAACAAATCTTCATCCCGCACAGGCAGCCCTGCCTCCTGCATCGCCTTGAGGAATCCCTGTAAACGCAGATTGGCAAAATTCACATCCAGCTTCACGCTCACAAAGCAAATTTTTTCCAGCTTCTTTTCTAGCAGGTAACGCGTCATCGCGTATTCACCCTTTATAAAATCGCACATTACGCACGGCTCGAGACAATCCTCATAGGTTTCCGTGCAAAACACCATCGGTATTTTCTCCTGGCGAAGCAGTTCCAGATGGTCGACATTGGGATGCTCGCACAGCATTGGAACAACGATCACTCCCAAAACCCGTCTTGCGATAAAGGTTTCCACATATTCTTTTTCGTTTTGGCTTTTACTGTTTGAAATTCCTAGCAGCAGCGTATATCCCTTTTGCTCGGCAAGCTTTGTCATAATATCCACAATCGCACTATAATAAGGATTCACAATTTCCGGAACCAATAGTCCGATTGATTTGCTGTCCCGTGTAACCAGGCTCCTTGCAGAATAATTTGGCACGTAGCTGAGTTTTTTAGCCGCCTTTAATACGTTATCTTTTGTCCCCGCATTGACTCCCTTTTTATTATTGATGGCCATGGACGCAGTCGCGATCGACACCTTTGCCTCCCGCGCAACATCCTTTATCGTTACCTTCATTACCCCAATCCCCAGATGGCCGTTTGAAACGTTTCAAACATTGCCTTAATAAAAAAACTCGCATCTTTTAATCCTTATTTCCCCAATCATTGCTCTTTCAGAAATTTCTTAAAATACTTGCTGAGTTTTAACTTTTTGTCTAACATTATTCAGTAATTTTCATGAATTCATTTGAAACGTTTAACATATCTTTTATGGGTTGATTATAGCAGCTTTAAATGAGATAATACTAGTATAAAAATACTAACAAATAGCACAATAATACTTTTATCGTGAAGATATTACAATTATTTAAAGGATATTACAATGGCATTAACAATAGAAACAGAAAAATTAATTGGCTTCCTGCAACACTTTTATACGATTACCGGCCTTCGCATCTCTTTGTTTGACCTTGATTTCAACGAGCTTATTTCCGTCGGAGAACCAAATGAAATCTGCTACCGGATCAAAGAATCAAGTCAGGGAGCGCAGCGCTGCCGTGAATGCGACATCAGCGCCCAGCTGTATATTAAGGAAAGCAACGATGAAAACTACATCTATAACTGCCACTGTGGGCTTGTGGATGCAATCGCTCCCATCACAGACGATGATATGATTATCGGCTATATGATGGTGGGCCAATGCCTTTCCAAGGATATCACGATCGAGGAAGCGTGGGAAAATACAAGCAGGATCTGTTCTGCCTTTACGGATATCAGCGACCTGAAAAAAGCATTTTTCGAGCTTCCCCAGCTCACCAAGGAGCAAATACGCGCGAGCGTTTACCTGATGAACGCCTGCGCAAGCTATGTCCGGCTGAAAAATTATGTAAAGCCCAGGCATAACGATCTTTTTACCGCAATCAAGGAATACATTTATGAGAACCTTTCCGGGGACCTTTCTTCGGAAATCCTTTCTTCAGAGCTGTTAATTCCGCGGAACGCCCTTTTTAAGATCGCCAAAAGCGAGACCGGTATGACGCTCGGGCAGTATATCCAGTATTGCAGGCTTGAATACGCGAAAAAGCTTCTCAAAAATACGGAAGATACGATCGCTCAGATATCCGAGCAATGCGGGATCAGCGACTTTAATTACTTTTCGCGGCTCTTCAAGAGGCAATACGGCGTTTCTCCGCGGGAGTACCGCAAAAATCCGGATTGAGGAAACAATATATTATAATGTAGGAAAAACTTGACCGATTACCGCCCGCGATTTACAATAGGTTTTGCGGGCGCGGTTTTGATTGCGCCGTAAAGTGCAAAGATAGAAACACAGTCCCGGTTGGTAGTCCGGGCGCGGCCCGTGCCGTCAGTAACCTGCCTCCTTGGTTGTCCCTTCTTTGTCCTGTTACCAATAAGGAGGAGCATCACATGAACAAAGCGGCAGTAAAGCTGACCGTCCTGTTTGAGGAACCCTTTTGGGTTGGAATCTACGAACGGACGGCGAACGGAAAGCTGGAGGCGTGTAAAATCACCTTCGGCGCAGAACCAAAGGACTATGAAGTCCACACCTTTTTCCTGGAAAACTGGAATTGCCTGCCCATGAGTCCGCCAGTTGACGCGGGAGCAATGGCGGAGAAAAGGTTGAATCCCAAACGGATGCAACGCGCTGTGCACCGCGAGCTAAGCCAAGCGGAGATCGGCACCAAATCACAGCAGGCGCTTAAAAAGCAGCAGGAAGAAAACAAGCTGCGGCGCAAAACAGCTTCCCGCGAGCAACGGGAAGCAGAAAAAGAGCTCAGATTTTCTATGCGCCAGCAAAAGAAAAAAGAAAAACACAGGGGAAGGTGAAATCCCTCCCCTGTGTTTTTTAATCCATCAGTTTCCTTGCCCCTGCGCCAATCGAGAGCGCCATACCGCCAATCGCTATAACTGCAATCGCAATAAAGCCCGCCGCATAAGAGAAGGAATCGGCAAAAATTCCAAGTATCACAGGCCCCGCTGCGCTGCCTGCGCTGTAAAGAGCCTGATACAGTCCCATACCAGCGGCTTTTTGGTTCTCGTCCAGATGTTTGATTGCATTTGCCATAAAAATTGCGGTGAGCGAAGCATAGCCAAGCCCTCCGATGAATTGTACCAGCATAAAAACCGGAATATTATGGACAAACGGAACCGCCGCGCTGTACAGTCCCAGTATCAGGAAGCCAATGACGCTCGTTTTGGTGTTCCCCAGCCTCACCCCGGCTTTGGTTGTAATAAACAGCGAACCCAGTACCGATGCCGCGATAAACATCGCGTTGATCACGCCCACCTCGATTCCGTTCGCGCCAATATCCTGAGCGATTTTTGGTGTGAATGAAAACGCAGTTGCAAAAACGACAGCCTTGATGATAATACACAGGACCGACGAAACGATAAGCTGTTTGTTTTTAACCAGCTTTACGATATCGTTTGTTTTGATCGTAACCTGTTTGTCCGGGACCTCTTTTACAAAAAAGGAGATCAGCGTTCCTGCCGCCGCTACGCAAAAACTGATAAAAAACAGGCTTTTAATCCCCGCGTTCTGGTAGAGCGCCCCGCCAATCAGGAAGGACAGTAAAATCCCCACTTCCACCACTGCCCCAATGGTTCCCATGGCCTTGTTGGTCTGCGTTTTGTCGTAGTATTTAGCATACAGGACAGTAAATGCAACGTACATCGTGCTGGAAAAGCCGGAAACCGCATTTCCGACGAACAGCATCGCCGGGGAGGGAAAGAAATACATCACAATGGAGGCTATCGCTGAAAAAAGCATCCCCAGGATAATAAACGGTTTTTGTTTTCCAAGCTGATCCGACTTGATGCCGATTGGAAAACGCAGCACAAGCTGCGTGATGGAATGAATGCCAAAAATAATTCCCGCCAGTGTTGCGCTCACCCCCAGCGAGATCAAAAACGGCGTTAAAAACGGCAGATACAGATACAATGAAAACCAGAAAAAACAGGTTGTTATCAATAATATCAACTTTTTCAACGGATGTTCCTCTTATCAATGATTTCAGGCTTTACTTTTTTATACACCCGAACCGCTTTCTGGAAACCAAACATTGCCTCTGCGGAATGCCAATTTTATATGGACATATTCACAAATCCCTTCATTATTGATATAATTCCAGTATGTTATTTCGAAGCAATGTCCTGATATCGAACACAGATACTGCTTCAAGGGTTTTTTACCCGGAAAGGCGCTATGCAAAATTACCTGACACAGATCACACGCCCGCTGCTTGCGTGGTACGATAAAAATGCGCGCATCCTGCCCTGGCGGGACCGGCCCACGCCCTACCGCGTGTGGATTTCGGAAATCATGCTCCAGCAAACGCGCGTGGAGGCTGTGAAACCCTATTACGAACGGTTTCTTTCTGCCCTGCCTGATGTTTTTTCCCTCGCGGACGTTCCTGAAGACCAACTGATGAAGCTTTGGGAAGGGCTGGGGTATTATAACCGTGCGCGCAACCTGCAAAAGGCGGCGGAAATCATCGTGCGTAAGTATGGCGGCGAACTGCCTGTCTCATTTGACGCGCTTTGCTCCCTGCCCGGAATCGGCGCTTACACAGCCGGCGCCATTGCCTCCATCGCCTTTGGGCTGCCCGTCCCTGCTGTGGACGGGAATGTGCTGCGTGTTATCTCACGCATCCTTGCAAGCAGGGACGATATTGCGGATACAAAGGTAAAGCAGGCCATGTCCGCAATGCTGACGGATATCCTGCCTGTACGCGTGGGCGATTTCAACCAGTCGCTTATGGAGCTGGGCGCGACTGTATGCCTTCCAAATGGAGAACCATTGTGCGCATCCTGTCCACTGGCGCATCTGTGCAAAGCGCACCTTGAAAAACTGACTGATACCATTCCGGTGAAGGCTGCAAAAAAGAAGCGGCGGATTGAAGACCGGACTGTGTTCGTCATCCTTTCCGGCGGCGCTGTAGCGCTTCACAAACGCACGGAAAAGGGCCTTTTATCCGGCTTATGGGAATTTCCAAACACAGAAGGAAAGCTTACGCCCGTGGAGGTCAAAGCATTTTTACAGGAACACAACATTGCCGCTGAAACAATAGAGCCTCTTACCGGCGCGAAGCATATTTTTACGCATATAGAATGGCATATGTGCGGCTATCTGGTTTATGCAGATAACCAATCCGCCGGTTTTACCTGGGTTTCCTTGCAGGAATTTTTAGATGATTACGCGCTTCCGTCCGCGTTTCGCGTTTATGCAAAGGTAGCAAAAAACAAGCTTTAAAGGGATAGATAGATAAATAAATAAAACGCACTCAGTATAAAGTGCGTTTTTTTATTCGTTTACAAATTAAATGCGATCTCGATTTCCCTTACTTCCTCCGGGCTGATCGTTTTCATCTTTGCGCCCATTTGCTTTGCAGAAACAATCGCCTTTGCGGAATACTCCATAACCTCCATACGGTCAAACGCATTGAGCGTATCCTTGCCTGCCGTGATCACATAATCGTTTTCGATGATCATAACAGGATGCTTGATCGACATGGCCTGCGCCACCTTTTCCGGCTCTTTCATATTTGTTCCGTAGGGCATACGCTGCACATCCTTGAGCATCATATAACTTTCCGGTATCAGCCTCGCGTCAAACTCCGCGCCCGTAACCGCAAACGCCATACTGCTTGGCGGCTGGGCAATCATCACCGACGTAACGTCCGGATTCTGCGCATAAATCTCCTGATGCAGGCGCACGGAATAGGAGGCGTTTTTTCCGCGTTCCCTGCGTCCATATTTTATGGATACCAAATCCTCCGGCTGCAGGTACAGGCGGTCTTTGCCGTGCGGCGTAATGATGAAGGAATTGTCTGAAACCTTGCGCGAATACGAACCCTGCATGGATGTAAAAATCTGCTGCCTGTACGCCCTGTGGATGAAGCGGCAAAGCTCCTCCCTGTAATAGCGTTCCTGCGACGGATACGGCTCAGGCCCAAACTCGTCCAGCTTCTCCGCCGTTCGCACGAGGTAATCGTCCAGCGTGCTGCGCGAAAGCAGGCGCGGCGTGCCAAGCGGAACAGACGCGATCTCGATACGCGCACAGAAATCCAGCATTTCGAACTTCATAAATGCGTCGCTCATGTTCGCCGATCCGACGATCACGCCATGGCTCACCATCATAACAAGGTCTGCGCCGCCCGAAAACTGCTCCGCGATCATCCCTACCAGCTTATCGGAGCCCGGAAGCGCATATCCAACGGTGCCGATTTTATTGCACAGGGCATCCACGTTTGCGATCATCTCTGTCTGCGGCTTTTTATCCAGTGCAGAATATGCAACCAGCGCCGGCGGATGGGCGTGCAGAATCGCCTTGATGTCAGGTCTGGTTTCGTAAATTTTCCTGTGCACCGGCAGCTCTACGGACGGCTTATGGATGCCGATTACAGTACCGTCAGGCTTTACCTGCACAATATCCTTTGGCGTTAACGTACCCTTATCGATTGCGCCCGGCGTGATCCAGATATCGCCATCCGAATCCATTACCGACAGGTTTCCGCCGGACGTCGTCGTCATGCCAAACGAATAGACGCGGTCTATGATCGTACATAGCTGTTCCGCAGGGTGCATTACCTCAAAATTCATTCTTTCATTTCCTCCTCATTGCCTTAAATGTTTTAAATTATGTTAAAATGTGTTATAATTTGTTTTCTTATGTCGCCTTTTCTATTTTATCCTTTTTTGCTGCCGGTTACAATGCTTTGGAGGATTTGTTTTACATAAACCGTGCTTTTTATTGATTTTTTCCTGAATTTGACACGTATTTACAGCCCTGCGGATGAACGGCCATTTTTATGATTGTCCGTATAGAACAAAAAGCCGGAATATCTCCGGCTTTTTGTTCTCAGAGGAATGCTTCATCATACAGCCACTTCGCCGCTGGCTACCACGGAATTTGCATCCGTGGACGGCATACTGCCT
>NZ_JBVFVW010000017.1:0-10921 GCF_055522415.1 Christensenella sp. KGMB01412 | reverse complement strand
AATTTTTTTTTTGAGTTTTTGAAAGGTATTTTTGGGGCATCAAAAAACGCGCTGTCTGCGCGCTTTATCTTGTGCTTTCCATAAGCCTTACCACAACATTTTGAGTTTCTTTTTTCTATTTAAAAGAGACTGAGTTGTTCTGTTTTTTCTTCCGGTTTCTTATATGCGGATATGATATCCTCCATGCGGTACAGCAGTCCTTCCTTTTCGCATTCCACCTTGAAGACTTCATATAACCTCCGTACGTTTGGAGGACTGCAGTTGTACCTGTTTGCATACCGCCTCATATATTGTTTTTTGAGTCCCGGCAATCTATGCTCCAACTGTTCATAATAGTAATCCCTCTGGTTATCGCGCAACGTCACTCCAAAAATTGAATAAACAAATCGCGCCCCATTTCCGGCCGACCTGCGGACAATTTCCCTGACGTTCGTTTCCGTGTCTGTGATATACGGAAGAACCGGTGTAAACAATACCCCTGTAAAGATTCCCGCATCCGCAAGCTTCTTTACCGCTATAAACCGTTCCGAGGAGGGACATACATTCGGCTCAATCTTACGTGCAAGCGCATCGTCTGCCGTTGTAATCGTAAGCTTAATGATCGCAGAGCCTCTGCCTGTAATGTTCCGGAGAATATCCACATCCCGTTCCACCAAGCTGCTTTTTGTTTCAAGTGATACGCCGAATCCGAACCGCTCGAGCAGTTTAAGCGCGCCACGCGTGATATTCAGCTTTCTCTCGAACGGGTTATAGGTATCTGACATCGCGCCAATCCCAACGACGCCCTTACGCCTCTTTTTTCGCAGCTCGGATTCCAGAATTTGAAGCGCGTTCTTTTTCAGCCGCACCCTGTCGAAGTCCTCCACTTGATAGCAATCGCTCCTGCTGTCGCAGTAGATACAGCCATGGCAGCAGCCGCGATACAGATTCATATTATAGTCGGCGCCGAACCATTCGCTTGTTTTGCCACGTGCCAGGATTGTTTTTGCGGATATCAGTTCCATTCTATTAGAAGCCCTTTTCGTCCAGGAATTTGATAAATTTTTTACCGCTGAACATCTCGTTCGTCAAAAATTCTCCATTATAATAAACTGAATAAGTGGAAAATGGCGAAGGAGCATTCTGCGCTTCTGTCTTATTCTCGATCTTCCTGACTGTAAGAGGCGCGTTCCTTTCCTCTGCAATTTTCTCCAGCAAGGGTATATACTTGATATTCCACGGGCAATGATCTGTGTAGCAGATCACAATACCCTGCTCCTGAATGTTTCCATTCTTTGCATTTTGCCTGAATTTTGGCACTTCCGCATTTTCATCGAACGGGAGATACAGAAGCCTGAAATATGGCGGGGCGCTGTCTGCTACTATAAACCCTTTTTTTATCAAAAACCTGGGATCGGAAAGAAACGGACGTTTCTTGTCGGAAGAGACTGCCACAAGCCCTTTCCTTCCAAGCCGCTTTGCTTCATTAATACATTCTGCAAGAAGCGCCGTTCCATATCCCTGCTTTGCATGGGCTCCCGCAACCCAAAAACAGTCGATGAACAGATACCCATCTGCTTCAATCGGCGCCCATGCGTTTTCCGCCGGAACAAATTCAACAAACGCTTTTCCCCGGCCTTCAAGCTTACGGAATTCATAACCATCACCAAAACAGCCCTTCATCCATTCCTTTTTCGCCCCGGCGCTTTTTTGATCGGAAATCGCACAGCATATATGCTCATGTTCAATATTATTTTCAGCTACTTTGATAACGTCCATATGCTCCCCTTATTTGATCCCAATATAAATATGTATTTCCTGTCCGCCGTCGCCCTGCAAATAATCCTCAAAGTCACTTTGGTAACTTCTGTCGAGCGGAAGGCTCCAGACCGCGTTCCATATTTCCTGAACTGCCTGTTGCAAATCTCCCTTCGCAACAAACCTTGCGTATTTTCCTGCGTATATTTTTTTTACCGGAAAAACGCTGTTTTCATTTTCTCCTGATACCTCACACCCTGCCAGATAAGAATAGGGTTTGGTATAATCGCCTTCATAATCCGTATAGAGTCCGATACAGTTTTGGCCTATCCGGTTTTTGATCAATTCCTGTTTACCGTTCGCGAGGAAATCCTGCCATAGCATCCCAATATCCATCGCACCTTTCCCGTTTGCGTTTTCCGTCCTGATTTCCACTCCCTGCACAAACTTATCATTTAACGTTACAATTTCATATTCCATTTTACCATTCTCCTTCATCATTTGATCTGTTATCAGGATAACACCCATAACCTGACATCGAATGGCATATTATAAATATTGCTCTAACGTTTTTTGCAGACGCTCCCTGACCATATTTTTAATTCGTTCGGGTTGCAGCACCTGCGCATTTTCTCCAAAAGACAAAATATATCCGTATACCCATTCATCCTCGGGCACGACCAGCTCTGCCTCAAAGCCTTCGCCACATTTGCGAATATTCTGCTCGTCGAATTCATCGTATACGCGGTAGGCCATGCACGCGTCGATAAAAAGTGTGATCCGGACACATTTTTGCGGCGCGTCTGTTTTTGCCTCAATCGGTGGCATTGCTTCCTTCCGTTCAAATTTTTCATGCAGCATATTAAGATTTTTCATGCGCGAAAGCTTAAAAATACGATAGTCTTCCCTCTGCCTGCAGAACCCCTGGACGTACCAGGCCTTTCCTTTATAGAGCAGTCGCAACGGCTCCACACTGCGCTCTGTCTTTTTCCCGTCCCCGCCAAAATATTGAAAGGATATTGCCCGTTTTTCAAGAACCGCTTTTTTTAATAAGTTAAATTTATCCTTTTCCGCCTTACCCCAGTCCGAAAAATCAACCTCGATCCAGTCAAATTTTTCCTGACGAAAAACAACGTTCAGTTTTGAAATCACATCTCCTGTCTCAGGATATTGCGTTGCTTGCAGGCTTTGCAGCCCAATCATAATCTGGTTCCTCTCCTGATCAGTAAGCAGTGATTTTTGCAGCACAAAATCATCCATCAGCGCGATCCCGCCGCCCTTTCCCTTCATGGCATATACCGGTATACCGGAAAAGCTCAGCGAATCGATATCGCGGTAAATCGTGCGTACAGATACCTCAAACTTTTCAGCAAGCTCCTTTGCAGTCACCTTTTGCCTGTCAAGCAATATGTAAATGATCTCAAATAGACGGTTGTTGCGCATAGCTCCCTCTTAAAGCGCCTGGCATACAGGACAATAATAGATATTTCCACCAAGGTACGCTTCCTTTTTGATCGCGCCGCCGCATGCAGGACAGATCATTTCCTTATTATTTTTACTCATAACGGTCTGATAGCCGCCCGGATTCCCAAAGAGGTCTTTTTCCGTATCCCTTCCCCCTTTTTCCGCCATATCGGCAAGAATATTTTTAACGGCCATATATAGCTCCGCAATCTCCTGTCCGGTAAAATCTGCCAGCTTTTTCTTCGGATGGATACGCGCCGTCCATAGAATATCCTGCGCGACGCCGTTTCCCACCCCCGGTATCCGCTGCTGTGTCGCAAGAAAAGCCTTCGCTGAGGTTTTCTTTTGATCCACCTCCGCAAGAAGCTGCCTGAAATAGTCCACGTCAAAGGCCTCCTCAAGCGGTGAAACTTTTTCCCTTGCCACAAGGTAATAAGGATTTTGGTTCTCTCCCGCACGGAAAGCGGACATCGCTCCATACATCTGTACCTTTGCAACCAAAGCGCTGCCATCGTCAAACAGGATATACAGCTGATGCTTTGCAGGTTCTTTTTCCCCCGGCTGGAGGAAGCGTAAATTGATGCCGTCATTAAAATCAAGGCGGCAATCCTCGATCTCTATTTCAAAATGGCCGCCGTAGGCCTTTGTTTCTCCAACGGTCTTTGCGCTGAGCAACGCATCGTAGCCCTGTGGGTCCCCGCAAAAGAAAGCAAAACCATGCGGGCTTTTCCCCGCAACCACTTTGCTGATTTTTTTCCCTTTTATGGTCTCTGTCAGTTGTTTTGCAAACACGGCGCTTTCCGGTAATTCAATCATATGATATTCTCCTGTCTCCGTTTTTTGAATCTATTATATACTAGTAAACTGACACCTGACGTCATATTCACATTTTGTCACAAAATTTGCCAGACAAAAACGGGCGGCAACCGCCGCCCAGGATAACCTTTAAAATATAACCTCGTCGATCACGCCACCGCCAAGGCAAATATCCCCGTCATACAGAACACAGTACTGCCCGGGTGTAACCGCACGTTGCTTTTCTTCAAATTCCACGCGGTATAAAGCTTCTCCCAGCTTTTCCGCCCGGCCCTTCTGGTCCGGCTGACGGTAACGCACCTTTGCGCCGCACTCAAAGCTTTTTCTTTCCCCGCCGCCCGATATAAAATTCATGCCGCTCATCACAAGCGCGCGCGAATAAAGCAATTCCGACTCCGCCCCCTGTGAAACATAAAGAATATTATTCTGCATATCCTTCTCGACTACAAACCACCGCTCTCCCGTGCCGTCCTTGCTTCCTCCAATATTAAGGCCGCGCCGCTGTCCCAGCGTGTAGTACATCAGTCCGTCGTGCCGACCGACAACTTCGCCCTCCACCGTCTTCATGTCACCCGGGCTTGCCGGAAGGTAAGTCTGCAAAAACTGTTTAAACTTTCGCTCGCCGATAAAGCATATCCCTGTCGAATCTTTTTTCTTCGCTACGGAAAGCCCCGCTCTGTCTGCCAGCGCGCGGACATCCGCCTTCTGCATCCCGCCGATCGGAAACATGGCCCTCTCGATCTGGTTCTGGGAAAGCATACAAAGAAAATAGCTTTGATCCTTTCCGGCGTCAAGGCCCTTTTTCAGATAAGTAATACCCTTACTGCTTTCAAGCCGCGCATAGTGCCCGGTGGCAAGATAATCCGCGCCCGCCTTTTTTGCAAAATCAAGAAACGCTGCAAATTTGATTTCCTTGTTGCACAGTACATCCGGGTTTGGCGTCCGCCCGCGTTTATATTCCGCAAGGAAATATTGGAACACACGCTCCCAATACTCATTCTCAAAATTAACCGTATAATATGGAATCCCGATCTGGTCGCACACTGAGCGCACATCTTCATAATCTGCGGCAGCCGGGCATTCCGCATCATCAGCGCTGTCGTCCCAGTTTTTCATGAATACGCCTACTACGTCATATCCCTGTTCCTTCAAAAGCAATGCCGATACCGCCGAATCAACACCGCCGGACATTCCTACAATCACACGTTTTTTAGCACTTCCCATAAATTCTTTCTCCGTTTTTCCTCTGCCCGGTTTTACATTTCGTTCTATTATAGTATAATCGTTCATAGGAATTATGCAAGGAGACACGGATGGCAAGACGGAAAAATAAAAAGAGCGCCGCAGGGGCGTTGATCGCTGTTTTATGCGTGATTGGCATTATCCTGGTTTTTGCGTTTGGGACGCAAGGCGATTTTATCAGCAACCTGAAACAAATCTGGAACAACACAATCAGTTATGGACATTCTTCCTCAGCGCAGTCCGTATCATCACTTGTGGCCCCGGAGGACAGCGATAAGCTGTTGCTTTACGTAATGGATACAGGGAATTCAGACAGTATGGTGCTTCGCACGCCGGACGGCCATGCCATTCTGATCGACGCCGCGGATAACGACGACTCGCAGCAAATTCTGGATACGCTTCATTTACTGGGCATTGAAAAGCTCGACGGCGTGGTCGCTACCCATCCCCACGCAGACCACATCGGTTCCATGGCTGCGGTGCTTTCCGGCGTGCCGGTCTCAACGATTTATATGACAGATTTTACCGCCACCACCAAAACGTATGAATCTATGATCGACGTGATCGAACAAAAGGATATCCACGCAGTCAATGTAACCGCAGGATATCAATTCTCTGTGGGCGGCGTTCATTTCACAGCGCTCAATCCGCAGAACAAGGATTATGGCGATGCAAATAATTCCAGTATCGTACTGCTGGCGCAATACGGCGATACGAAATTCCTGTTTGAGGGGGATGCCGAAAAAGCCGCGATTTCCGATATGCTATCAAACTATTCCGATCAAATGGATATCGACGTATTAAAGGTTGGACACCATGGCTCTTCCAATGCAACGACGCAGGCCTTCCTCGACGTTACCACGCCACAGCTTGCGATCATCACCTGCGGTAAAGATAATGATTACGGCCACCCGCATACGGAAACCATCGATATGCTCGGTGGAATGCAGATTCCTATTCTGCGTACCGACCAAAACGGGGATATCGCCGTCTTTACTGACGGAAGTACCATTACATACAAAACGGCGGCCTGAAAGACCGCCGTTTTTTTGCCTTAATCCATTTCCGCTACATCCACTTGGATATATTTTTCGCTGACTCCGTACGCTCCGGCAACCGCCTTTGCGATTTCATCCTTTACTTCCCGTTCGTTCTTTTGCTGCCTTGCGTTTAAAACATCGAAAATAATTTTCTCCGTTTTCTCTTCATCCAACTGCGTAATATCGATTTCGTCCGCAATCGCGCAATCAGCCGACACCTTTACTCCATACCGGTTTGCTCCGCTGCTGCAAAACGCGCTCAAACGCAATTCTTCATCTTTATCAAACAGGAAGACGTAATCATTAAGCTGTACCACCGCATCTTCGTTGCGGTACTTTGCTTTCAGTTCGTTTTCAAGCGCGACAAATCCTTTTTTGTCCATCCCCTTCACATTCCTGTCTTCCTTATAAAATGTAAATCCAAGTTCCTCCGCACGCTCCTCACTCGATTCGTCCATACCAGCTACGCCGCTTATCTGCTCAAATTCTTGCGCAGTTACCGGAGTAAGCGCCGCAATATTGCCGTCTGCGTCGCGCTCCGCGATAAGCAGCACTCCGATCTCAGAATAAAACCCATTTGTCCAGATAGAGTCGCTTTCGTCGTACAACGCCGCCAGGGGCTTTCCATCATACCACCATGTGCCTGTCTGTTCATCATAGCTGAGGCCATAGGCCCCATATTTCTCCAGCCAGCTTTCTTCGTCCATCCAGCCGTTCATTGCCGATTCCGCCGCTTCCGCAATAGCGCTCTGCGTATTACCCAGATGGATTTCATTGCGCCATTCGCCGCTGTGCTCCGTAACCTCCTGCACTACGCGGTCCTTCACTTCCACCGCAGACTGCATCAGTTCCCCCACCCTGCTGTACATTGGCGCACAGCTGCACAATATCCCGACGGAAAGTGTGATCACAAGAATACAAACAATTACCTTCAACGATTTTTTCTTCTCACTCATAGTGCTCTTCCTCCTGATTTACTTTCTCAATTATACCGCGATATTTTCGAGAGTGTTTTACAGGCGGCTGAACACTTTCTTAAAAGTCTCTTAACGATCCAGGTTATTGCGTTTCAGGCGTTCATTCAGCTCCCAAAGCGCCGTATTCTGATCCGGCATCCGCACCATGAGATTTGCCTTGCCGTAGTCCATCCAGCCAAAACGAAGATGTTCGTCGGATAATGTAATGTTACCATCGTATGGCATTCCAAAGAAATACATGGGCAGCACTACGATATCTTTTCCCCAGACAGGCGTCCATTCCGGAAAAACCGTGCTGCGCATACAGCTTATGCTGTCAAGCCGGTAAAGTGGGCCGGGGGCTGTAATACCTCCTTCCTCCCTGCACTCACGCAGGGCGCTCTGCTCGATCGTTTCTCCGGATTCGCCCCCTCCGCTGATTCCCTGCCATATTTGCGGCAGGTCTGACCGTTGGAAAATCGCGTATTCATACGCATCTCCTCTTTTGCGGTAAGGAAAAACATGTATATGGTAAGGCATTCTGCTCATTGATTCCCGCTCCTTTTGCATTATTATATTAAATAAACCCTACTGCAAATAAATCTTAGTTTCCGATGCTTTTATTTACAATTTCTTAAAAATTCATTCATCTCCATTTCATGAAAGGCTGTTATCTTTATATTATACAAATTCTACTCCGGCAAACAAAGCTCCACCCCGCCGGGGTAGTCAAAAAACACCGCCTCCGGCGTTTACATAGATCAATCAACCTCTGGCTCCCTCCATACTATCTATATGGGAGCCTTTTTATTTAAAAAAGAGCCATAACGGCTCTTTTTCATTTTCTGCTTATTTGATGACAAGCCCAACCGGGCAATGGTCGCTGCCCAAAACGTCAGAATAGATTTCCGCGTCTACGATCCTGTCCTTCATATCTTCCGACACCAGAAAATAATCGATACGCCATCCCGCATTGTTTGCGCGTGCGTTAAACCGGTACGACCACCAGGAATACCGCCCTGTTTCCCCCGGATGTAAATACCGGAAGGAATCGATAAAGCCCGCGTCAAGTAGCTCTGTCATCTTTTCACGTTCCTGCGGCGTAAACCCCGCATTTTTCACATTCGACTTTGGATTTTTGAGGTCGATCTCCGTATGTGCAACATTCAAATCACCACAGACGATCACACCCTTCTTTTTGTTCAGGGAGAGAAGGTACGCACGAAAATCATCCTCCCATTTCATACGGTAATCGAGTCTCTTAAGCCCCTCCTGTGAATTTGGCGTATAGACGTTCACCAGATAAAAGTCAGGAAGTTCAAGCGTGATCACCCGCCCTTCGGTGGAATGCTCCTCAATATCAAAATCATATGAAACTGATTCGGGTTTTATTTTGCTGAACACCGCCGTTCCGGAATACCCTTTTCTTTCGGCACTGTTCCAATATTCGTCATAGCCCTTGAAATCGAAAACAGCCTGTCCCTTTTGCATTTTTGTTTCCTGCACACAAAGGATATCCGCACCGCTTCCTTCCAGATATTCCAGAAATCCTTTTCCAACCGCTGCGCGCAGTCCGTTTACGTTCCATGAAATCAGCTTCATTCGTTTTACCGCCTTTCCCTGTTCAGGTTCTTTGATGCTTTAATTTTTTAGAAGCCTCGTCCGCTTCAATCCGCGCTTTTCTTGCTTTCGCTTCCAGCGCAAGGTATTCCTTCTTTGCCGCCGCCGCTTTCTTCTCAAGCCGCTTTGCCTCCTCGCCGGCTTCCAGCGCATCGCTTTCCTTTAAAGACTGCACCGGATCAAAAGCATCCTCCTTGTAAAGCCACACAAGGACTGAAAACAAAAAGATACCCGCAAGGATGATTCCCGTCATCTCCGTAAGGGCCGTTGTTCCAAGCATCCCCATCAGGGCAATCAGCACAACCCAGATAATCAAAACAAAAATCAACGCTTTTTTAAATAAAATCGAATAATAATTCCGCAATGTAAGTGCAAAAAGCATCAGGGTAACAGCCAGAGAAATCGACGATATCTGTGCGCAGAAGTTATGCAGCCAGGCAAAGGCAGGAAATGTTTCAGGCAGGAAGGGTACTATATTTCCAAAAATCAATATTGCCGTCGCAAATGTAACAAATCCACGAATTTTGGAGCGCGTATTTTTGGTGAGCATCAAAAGGTAACCCATGAAACTCGAAAAGTAACCGCAAAATACAATCGTCCATACAATAAAAAGCAAATGAATGCTGACGCTTGTACTTCCCATCGCCGACATCGACACCGTCAGCACATTGTCCCTTGCTCCCATGATCAATGTAAACACCGGAATGATTCCCAGAGAAAAAATCCCATAGATGATCATTCCTCCAACAATGCGTTTACGGTAGCCTGACATCTCGTCCTTCATCAATAACCACTTCCTTACTTATTATACTCATAGGGCGTTACAGCCCATTTCATGCAATGATCCTGTTTTTTCTCAAAAACACGATAGCCTTCAGCGATATCGTTGAGCGGGGCTGTGTGCGTCAGCAAAAAATCCGTATTCAGCCTCCCCGCTTCAATCAGCTTCATCAACCGCGCGCAGTGCACCGCGTCCACGCCGCCGGTTTTAAACGTCAGGTTTTTTCCATACATATTGGGAAGCGGCAGCGTTTGCGCCTCCTCATACATTGCCACAAGCGCAACAACCGCATTGGGGCGCGCGATTTTCCATGCCATTTCAAACGTATCCTTCGCGCCCGCCGCTTCAATGACACTGTCCGCGCCGCGTCCGTCCGTTATTTCTCCCACCCTTTGCTCCGCATCCTCATTCGCCGGATTGATTCCAACATCGCAAAGTCCTTCCTTTAAGGCAACCTCCAGCCGGTAAGCATCCGGTTCTATGGCAATAATCTTTGCCGCGCCAAAAAGCCCTGCGCACATCATCGCACACATACCAACAGGGCCCGCGCCGATTACCGCGACAGTATCCCCCGGTTTTATTTCACAAAGCTCCGCGCCAAAATATCCGCTCGACAGAATGTCCCCAAGAAGCAAGGCGTTTTTATCCGTCACTGCATCAGGAATTTTGGTAAGCCCCATTTCCGCAAAGGGAACGCGCACATATTCCGCCTGGCATCCATCGATACGGCAGCCAAGCTCCCAGCCGCCCTGCTCGCAGTTGTTGATGAATCCCCGCCTGCAAAACCAGCAATCTCCACAAAAGGTAATACAGTTTGCAGCGACTCGGTCTCCCGGTTTCAGGCCTTTCACCTGTGCGCCGCACGCTACAATTTCCCCCACAAATTCATGCCCCATAACGATATCGTCCTTTGCACGCGGCACAGCGCCGTGTATGACATGTAAATCGCTGGTACATATTGTTGACAGCGTCACTCTCACAATCGCATCCTGCGGGCTTTTAAGCGCCGGTACAGGGCGGTCTGTGAGTTCAGTTTTTCCATTGGAATATACAAGTGCTTTCATAATTTTATCTCTCTAATAAATATATCTATTTAAAGATATCACAGCCTTGCAGTATTGACAATCTCCTACCGCAAATAAAAAAGAACCGGCGCTTTCCTGATAAAAGCAACCGGTTCTTATTTTCAGACCTCCACCTCTCCGGAGCCAATCACGGCGTCTGCCGGGGATGATGCAGCATCGCCTGAGAAAACCAGCTCATCC
>NZ_JBVFVW010000016.1:0-16040 GCF_055522415.1 Christensenella sp. KGMB01412 | reverse complement strand
GCAAAAGCGCGCAGAGATTAACACACAATGGGAAGTTTTGGAAAAGAGACCTCTATTTGCCGCCGATGCGGCAAATAAAATAAACGATGGTAAGGAGATCGGTAATGAAAAAGAATGGTAGGAGTAGGTTTGTAAAATATGTTTCGATCATAGTGGTGATTCTTCTGGTAGTTGCAATGGCAGCAGGCTGTTCTGCCCCGGCGGCACAGGGCGACGGAGGCGAGGCATCGCAGACAGCTGCGTCGGGCGGCTCCGGCGGAGGGAAAAAAGTAGGGATCGCAATCCCCACAAGCACTGTCAACCGGTTTGTGGAGGAGGCCGACCTGATCGAACAGGGGCTTAAGGATCTTGGCTACGATGTGGTTGGCAAACAGGTGGCAAACGACGATTCCAATACGCAGATACAGCAATGCAAAAATATGCTTGCAAACGGTGCAGAGCTGTTGATTGTGTGCCCGGTGGATAAAAAGTCGTCGGCACAGATCGTTGACGACGCACATGCGCAGGGCGTACCTGTTATTTCTTACGTGCGGATGGTGGGCGGAGACCTCGATTACTATGTGTCGGAGGACAATGAAGCGGTAGGGACTTTAATCGGCGAATATGTGGATGAAAATCTGGACGAAGGCAATATGATCGTACTGACGGGAGATTCCCTCGATACAAACGCACAGCTTTACCGCGATACGGCAGTAGCGGCGCTGCAAACGAAAATCGATTCCGGAAAGATCAAGATTGTTGCGGATCAGTTTTGCAAGGGATGGTCGCCGGAGGAGGCCGTTAACCACACGGAGAATGCTTTGACACAAAACCAGAACGACGTCCAGGCAGTGCTGTGCACAAACGACGGTACGGCAGGCGGCGCGATCGAAGCGCTTACCGCACAGAACCTGCAGGGCCAGGTTCTCGTAACCGGCGGCGATTGCGAGCTGGCAGCAGCAAAACGCATCCTTGAAGGGACGCAGACTATGACGATACTCAAAAATAAATATGACGTAGCGGGCAAAGCCGTTGAGGTTGCAGACCAGATTTTGAAGGGCGAAACGCCTTCGACGGACGAGGTGAGGAATAATGAGACGAAGGATGTACCGGCGTTCCTCGTACCGATGACGGTAATCACAAAGGACAACATTCAGGCGGAGCTGATTGATTCCGGGTATTTCCCTGAACTCGCAGAATAAAAATACTGTACTGGCGCGGGGCGCGGTGAAATACCGTGCCCCGTAAAATAGCAGCGAAAGAGGAAGTACAAATGAAACAGGAATATATGTTGGAACTGGATGCGATTTCCAAAACTTTTCCGGGGGTTAAGGCGCTCACAGACGTAAGCTTCAAGGTGAAAAAAGGTGAAATACTGGCTGTCGTCGGGGAGAATGGCGCGGGGAAATCCACCCTGATGAAAATACTCAGCGGGGTATATCCGCATGGAAGCTACGAAGGCAGGTTTTATCTTGAGGGAGAAGAAAAAAAGTTTGCGAATATCAAGGAAAGCGAAGATGCCGGGATTCAGATTATCTATCAGGAGCTTGCACTGTGCAAGCTGATGAATGTAACGGAAAATATCTATCTGGGAAATGAGATCAGGAATAAATTCGGTGCGATCGACTGGAACGAAAGCATCAAAAAAACGCAGTTTTACTTAAAGGAGGTAAATCTGGATGTTGAACCGTTAACGCCGGTGGTACAGCTTGGCATCGGTCAGCAGCAGCTTGTGGAGATTGCAAAAGCGATCTCAAAAAATTCCAGGGTACTGATTCTTGACGAGCCTACGGCGGCACTCAACGAAAAGGAATCGGAAAATCTGCTGGGAATTATCAAGCAGCTTCGGGATAAGGGCGTTGCGTGTATTTTTATTACACACAAGCTGAATGAAGTTTTTGAATGCGCGGACCGGGTGGTCGTAATTCGAGACGGACAGGTTGTGGACGAAGGGGATATCTCTGAATTTACGGAAGATAAAATCATTACGCGTATGGTGGGCCGCGAGATCACAGAGCGGTATCCCAAGGAAAAATTCAAGACGGGCGAGGTGATCGCCGAAATCAAAAACTGGTCGGTCACAGATCCTGAGGTGCCGGAACGAAAGCTTGTAAAAAACGCAAGCTTTACCATCAAAAAGGGCGAGGTGCTTGGAATCGCGGGACTTATGGGCGCGGGCAGGACAGAGCTTGCCCTCAGCCTGTTTGGATGCTATAACGGCTACACCGAAGGGGAAATCGCCATTGAAGGGAAAAAAGTACAGATCAGGGAACCGAAGCAGGCGATCAAAAACGGTATTTCTTACGTATCGGAGGACCGGAAGCGTTATGGCCTTAACCTCAAAATGGATATCCAGGATAATATGACCATCGCCAGTCTTGAGAAAATATCAAAGGGCGGTGTGATCAATAATGTGGAAAAAATAGTATCCACAGATAAGATGATCCGGGAGATGAAGATCAAAACACCGTCCAGCGAGCAGAT
The DNA here is from genome assembly GCF_055522415.1 of Christensenella sp. KGMB01412. NCBI lineage: Bacteria > Bacillati > Bacillota > Clostridia > Christensenellales > Christensenellaceae > Christensenella > Christensenella sp. KGMB01412. Next base: position 13,577 of record NZ_JBVFVW010000016.1, on the reverse strand, counting down.
CGTAGGAAACCTTTCGGGTGGGAACCAACAAAAGGTGGTGCTTGGAAAGTGGATGCTTACAGAGCCCAAAATACTCATTCTGGACGAACCGACAAGGGGAATCGACGTAGGCGCAAAGTATGAAATATATAAAATCATCAACCGGCTTGTGCAGGATGGCGTGGGCGTTGTTATGATTTCCTCCGAGCTGCCGGAAATCCTTGGAATGAGCGACCGTATCCTAGTGATGTGCGAGGGCGAGCTCGTTGCAGAGCTCAACAACTGCGAGGTGGATCAGGAGAGGATCATGTATTATGCCACAGGGGGAATGGTAGGATGAAAACATCAACAATCAAAACAGAACTTTCAAAAAATGCAAGACAATATACAATGGTACTGATTCTTGTGGCTATCGCAATCGTATTTGCGATCCTCACGGGAGGGACATTCCTTACCTCAAGGAATATTTCAAACCTGTTCCTGCAGGCTTCCGCAATCGGTATTGTGGCAATTTCAGTATCGTTGGTGCTGGTAGCCGGCGAAATAGACCTCTCGATCGGCTCGTGCGTAGGCCTTACAGGCGCGGTTGCCGCGACGCTGATGGTCAACATGGGCTGGTCGATTATACCGACCATTCTTGTGACGGTTGCAGTTGGCGTTGGAATCGGCTGCTGGCAGGGCTTTTGGGTTGCGTTCCGCAAGGTGCCGTCCTTTATCGTTACGCTTGCGGGCAGCCTCATTTTCCGTGGCATCGTATACGGCATCACACGGGGCATGACGATTGCGCCGATGACGGATGAGTTCAAGGCAATCGGGCAAGGCTATATCCCGCCGATTTTCAGCGCGGAGGGCTCGGGCTTCAACGATACGGCAATCATTATCGGGGTTGTGATCTGCGTGATATTTGCTGTGATGCAGATACGCCAGGAGAATTCCAGGAAACGTTATCACTTGGGCGTTGCGCCAAAAGGGATGCTGATTGCAAAAATCGTAATCGTCAGCATTGTGGTGATTGGCATTATGGCGATCCTGTCGCTGAATCTTGGACTTTCCTATGCGTTTTTACTGCTTATCATCCTTGCGGTGCTGTTTTCGTTTATTTCGAACAATACGGCATTTGGACGGCAAATTTACGCGATTGGCGGGAACCGGGAGGCGGCGCGGCTGTCGGGTATCAACATCAAAAAGCGTTTATTCCTGCTATTTGTAGTGATGGGGACGATGTGCGCGGCAAGCGGCATCGTGTATACTGCAAGAATCAACGCGGGCACCGCTGCTGCCGGACAGAATATGGAGCTTGACGCGATCGCTGCCGCGGTGATCGGAGGCACGAGCACGATGGGCGGCGAAGGCAGCGTATTTGGGGCGGTGATCGGCGCGCTCATCATGACCGCCATCGATAACGGGATGTCGCTGATGAACCTTGATAACACATTCCAATATGTGGTAAAGGGGCTTGTGCTGCTGCTTGCCGTATGGATGGATGTTGCGACACGCAAAAAGGTTACCAGTTAAAAACAGCGCGATCGCGCGATTTGCCATGGAATGTGCACTTGACTTATAAGTTTGTGCAGACTATCATTTATAATATACAGATAAAAGAAGTGAATTTATCAGGAACAGAGGATTTTATGAGCGTAACGATCAAGGATGTTGCAAAAAGGGCCGGAGTTACTCCGGCTCTTGTATCAAGGGTTATCAACAACGATCCGACTTTGTCGGTAAAGGAGGAAACACGCGCGCGCATCTTTAAAGCTGCGGACGAGCTTTCCTACCTGCCCAATCCGTTTGCACAGAGCCTGCGGACAAAATCGACAAAAACGCTTGGAATGCTCGTGCCGGATATTGGCAACCCCTTTTTTATCAACATCATAAAAGGCGCGCAGGACGCGGCGCTCGCGCGGGATATGTGCCTGCTGCTCATCAATACGGATGAAGTGTGGGAGAATGAAAAAAAGCTGATCCAGATGCTCGTCAACAAAAAAGTCGACGGGATACTTTACCTCTCCGCGCACATGGACATCAAGGCGATCCGGCTGATCGAGGAGCTGAAAACCCCTTATGTGCTCGTCAACCGTAACAGCGGCGACGAAAATACGCTTTATGTGGGGCTTGATAACCTCAACGGCGCGCTGCTGGCGATGAAGCACCTTGTGGAGCTTGGGCATGAGAAGATCGCGCATATCGCAGGCCCGCTCTACACCGATACGGCAAGCGGCAGGCTGCAGGGATACCGCACAGCCCTGCATATGCGCGGAATCGAGCTGAACCTTGATTATGTGATCGAGACCTCGTTTTCCTTCGACGGCGGCGAGCAGGCGGTCAAAAAGCTTCTCGCAATGAAGGGCGACCGGCCGACCGCTATTTTTGCTGCAAACGACCTCATTGCAATGGGCGCGGTCTCCGGGGCGAATGAGATGGGCGTGAGCGTACCGGAGGATTTGTCGATCGTCGGGTTCAATAATATCTGGGTAGCAAAGCATTTTATGCCGCCGCTCACAACGGTGGATTTTGATAACTACAAAATGGGAGAGGAAGCCTGCAATATGCTGGTGGATAAGATTGCCGATCCCAAAATGGAACCGAGGCAGGTCGTGCTGGAGCCGCATCTGGTCGTCAGAAAATCGACTGCAAAACCAAAAGAGTATTAATTTAGAAACAATTTAATGATGGCAAACAGGAGGCGGCGGATGTCTGCCGCCTGCTTTTGTGCACGCAAAAATTGCGGAAAGGGAAAAAGATGAGTGGGTACAGTTCTTTATTCCAGCCGTTTTCAGTTGGAAGCATTACCGTCAAAAACAGGATCGTACAATGCCCGATGGACGTTATGCCGTTTGTAGACGAAAATATGCAGTTTGCGCAGCGGTATGCCAATATCCTGAAAGAAAGAGCAAAGGGCGGCGTGGGGCTGATCATAACGGGTTCGTGCCTTGTCGAGGACTTTAACGGACGAATGTTTGCGGATGTGCGCGATGCGTTCGTTCCTCAGGCAGGGAAAATGACAAAGGAAATCCATGATTGCGGCGCAAAGATTTTTTGCCAGTTGAGCGCGGGCGTGGGACGGAACCTGGTGGTGCGGGAAGGTGACCTGAAAGGGAACGGGCCCTTTCTTGAACGAAATGCGCTGGCACCTTCAGACGGTGTGCCAAATGTATGGGAGCCTTCTTTAAAGCATCGTGCACTCGGCAAGGAGAGAATCAAAAGAATTGTGGACGGCTTTGCGGATGCGGCACAAATGCTTAAAGAAGCCGGCTTTGACGGGATTGAAGTGCATGCGCTGCACGAGGGATATTTGCTGGATCAGTTTGCAATCGCGTCCATCAACCATCGGGAGGATGAATACGGCGGCAGCCTTGAAAACCGGCTGCGCTTTCCGCAGGAGATTTTGAAAGCGGTAAAAAAACGCTGCGGAAGCGATTTCCCGGTGATCATACGCCTGAGCGGCGAAAGTAAAATGAAAGGCTATAACAAGGGAGCCCTGCCGGGAGAAACATATCAGGAGTTTGGAAGGGGAATCGAAGAATGCGCCGTGGTTGCCCGGATGCTGGAAACGATGGGCTACGACGCGCTTAATATGGATAACGGAAGCTATGACGCATGGTATTGGGCACATCCGCCGGTTTATATGCCGATGCTTTGTAACATGAAAGAGGCAGAGAAAATCAAGGAGGTTGTCTCGATCCCCGTGTTCTGTGCGGGTAAAATGAATGATCCGAAGCTGGCCGCCCAGGCGGTGGCGGAAGGGAAAATTGACGCGGTGGCGATAGGGCGCGCATTGCTTGCCGATGCGCAGTGGCCAAACAAGGTGAGGCGCGGGGAAACACGGTCGATACGCCCATGTATCGCCTGCCAGAGCGGATGTATGCAGACCTTTCTTGGAAGGCCGCTTACCTGCGCGCTTAACCCACGGATCGGGTGCGAGGGTGAAGGGCAAATACCGGAAGCCGGGCAAGCGAAGAACGTTCTTGTTGCCGGCGGCGGGATAGGAGGAATGGAGGCGGCGCGTACTGCGGCGCTGCGCGGACACCGCGTCTGCCTGATGGAAAAGAGCGAAAGGCTGGGAGGCGTATTTGTTGCGGCTGCCATGCCTGCGTTCAAGGCAGCAGATAAGGAATTGATCGCTTGGTATGTAAACGAACTTGACCGCCTTAACGTACGTGTCCTGCTAAGCATGGAAGTAACGCCGGACGTGGTGGAAAGCGAAAGGCCGGATGCCGTGATCGTATGTGCGGGCGCGCAAAAGAAAAAGCTGTGTATACCCGGGAGCGGACGTTTGACGGACGCGGTCGAGCTGCTGGAAAAAGGAACCTACAGCGAAAAAAACGTCGTGGTGATCGGAGGGGGACTGACTGGCTGTGAAATTGCCTACGATGCGGCGCGACAGGGAAAAAATGTAACGATTTTGGAAATGGCGGAGGATATTTTACAGGTGGACGGCCTGTGCAGGGCAAATTCCAATATGCTCAGAGACCTTTTGCATTTTTATCACGTATCTGTCAGAACCTCATCGTCTGTCGAACAGATCGCAGAGAAGCAAGTAAATTACATCGTAAATGGAAAGCGGAAAACTGCCGCGGCGGATATCGTAGTAAGCGCTATCGGATATTTGCCGGATACAGGGCTTTATGACGAATTGAAAGCAAGAGGCTGGGAGACGCATCTGGCAGGCGACGCAAAACAGCCCGGCAACCTGATGAGCGTAATTCATGAAGCGTATGAAATTGCAATGGAGTTATAAAAAAGAATGTGCTAAGCTGCCTGTAAAAAATGGACGTTTATAACGTCCGCTTTTTGTTGATCAAAATTTAACCTTGACAGGCAGTGCTTGGTATATTAGTATAATGGTATGACCATTTATGGTGGCTTGTCAAAAGCCTGGCTACAATCTTTTGGTACAAATTGCATGTGCAGGCGGTTTATCAAACATTTCGCATAACCTGCGTTATGTAAAATCGCTGTAAACTCAAAACAACGAAATTGTCAATATTCAGGTACGGAAGCGAGGTAAGCAGCATGGATCGGTGGATTCGGGAAGAAGCGAAAAGAATTATTTTGCAGGATAAAGCAGCGTGTGTCGTGGCTTATCAAAAGGAAATCCTGTATCTTGGACAGGGCAAGGGAATCTTTCCATTAATGGAATATTTCGAGCGGGAAGAGCTGCATCGCAGCGGAATCGCCATTTTTGATAAAGTGATTGGAAAAGCGGCTGCAACGTTTGTGGTGAGCCTGAAACCGAAATATGTGTTTGCAAAGATGATCAGCGAGGCAGGATACGACCTTCTGCGCAGGAATGGAATCAGGACGGAATTTGAGACAAAGGTGCCAATGATCATGAACAGGGACAAAAGCGGTATGTGTATGCTGGAGGAAAAGGTACAGCATATCGACGCGGTAGACGAATGCGTGGCGGTATTACAGGACTGGCGCAGGAAAATTATACCGGAAAAGCTGCGAATGGCGCAGGCATAAAAAAACGATAAAATACCCGCCAAATTTATTTGCCGGGTATTTTTTGCATACGGCAGGTTTTTGCCGGCCGATAACCGATCCAAATAAAAGCTATGAATGATTTAGGAACGAACCGGCACAAACTGTTTTGCGGAAGGAGTAGGGTAAAATAAAGGATTTTGGCGACACTTTTATTGTGCTGTGCCTGTGCAAGGATACGTACGGGCTCTAAACAATGGATACGAACTCCAGGACGGCACAGAAAATCGCTTTATAAAGCCAATATAAGCTGCTGTTTTAATTCGAAATTTTGCGAATATTATTGTTTGGCCTCGCGCTCTGTGGTATAATTACGTTAAGAATAGACGTAGTTGGAAGAGAAGACTCCAGGAGAAAATTTTCTATCCGGGAGTCTTTTATGCTTTGTAAAGCGATTTTACCAACTGGGGTTAGGGAGGTTGACCATGAAAGGGTGGCGGGGAAGACGGTTGCTGGCATTCGTTGCCAGCGTAGGGATGTTGTTTTCGATATGGTCTGGCGCGGGAACAGCGCTGGCGGCCGGGGAGGCAATTCCCAATGAAACGGATGTGGAATGTACGATTTCGGGAGAATGCGGTGCTGCGGAGCATGACAAGGATTGCCCGGCAGGAAAGAAAGGGATTATTTCTCCCCAAAATATTACTGGATTTATCTGGTATTATAATGAGGGCGGCGCAGTTCCCAATGAATTTGAGGTGGGCGGTAAGGTGCCACAGGAAGAAATTGGCCTGCCGGACTCGCTGCAAGCTCATCTTAATGGAAAAACGGATACTGTGGAAATTCCGGTTAAGTGGGTATGCACAGACGATTACACAGGCACCGATTTTGACGTCTATACCTTCAATCCTGTTTGGGACACTTCGCTGTATGTACTGGATGCGTCGCTTGCACAGTCGGATATTCCATATGCCCAGGTGCGGATCGCGCAGTCCGGGAATGAAAATATGCGGACGGATGCAGATGGCAATACGGTTATTATGGTGGAAGACGCAAACGTAAGCAGCACAGGGATACAGGCTGCAATCGATGCGGCGCTCATAGATTTCAGCGAGGATAAGCCTGCGGGAGATGTCAGGCTGGTTGTAAATCCGGCTGCGATGAAAGTTAATATCAAAGTATATGGCGATCCGATTACCTATATCGACGTACCCACGAATAAAGGGATCACCTCGTTTACGATTACAACCGGAAAAGAAGACGCCACAAAAGAAGCGCCGGTCATTCTTTTTGTTGAACTTGGAGTGGAAGCCAATATTTACGCGAATGGAATACCGTTTTCAGTGGAAGGCGCTATCAGCGTAGGCGGTACTATTTATGGCGGTGCAAAGGACCGTACTACGGGAAGCACCAGCATCACCTACGATGGGGCGACCGGAGGATATAACAGGACGGTTATTTATGGCGGCGGACGGAATGGGGATGTGGACGGAGACACGAATATCGTAGTCCATTCCACCCATGCCGCTTATAGCAATGGAACTACTTTTTCGGTTTATGGCGGCGGGGATGCGGAAGGCGCGGGTAAAAGCGCGAACGTCATCGGAAATACAAATATTGATATTTACGGCACGGTCATATTTATGGCCGGAGGAGGATGCGCGTATTACGGATCGACGGCAAATGTAGGCGGAGATACCAATATCCACATTCAGCCAGGCGGTGCCGTTCAGAAAAAAATGTACGGCGGCGGATACGCATATAATTTCCATGCGGGGAATGATTACGGCGGGACTACCTCCAAAGCGAATGTAGAGGGCACTTGCCGTATTACGATTGATTCAGATATTGCGCAGGATCCGGACCGGTACGACGGAGATTTTGTGATTGGGGCGGGATATGCCACCATAGGCGCAAATTCCACAAGCGCGGTTGCGGAATCCTCTGCGATTGCGGACGTGGGTGCGGTTGTAATCAAAGTAAATGGCAATGTTTCGAACAATACCGAAAACGCAAACACAGACCGCTGCATTGCGGGCGGCGGAGATACCGATGGAAGGCTTTATGCAAATCCTGCCCCGGCTGAGGGTATGGATATCTGCCGGGCAAATGTAAACGGCGACGTAACCATAAAAATCGCACCCGGTGTGACGCTGAACAATGCTGTTGTAGGCGGCGGTTCCAGCGTGGGCGGGGGCAGCTGCGACGTAAAGGGCAGCACGAATATAGAAGTAGGAGATAATGCCACGGTGGGCGGCGTCGTAGGCGGCGGCACCATTAATTGTAATATCCACCGCGCAGCAAGCGCCGATGTCGGGGCTGTAAATATCACAATAGGAGATCAGGCTTCATGCCGTAAGATCGGTGTATCGGACGGTAATTTTATTGCGGGAGGATTGCCCTATTCCAGCTATACGAGTTATGTACCGGCAGGGAGCCATACAGATGTAAAAGGCAATATTAATACCACCGTCGGAAACGATTTTTCCTGCGAAGGGTGGTTTTATGGGGCAGGACTCAATAAAAAAACGGACACCTCCGTAGCAGTCGGGGGCGATGTATCCACTGCCATTGGCGACGATTGTACCATATCCGGCAATTACATAGGAGGAGGCACAGCGGACGGATCAAATGGCGACGCCTCTATTGGAGGAACGGTCGTTAATGTGGTAGGGGATCGCTTTTCTTTTGGGAGCTGGTTATTTGCGGCAGGCCTTACCACGTCTGTGGATGCCGATGCAACGGTAAAAGGAAATATATCAACAACAGTTGGAAGTAACGGTACGATTTCCGGTCAATTTGTGGGTGGCGGTGAAGCGGAAGGAGCAGGCAGCGACGTATCCGTAGATGGGAGCGTCACAAATACGTTGGGCGGAGGATTTTCCTGCGCTTATTTTACACCGGCGGGCAGGACGAATGTTGATGCCAGAGCGAGCGTCGGAAGCGCGGGGAACAATAAAAAAGTAGAGACAGTGTTCCTGGGAAACGGCGGCGAAACGGCCTCTTTCAATGGCTTTGTAACCGGAGCGGGACGTGCTTATGCCGCAAATGCGGACGTCACGGTTTACGGGGATGCAACGCTTATGTTTGACGGCGTTATCCCCAATCAGGATCTGTATGCGGGAGGATATTCCAATGCTGCGGCAAAGGCGCAGGTAACAGGTACTGCGACGCTGGAGCTGCGGAATATGAAAGATAAATTCGCCAAATATATCTATGGCGGGGGAAATGCCGCCACAGCCGGAGCGAATACCGATGTAGGTGCGGCGCACCTTGTTTTCATAGACGATCAGGAGTATGCGGGTTGGGCTTTTGGCGGTGGTTGGGCGGCGGACGACGCGACAGCCAGCGCCCGTGTGTCAGGACCTGTTTCAGTCGAGGTGACGCGGAGCAACCTTGGAAACGCATATCTGCTCGGTGGCGGCTGGGGAGCGGGAAGCGGCCATGTCGAGACCGGTGGCAAAACGGAGATTGCCGTTACAGGTTCAACTGTGAAGGATATTTATGGTGCGGGATATTATAAAACAGCCACGGGATACCAGTATGCCGGGGAGATTGATATCTGCCTGGATGACGTAACCGTAACGGGCGGCTTTTATCCGGCGGGGAACAGCAACGCAAGCGCCAAAAATGCGCAGGTCAGAATCACAGGCGATACCACGCTGGGATACATCCAGCAAAATAATACCGCGTCCCTTTCAGACGGCATTGACGTTTACATAGGGGACGGAATTACGCAGACAAATGCTAAAGTTGGGTATTTATACCATGATCGCATCAATCTGGTACGCGTCTATGACAAGGCGGTATTGACACACCAGGCCGGAACATACCAGCTGCTGTGGAACACGAAGGACCTTCAGGTCGACAGGGGCGGTACACTGGTTCTTTCCTCATTTGATGAAGCTGTTTCCGGAAATTATACAGGCGGCGGCACCGTACAAATGAACGCCGGGCAGAAATTGGGCATAGGAAATGTGGCGACAGGGGACACTGCCGTCAGGATCGAGGGCACGCCGTCCATCGGGCAGACATATATCGCTGCGGCAAGCGGTGACGCCAAATTTGTTTATTTTAAAGACGGCCTAGGGCTGCAGCGGCAGGAGAACGGCGTAACGGCCGAATGGAAGATTGCAAATACCTTTACGGTCACTGCCGGCGTATCCGGCGGGCATGGCAGGATTTCGCCGGAAGGAACGTTGCTCGTTTTTGAGAATGCAGAGCAAACCTTCCAGTTTATTCCTGACGACGGTTATAAAGTGGAAAAAGTACTGCTGGACGGTTCGGATATCGGGGCATTGGAGGAATATACCTTATCCGGAATGAAACAGCCACATTCCATACAGGCATATTTCGTACCTTTGGTGGCCCGGGACGCAGAGAAAGCGGTGGAAGGGATAACCCCGCCGGAACTGGATGAAGACAAGCATACTGACGATGTGTTGACTGCAAAAATTATCTACGAGCAGCTGCCGGATGAGGAAAAAGAGAAAGTATCCCCGGACAGTTTAGAACAATTACATGGGCAACTCGCGGGCCTTGATTTGATCGATATCCAGTTGGAGATCGGTGGAAAAGCAGACACTGATTTCGATTCGCCAAATCTGCATAATCTTGCAAGCGCGATTTCGATGGAGGAGGCGAAACAACTGAAAGCGGGCACGATCAACCACATTATTCTCAAACTGGTCATCAATCCGCTTGAACGGGAAGAAGAACGCATCGATGTAGGACAGACCGGTTATTTGGAAGGGATGCACCTTGATATTTCGATCCTGAAGCATATCGATGGAAATCCCGGAGAAAAGGTGCCTGCCATCAAGAACCATGTTCGTATTGTGGTGAATATTCCAACCGATCTGCTCAGCCCCGGCCGGACTTATGTCATGCTCAGGGAGCATGACGGAGAAGTTGCCGTACTGCCGGATTTGGACGATGCCGATGAAACGCTGACTGTGGAAAGCAACCTGTTTTCCGCTTATGCCATAGCCTATACGGAGGATACGCCCTATATTGCCTATTATACCGTACGGTTTGACAGCCGTGGCGGAAGCGGGGTGCGTGAAATGGCAGGCATATTGGCAGGAAACCATATAGCCGCGCCGCAAGCTCCGGTAAAGGAGGGCTTCTGTTTTGACGGTTGGTACCGGGAACCGGAGGGGATAAACGAATGGAATTTCGATACGGATACCGTGCAGGAGGATATGACGCTCTATGCCAAATGGACTTCGCAGGACGCCGTGCCAACGCCTGTTCCAACCCGGCCTGCCGGCCCTGAAGCTCCAACCGGGCAGCCGAACTCCGGGAATCCGGCGACAGGAGACACGGAAATGCCGCTTTTGCCGTGGGTACTCGCCATGGTTGGAGCATTTGTAAGTATCATCGTTTGTTACAGGAAAAAGACAATCGGTAAAAGGGAAAGGTAATTTTTCCGCAGCGTATAATAATGTCCTGCAACAGGCCGGTACAATGCGGTCTGGAAGGCCCGGCAAAAGCGGTATGCTTGACTCCGGGCCTTTTTTGCTTCACGGCATAATATTTAAAAATGGTTTTGGTTGCCTGTAAATCTATTCTATGTATAATAAGAGGTAAGGGAAAACGTTTTGACAGGACAAGCAACAGGGAGGTGTTTTCCATGTGGAACGAAGAACATTTTCAATCACGGCGGCTCGATGAAGCCGATTTCGAGGAATTTGACGCGCTGCTGCGTTATGCTTTTCAGGTAACCTCGCGCGATATGGCGCGGATTGGGTGGTCCGAAACAGAGCTCATGCAATCAAAGAAACCTGTTTTTGACGCAGCGTATGTGCTTGGCTGGTTTTACAAGAACCATCTTGCCTCGCAGATCGTAATCTATCCCATGGAAGTCAACATTCAGGGGAAAATATTCCAGATGGGAGGGCTTACAGGCGTGGCGACCTACCCGGAGTATACGGGCAGGGGGCTTATCCATGCCCTGATCAGGATGGGGCTCGAGCATATGCGTGAGCAACAACAATGGATTTCATTTTTGTATCCTTACTCGATTCCGTTCTACAGGAAGCAGGGATGGGAAATCGTCTCTGATAAAATGACCTTCACCATCAAGGATACGCAGCTCCCGAAGATTCGCCCGGCGGGTGGAATGATTGAGCGCGTCCCTGTTGAGGACGAGGATATCAGGAACGTTTACAAATATTTTTCGCTGCAGCGCCACGGTGCGCTCATACGCAGCGAGCTTGAATGGGATGAATACTGGCGGTGGGAGTCGGACGATATCATGGCAGCCGTCTATTATAATACGGAGCAAAAGCCGCTTGGGTATGTCATTTATTATATCCGGGACGAGGTTTTGCGGATAAAAGAAATCGTATATCTGACACAGGAGGCGAAATATGGCATTTGGAACTATATCAGCGCCCATTTTTCCATGGTAAATCAGGTCGAGGGAGCCAATTATTCCGGACAGCCTATTGCGTTCGAATTTGAAGACAGTGAAATTGAAGAAACGATCAAAACTTATTATATGGCAAGGATTGTCGATGTAAAGCCGTTTTTGGAGGAATATCCTTTTCAGGTTGCGGATGAAAAACGGGACTTTTACTTCAAGGTGCATGATCCGGTGGCAGAGTGGAATAACGGTGTTTTCCATCTTTTCTGGAACGAAGGGGCAGCATGCTGCGAAAAGTCGGATTATGATGGGGAAGAGCCTCTGGTTGAGCTTGACATCGGAACGCTGACCACTATGATGATGGGCTATAAGAGGCCGACATACCTGTACCATAACGACAGGATAAAAGCGGATTACCACGTATTGAGCTTGCTTGAAATGCTCATCCCGTCAGAAAAACCTTATTTTTCAGATTACTTTTAGAAAAGAAGCCCCTGCCATTTTGACAGGGGCATTTCTGCAATTATAATTTCGCTCCGGGTTTATGATAATCTTTCAATATGATAGACTTTTGATGCAATCATATGGGCGCGAAGCATTTCCTGCGCCTTTTCAAAGTCGTTTTCATCGATTGCATCCATGATTTGCTGATGCTCCCGATAGGTTTCCTGATACCGTTCCATCGATTTCACAGAAAACACGATGCGCTGCATCTGGTTCCACAGTGAACGCAGGATTTCCTGCAAACGGCTGTTTCCGGTATTGTTCAGGTAACAGCTATGGAATGCCATGTCGTGCATGGTCATGTCTTCAAAATTATTGCTTTCAAGCATTTCCTTCATAGAAAGAACATGGGAGCGCATTTTATCGATCACAGGTTTATTATCCAGTTTATGCAGGAACAGCTTCAGTGCAAGCACATCGAGCACCTCCCTGAGCTGATATACCTCAATCACGTCCTTCACTGTGATCTCTGCAACCATGATGCCTTTGCCGGGGAAGCCGACTGCAAGCTTATCGTTAATCAGTTCCTGCAAAGCGCTTCGTACCGGGGTGCGGCTCAAACCGAGCTTATCGCACAGTTGGCGTTCAATCAAAAAAGTGCCCCCCGGCAGTTCGTTGGAGATAATCATTTCCTTGATACGGTTATACGCATAATCGCGTTTGTTATCATTTTTTGCATCCGTCTGGTATTTCGCCATGGATAAAACCTTTCTTTCGTAAAATTATATTAAAAAAACTAATTGTATTTTCTTGGTATACCAAAAGTTTATACCAAAATATTTCAAGAGTCAAGGAATTTATGTAAAAGACAATATTTTATCAAGAAACAGTTGACAAAGGAGAAAAGCGAAAGTATACTCTTGGTATACCAATAAACAATTAAAAAAAATCGCAAATAAAAGCTTGGTTATAACAAAACGAAAATAACGAGGAAGTTTTTTAATTATAAAACCCTTTTTCGTATACAGTAAGTATTCTTTCGGTTTTTAAAATATAGTCGAGTCGTTTCATCAAAACGCAGTTTTAAAAATATAGAAATAATTTGGACACTGGGAAACAGGAATTTTTTAGTGGTCAGTGAGAAAAATCAGGAGGGAAAAGAAATGGGAAAAGTAAGAGTAGGAGTATCGGGATATGGAGTAATCGGCCAGCGGCTGGCTGACGGAGTTGCAAAACAGGAGGATATGGAGCTTGTAGGAGTGGCGGACGTAGCGCCAACGCTTGCGGTGCGTGCGCTCTATGAAAAGGGAATGCCATATAACCTGTATCTTGCATCGGATGAAAACCGTGCGAAATTCGG
>NZ_JBVFVW010000015.1:0-33418 GCF_055522415.1 Christensenella sp. KGMB01412 | reverse complement strand
TTCCTTTTATTTCCATTCGATCATCCCTGCCATGCAAAGAAATCAAATATCGCCCGTTAAAACAATTTAATAAATCATTAAAAAAAATTTACAGTTTGAAGCATGGTTGCCTGCGCCCGCAATCGCATACCGACGGGTTTTCAGGAAAATAGTATGCAGTTTTTTCACTGTATTTGTTGTGTGGATTCCCTCACGGTCAGTTTGGGTTCTAAAATGATTTTTGTCTGCGTGTCTTCGTTGCCCCTCATCAGGCTCAGCAACAGGCCGAATGTAACTTTTCCCATATTCAGCAAATCGTAGCTTACGGTTGTAAGCGGAGGCGAAAGCAGCGGCGCCACCCAGATATCGTTGTATCCCACGATCGAAATATCGCCGGGTATGGCAAGGCCCGCCTCTTTCACCGCGCGCATCGCGCCAATCGCCACCATATCATTGCCCGCACAGATCGCCGTTGGCTGTTCCTTCAGCCCAAGTAACTGCCTGCATGTTTCATAGCCAGACTTTTCATCATATTGCGTCTCTAAAACATACTCCGGACGGTAAGTGATTCCCGCATCCATCAGTGCTTTGCGGTATCCCTGCAATCTTTTGAGTCCGGTATCCGCATACAGCGGCCCTGACAGATGCGCGATCCTCTGATGTCCCAATCCAATCAGGTGCTTCGCAGCAAGGCGCATCCCTTCAAAATCGTTTCCCCTCACATAAGGGGCCGCGTCGTCTGTAATCCGGTTCATCAGCACATATTTTGTACCCATGCTTTCCAGTAAAGCGATTTCATCATCGCTTACATATCCTGCTCCAAGGATCATTCCATCCACCATCTGCGAGCTTAAGACATTGATGTATTTTTTCCCCTTTTCCGCATTGTCGTCTGTATTGCAGAGAATAATATTGTAACCCTGTTCATCCGCGGCCTGCTGCACGCCTTTCACAATTTCGGTGAAAAACGGATTCATGATGTCTGCCACCAATACGCCGATTGTATGGCTTTTGTGCATCCTCAGATTTCTCGCGACTGAGTTAGGCGTATAGTTCAATTCCCTGATTGCGCGGTATACAGCCGTTTTGGTCTCTTTTTTTATATTGAGCGTTTTATCTTTATTGAACACGCGCGACACGATAGCGGGAGTAACACCCGCGCGTAACGCAACGTCTTTAATTGTCGCTTTGCCTTTTTCCTTTTGTTTGCTCTTCACAGAAACACCCCGCCGATACCCCGGCTTTTGCCTGATTGTATTAGTACTTTTGCAGTCATATTCCAATGCCGGTTTCACCGCACGCATAACTTTCTAAATCGAATCATATTTGAGATAAATCGTTATTACGAATTTGATAAAAAACAGGCCGTTGTAAAACCGAAAAATAATGTCTGCTTTTTTGGTCATAAGGTTTCTCCAAAAAACAGCACAAAAAAACGCCCATCCAGGGCGCAAATCGCGAAATGCGGGCAATAAAAAAAGCGAACGAAAAAGCAGGCTTTATCGTTTGCCTGACTTTAGGTTAAAACAATTTAATTCAAATGTCAATCATTTTTTTCGAATTTTTCGACAAAAAAAGCACAGATAACTCTGCGCTCTGATATTTATCTTTTATTCATGCTTGCTGCAGGCCCTGTCTTTCTGCTCGAAGAAGCCCATAACACAGAAAAAAATGCCGATTCCGCTCAAAAGGCATTGCGCAGTCTGGATAAAACCGTCGTGCACAGAAATAACACTTCCTACAATCAGGTTCATCGCAATCGCGAAGATACCCACTATTAAATAAAGATTCAGATGAAATTTCAAAATACTGCGCCACCTTTTTTAATCGTTATATTAAATATAACATTGCCAGAAGCGTATTACAACTTATTTACGCAAAATTTTATACTTTCTTAATATCTTTTTTTACCAGGCAATCAAAACAACCGGGTTTTTAACCGTTCACGGCCCCGTTGTGAATCCGCATTCCCCAATCATTGCGAGATCGCCCGTCAATGCGGCGCCTGCCGTTGTCAACATATCCCCTGAGATAGCGGCATTTACACCGGAGCGTATCATTCTTCTCCCGCGGTCCTTCAGGTTTATCCTGCCGCCCGCCAGCCGCAGTTGCGCGTCCGGCAATACAAAGCGGAAGATTGCCGCCGTCTTTAACGCCTCTTCCTCTGAAATAAGCGGCTGTCCTTCAAGCGGCGTTCCCTTGACCGGGTTCAGCAGATTGAGCGGAACGGACTTTATCCCAAGCCCTCTCAGTTCAAATGCCATATCGATTCGGTCTTCCATTCGTTCGCCCATACCGAAAATCCCCCCGCTGCACACACAAAGCCCCGCCTGCTGCGCCAAATGGATCACTGCAAGCTTTTGGTCATAGGAATGCGTCGAACAGATGTACGGAAAATAGCCGCGCGAGGTCTCCAGATTGTTGTGATAGCGTCTCACGCCCGCCTGCCGGAGCATACGGAACTGCTCCCCGGTCAGCAGGCCGTGGGAGGCGCATACCTGTATCCCACATTGCGCGGTAATCTTTGCATAGATATTGCACAGCTTCTCTACTTCGCTATCCGTAAGCCGCGCGCCTGACGTCACAATGGAAAATCGCCGCGCGCCTGCTTTTTGATACCCTTCCGCAGCACGCAGGAAAATTTCCTCATTCAGCAGCCCATAAAACCCGGCTCCTGTCCTGTAATGTGCGGACTGCGCGCAAAATTTGCAATCTTCCCCACAACGTCCGCTTTTTCCATTGATAATTGTACAGATATCAAAATCATCCCCACAAAAAAATCTCCTGATCTCATCAGCCGCCTCGCCGAGCGCCCGGGCGCCCTCATTGTTCAGCAAACAAGCCTCCTGCTTTGTGATCGCATATCCATCAATCACTTTTTTTGTCATTTCTGAAATCATGTTTTCTCCTCAAAGCGTGCCATTTTTACGCAGAACCGGCAGCAACCGTTTTGCAAGCCATGCGGCGAGCAGGCAACGTAAAATATCTGCCGGCAAAAAGATAATCACGCACGACCATAAAACCGCCCACAGCGCCATGGGCGTTTGCAACACAAAATTCATGATCAGGTAAAAGTACAGCGTCCCTATGATATATGCGGGTACCATACCAAGCATTCCGGACAAAAACAGATTTTTTACGCTGAGCTTTTTGATTCTTTGCGTACGCCGCCCGGCAACAAAGGCGGTGAGCGCAAATCCGATTAAATATCCAAAGGTCGGCTTTAACACATACATAAAGCCGCCGCCCTCCGTAAAAACCGGCAGTCCCAAAAGGCCAATCGCAAGATACAGCAGCATGGATATCGTGCCATATTTCGGTCCGAGGAGAAACCCCGCGAGCAATACGAAAAATGCCTGGAATGTAATCGGTACATAGGGAATCGGTATCCTGATAAATGCGCCGATTGCAATCAGCGCCGCGAAGAGAGCGCATAATATGATATCCCTTGTCGTCGTTTTTTTTGTAGTTGCCATTTCCATCCTGTTATCCCCCATTTGAGCAGGCGCCCGCTTGCCGTCCACAGCGCCGCCTGTTGATTGCTGGCTACAGCGTATTAACTTATGGCTTTGCATGGCTGCGCCGCCGTAAAGGCAGGCTGTATAGCAGTTTCCAGCAAATGCCTGCTGCGCAACCTTTTGGCAGGCTGCAATAAAAATCTATTGTAGTATATCATAGCGCCACCTTATTGTAAACTATATATTTTATATTGGTTTACAATTATGCCTGATGTTTACATTCCCTGTAAAACTGGTATAGTTATAATCAAACAGAAACCTTGGAAAGGATTATAGCATGAAGGTAAGCGAGCTTAGAAGGCTTCTCTCCCATAACGATATCCTGCTAAAACGCGAGGGCGGAAACCATGATTTATATTTCAGTCCCCTCACAGGGCGTACCTTTCCGGTATCACGCCACAAAACGGAAGAGCTTGCCGCGGGTACGCTTGCCGCTATCCTGCGGCAGGCAGGTTTGGAAAAAACGGAGGTGTCCTGATGGCAAAATATTGTTACCCTGCAATTATATCGGAAGAAGACGGAATGTATACTGTTTGTTTTCCTGATTTTGAAAGCTGTGTTTCCTGCGGTGATTCGCGCGAAGCCGCGCAGGAAATGGCACACGATGCGCTCTCGTTGTTTTTGTACGATATGGAGGAAGAAGGCGTTCCTTTTCCCACACCGACTCCCCGCAGTGAAATCTGTGCGGAACACGTGATTCTGGTGGAAGCTGATACGGGCGAATACCAGGAAAAATATTGCCACTGTAAAGAATGCCATATCAAAAAATAGCCGCCTGTTATTACAGTCGGCTGTTATCGAATCAAGACCAAAATTCTTCTGTAAATCGATCCTGAGGAATGGGTTTGGAAAAATAATAGCCCTGACCGTAATCGCAGCCAAGTCCCTTCAAAAACCGAACCTGTTCCAATGTTTCAACGCCTTCACAGGTGATTTTGATTCCCAGTGCATGCGCCAGATCTACCGCACAGGCAATCACGCCCTTCACATTACTGTTTTGATCCATCTCATTTAAAAATTCACGATCAAGTTTGATGATCTGGATCGGCAGCTTGCCCAAAAGGCTCAGGCTGGAATATCCGGCTCCGAAGTCGTCCATCGAAATCAGGAATCCATCTTCCTTCAGTTGGGACAATATCTGGATTACAGAATCTGCTACTTCATTAAAAGCGCTTTCCGTGACTTCAACTTCAATGCAGTCATGCGGGATTTTATGTTGCCCCACAATATCCAGAAAGGTTTCGTAAAACATTCTGCTGTACAGCGTCACCCTCGAAATATTGACGGAAATCACAAGATGCGCAAGCCCCTTGTCGAGTTGGGCGCGCAGGTAGGCGCAGGCTTTTCTCAACATATAGAAGTCAAGATACGCAATCATGCCGCATTTTTCAAACAGCGGGATATAGGTGTCCGGATATATCATTCCCTCTCCGGGAACCTCCCAGCGCACCAGGGCCTCTGCCCCGATTACCTTCAGGTTCTCAAGCTCCAGCTTTGGCTGAAGATACATTTTGAGTTCCCCATCCCTAAGCGCCTGATGCAGCCTGTCTTTAAGCTTTCCCTCAAGTTCCAGTTTTTCCACAAGGGCCTGGTCATACCACTGGACTGCCCCCTCTTTCTGCGTCTTTGCCGTTTTATGCGCGGTATTTGCCTTATCCATAATGGTTTTAACCATTTCGTCATTTTGCGTAATATCATATGCGCCGATGGCAAAGGTAAGTCCGTCGTATGCCTCGAGAAACGCCATTGTTCTGAGCGCATCATTCAAAACGGTTTCAAGCTCAGCTATGAGGGTATCCGAGCTTCTGGCCAGAACCACAAAGTTGTCCGCGTCAATGCGCGCGCAAAGCTGGTCTTTTCCCGCCCATTTTGAAAGCGCAGCGGAAATGGCAATCAGCAACTGGTCTCCAAGCGTGTATCCATACACCTTATTTAAATCTTTAAAATATTCGATATCAAATTCCACGACGGTATATTCGGATGCGTTGCGCTGCCGCAGCAAATTTGCAGCCGAAGCTTCAAACCCCGCCCTGTTGAAAATTCCGGTCAGCTTATCCGTAAAGATGCTCTTTTCCAGCGCTTTGCGGTTATGTACATTCAGAACTCCAAAAAACACGATGGATAACGCAAGGCAAATAAAATAGCATATGATGGAGTTTTTCAGTTTTTCGTCCGAGCTTTCCTCCGCCCTCAATACAAGATCGTCTGCAAGTTCAAAATGCTTTTGGCTCAAATCATACAGCTTCTCGCCGCTGCCCGTCGCACCGGACCGCATCACTGTAATCTCATCCTTGATATCAGTCCATATAATGCTTAAATCCGCAAGCATCTGCTGATACTGGGCATCATCATCCCTTGACAGACCATAATCGCCGTTTCCCGTTTGCAGGTCATAGATGATACCGTCAAGACGACTGATAAGAGCATCGTCCTCATAGCCATGCAGCTCTTCCTTTACCAGCTTCTGTGTGGCGCCCCTCACGATCCCGCTGTAATTGATGATACGCGCGCCGCCTAAGTTCTGCCACAGCAGCGCAATAAGGACCAGAATGGCAACCAGCCACATCACCGTATATATCTGAAATTGTCCAATCTTCCTAACTTTTTTCATGCCTGAAAATTTTGATTTGGCGAAATCCTTTCTTTTTAGGTCGGGTATTGTATTAAAGCAGACCTTTCCATATTTTTACATACGTTATGGTAAAAAGCACCTGTTTTTCATCCGTCAGATAGCAAAAATGTCACATGATCCATTAATAAAGGGAAAAATAGTGGGGGGATAGATTTTGTCGATTCCTTATTATTCATTCCGATCTTTACAAATGATTTCACAAGATATTAGCTAAATAAAGCCATTTTTTCATGCCTTTTCATTGTATCACTTATGCCAATGGAAATCAATGTGAACGGAAAGTTTTTCGCAATGGGCTTTTTTATTGTGCCCTTTGTCGGTTTCACATCATAATCAAAAACTTGCTTATGACGCAACGTCATGAATTATAATGGAAACAGGAGGTTTTTTGCATGGATCAATATAAAGCCATACCACAGGGTTATATGACGGTGGGCCAGGCTGCAAACAAAATGGGCGTTACCGTCCGTACCCTTCAGTATTACGATAAAAAAGGATTGCTTTCGCCATCGTCTGAAAGCGAAGGCGGACGCAGGCTCTATACGGATAAGGACCTCGTAAAGCTCCATCAAATTTTGTCACTGAAATCTCTGGGGTTTTCGCTTGGTGATATCAAAAACCGGTTGGTCGACCTCGACTCCCCTGCCGATGTTGCGGCTGCGCTTTCAACACAGGCCGCCGCCATACGGGAAAAGATGGAAAGCCTTTCGGAATCTTTGCGCGCGATTGAAACGCTGAAAACCGAGGTTTTGCAAATGCAATCCGTAGATTTTAAAAAATACGCGGATATTATCGTGAACCTGCGGATGAAAAACGAATTTTACTGGTTGATCAAGCATTTTGACAGCGACACCCTCGACCATATCCGCAGCCGTTTCGACCAGGACAGCGGACTGAAAATGATAAATACGTTCAACAGCCTGCTCGACGAGGCAATATGGCTTTCCCGGGAAGGCGTTCCTCCCGCAAGCAGCAAAGGCCAGTCCCTTGCCAGAGCCTTTTGGGACATGGTTACAGAATTTACCGGCGGGGATATGAAGATGCTGTCCAGACTCATGGAAATCGGGACTTTCGATGGTATGGACAACGAATGGAAGCAAAAACAAACGGCCGCAAACGCTTACATCGAACTCGCCCTGGAAGCCTACTTCACAAATCTGGGCGTCAATCCGTTTGAAGGAGGAGACAAATGAGCTGTGCGATACAGGTCCGCCGACTGAAAAAGAGTTATGGCGATCATACTGTCCTCAGAGAGATCAGCTTTGATGTGTTAAAGGGTGAAATGTTTGCACTGCTTGGCGTGAACGGCGCAGGGAAAACCACCGCGCTTGAATGTATCGAAGGATTGCGCAGGTATGACGGCGGAAGTATTACGGTGAACGGCAGCGTAGGCATCCAGTTGCAGTCGGCGTCACTTCCCGCATATATCAGGCCAATGGAAGCCGTACGGCTGTTTGCAAAATGGAATCATACCGAGCCCAACGCTCCTATACTTGCCGCGCTTGGAATCGACGCGTTTGCAAAGAAGCGGTATCATGAGCTCTCAACAGGCCAAAAACGCCGCCTGCATCTCGCGCTTGCGTTGACAGGCGATCCGGATATCCTGTTCCTTGACGAGCCGACCGCCGGACTGGACGTGGAGGGCAGGGTATCGCTCCATAACCAGCTCCGCGAATTGAAGGCGCAGGGAAAAACCATTGTTTTAGCCAGTCACGATATGGCTGAGGTCGAAAGCCTGTGTGGGCGCATTGCAATCCTCAACGACGGCAGTATCGCCTTTACGGGCACTGTTACGGAATTGTCAGAACAATTTGGCAAACGGTTTACCCTGCATATCGAAACAGGGCTTGGTAACGAAAGCCATGAGACAGACGACATCGCCAATACGCTGCTTGCCCTGCTTCAGGATTTCAGGGAAAGAGGAATCGCCGTGCTGGGCATCAGCATAGACCGCGGGACGCTCGAGGAATATTTTATCGATATTGCAAGGGGGAAGGAATCTTGAACGCATTTTTATACGGAACCGCACTGCAATGGAAGCTTGATATCAGGAGTAAATCCCTGTTGATCACGTGCTATGTGGTTCCGCTGCTCTTTTTTGCCTTTATGGGCGGTATCTTCACCTCCATAAATCCGCTGTCCAAAGACACGCTCATACAATCCATGACCGTAATGGGCGTATCGATGGGCGCGCTTATCGGCCTGCCCCCTTCCCTTGCGGAGCTTTACGGCAGTGATATTAAAAAAGTATATCAAGCAAATGGCGTGCCGGTATATTTTGGTGTGGTTACGCTGTTCCTGTCGGCGTTTATCCACCTCATGATTATGAGCACAATCATATATTTTGCTGCGCCGGCTGCTTTTGGCGCAGAACCCCCGGCCAATCCCCCGCTGTATTTCGCTTCCCTTGCAATTTTCATAGCGGTATCATTATGTATTGGGAGCGTTCTTGGCCTGTTGGTGACAAACCAGGCAAAGCTTACCATGGTTTGCCAACTAATCTTCCTGCCTTCGATCCTGCTCTCAGGAATTATGTTTCCAATCAATATGCTGCCCGGCTTTTTTGACGCTTTTGGGAAAGCGTTCCCCGCGACATGGGGGTACCTCCTAATGGCAGACGGAGGTTTTACCCTCCGCAACCTGATGCCGCTGGCGCTGATTCTTGCCGCCGGCGCCGTGTTGTGCGCCTGTTTGCTGAAAAGGCTGCGTTCGGCATAAACATTTTTCCATGTGATATCGTTCGATGTATCCGAAGGCAGGCAGTGTCCTGAAACAGACACCGGCGCTTATACGCCTTGCGCTGCGGTGGTACGTTGCCCGGGAATACCCCTCTGCTTCCGGCAGGCATAGGACAGTTTGCAGCGAAGGGCTTCGGGAGCCGTTGCACTTTGAATGGATTTTTCATATATTCGGAAAGGCGGACGCAGAGTGCGTTTTTATTTCCATAGTTACAATGTACGCGCGTCCCTGAGTCGTAAACTGTCCTGCGCCTGCCCGGCGAAGATAATGACCTGACGTGAAATAATGCAATATCATATACGTTCCCGGACTTCTTGCGCCCGCTGCGAAATTATTTCTTTTTGGGCTGCAGGTAATGCTCCGGGGTGGCATTGTCAAAAATGCGTTTCAAATATTCTCCCGTGTAGCTTTTTTTATTTTCCGAAACCTCTTTCGGCGTTCCTTTGGCGATCACAGTGCCGCCCTTGTCGCCACCGTCCGGCCCCATATCCACAATATAATCCGCGCTCTTGATCACGTCGAGATTGTGCTCGATGACAATCACGGTGTTTCCCTTATCAGCCAGACGGTTTAATACCTTCACCAGTTTTTTGACGTCGTCCATGTGCAAGCCTGTGGTTGGCTCGTCCAGAATAAACAACGTATTTCCCGTCTGCTTTTTCGCAAGGTGGGTTGCCAGCTTCACGCGCTGCGCTTCCCCGCCTGAAAGCGTGGTGGACGGCTGCCCCAGTTTCACATAAGAAAGCCCAACATCCAGCAGTACCTTTAATTTACTCTCGATGCGCGGCACGTTTTCAAAAAACTTATATGCCTCCTCCACCGTCATATCGAGGACTTCAAAAATATTCTTTCCCTTGTAACGCACCTCAAGCGTTTCACGATTATACCGCTGGCCCTTGCATACCTCGCACGGAACGTATACGTCGGGCAGGAAGTGCATCTCTATTTTGATGATGCCGTCTCCCTTACATGCCTCGCAGCGTCCGCCCTTTACATTGAACGAAAAACGGCCTTTCTGGTAACCGCGCGCCTTTGCGTCCTGCGTCATCGCAAAAATATCGCGTATCAGGTCAAATATACCGGTATATGTCGCCGGATTGGAGCGCGGCGTCCTGCCGATGGGCGACTGGTCGATATCCACTACCTTATCCACATATTCGAGCCCTTCGATCACATCATGCTTGCCCGGGCGCTCCTTGGAATGGTAAAACCGCTGCATCGAGGCTTTTTTGAGGATATGGTTTACAACCGTGCTCTTTCCGCTTCCTGAAACGCCCGTAACCGCTGTGATCACGCCCGTTGGAAACGATATGTCGATATCCTTGAGATTGTTTTCCCTCGCACCCTTGATGGTGATCCAGTGCTTTGGCTTCCTCACCTTTGCCGGAATCCTGATCAGCTTTTTACCGGACAGGTACTGCCCCGTGATGCTCTTTTTGTTTGCCATGATCTGCTTTGGCGTTCCCTCGGCGACGACCTTTCCGCCATGCTCGCCCGCACCGGGGCCGATATCCACCACGTAATCCGCATTCAGCATGGTTTCTTCGTCATGTTCTACGACAATCAGCGTATTTCCAAGGTCGCGCAGGTTTTTAAGCGTTTTCAAAAGCTTGTCGTTGTCCTTCTGGTGCAGGCCAATGCTCGGCTCATCCAAAATATACAGCACACCCACAAGGCCGCTGCCGATTTGCGTTGCAAGGCGAATGCGCTGCGCCTCCCCTCCGGAAAGCGTTCCCGCCGCGCGCGACAGGGTGAGGTAATCGAGTCCTACGTTGATCAGGAAATCAAACCTTGCATTCAGCTCCTTTAATATCTGTTCCGCAATCATTTTCTGTTTATAATCAAGCTCTACCGTATTGAGGAACTCCCGTGCCGCTCGCACCGAAAGGTCAGAAAGCTCCGCAATATTTTTCCCGCCGATTTTTACCGCAAGCGTCTCCGGTTTATAGCGTTTTCCCCCGCACACCGGGCATGGGGTTTCCACCATATACCCTTCTATCTCGCTTTTCATGTATTCGGACGTGGTCTCCTGATAGCGCCGCTCCAAATTGGGTATGATTCCCTCAAACGCCGCGCTGTAATAGCCTGATCCGCCCATCCCGTCGTATTCTACACGAAGCTTTTCCCCGTTCGTGCCGTAAAGCAGCGCGTGCTTCACCTCATCAGGCAAGTCCTCGTAGGGCGTATCCATATCGAAATGATAACGTTTCATCATTGCGTCAAGGTAATTTTTCGCGATCGTGCCCACCGTTCCAAAATTCCAGCCGGACGCTTTGACGGCTCCCTCGCGCAGCGTCTTTGTTTTATCCGGTACGATCAGATCCGGATCGATCTTCATCAGCATCCCGAGCCCCGTACATTCCGGGCACGCGCCAAATGGACTGTTAAAAGAAAACATTCTTGGGGAAAGCTCCTCGATGCTCACGCCACAGTCCGCACACGCAAAATTCTCATTCATCAGGGTTTCTTCGCCCGTATCCATATTTTTGATGATCACAAGCCCGCCAGCCATCCGCAGCGCCGTCTCGATAGAATCGGTTGCGCGCTGCGTACTTTCCGGCTTTACGATAATCCTGTCGATCACCGCTGAAATCGAGTGTTTCTTTTGTTTTTCAAGATTAAACTCTTCGTCCAGTTCATGGGTTTCCCCGTCCACCACTGCGCGCACATAGCCGTCCTTCGCAAGGTTCTCGAGCACCTTTTTATGCTCGCCCTTCTTGGCGCGGATCACCGGCGCAAGAATCATCAGCTTCGTGCCCTCCGGGCTTTTCATCACGCGGTCTACCATCTGGTCCACCGTCTGCCGCGAAATCTTTTTGCCGCACTTCGTGCAGTATACCTCGCCCGCGCGGGCATACAAAAGCCTCAGGTAATCGTGTATCTCCGTCACTGTGCCAACCGTGGAACGCGGGTTCCTCGCCGTTGTTTTCTGGTCGATCGAAATTGCAGGCGAGAGTCCTTCGATGAGGTCTACGTCCGGTTTTTCCATCTGTCCCAAAAATTGCCGCGCATATGCGGAAAGCGATTCCACATAGCGCCGCTGGCCTTCCGCATAAATCGTATCGAACGCAAGCGACGACTTTCCACTTCCGGAAAGCCCCGTCACCACAATAAACTTATCGCGCGGAAGCTTGATGTCAATATTTTTCAGGTTATGCTCCCTCGCGCCCTTGATGTGTAAATAATCCATTTTTCCTCCGTGTTTTCTATCAATTCAATCTTGCTATAGCCTGCCCTTACGGCGGCTCACGCAAAATTTTTACTTCTGCTTTTTCAATTCCTCTATCATATCGCGCAGTTTGGCCGCAACCTCGAATTCCAGTTCCGCGGCTGCCTGCTTCATTTGCTGCGTCAGCAGGTCGATACGCATATTAAGCTCGCCCTTGGGCAGGTTCACAATTTCTTCCTCCGCCTTCTGCGAGATCGCAAGCGCTTCGCTCACATCTTTTGAAATCGACGTCGGCGTGATGCCGTGCTCCTCGTTGTATTTCTGCTGCAACGCGCGGCGGCGTTCTGTCTCTGAAACAGCGGCATTGATCGATTTCGTCATCTTGTCGGCATACAAAATCACGCGCCCTTCCGCATTACGCGCGGCGCGCCCGATCGTCTGGATGAGCGACGTTTCGTTCCGCAGGAACCCTTCCTTATCCGCATCGAGTATCGCCACAAGCTCTACCTCCGGGATGTCAAGCCCCTCGCGCAGAAGGTTAATCCCTACCAAAACGTCGAACTCCCCGAGCCGTAACCCGCGAATGATCTCGATGCGCTCCAGCGTTTCGATATCCGAGTGCATATACTTCACGCGAATACCCATTTCCGTATAATATTCAGTCAGGCGTTCCGCAAGGCGCTTGGTGAGCGTGGTAACGAGCACGCGCTTCTTCCTCGCAGCGATATCGCCAATCTCTCCCAGCAGGTCGTCAAGCTGCCCTTCTGTTTTCCTGATTTCGATTGCCGGATCCAAAAGTCCTGTCGGCCGGACGATCTGTTCTACCACCTCTCCGTCTGCAAGGCCGCGTTCATATTCCGCAGGCGTTGCGGAAACGTACACTGCCTGATTCACGCGGGCGTTGAATTCCGCAAACTGCAATGGACGGTTATCAAAAGCCGAAGGCAGGCGAAAGCCATAATCCACCAGCATCTGCTTGCGCGCACGGTCTCCGTTATACATTGCCCGCACCTGTGGGAGAGTCACATGGGATTCATCCACAAAAAGCAGGTAATCGTCCGGGAAATAATCCATCAGCGTATACGGCGGATCGCCCGGCGACCTTCCGTCAAAATACCGCGAATAGTTTTCAATGCCGGAGCAGTATCCCAGTTCCTTGAGCATCTCAATATCATACATCGTACGCTGCTGGATACGCTCTGCTTCGAGCAGCTTCCCTTCGTTTTTAAACATCTCTATCTGCGTAAGCAGGTCTTTTTTGATGTTTGGGATATGCGCGAGTACTTTGTCGTGATCCATCGCATAGTGCGAGGCGGGGAAGATAATCACATATTTTTCCCTGCTCAGCTTTCTGCCCGTAAGCGCCTCAACCTCGGAAATCTGCTCGATCGTATCTCCAAAAAACTCGACGCGGATAGCTTTTTCGCTTTGCGCCGCCGGGAAAATTTCCACAATCTCGCCGCGCACGCGGAAGGTTCCGCGGGACATATCCGTATCGTTCCTGTTAAAGTTGATGGACACAAGCTTATCAAGAAGCGCTTCTCGCGAAAACTCCATGCCTTCGCGCAGCGCCACCGCCAGCTTACCGTAATCTTCCGGCGCGCCAATGGAATAGATACACGAAACGCTCGCCACCACAATGACGTCCTTTCGCTCCAAAAGCGACGACGTCGCCGAGTGGCGCATCTTATCGATTTCGTCGTTGACGCTCGAATCTTTCTCGATGTATAAATCCCGTCCCGGAATATACGCCTCCGGCTGGTAATAGTCATAATAACTGACGAAAAACTCAACCGCATTATTGGGGAAAAACTCCTTGAACTCGCTGCACAGCTGCGCCGCAAGCGTTTTGTTGTGCGCCAGTATCAGCGCCGGGCGCTGCGTGCGTGCGATGACGTTTGCCATGGTAAACGTCTTTCCGCTTCCCGTAACACCGAGCAATACCTGCGCGCGCTTGTTTTCCTCTACGCCGCGCACCAGCTCGTCGATTGCTTTTGGCTGATCGCCCGCGGGTGCATATTTGGAATGTAATTCAAATCGATTCATAATACCTCACTTATTCTACAGCTATTTAACTGAATGCAGGTTATCAAAACGTTTGATAAAACGCTTGCATATGCAATTTATACCAAAAGCCCGTAACCAACCTTTTGACAAATTGCCATAAAAGCCGGGTATCCGTTCAGGCAGGCACAAACCCTTCGTCGTTCCGGCCACGCCTGACAAAAAACCAGTAACTTATATTATACCATATATCAACACAAATTTGGTTAAATTATCCTGATTTCCATACAGAAAAAAAGCGCGCATAACGCGCGCGTCCGGACGCCTTATATAAAGTGGTTTTTTGGGGATAATGCACCGCGTTGCAGATGAAAAAAACCGTACGCTCAGGCCGCGTTTTCGGATGTTTTCGATTGGACGGATGACTTATATACGGGTGCTTTTTTGATCATACTCCCTGTCCCTTACTTTCTGAGCCTCCATGCGCCCGTCTCTCGTTTTCCCCATATTTACAATAATACCGGCGGCAGGCATATACAGATTCCAACCGTTTTGCCCTAAGCAGGCGTATCCTTTCAACATCAAAAAATTCCGGAATAAATCCCGGAATTTTTCAGCCTGTTATTCTTTCCTGCTTGTTTGAACATTACAGCTTAAACGCCACTTCAATCTCCTTTACCTCGTCTGCGCTGATGGTATGCGGCTCGCCAAGCTGCTTTGCGGCAAGCACCGATTTTGCGGAATATTCCAGTACCTCCAGCCTGTCAAACACGTTGAGCAGGCCGGATCCGGCAATCACCACGCAATCATTCTCGATGACCGCCACCGGATTTTTCATCGAAATCGTACTTACGACCTGCCCGTGGTCGTTGAGGTTCGCCCCATACGGCAATCTCTGTACCTGTTTGAGCATGATATAGCTCTCAGGGATAAGGCGCGCGTCAAATTCCGTACCTGTAACGGCAAAGGCCATGATGTTCGGCGGATGCGCAATCGCAATGGCATTGATATCAGGATGCTGTTCGTAAATCGCCTGGTGCATCTTCACTGCGCGCGAAGGATTTTTCCCCTGTTCTTTGCGTCCGTTCCTGATATTGACCATGTCCTCAGGTTCCAGGTACATCCTGTCCTTATTATATGGCGTAATGATAAACGAGCCGTCCGACAGCCTGCGCGAAAACGTCCCCTGTGTGGAGGTAAAAAGCTGCTGGTTATAGGCGCGTTTGATATACGTGCACATCGCACTGCGGTAATACCGTTCCTCCGAGCTGTATTCGCCCGGATGATATTCCTCGAGCTGAGGGAAGGAACGCCTGTAATACATATCGAGCTCTTCCGCAGTCAGCACGCGCGGCCTGCCGAGCGGGGCTGCATTGATCTCGATGCGCGCACAGTAGTCGAGCGTCTCGAATTTCATGAACGCGTCGAACATATTCCCCGCACCCAAAACAACGCCGTGGCTTTCCATGATAACGATATCCGTACCCGCCTCAAATTCCCTTGTGATCTTTTCACTGAGCGCCTTTGAGCCCGGCAGCGCATAATCTGCCGTCTTTACGTTGTTGCATACATAATTTACGCTCGCAATCATTTCTGTGAGCGGCTTCCTGTTCAGTGACGAATAGGCGACCAGTGCCGGCGGGTGCGCGTGCAGCACCGCCTTGATATCCGGCCTTTTTTCATAAATCTGCTTATGGAACGGAAGCTCTACGGAAGGCGTATGGATGCCGATTACCGTTCCGTCCGGTTTTACCTGCATAATATCGTCGGGCGTAAGCGTTCCCTTGTCAATCGACGCGGGCGTAATCCAGATATCGCCGTCCGAATCCATGATCGAAAGGTTCCCGCCTGACGTCGTCGTCATTCCAAAGGCATAGATGCGCTCCATCATCATACAGAGCTGGTCTGCCGGGTGCAATACATGAAAATTCATATGTCCTTTCTCCTTTCAAAGGCGTTTATCCATTGAGCGCCCATCGATAAACGCCCAAAATACTCTCCTGCGTCATTTCCTTCGGATTGCCGCCTGTGCACACGTCGCAAAATGCAGACTGCGAAAGGCTTTCGAGGTCTTCCTCTTTTACGCCGATTTCAGCCAGCGTCTGCGGAATCTCCACAGACCGCGACAGTGCCCGCACCGCTTCCACGGCCGCTTTGCGGTATTCATCCGTACTCATGGCGTCCACATTCTGCACGCCCATTGCGCGCGCAATTTCCCGGTAGCGCTCGCCTGTCGCATCCTGGTTGTGCTCCATTACATAAGGCAGCAGCACCGCGTTCGCCACGCCATGCGGCGTATTGTAAAAAGCGCCGAGGGGATGCGCCATGCCGTGCACCACTCCAAGGCCGACGTTGGAAAAGCCCATGCCCGCGATGTATTGCGCGGTCGCCATGTTTTCTTTTGCCTTCATATCCCCGTTTACCGCGTCCTTCAAATTTTGCGCGATCATTTTGATCGCCTGCAAATGGAACATATCCGACATTTCCCACGCGCCCTTTGTCGTATAGCCTTCAATCGCGTGCGTAAGCGCGTCCATTCCCGTTGCCGCGGCAAGCGAGCGCGGCATGGAGGCCATCATCTCCGGATCGACGATTGCCACCACCGGGATATCGTGTACATCCACGCACACAAATTTTCTCTTTTTCTCTTCGTCCGTAATCACGTAATTAATCGTAACCTCAGCCGCGGTGCCCGCGGTAGTGGGAATCGCGATCATCGGCACCGCCTTGTTTTTTGTCGCGGCATTCCCCTCCAAGCTCACTACGTCGGCAAATTCAGGATTATTCGCAATTACGCCGATTGCTTTTGCCGTATCGATCGGCGAGCCTCCCCCGATTGCAATCAGGTAATCCGCGCCGCTGTAACGGAATGCGCCAATCCCCTTTTTGACGATATCCACCGTGGGATTTGCTTTCACCTGGGAAAACACATTATACGCAAGTCCATTCTGGTCCATAAGGTTTGTTACCTTTTCCACCACGCCGTATTGGATCAAATCTGCATCTGTCACGATGAGCGCTTTGCGAAAACCGCGCATACGCACTTCGTCCGCCAGATTGACCAGCGCTCCCTGTCCAAAATACGACGTTTCATTCAAAATCATTCTTTGTGCCATTTTTTCGGCCCTCCTTATTGTGAGAAAATTCAGCCTGATATTTACCTTTTCCAATATCTTTATTCTATTCGCTTTTACCCCATGAAACAAGCTCGCCTGACTTTTTTCTTTTCAATCTGGCGGGCCTGAACAATGCTTTTGCCGGCAATCAAAAATACCGCTATGATGATCCACAGCGGTATTTTATCCTTATTTCCTGTACCGGAGCCCAATCTCCTTGAAATAGTCCACCCGTTCATCCATTTGGGGGAATTCCTGTTTGATCGATTCCGAATAAATACATTCCTGCGGATCGAGCGTGGCGGCGTTTTCATGCCCTACGAGCGCCCACGTATTATCTGTCAGATGCCGGAACGCCTCGTCGCGCTGCTTTA
Source organism: Christensenella sp. KGMB01412 (assembly GCF_055522415.1). Taxonomy (NCBI): domain Bacteria; kingdom Bacillati; phylum Bacillota; class Clostridia; order Christensenellales; family Christensenellaceae; genus Christensenella; species Christensenella sp. KGMB01412. The sequence continues at coordinate 15,887 of NZ_JBVFVW010000015.1, read as the reverse complement.
TGCAGATGAAACTTTGCCGCGGCTGGTTGATGTCTTCGCCGGATATTTCAAAAAATCCGAATTCCCTGCATTTTTGCATCACCCGTTCAAGCTGCTGTATCGTATTGCGCGAGGGCATGTAAGCAAAGCCTTCAAAGCCAAGCTTCTTGACAACCGGCATCAGCTCGTCCAAAATACCGTCTTCAAACTTCTGCGCCTTTTTATCTCCCGTGGGCGATTCCGCCACGTCCCCAAGATAACAATACGTTGGGATCACGCCCAGTCCGCGCGCATAATCCACAACCTTTTTTACAGACAGGCTGTCGTCCCCTCCCGCTATGAAAAACCGCGGAACGAGGTTTGACTTTAATATATTGAGCACATCGTAATCATATGCTTCAAATTCCGTATCAAGCAGCATCCCCCGCGCGGCGCCCTTTACCTCGATGCCCATATCGTTCCCGATAAAATCGAGCAGCGGCTGTCCTTTGCCGTATTTGTCGATCAGCTTTTTGACCAATGCGTATAAAATATGCCGCTCTGTGATGCTGCCCCCGTCATGCTCCATGGACAGCGGCCTGACATCCCTGTCAAAATCGAGCGACAGCCCATAAGGCTCCAGTATTTCATTTAGCCGTGCAACCTCAAGGGCATTGCGCTCGTTTCTTTTTTCCCTGATCCCGGAAAGCAGCACGTCAAGCTCGTCGATCTTATTGTGCGGCAGGCCATGCAGCGCGATATACGCCACCGTCGGCTCGTCCGGGTTATTCAGCGTCATTCCGTTAAACGGCGTATCCGCAAAGCTTACGCGCACCTCGCAGCCAATCGTTGTCGTGATTCCCATAATTTCGCCCGCCTCGATAAATTCCCGCGCGCCGCCAATCGAATCGTGGTCAATGATGCCTACGGTGCTCAGCCCACTCATGTAAGCATGATAAACCGCCGACGCAGGGGAATATGGGGAAAACGAATACGTCGTATGCACATGGTTGTTTGTATCCTCCGTGCGCACAGGCTCTTTGATTTCTCCTGAATCGAGCATAGCACGCAAGCCGCGCAAAGCCTCAAGCCGCACTTCCCGCTCCGGCGCGTTCAGATCCTTTAATAACGTTTTTTTGTCCATTTTTGTCCTCCGTCTTTCCTGCGTCCGCCACGCATGATACCCACTGCAGGCGCAAAATAAATTCTTTCCAAAGTTTTTGTATGTGGTACACTGTTTCATGTTGAAATAACAGGCTGAATTGATTACAATAACAGTAGAATAATTGTTAACAGTTTTCGTTTTCATCATAACATGTTTTCCATTGTTTTCAAAGAACAAGCATTCATCCGAAAAATTCTATGAAACGAGGTTATGCAAAGTGAATCTTTCCGAATTAGTAGCTCTTTCCAACGATTATGGAAAAAACCCTGATTATGTTCTCGCCGGCGGCGGCAATACCTCCCTGAAAGATGAAAAAGAGATGTATGTCAAAGGCTCCGGCACAACGCTCGCCACAATCACAGCGGACGGTTTTGTGGGTATGGATCGCGCAAAGCTTGACCGCATGATGGCCGCAGATTATCCACAGGGCGATAAGGAGCGCGAGGCCGCATCCCTCAAAGACCTTATGGCCGCCCGCCTTCCCGGCTTTGAAAACCAACGCCCCAGCGTGGAAACAACACTGCACAACCTGTTTCCATTCCGGCTCATACTGCACGTGCATCCGGCTCTTGTAAACGGCCTTACCTGCGGTGCTGGCGGTGAAGAAATTGCCAGGGAGCTGTTTCCCGGCGAATGCGTCTGGATCCCGCTTTCGCGTCCGGGCTATGTGCTTTCCGTGCTGTGCATGGAAAAGCTCCGCGAATACCGCGAACAAAACGGCAGGGATGCTCAGCTTCTTCTGCTGCAAAACCACGGTATTTTTATCGCCGCAGATACGCGCGGCGAAATCGATCAGCTGATGGAACGTGTGATGACACGCCTGAAGGGCAGGCTCAAACGCAAGCCCGATTTTTCCGCTGTTCCTTATGACGCGGAAAAGACCGATGCCTTAAAGCGGGAACTGGCGGCGCTCTACTCCCAAAACGCCAAAGCCGGCTTCATCGCCAACAGGGAGGTTATGTCCCTTCTTTCCTCCAAACATGCGTTTGCGCCCATTTCTGCTGCATTCACGCCAGACCATATCGTATACTGCAAAGCCGAATTCCTGTATACCGAATCGCCCGACCTTATGAACGTAAAATTCCAGGATTTCGAATTAAGGTACGGCTACTTGCCCAAAATTGTTTGCATCAAAGATATCGGCGCGTTTGTTCTGTCCGACACCCAAAAGGAAATCGACACCGCATCCTTGCTTTTCCTCGACGCAGTCAAGGTCGCCGTCTACTCCGAAAGCTTTGGCGGGCCGCTCCACATGACGCCTGAACTCATCCATTTCATCACCAACTGGGAAATGGAGGCTTACCGCCAGAAGGTAAACAAGGAATAGCGAAAAAGCTTATAGCAAAGGTGCTTTCACGGCTGTATTATATTTTGTAATACAGCCGTTTTTCATCCCTTTTTACGCCCCATTATGCCGGTCGGAGGACGGCTTGTGTTTCTGCACCGTTCCAGTGCATTCATACCCATGCTTACCGGCCTTCCATAATATTTTGATAGGTTTCAAAGTGCGTTTGCCACAGCTGCGTATCCTGCGGCTCGTACCTCTTCAGGCCGGTTGACTGCTCCACAACCCTGCGCGCCTCCGCCACATCCGCGATCTCTCCCGCGGCAATCAGCTGCACGGCTACATTTCCGAGCACCGTCGCTTCATCCGGCCCGGCCACAACCGTTTTTCCGGTTGCGTTTGCAGTCATCTGGCACAGGAGCGCACTTTTGGTTCCCCCGCCAAGGATATGGACCGTACCATAGGTTTTCCCCGTGCACTCCTCCAGGCGCGCAATGCTGTAGGCAAACTTCATTGCAAGACTTTCGTCAATACACCGGATAATCTCGCCTTTTGCCTGCGGCTCAAATTGTCCGGTCTGCCTGCAGTACGCGCGTATTCTGCGCGGCAGGTTTCCGGGCTCGACAAACGCTTCGTCGTCCACGTCCACAAAGCAACGGAATCCCTCAGCCTTCGTAGCCTCGCTTTCCAGCTCGCCAAAGCCGTATTCCTCCCCTTCGCGTATCCACTGGCGGCGCGATTCCTGAATCAGCCATGTGCCCATAATGTTTTGCATAAAGCAGTATTTATCATTTACACCGCCCTCGTTGGTAAAATTATATTCCCGCGCCTTTGCGTTCAGGCACGGTTCGCCAAGCTCTGTGCCGAGCAGGCTCCACGTACCGCAGCTGATGAAAATAAAATCCTTTTCCTGCGTGGGAATCGCCGCGACGGCAGATGCGGTATCGTGCGACGCAGTACACATCACCGTGGCTTTTGGCGCGCCAAGCTCATGGCAAATCTCATCCGACAGCAGGCCGCATTTCGAACCGGGCATCGTAATATCGCACAGCTTCTCGCGCGGTATGCCCACAAGTCCCAGTAGTTTATCGCTCCAGTCCCGCTTTTTTGCGTCAAGCATCTCAGAGGTTGAGGCAATCGTGTATTCCGCTTTCATTTCACCGGTCAAAAAATAATTATATAAATCCGGCGTAAAAAGTATCTTTTGTGTCTGGTCGAGGAGATCGGGGCTTTGCTCCCTCAGCGCGTAAAGCTGGTAGAGCGTATTGATCGCCATATGCTGGATACCCGCTGTTTCGTAAAGCTCATCCGGCGTTATTTTTTTGAAAAAATCGCGGTATGGCTGTTTCGTCCTCCCGTCGCGGTAGTGCACAGGATTCTGCACCAGCTGGCCGTCATAGCCGATCAATCCAAAATCGACGCCCCACGTATCAATGCCGATCATGTCAAAGCCGCCCGCGTTCACTGCCCTGGTAATACCCTGCTTGATATTGAAAAACAACCTGAGCGCGTCCCAATAAAGCGTCTCCCGCACCGATACGGGATCATTTGTAAAACGGTGGATCTCCTCCATCGTAATCCTGCCGTCCACAAACTGCGCGATCATGGCACGCCCGCTGGATGCACCGAAATCAAAAGCCAGAATCCTGCTCATATTCCCTGTTTCCCCCTATTATTTTTACTAATTACACTATACTGAATTTTTGATGCGGAATCAATTAAGAAAACCCAACTTTTTTATCACAAATCGTATCAAATTCACGGTTTCAAAACACAGTCCGGCGATTATTAATATAAAATAACCTTTTTATACCGCCAAACCAGTGAAAACCGGAGGATTTTATATGGAACCAGTCATACTGAGGCCCTTTACTGTCAATGATCTGCCGATTTTAAAAAAATGGCTTTATCAGGATTACATCCTGAAATGGTTCGAGCATCCGGAAAGCTGGCTCGGCGAGGCGGAAAACAAAAACGGGGAATTTGATTTTATCCATCACTTTATCGTGATAGATGGCGGTATACCCATCGGTTTCTGCCAGTATTACGACTGTTATTTTGCGCAGGAGGAATGGTACGAAATCACTTCGCCCGGCGTTACATTCAGTATCGATTACCTGATTGGCGAACCGGGCTGCCTTCGGATGGGCCTTGGCAAAGCGATCATCGGGGAGCTTGGCAGGATGGTTCTCGAGGATGCGCATGGAGGCGAAATCATCGTACAACCGGATACCAAAAACAAAGCTTCCTGCGGCGTGCTTGAAGCTGCAGGGTACCGTTTTTGTGAAAAACAGGGATATTATTACAAAGAACTTGCCGCGCCGTCTGCCTGACCGGCCCTCTTGTAATTTGCAGAAGCGCGGGGTATGATACAGAGTAACAAAATCGAATCCATGATTGGAAGGTATGATATGACAGCAATCCCCAAATACAAAATACTCGCCGAAACGCTCAGGAGCGATATCGTTTGCGGCGTTTACCAAAACGGCGATACCCTGCCAAGCGAAAATGAGCTTGCGGAAAAATACAGGTTGAGCCGGCACACCGTGCGACAGGCAATCAGCCAGCTCGAAGCAGAATCCCTCATCGTTCGCGTACGCGGCAGCGGGACTTATGTAAGCTACCGTAAAAACCGCGCCCCGCGCACCATGACAGTTGGCGTTATCACGACTTATATATCGGATTATATTTTTCCCACAATTTTGAGCGGAATCGAAAAAACGCTATCGGAAAAAGGATATTCCATGAACCTTTCCGCCACAAGAAACCGTACTGAAAATGAGAAGCGGATTTTGCATGAGTATCTGGAAAAACCGATCGACGGCCTTATTGTAGAAGGAACCAAATCGGCCCTGCCAAACCCGAATATCGCTTTGTATGAAAAGCTTGGTGCTTCCGGCGTTCCAATCGTCTTTATCAACAGCTATTACCGTGAGCTTGACGCGCCGATATCTGTCCTGATGGAAGACCGCGAAGGCGGCAGGCAGGCGGTTCGATACCTGATTGATCGGGGGTACCGTAATATCGGCGGTATCTTCAAAAGCGATGATATGCAGGGGGCGGAACGATATGCAGGATACAGCCGCGCACTTACAGACGCCGACCTGCCGATTCACGACGAAGCGGTCGTCTGGTATACGACGGAATCGAGACAGATGATTCTGGAGCAAACCGAGGAGATTATCATGGAACGTCTTTGCGGCTGCGACGCGGTGCTTTGCTACAATGACGAGGTTGCGGCAAAGCTGATCGATATCCTTGCGCGCCGCAAAATATCAGTACCGGACGGCATGGCTGTCATGAGCTTTGACGACAGCGGCATTGCAAAATTTGTCGTACCGCCGCTCACTTCCCTGCTTCACGCCAAAAAGGAGATGGGCGCTATTGCCGCAAAAAAGCTGTTGCAGATGATGGCTGGAAAAAAAGAATCGCCTGTTTTGCTGCCATGGAAAATCAGCATCCGAAAAAGCACCTGAACCTTGAAAAAAAGATCGCAAAAAGCATTTAAATTCCTTGCAGAACCGATTGCAATCCTTTTTTGATTGTGATAAAATAAATTAACAAAGATGTACGTACAACTTTTGCGCTGCAAAGGTTATCCCAAATACACTATTATGAGGTGAAATTATGAGTAAATATTCGATTGGTATTGATTACGGCTCTCTGTCCGGACGCGCTGTGCTCGTGAATGTGGAAACCGGCGAAGAACTCGCTTCCGCAATTTACGAATATCCGCATGCCGTGATGGACGAAACCCTTCCCGACGGAACGCCGCTTGGCCACGACTGGGCGCTCCAGCATCCGCAGGATTATCTTGACGTGCTCACGCATACGATTCCCGAGGTTATCCGCGGCATCGATCCAGGCGACATCATCGGTATTGGCACAGATTTTACCGCGTGTACCGTCCTGCCTGTATACAAAGACGGCACCCCGCTTTGCTTTAAGAACGAATACAAAAGCACGCCCCATGCGTATGTTAAGCTGTGGAAGCATCATGCAGCGCAGGATAAAGCGAATAAGCTCAACGAGATCGCCGAGCAGCGCGGTGAAAACTGGCTTGCAAACTACGGCGGAAAAATTTCCTCCGAGTGGGCGATCCCGAAGCTGTGGCAGATACTTGACGAAGCCCCTGAAATTTACGCAGAGATGGACCGCTGGATTGAAGCGGCAGACTGGATCATCTGGCAGCTGACAGGAAAAGAAACGCGCAATTCCTGCACGGCAGGTTACAAGGAAATTTATAACAAGCGCACCGGCTATCCGTCCAAAGAATTTTTCAAAGCGCTCGATCCGCGCCTTGAGAACGTTGTGGAGGAAAAACTGGGTACGCAGATCATCCCGCTTGGCGAGAAAGCGGGCGAGCTTACGGAAGAAATGGCAAAAAAACTTGGCCTTAAGCCGGGCATCGCCGTTGCTGTGGGTAACGTTGACGCGCACGTGTGCGTACCGGCAGTCGGCATCGACGGCCCTGGCAAGATGCTTGCGATCATGGGCACATCCACCTGCCACATCATGATGGGCTCTGTGGAAAAACAGGTGCCCGGCATGTGCGGCGTTGTGGAGGACGGCGTTATGCCCGGCTTCTTTGGATATGAAGCGGGGCAATCCTGCGTCGGTGACCACTTTGCGTGGTTTGTGGAAAATTGCTGCCCCGCATCTTATGTGGAAGAAGCGAAAAAAGAAGGAAAAAACATCCATGTTTACCTTACGGAAAAGGCACAGCAGTTAAAGCCCGGTGAAAGCGGGCTTCTGGCGCTTGACTGGTGGAACGGAAACCGCAGCGTGCTGGTGGACGTCGACCTTACGGGCATGATTATGGGCATGACGCTGCAAACAAAGGCGGAGGAAATATACCGTGCTCTTATCGAAGCGACTGCTTACGGCACCAAAATGATCGTGGAAAACTACCGCGAAAATGGCGTGGACGTTGAAGAGTTCTTTGCATCCGGCGGCATCAGCCAGAAAAACCAGATGATGATGCAGATTTATTCCGATGTGCTCAATATGCCGATCAAGCTTGCAGGCTCCGAGCAGGGCCCGGCGCTTGGCAGCGCGATCTTTGCCGCGGTTGCGGCGGGCAAGGCAGCCGGCGGATATGACGACGTATTTGAGGCCGCGCGGAAAATGGGCAAGGTCAAAGACCTCGTTTATCAGCCTATTCCCGAAAACGTTGCCGTTTACGAGAAACTGTTCGCAGAATACCGCCGCCTGCACGATTACTTCGGCAGGGGCGAAAACGACGTGATGAAGCGCCTCAAAGAAATTAAAATCAATACGAAATAGTTGTTTAAAAGAAACGCATTTGTGCCATCGCAAATTTAAAAACAGGAGTATACGATATGAATCACGATACGAAACAATATGAATTCTGGTTTATTGCCGGGACGCAGCCGCTTTACGGCCCGGAGGTAATCGACGCGGTAAACGACCACGCAAAAATAATGGCAAAAGGGATTAATGACAGCAAGGAAATACCCTGCACAGTCGTCTACAAGCCGGCAGTGCACGATTCCCAGTCCATTGAGCAGACAATCATGGCTGCAAACGCGGATGAGAAATGTGTGGGTATTATTACGTGGATGCACACCTTTTCTCCCAGCAGGAGATGGATCAACGGCCTGAACAAGCTCGAAAAGCCAATGCTTCACCTGAACACGCAGTTTAACCGCGATATTCCGTGGAATGAGATCGATATGGACTTTATGAACCTGAACCAATCCGCCCATGGCGACCGTGAGTTCGGCTTTATCGGCGCGCGCCTGCGCCTGCCGCGCAAGGTGATCTCCGGTTACTGGCAGGATCCGAAAACACTGGGACGCATCGGCCACTGGATGCGCAGCGCAATCGGCGTATTTGAATCGAAAAGGCTCAAGGTTTGCTGCTTTGGCAGCAATATGCGCGAGGTTGCGGTTACCTGTGGCGACCGCGTGGAAGCAGAAATCAAGCTTGGCTGGTCGATCAACACATATGGCGTGGGCGACCTTATTGCGAAGGCAAACAAGGTCACCGAGGAACAGATCGACAAAAAGATGGAAGAATATAAGGAACGTTACACCATCGCAACAGACAATATAGACGCAATCCGTTACCAGGCGCGGGAAGAAATCGCGATCCGTGAGTTTTTGGCTGAAATCGGCTGCGACGTGTATACGGATACCTTTGAGGACCTGCAGGAATTGCGCCAGCTACCCGGCCTTTCCACCCAGAACCTGATGCGCGACGGTTATGGCTTTGCGGGCGAAGGAGACTGGAAAACAGCCGCCCTTGCACGGATTATGAAGCTGATGGCTGCGGGCGTACCCGGAGGCACGGCCTTCATGGAGGATTATACCTATCATATGGAACCGGGCAACGAAGCGATCCTTGGCGCGCATATGCTTGAGGTGGATCCGGATATCGCTTGCGACAAGCCGAAAATTGAGGTTCATCCTCTTGGAATCGGTGACCGCGAGGATCCTGCAAGGCTGTCCTTCAGCGCAAGCTCGGGCCCCGTCATCCTCGTAACGCTCATCGACATGGGCGACCGTTTCCGCATGATCATCAACGATGCGGATGCCTGCCAGCCTTACCACGATATGCCAAACCTCCCCGTCGCGCAGGTGATGTGGCGTCCCCTTCCTGACCTTTCCACCTCTGCGGAGGCATGGATACTCGCGGGCGGCGCGCACCATACGGTTCTATCCTACCAGCTCGATGCGGAGCATATGAAGGATTTCTGTAATATGCTGGGTATTGAATGTATCCACATCGGCAAGGACACAACCATCGACGCGCTTGAAAAAGAACTCACATGGAATGATATCGTCTGGAAGCTCAAATAAGCGGGGATAAAATCATGTTGAAAAAATTAAAGCAAAATGTGTATGAAGCAAACCTTCTTCTTCCCGAAAGGAACCTTGTCATCTATACCTGGGGCAATGTCTCCGGTATAGACAGAAAGAAAGGGCTTGTGGTGATCAAACCCTCCGGCGTAGATTATGAGGAGCTTTCCCCTGACGATATGGTCGTCGTGGATATGGAGGGAAACGTGGTGGAGGGCGATTACAACCCTTCCTCCGACCTGCTCACGCATCTTGAAATCTACAAACATTTTCCAAATGTGGGCGGCGTTGTACATACGCACTCGCGCTGGGCCACCATCTGGGCGCAGGCGCGGCGGGCGATTCCGCCGTACGGCACGACTCACGCGGATTATATGTACGGCAGCATTCCCTGCACGCGCCCTTTGACGCAGGAAGAAACAGAAAGCGCATATGAGCTCAATACGGGTAAAGTAATCGTGGAAACGTTCGAGCAGGGGGAAATTAACCCTGATTATGTTCCCGCGGTGCTCGTAAGCTGCCATGGCCCCTTCACCTGGGGCAAGGACGCGTTTGACGCGGTCCATAACGCAGTCGTTCTGGAAGAGGTCGCCATGATGGCATGGCACGCTGAGGTTATCCACAACTCGCAGAAAATGGACGACATCCCCTCTTACATCAGCGACAAGCATTTTATGCGCAAGCACGGCCCAAATGCTTATTATGGGCAGAAAAAGAAATAAGCTTACTTCTTAACCTCTTATCGTTATAGTGTATAGCAAAAGCCCGGAGCATGACTGCACCGGGCTTTTGCTATGCCTGATCGGGTATTAAGCCCGAATGGTAGGTGTAATTTACGCCAAAATGTTCCGAATCGCTACCGGGTAAAGTCTATGGCGTCCTTTACCCTCGTAAAGCAATGGTTGATCGCATCCTGTGCATCCATGGCATAAAGCGCCGGATTGAAAAGCTCCACCGAGGCGGCTTCGTCATATCCTGTTTTCCAGAGGTTCTCCACAAATTTCCTGTATGGAAGTCCCCCCTCTCCCGGTGGTACCCGGTCGCTGTGGTCAAGTTTATATTCCTTAAGCGGCAGCACCGGCGCATCGTCGATATGGAAAATAAATACTTTTTTCGGATCGAGCATTTTAATATCGTCGATATCGTTAAGTCCGCAGTACAGGTATTCGTTAAATACATCCAATGTGAGCCCCACATGGTCAAGATTTACTTTTTGTACGATCTCCCATGCTTCCTTCAGGCTGCGCACCGCGCAGTCCTCAAAGCCGATCGGTTCAAACGCCAGCCGCATTTTATAAGGTCGTGCGATTTCGGCAAGCTCCGTAAGGACGCTGACCGCCTCCTCCGTGATTTCTTCCTTCGAATACTGGTCGTTGATGCCCTCCCACACCGAAGGAACCATTACGGTATTGTGCACATCGAGCTCCGTTCCGTATTGGCACGCCCTTGTGAAATCCTCCTTCAGCTTTTTATAATCCCTGCTGAAAAGAATGTCCTCAAACGAATCAAACGCAAACGGCCTGATCGTTCTTCCATCAAAAAGCCCTTGTAGCTCTTTGATCGAATGCGTTTCCAGATACTGCTCTATCTGGCACAGCCAAAGTTCGATATACTCGAATCCGGCTTTTTCCGCCAGCTCAATATCCCGCTCGAGCGTGGAATTTTTGAGCGTCGTCGCCTCGTTATAGCAATACTTCATGTCCGCTCTCCTTTCCTATTTCGCCTTTTGCGAAGTCGCGTCCAGCGCAACCGCAATGATAAGGATCGCGCCTTTCACCATATATTGCCAGAATGCTTCGATGCCCAGCATACTCATTCCATTATCAAGGCTGGCCATGATGATTGCACCGAGGATCGCCCCCACGACGCGCCCTTTGCCGCCCGAAAGGCTACATCCGCCGATTACCGCAGCTGCGATTGCATCGAGCTCCTTCATATCGCCGGAGGTCGCGCTTCCGCAGTTGAGCCTGGACGTAATCACAATCCCCGCGACGACAGCCATCATAGAACAAATGACAAAAGTGATCATGTTGGTCTTGTTAACATTGATGCCCGCGCAGTAGGCAGCCTGCTCGTTGCCACCGACCGCATAGATATGCCGTCCCGTTTTTGTCTTTTCGGCAAAAAATTGTAACACGACCACAAGCACGATCATCAATAATACGGCGATCGGCAGGCCTTTGTACAGTGACAGCACCCATACGAACACCGCTATTCCAACTGCAACCAGTACCATTTTGCCAAGCATGGAGCCCTGTTTTTCCATTTCGAGTCCCGCCGCTCTTCTCCGGGACCGTTTGGACATAGTCAGCGTCAGGTAGGCAAGGAAGCATACCGCTCCCAGTACAATCACAATCGGCGTATCGATATAGCCATTTCCGATCTGCTTGTAGATGTCCGCCATGGGCGCGATCGATACGCCTTTTCCAATACCGATTACCACGCCCTGGAACACCATTTGCATCCCCAGCGTCGTAATGAATGCCGGAACCTTTAAATAAACCGTAATAAAACCATTGAGCAGGCCAACCCCAAGGCCCATGGCGAGAACGACAAGGATCGTAGGAATCGTCGCCCATCCGTTCCATGCCATAAGGACTGCCGCCACAACGCCTGTCAGTGTTACAAGAGCGCCCACCGAAAGGTCGATCTTGCCGGTCAGCAGTACGAATACCATTCCCGCTCCCAGAATCGTTACGCCCGCCATTTGTGTCAGCAGGTTTGAGATATTTCTTCCCGTAATGAACACGCCCTCTGTTGTGATCGCAAAGATGATCCAGATTGCAATCAGCGCAATGATCATCATATAGGAGCGCATATCTACTTTCTTTTTCCTGTCCGCCGCCTTTGTATCATTCATGTTTGTCTCCCCCCTTAATCCATTGCCAAAGCACAATTCATGATGGTTTCCTGTGAAGCATCCTGAATATCCAGCTCGCCCTTGATCTTCCCAAGGTTTACAACCAGTATCCGGTCGCTCATCCCTAAAATTTCTTCCAGTTCGGATGAAATCATGACCACTGCAATCCCTTGGTCTACGAGTGCGTTGAGTATCTTGTATATTTCATATTTCGCCCCCACGTCAACGCCCCTCGTCGGTTCGTCTACCACAAGAATATCCGGCTTCGCGAGCAGCCATTTGGCGATAACCACCTTCTGCTGGTTACCGCCCGAAAGATTGCTGACCTGCATTTCCATGGTCGGCGTCTTAATCCTGAGCTGGTCGATCTGCTCCTGCACATATTTGATCTCTGCGCTTTCGTTCACCACGACTCTGGAAAATTTTTCCAGGCTTGCCATCGTTGCGTTTTCCCGTACGTTCATCATCAGGTTAAGCCCATTCAGCTTCCGGTCCTCTGACAGCATACAATATCCGTTTTTTATGGATTCAAGGGGCGTTGCGTTATTCACCTTTTTGCCGCGTATAAGAATTTCGCCCTCACGTTTTCCGGCATACGCCCCGAAAATGCTCGCAAACATCTCGCTCCTGCCGGAGCCCATCAGGCCCGCGATTCCCAGTATCTCTCCCTTGCGAATTTGCAGGGATACATCGTCCGCCCTCTTGATTGTCGGCTCTGTTTCGTCGTAAACCGTGAGGTTCTTCACTTCCATAACGATCTCGCCCGCCGTGTGCCTTTCCCGTGGGAACTGCTGTTCCAGCGGCCGCCCCACCATATGCGTGATCAGCGTTTCCTTTGTCAGCTCCTTTGCGGGAGCCGTATGGATTTTCTTTCCGTCGCGGATTACTGTGATTGTATCTGAAATTGCAAATACTTCATCCAGTTTATGAGAAATATAGATACAGGTAACGCCCTCGCCCCGTAGATTTTCAACTATTTTCAGCAGGATTTCCACCTCGCTGTCCGTGAGGGCAGCGGTCGGCTCATCCAGAATCAATATTTTAGGGTTGCTCGTAAGCGCCCTCGCTATCTCTACCAGTTGTTTTTGCCCTACGCCTAAATGCTTTACCTTGATACGCGGATCAACATTGAGCGAAACCCGTTCCAGAATATTTTTTGCCTTACAGTAGAGCTCCTCCCACTGTACGATCCCATGCCTGTTTGGCGGTTCCTTCATATAGATATTTTCCTGTATGGAAAGTTCTTCCACCAGCGCCAGCTCCTGCTGGATACATACGACGCCCTTATTTTCCGCCTCCTCGATCGTCGTGTTTTTTTGCAGTTCCCCGTCGATCATCAATTCCCCTTCATAGCTTCCATAGGGGTACATACCGCAGATTATTTTAATCAGCGTGGATTTCCCCGCACCGTTTTCCCCGCACAACGCATGGACCTCTCCCCGCTTTACCCCAACGTTCATTTGATCAAGGGCCAGTACGCCGGGAAACCTTTTTGTAATGTCTTTCATTTCCAATATATATTCCGACATGACCTTTTCCTCCCCCTGCTATGGCAGGCGGCGGCCGGTAAAACCGGCTGCCGCTCCATGCCTTCCTGTCAACTGATTATTTTGCGTATTTGTAAATGTCCAGTTCTCCCGTCACTTCTACGTCAGGCCACTGGTCCTTCGGAATATTTGCATATACTTCTTCTAGTGAATGGAACCCGCTTGCAATAATCGTATCATTGATATTTTCCTTGTTTACTTCGATGACCGGAATATAGATCGTAGGGATGTCTGCAAAGCCATTGTTTACCTTGTCCGTAACCCTTGCGTCCACCTGATCCGTTTCCCCGCGTGCGAGTTCTACCGCAACTTCCATTGCCGTCGTATTGAGGGTGGGCAGGTATTTAAACGCTGTTCCGATCTGCGTACCTTCCACGATCCTCTGGCAGGCTGCGATATCGCCGTCCTGTCCGCAAACGCCAACCGTTCCATCAAGCCCTTGCGCCGCCAATGCCTGCACAACGCCGCCCGCGGTGGAATCGTTGGGCGCAACCACCGCCACAACATCGTTATTTACCTTGGAAAGCGCGTTCTCCGTATGTTTCATTGCTTCGTCGGCGCTCCAGTTTTTACAGTATTGGTCAGCCACGATTGTGATATCCCCGCTGTCAATAAGCGGTTGCAGCACGGTTGTATTCCCCTGGATATAGGACTGCACAAGGCCGTCCTCCGGGCCGCCGTGCAGCCAGATGTAATTTCCCCTGGGATAGCGGTCTACCAGCATCTGCGCCTGGATTTCACCGACCTGCACCGGATTGAAAGCAATGTAATAATCCACATCGCCGTTGTTCACACCGCGTTCATAACCGACTACTTTAGTCCCTGATTCGTGCGCCATATCGCATACCACGCCCGCCGATTCGGAATCCTTTGCCGCCACGATCAGCACGTCAACCCCCTGGCTGATCATGCTTTGACACTGAGTAATCTGCTTGTTGGCATCGTCGTCCGCAGACTGTACGATCAGCTCGATACCGTTTGCATCACAGTATTGCTGCGCCATTTCCATTTCCTTTACCCAACGTTCCTCTGTCGTGGAGCCGACCGAAAAGCCGATCTTGATCTTACTGCCATCCGCCTTTGTCGCGGCCTCCCCGCCCGTGGAGCTTTCACTGCCAGCCGCCATGGACGTTTCTGTGTCTGCTCCGGACATTTCCTCAGGCGCGCTCGTTTCCTGTTGTGATTGGGACGCCTGCCCCGCAGAGCCGCTTCCGTCGCAGGCAGCGAACAGCACCGTGCACATCACCAGAGAAAGTACAAGAGCAACTAACCGAATTGTTTTTTTCATTGTTTTCCTCCCATTTTTAAATTTGGCCTCAGGCCAAACCTGTTTTTTACTATTCCATCATCTTGCCGCCGTTGATCAGGATCGACTCGCCCGTGATGTAGGCCGCGCTGTCGCTTGCCAGAAACGCCACAAGCTCTCCTATTTCCGAGGGCTGCGCCGGCCTTTTTAAAGGTACCTCTTCAAACATTTCGCGGATTACCACATCCACCGGCTTTCCATACGCTTCGCTTTTTTCCCGGTAGGAATTTTTCAGCAGCGCTGTCTCCGTATATCCCGGACATACCGCGTTCACATTGATCCCATAGTCCGCAAGCTCCATAGCCATTACCTGTGTCATCGCTACGATCCCACGTTTTGCAATACAATATCCGACGTTGGAATACTCTGGTGATTTTCCGGCCTGCGAGGATGTGTTGACGATCCTTCCCCCACCGTTTTCCGCCATATGATTAGCCACCGCCTGTGCTACGAAAAATGCTCCTTTCAGGTCGATATTCATCAGCAGGTCCCATTGCTTTTCCGTATACTTCAGGCAGTGCCCGTTATTATAAATTCCCGCGTTGTTCGCAAGGATGTCGATCTTTTGGCATTTTGCCGCCACTTCCTCTACGCACGCATTGATACTTTGTGTGTCCATCACGTCGAGGTGCACGCTGAACGCTTTTCCGCCCATCTCTTCGATCAGGCGTTCGCTTTCTTCCGCTTTTACCACATCGGCAAGCGCGACCTGCGCGCCATAGGAAGCCAACGATAAGGCTATCGCCCGGCCAATTCCATTCGCCGCACCGGTTACCAAGGCTACTCTTCCGTGTAAATTCATTTGCAACCTCCCGGGGCCATGCCCCTTCTATATTCAATTTTTTATTTCAGTAATCAATAATGATGCAGAATATGGGCGTACAGCCACCTCCGCCTCACGTGGCTGCACGCCTCCTATTGTTTGAATGAATGTAATGTCTG
>NZ_JBVFVW010000014.1:0-35750 GCF_055522415.1 Christensenella sp. KGMB01412 | reverse complement strand
CCGAGTTCTAAGGAATACAAGATCAATCATAATGAACTTCCATTATTAATGGATATAATTCGGTGCAATCTGAAACACGACTGATTGCTGAATTGCCGATACCTGTTGTTTTACAGATATCGATAAAAGTATAGCTTAATAAAATATACGTGGGGAGCAAACAGTAAAACTGTATGTATTACCTCACAAAACAACGAAAGGAAATAATAAATGAGTAATAAAAAAACGATCCGAGGAGTAGCGTACGCACGCTATTCCTCACATATGCAGAGAGAAGAAAGCATATCAGGGCAACTTAGTGTAATTCATGAATTTGCACAAAAAAACAATATTGATATTATACACGAGTATATTGATGAAGCTAAAACAGGAACAAATGATCAACGTGAAGCATTGCAAGAACTTAATGCTGCAGCCCAGCGAAATGAATTTGATGCCATCGTTGTGTATAAGGGTGACCGTCTCTTCCGTTCGAAGTATGATGCAGCAATTTACAAACGTGAATTTAAGCTTAACAATGTCACTTTTTATTCTGCAACTGAACCAAATGCTGACGGTACCCCTGAATCAGCTTTAATGGAAACAATGTTGGAGGGTCTGGCAGAATATTACGTACTAGATTTAGCAAGAAATGTTCGCCGTGGACAAGTAGAAAATGCTAAGAAGGGTCTTTGGACAGGTGGCCCAGCACCTTTCGGATATCGTCTCAATAAAAATACGAAAAAATTAGAAATTAATGAAGATGAAGCGGAAGGCGTAAAGTTAATATTTGATATGTGTCTGAGAGGACACAGTTATCGTGAAATTATTGGTGCTTTAAATAATATTGGATTAAAAACACGTGGACAAAGAGATTTTTGCATTAATTCGTTGTATTCTATTTTAAAAAACGAAAGATATCGAGGTTGTTATATTTATAACAAATCGGCGGCAAAGGATGCAAATGGAGCACGCAACGGGCATAAATATAAGGATGATGATGAAATCATAAAAATTGAGGGAGGGTGTCCCAGAATTGTTTCGGACGATATTTTTTTTGCAATTCAACGCAAAATGAAAATACGGCAGCAGCCAGAAGGAAATCGCAACTATAAAGAAACATATTTACTTACTGGGAAAATTTTTTGTGGGGAATGCGGATCCACATATGTAGGCTCGCGCCGCAAGAATGGAGGTAAAAATACTTACTGGGTTTATTATGGATGTTCTAGGCGAATGCGAACCAAAGGATATAGTTGTAAAAACAAAGAAATATCAAGGGATTATCTAGAGTCGATCGTCTTAGATAAAATTGTATCCACAGTTTTTAGCAATGCAATGGTTTCAGAATTGATGAAACAATATAACTCTTTTATCAAAGAAAATGCAAATGGAAATAATGAGTTGACAAAGTTGAGAAGGAAGCGTAATAAACTCAAAGGTGATCTTGAAACGCTTGCGGAAAAAATTATACAGATGCAAATGCAATCAGATACATTGTTGAGGAAGTTAAATGAGAAAGAAATAAAACTTAAGGAAATGGACAAACAAATTTTTGAATTGGAGCATGTAAACAATGTTACAGAGGTTACAGAGGAACAGATAAAAGATGTGTTTAGGACAATTAAGAAAAAACTCAAAAATGGAAATTTGGAGCATATTAAACAAGTCATTGCTACATATGTAAATCGTATTGAGGTATTCACGGATGTGGTTGTAATTGATTTTAATTATTTTCCAACGTTACGTATTCCGCGAGATTACAAAGAATATGGAAAAACACTAAAAAAAAAGAAAGTTCCGTCGCCGTCCAAACGAATGAACTTTCTCATATAGTCTCTCACCCAAAATATATGGATGAAATTGGCGGAGAGGGTGGGATTCGAACCCACGTGCCGTTTCCAGCAAACGCATTTCGAGTGCGCCCCGTTATGACCACTTCGATACCTCTCCATATGTTGTTATTGCGTACAGGAGATACTGCTTTTAAACGCAAGCTTCCCGTGTGACGTGATTTATTTTACCAAAAAGCACATCTAATTGCAATATAATAATGAAATTCGTATAATAGTGAAAAAGGATTTTTTGGAGATTTGACTTGAAAAAATTTTGGCTGGTATTTTTTATCATACTACTAATCGTTGTTTGCGTTGCATGCGCGTCAAGCCCGGTGGACCAGTATGCAAATTTTATCGACGACCTTGATTTATTCACGCGTATGCAGACCGCGATTGGACAAATTGAGGAAGGCGGCATGTCGCTTTATGTGAAAACAGATATGAACACGCTGCAAAAGGATTTGCAAACGCTTCAGGCAAACGACAGCAATGTACTCGAAATACATGCGCATTTTTTAAACGCTGTCCAGGCGCTGCGTGATTGGACGGTTTATGAGGATGCAAACGATGCGGAAAAGGCACAGGCGGCGTATCAAGAAGCAAAAGAACAGTTTGACGCCGGCTTTTTGAAGTATACGGAGCTTGGCGAGGATGGAGGTGCTTCCGGTGGACGATGAATACTGGATGGAATATGCCATTGCCGAGGCAAGGCTTGCGGGAGAAATAGACGAGGTTCCCATTGGCGCTGTGATTGTGAAAGATGATGAAATCATCGCCCGCGCGCATAACATGAGGGAGACGCACAAGGATCCGATGGCGCACGCTGAAATAAAGGCGATTGAGGAAGCGGCACGTTTTCTGGGCGGCTGGCGGCTACTTGACTGTACGCTTTATGTCACCCTTGAGCCATGTCCAATGTGCGCAGGGGCGGTCATCAATGCGCGTATTCCCCGGGTTGTATTTGGGGCTTACGATAAAAAAGCGGGGGCGTTTGGGACGCTGTACGATCTGGCTGAGGGAAAGCTGAATCACAAACCGCAGGTTGCCGGCGGGGTGCTGGAAGCGGAATGCGCCGCCTTGCTGAGCGGATATTTTAAGCGAAAAAGAAAATAAGGGAGTGTTTAAGGTATGGAATGTAAAAAGGAAAGCAATAAAGGGATGTGTACGTGTTCATTCAACTGTTCGCGTATGGGGGTATGCTGCGATTGCGTGAAGCATCACAGGGACAAAGGACAGATACCCGGTTGTTTTTTCTCGAAAGAGGGAGAGGCAACGGGGGACCGCAGCATTGAAGCGTTTATTGCGGATTGGAATGCAAGGTAATGGCAAAAGCAAAGCTTAAGCGTATCAGAAAGGAATATGAATTCCTCGCGGTGGCAGACCTCGCCCATCGTATCTGGCGCGAGCATTATGCAGGTGTGATCAGCGGGGAGCAAATCGAATATATGCTGGAAAAATTCCAGACGGTTCCTGCAATCAAAGCTGCGGAGGCGGAAGGGTGCGAGTATTATCTTGTGCGTAAGCTTGGCGTAAATATTGGATATTTGGCATTGCAGCCATGCTATCCGCCGGGCAAAATGTTTATCAGCAAGCTATACCTGTTACGGGAATACCGCGGGAAGGGGTACTCCAGGGATATCCTTAGCGAGGTTGCGGACATGGCGCGCTCGCTGCGCCTGAAAAGCATATGGCTTACCGTCGCCAAAAACAACCTGTCTTCCATTGCGGCGTATGAGCACCTTGGTTTTCATGAGGCGGATACGATCTGCAAGGAGATTGGCGGGGGCTTTGTGATGGACGATTATATTATGGAAAAAACGCTGGAGGGATAGCGCCATGGCAAACAAAAAACAGAGGATAGCCGTGATGTGCGCACTCCTTGCAAAGAATCCAAATAAGCTGTATTCCCTGAATTATTTCCAGGAAATGTTTGGCGCGGCAAAATCGAGCCTTTCAGAGGACGCCGCAGTGATCAAACAGGTTTTTGTAGAAGCGGGCATCGGGCGCGTGGAAACTGTGGCGGGAGTGCATGGGGGAATCCGCTACGTCCCGCAGATACCGGAAAACGCGCGTGTGCTGCTTTTGAAGGAGCTGACCGAAAAGATGGCGGATACGTCGCGCATCCTGCCGGGCGGCTATATGTATATTGCCGATCTTTTCTGCACGCCTTACTACGTGGATGGAATGGCGCAGGTTATGGCGGAATGGTTCATGGATAAAAAAGCGGACTTTATCGTCACGGTGGAAACAAAGGGGATACCGCTTGCAATGAGCGTTGCGCGTATTTTGAACCTGCCGCTCGCGATTGCGCGCAGGGAAAGCAAGCTGACGGACGGATCGGTATTTTCGATCAATTACCTGTCCGGATCGTCGCGCAGGCTGCAAACAATGTCACTTTCAAAACGAATGATCAAAGAGGGTGCGAAAGCGCTTGTGATCGATGATTTTATTGCAGGGGGCGGCACGATCAAAGCCATTTGCGATATGCTTTCCGAGTTTGATATCGAGGTGGTGGGCACCGGCGCGGCCATTGTAAATAAATACCCGCAAAAGAAACGGATTACAGGCTATAAGGCAATTTTCGAGCTGGAGGAACTGAGCGAGACAAAGATTGAAATTTCCGCATATTGAAGAGGTTTTTTGAACATATTGCAATTCTAAAAAAAATGTGCTAAATTAAAAGTTAATATAAGGGGTTTTGGATGAAAAGTTTTGCGTGCTACGCAAAGGCAAACTAAGCTATCGACAAAAGGTGGAGGATTGAAAAATGGAGATCACAGATATTCGCATCAGGAAGATTGACGGTACTGGTAAGATGAAAGCGATTGTCTCGGTGACGTTTGATGATATGTTCGTGATTCACGACATGAAGATCATCGAAGGCGCGAGCGGCCTTTTTATTGCTATGCCAAGCAGGAAAACGCCGAGCGGTGAGTATAAGGATATTGCTCATCCAATAAACTCGGATACCCGTGAGATGATCCAGCAAATTATTTTGAAGGAATATGAAAATATGCCTGAGGAAGAGGAAATGGGTTCGCATCTGTCTGCAAGCGAATTTTAGGCTGGTGAAAGCAAGGCCCTTCCCATATTGGAGGGGCCTTTTTTCGTGCCGGATTTTTTTGCATAAACAGCCGGGATTGTGTATAATGTTTGGGTATGATTTTGATAAAAACGACGGGAGATAGATTATGGACAAGTGTATTGCTGTGATTCTTGCTGCGGGCGAAGGAACCCGGATGAAATCGAAAACGCCGAAGGTACTGCATCGCGCCGCGGGATTATCTATGCTGGAATGGGTTGTGCGCGCGGCGCGCGGCGCGGATACTGGAAAATGCGTCGTGGTATGTGGACGCGGCAGGAATGAAATTGAAAACCAGTTTGGCGATACGGTCAGCTATGTTGAACAGGCGGAGCGCAAGGGCAGCGGGCACGCGGTGATGTGCGCGGAAAAAGAGCTCGTGGGGTTTGACGGGTATACGCTGATCATCGCGGGGGATATGCCGCTTTTGCGGGAAGAGACAATCGCGGCGCTTGTGAATGCGGCAAAGGAAGGAAATTATGCCTGCACAATGCTTACGGCAAAGCTTGATAATCCCTTTGGTTACGGCAGGATACTGCGAAACGAGCTTGGCGACGTAACGGCAATCGTGGAGGAAAAGGATGCGACGGAAGAGCAGCGGATGGTTACCGAAGTGAATGCGTCCTGCTATTGCGTGTGCACGCCGTTGCTGCTGGAATGCCTGAAAGAGATCAAACCTGCAAACGCGCAGGGCGAATACTATCTGACGGATATTGTTTCCATTCTGAATGGAAAAGGAGAAAAGGTGGGAGCGTATATCGCGGACGACGCACGCGAATGTATGGGGGTAAACGACAGGGTGCAGCTTGCGCAGGTGTCGGAGATACTACGCGCGCGAATATTGGAGCGGCACATGAAAAACGGAGTGACGATTATCGATCCAAAAAACACCTACATCGATGCGGATTGCACGATTGGGCAGGATACGGTGATCTACCCCAACGTAACACTGGAAAAAGGAACTGTGATTGGCGAAAACGTTACGCTGTATCCGGGCTCGCGCATTGAAAACAGCAGCATTGCAGACGGTACGACAGTGCAAAACTCCGTCGTTCTGGACGCGCAGATCGGACGGGAAACGACGGTAGGGCCAAACGCCTATGTGCGTCCAAACTCCATGATTGGCGACCATTGCAGGATCGGCGACTTTGTGGAGATCAAGAACGCGAACATTGGAAACGGTACGAAGGTTTCGCACCTGACCTATATCGGGGACGCTGATTTTGGCGAAGGAATCAACGTTGGATGCGGCGTTGTGGTGGTCAATTACGACGGTAAGAATAAGTTTCGCACATCGGTTGGAGACAATGCCTTTATTGGCTGCAATACAAATCTCATTTCTCCGGTTCGTGTCGGAAACGACGTATATATTGCGGCTGGATCGACCATTACGGACGATATACCGGAGGGTGCGTTTGCAATCGCGCGGTCGCGCCAGACGGTTAAAAATGGCTGGAAGGACAAGAGAAAATAAGATGTACTATATTGCCGGACTTGGAAATCCCGGGCTGAAATATAAAAGGACAAGGCACAACGCGGGGTTTCAGACAATCGAAATTTTAGAGAAGCGTCATCACATCAAGCTGAAGGCGACAAAATTTGACGCGCTTGCAGGGCAGGGGATGATCGGCAATGAAAAGGTCATGCTCATCAAACCAACCACGTTTATGAACAACAGCGGTTATGCGGTGGATGGAATCCTGCAATATTATAATGCGGAGCTGAGCAGGCTGATTGTGCTTTATGACGATATAGACATCCCGTTTGGGGCGCTTCGTATCCGCGAAAAAGGCAGCGCGGGCACGCATAACGGAATGCGTTCGATTATAGGGTATACCGGCAGTGGTGATTTTCCGCGGATACGTATCGGCATTGGAAAGCCGGAGAATAATCTGGTCGGGCATGTATTGGGGAAATTTGAAAAAGAAAAACGTGAGGACGCGCAGCAGATGTTTGAACGGGCCGCCGACGCATGCGAATGTATTGTGCTGGAAGGCGTTAGCGCGGCGCAGGCGAGGTTTAATAAATAGGGAGTATAGATTAAGATTCGGAAAGGGGAGATAAATTGAACCATACGGTAAGTCCGCTGATCGAAAAAAGCGGCGCGTTTCAGGATGTTTTGAATTGTATCCGGGGAGGGCAGCTGCCTTGCTCGGTTTTTGGCGTTACGCCCCACGCAAAGGCATATTTTGCAGATGCGGTAGCACGCGCAGCGCAAAAACAGGTGCTGTGTATTACGTCCACAGAGCAGGCGGCGCGGGAAAACGCTGCGGCAGCGGGCGTGCTTTTTCCTGACAATGAGCTGACGCTGCGCAATGCAGAAGCAAAGGGGCGCGAGGAGGAACTTGTGCGCGTGGGCGTAATGAAAAATGCGGCCCACACCAAAGAACCGGTGTTTTTGTCGATCAATGCGTTTTTAGGACGGGTAGTGCCCCGGCAGCATTTTAAAGATGCTTGCCTGATGCTTTCGTCAGGGAAAAGCTATGACGGGGAAACTCTCTTAAGCACGCTTGCACAAAATGGCTATGAGCGGGTGGGAACGGTATATTCGCGCGGCGAGTTTGCGCGGCGCGGGGAGATACTGGATATTTATCCGTCCGACAGCAGGCTGCCGATCCGTATCACTTTTTTTGACGACGAAATTGAAACAATCAGGACTTTTGACAGCGAAACGCAGAAATCGGTGGGAAAACCGATGAAGGAATATCTGTTTCCGCCTGCGCGCGAGGTCGTGCTCTCGGAGGACGCAAAGGATAAACTGTTTACGTATCTGAAAAAACAGGATAACCAGACGCTCGCGGAAAAGATCATGACGGAAGTGGAGGCATACGGCAATTTCGACAATGCGGATACCTTTTTGCCGGTGATGTTCGAGCCTGCGTTTATTTCTGACTATTTCCCCGGCTGTATTTTGCTTTTTGACGATTTTGACCGTATTTACAGCGAGGCAAAACGTATCCTCATGGAGTTTGCGGATATGCACGCAAACCTGATGAAAGAAAACGAGGCCTTTGGCGCACAGGGCGAAAGCATGGGGGATATCAGAACGCTCATCAAAAAGCGCGAAGCGGATATCATCGATATGGCGGCGGGAAAAAATGCGCGGCTCAAAACCGTCTGCGAGGCGGATATGGATATGCACGCGGCAGTGGAATACCGCGGGCATATGGAGAATTTTTCGCGCAGCATCAAAGAACGCAGGGAACATGGCTATACGGTGCGTATTTTTGCGGGAGGCAAGGCGCAGGCGCTTTCTGGGGCGCTCGGCGAATTTGACGTGATTGCGCCGGTGGAGAAAACACCGCAGGCTCCTGTCAGCATCAGCGAAGAATATGTTTCCTATGGATTCGAGATACCCTCCGCAAAGACGATTGTATTCGGGGCAAACGACGTATATGGCAGGCTGAAAAAAATGGCCTCCAAAAAACACGCGCGTAAAGCGGAGGATGATATTTTCAGCGATCTTTCGCCCGGCGATTATGTGGTGCACGATATCCATGGAAAAGGAAAGTACCTTGGCCTGAAAACCCTCGAGGCAGGCGGTAACGTCGCGGAATACATGGAGCTCGAGTACCGCGGGGGCGATAAGCTTTACATCCCTACCGCGCAGATTGACCGCGTGCAGAAGTATATCGGCAGCGAGGATGCGCCGCCGCAGCTTTCGAAGCTTGGCGGCAAGGAGTGGGAGACTGCGAAAACGAAAGCGCGCGAATCCGCCCTTAAGCTGGCGTTTGATCTTGTGGATCTTTATGCGCAGCGTTTCGAAACCAAAGGGCACGCGTTTTCAGAGGATACGGTCTGGCAGAAACAGTTTGAAGACGCTTTTGAATATGAAGAAACAGAAGGACAGCTTGAAAGCGTAGAGCAGATCAAAAAGGATATGGAATCTCCCAAGGTGATGGACAGGCTGCTTTTGGGAGACGTTGGCTACGGCAAGACGGAGGTCGCGATGCGCGCGGCCATGAAAGCCGTAATGGACGGCAAGCAGGTCGCCGTACTTGTACCGACTACGCTGCTTGCGCGCCAGCACCTCAAAACGTTCCGGGAACGGTTCCGGGATTTTCCGGTTACGGTCGCGGGGATATCGCGTTTTTCAAAATCCCACCATAAGCAGGTGCTTGAAGATTTGCGGCGGGGAAAAATCGATATCATCATCGGTACGCACCGGTTGCTTTCAAACGATGTGGTTTTCAATAACCTTGGATTGCTGATCGTGGATGAGGAACAGCGCTTTGGCGTGTCCCATAAAGAAAAAATCAAGCTTTTGAAGCAGAGTGTGGACGTACTCACGCTTTCCGCCACGCCCATTCCGCGCACGCTGGAAATGTCGCTGGTGGGAATCAGGGACATGAGCACGCTCGATACGCCGCCCTCCATGCGCAAGCAGCCGTATTCTTACGTAATGCGCTATTCGGACGGCCTGCTGCGCGATGCGGTCATGCGGGAGATAAACCGCGGAGGGCAGGTTTACTTTGTGTGCAGGCAGATACGCGAAATGGATCAGCTGATCGCGGACGTCAAACGAAACGTACCGGAGGCAAGGGTTGCCGCAGCGCACGGGCAGATGGGCGAAAAAGAAATGGAGCGCGTGATCGGCGGGTTTATCGACGGTGAATTTGATGTGCTCGTATGCACCACGATCATCGAAAACGGAATCGATATTCCTTCTGTGAATACGATCATCGTTTATGAGGCGGATAAGTTCGGGCTTTCGCAGCTTTACCAGTTAAAAGGGCGGGTAGGGCGCTCGGACCAGAACGCCTACGCCTATTTTACCTATCTTGGCGATGGAACGATGAAGGAAGATGCCGCAAAACGGATGGCGGCGATTCGTGAGTTTACGCAGCTTGGCAGCGGGTTCAAGATCGCAATGCGCGATTTGCAGATACGCGGTGCGGGAAACCTTCTGGGACCGGAACAAAGCGGGCATATGGCCACTGTCGGATATGCGATGTATTGTAAAATTATGCGGGAGGCCGTGGCTACGGCAAAGGGCAAGCCTGTGGCTGCGGAATTTGAGACGGCTGTAGAGCTCAATGTGCCGGCTTACATACCGGACAGTTATATCAGCAACCAAACCGACAAAATGGATCTTTACAAGCTGATTTCAAAAATCAAAACGCTTGCGGATGCAAAAGCGATCGCCAAGGAAATTACGGACCGCTATGGCAAGATACCAAAAGAGGTAAATAACCTGATCATCACTGCAGCAATCAGGAGCTACGCAGCCGCTGCGGGAATGGGCAGCGTGATCAAAAAGCCCGGAGGCATCGAGCTCAAATATTCTGAGACGGTGCAGCCGAATGTAAAAAAAGTGTTAAAACTTGTAGGCGGATATGGAAAAAATGTTATACTGAGACCGTCGACGCCGCCGGTAATTGTGTACCAGACGCCAAACGGGTTCGACGCCAAAGCGTTTATGGAATTTTTGAGTGGGTTGAGGCTGCACAAAAAACGCTGATACAGGGCGCTCATGTAACAGATTTGTGGATTGCAAAACGTGCGGTGTTCTTGTATAATATATCCATTGTGGATTTTGGCCGGAAGGCCGGGAGGAGAGGAACAATACAAATATGAGTATATTGAAGAAAATCATGGTTACGGGAGTGAGCGTTGTTTTATGCGCCGCACTTTTCGTATCATGCTCTATGGTATCGGTCAACACAGATAAAGACCGTGCGCAGGTTGTGGCGAACGTCAACGGTACGGATGTGACGAAAGCACAGGTGATGGATCTTGTGGATATGCAGCTCAGCATGATCTATGGGATGACCAAGGAACAGTTTATTTCCCAGTATGGCGAGGAGCAATGGAAGAAGTTCAAGGAATCAACGCTCGATATGGTTATCCGCACGGAGCTTACCATCCAGCAGGCGCAGAAGGACGGCTTTTATGATGATTCCGACGAAAACAAGGCCAAGGTGAAGGCGGATATCGAACAGAAGATCGAAGAACGCAGGCAGCAGGTGCAGGAGCAGGCCGACAAAGACGATACGGTCACCGATAAGGAAGCCTATGTAAACGAGCAGATGGAGCAATACCTGAAAGGGTACGGCTATGACGATATTGATCAGGCTGTGATCGATACGATCAAAACCGATGCGGTGAACGCTGAGAACGATAAGATCAAAGGTGAAGTGAGCTACACGGAGGACGAGGCGAAAGCTTATTACGACGAGCAGCTGACAGAGCAGCAGGCGAAGATCGACGAGGATGCGTCAAATTATGCGTCCTACTCTTCAGGAATATCGGTCTACCGTCCGCAGGGATCGCGTTTTATCAAGAACCTGCTGATCGGTTTGCCGGAGGACGCGCAGTCGCAAATTTCCAACCTCAGGAAGAGCGGGGACGACGAAGGCGCGGATAAGCTCCTGAATGAAGAACTGGCGAAGATCAAATCACAGGCGGACGGTGCGCTTGCACGGGCGAAGGCAGGCGAGGATTTTGACGCGCTGATCGAAGAGCTTGGCACGGATTCCGGTATGAAGCAGGAACCCGCAAAAACGCAGGGTTATGTGGTATATGAAGGCTCCAATTACGTGGAAGCGTTTGAGAAAGCGGCAATGGCACTGCCGGCTGCAGGGGCAATATCAGAGCTTGTACCGACGGATTACGGTTATCACATCCTGCAGTACGTAGGAGATGCGGGCGGTGCGGTTCCGTTTGATGAAATCAAAGACACCATCATGGAAAAGAAGCTGACCGAAGTGCAAAATAAGCATCAGGAAGATAAGTTCCTCGAGTGGGAGGAAGCGTCCGACATCAAGAAATATACAGACAGGCTTTCCACATTTGAAGGATAAGCAATAACAGGAAAACCAATGAAGAGGCTGCCCCGGGAAGAAAACCCGGGACAGCCTTTTTTTGTTTTGAGAGGGCTGGTTGGCAGCGATGATCATTACAGCTTGACATAGTATCGGCTGTCGATATATAATCAATATATCGATGACCGATATAAAAGGAGGATTGAAAGATGCCTGTAGAAAGAAGTTTACTGACGGGAAGCACCACGATGCTTGTTTTGAAATTACTGGAAAGCAAGGATATGTACGGGTATGAAATGATCGAGCAGCTGGGAGAGAGGTCGCAAAATGTATTTTCCCTCAAGGCAGGAACCTTGTATCCGTTGCTGCACGACCTTGAAGTAAAGGGTATGGTGGAATCTTATGACTGCGATGGTCATGGACGGGTTCGCAAGTACTATAAACTCACAAACGACGGGCGCAGGCTGCTGGAAAACAAAAAAAAAGAGTGGCATGAGTTTTCTTCCGCAGTAACGGGCGTGTTGAAGGGCGGTGCGCATTGTGAACAAACCTGATCGCATTACAAATTACGTAGATACCGTTTGCGGGCAAATCCGCTGGAAAAAGGCCCGTCCGGTGGTTGGGGACGAGCTTGAGACGCATATTCTGGATCAACGGGACGCATTTATTCGCGGCGGGAAAGACGTGGATACGGCGACAACCGACGCGATTGCCGAAATGGGCGACGCAGTGACTGTTGGAACGATGCTCGACCGATCCTACCGCCCGCATCTGGACTGGAAAATCCTTGGATGTATGCTGGCAATCGTGCTTTGCAGCTGCCTGCTGTCGGCGTTGCTTTGGCGATCGGGATACTACTATACGGATATGATCGCGCCGTATTTTGGTATGGTGGGATTTTATGTGGCGCTGGCGTTGCCCTTTTGCCTGATAGACTTTACCTGCTATGCGAAAATACCCCGGATACTGTTTTTCGCTTTGGCAGCCTGCCTTGCTTTGAGCGGGGCGGGAGTAATGATATTTTGGCGGACAGAAGCGCTTGCAATGGCTTTTTTGCCGTTTGCAAGCCTGTTGATGCTGTTCCACATGCGCGGCGGCGGTTACCGCAAATTTTTGCGCTGCTGCCTGTTGTTTGTGGTGCTGCCCTGCGTCGGTTGCTTTCTTTTCCTCTATTTCAGGTATTATGGATATGCGTACGACTCATGGAGGATATGGGCGGTGACCGAAAATTTTATCGTGTTCGTTTTGAGCAGCATTGCGATGATGACGATTTGCGTATGCTGCGGGTTCTTTGGCGTGAACAGGAGAAAAGCACTGCTTACGCTTATTATCCCTACGGCGGTATTTATGGCGTTGTTTCTGGTTTATTCCAATCTGGTACAGCAGTATGACAGTACCCAGGGATATAGCCCCATGGATTCTGCGCGGGAAATGCTGCGAAATACCGTATGGCTTGGCCAAGGG
Source organism: Christensenella sp. KGMB01412 (assembly GCF_055522415.1). Lineage (NCBI taxonomy): Bacteria > Bacillati > Bacillota > Clostridia > Christensenellales > Christensenellaceae > Christensenella > Christensenella sp. KGMB01412. The sequence continues at coordinate 22,623 of NZ_JBVFVW010000014.1, read as the reverse complement.
AACGAGGTGGCCGATTCTTTTACTGAAAATGACGTGACACGGCTGATTTACCGAGTTGGCTGGCTGCCGTTTTTCGCGATGCTGGCTGCGATGGCCGGTTTTTACGCTTATTTATTGAAGCAGTGCATCCGCCAGAGAAGTATGCTGGGACGCTCTCTTTCCCTGATGGGATGGGTGGCGCTATTAATCCCAACGGCGCTTGGGGTGTTGAACGCGATTGGCCTGATGCCGAACGCCTTTGACGTGATACCGTTTTTAAGCACGGATACCAGCCTTTATGCCTGCATTGTGCTTGGGCTTATGTGCAATATTTTCCGCAATGGGGAAATAGTACGCGATTACAGGATAAAGGCGGTTGCCTGACCGGCCCGCATATGAATATAACAAAGATTGTTTTCAATATGGCTTGGCATTGTTGCGCCGTCAGGAATGGAACCTGACCAGGTATTACATGTTTGACGAAAAATGATTGCGGGTATCTTTGAAATATCGTATGATTGTATCAAATTGTAATAAAAGGAGAACGGACGATGGATCAGGTTGTTTTTTGCCAAAGTTGCGGTATGCCGCTCGAAAGCGACGATGTAAAGGGAACGGAAAAAGATGGAAGTAAATCGGAGTGCTATTGTAGTTATTGTTACCAGAACGGCGGTTTTACGCAGGACATAACAATGGATGAGATGATAGAAATCAATCTAAACTATCTTGACGAATGGAATAAAGGCGCGGAGCAAAAAGTGACGGTTGAGCAGGCGCGTGAACAGCTCAGGCAGTTTTTGCCCACGCTTAAAAGATGGCAGCCGTAAGGATGTAAGAAAAAAGCTTGACATTGCCGCCTGCTGCGGCGTAAAAGGGATGCCGGCGCATCCCTTTTTTTGTTGCGAAAAAGCGGAATTGACAGCATCGTGGCAGCATATGGCGCGCTTGCAAATGGAACGGGAAACAGCTATAATCTTATTGCAGTTTGCCAAAATGGTTGCGTAGCAGGCATTTATTGGAAACTGCTATGCAGCGAACCTTTACGGCGGCGCAGCCATGCGGCTCTATAAGTTAATATGCTGTAAAAAGTACAGGACAATGAAAAACTCACTGGAGAGCGGGCGGCACATGACACAAACGCAAAAAAATTTTGTAAAAGGGGCGGCGATCCTTGGAGCGGCCGGATTGATCGTAAAGATTATCGGTGTTTTTTTCAGGATACCGCTTACCAATATCATCGGTACGGAGGGGCTTGGCTACTACCAGCTTGCGTATCCGATTTATACGCTGTTTGTGACAATTTCGACGGCTGGCCTGCCGGCTGCAATATCCAAGCTGATTTCCGAGCGGGTGGCAAAGGGAGACTACGCCGGGGCGCATTATACTTTTCAGGTTGCGCGGCGTTTGTTTGTTGCGCTGGGAATAATAATGGCGGTGCTCATGTTTATCCTTTCACCCATGATTGCCGAACTCCAGAAAACCGCGCCTGCTGTTTATTCGCTTATGGCGATTTCTCCGGCGTTGTTCTTTATTTCGGTATTATCGGCCTACAGAGGCTACTTCCAGGGCCTTCAATATATGGTGCCAACTGCTGTATCACAGTTGGTAGAACAGTTTGGAAAGCTCACCGTTGGGCTGATTTTGGCATATGCTTTGGTGAGCATAACAGGCAGGCCGGAGCTGGGCGCAATGGGCGCCCTCATCGGTGTGGCGATCGAAGAAGCTGCGGCGCTCGTATATATCATGGCCGTTTACCGGAAGAAAAAAGGGGAGATTTTGTCAAAGGCCGCAGGGCTTGATCCCGGGGGGGCCTCCAGGGAATGGAAACCCATCCTGAAACGGGTGCTGAAGTTTGCGATACCAGTGACGCTCGGCGCATGCGTCATGCCGATCGTCATGGCGCTCGATTCGGTAATCGTTTCACGCGTTTTGCAGGATATCGGCTATGCGCAAAAAACTGCAACCGCAATGTATGGCGTGCTTACCGGAGTGGTAAACCCGCTTATTAATCTACCGGCGGTACTGTCGCTTGCGCTTGCAATGAGCCTTGTACCGGCGATCTCCCAGTCGCAGTCCGAGGGCGACGGCAGGGAAGTGAAGGGGAAATCCTCCTTTGGCTTGAAGCTTGCGGTTTTGGTAGGACTGCCCGCGACGACAGGCTTTCTTATTTTGGGACAGCCGATTATTCAAATGCTGTATCATAACGTACAGGGAAGCGAGCTTGTGATGGCGACAGGCCTGCTGCAACTTCTTGCGACAGGGGTGTTGTTCCTGACGCTGCTTCAGACGATGACTGGCGTGCTGCAGGGGCTTGGAAAACCAATGCTTCCCGTTTACAGCCTGATTGTGGGGGCTGTAGTCAAGGTGGTCGTGACGATCACGCTGATGCGTATTCCGCAGGTAGGCATCTATGGTGCGGCGGTCGGCACGATTGCATGTTACGCCGTTGCCGCAGTGATGAATATTGTTTTTGTTGTACGGGGAACCGGTTTCCGCCTGGATTTTATGGGGCATATTGGAAAGCCGGTGTTTGCAACGGCGGTGATGGGCGCATGCGCCTGTCTGGTTTATTTTCTCATAGGCGCAACATCCAATACGGCAGGCGTACTTTTGAGCGTTTTTGCGGGCCTTGTTGTTTACATATTGACGCTGCTCTTTACAAAAGGGCTTACAAGGGAAGAACTGAAGCTCGTTCCGGGCGGTGGAAAAATAGAAAAAATTATGATCAGGATAAAGGCGTGGAAATAATATGATTACGATAATTGAGTTGGTTGGAGAATTTGATATGCTGCCGCTTCGCGCGGTGCGGAAAATTGAACAGGCGGACCAGGTGATCCTGCAAAGCGGGCAGGCGGAGTGCGCGCAGGAGCTGGGGACACACTGCGGTAACGTCAGTACGCTTGACGACCTGTATGAAAACGCGGAGGATTTTGATTCGCTGTACGAGGAAGGCGCGCAAAGGATTGAGCAGGCGGCGCAGGGGAAGAATATTGTATTTGGTATTTTGGGCGACGCGGGTACAAACGGTTTTCTGGAAAGATTAAGGAAAATGGGCGCTGAGCTGGAGTTTGTTGCGGAAGGGTGCGCCGTAGCGGCTGCGCTGTGCGCGGCGCGTAATTTGTTTGAGATCGGCGAATATGAGGTGCTGGAGGCCAGGAACCTTGAGGGAGCCATATTTGACACCTGCAAGGCGCTGGTGATAACAGGCATCGACAACAGGAATACCGCAGAGGCGGTAAAGCTTGCGTTCGCCGACTATTACGCGGAGGATACGCAGGGGCTTTTGTATGCAAACGGCAGCTCGCAGGCCGTGAAATTATACGATCTTGACAGGCCGCTTGAAATTGGCAGCGGCGGGGTGTTTATCTTGCCTCCAACTGTGTTATATAAGAAAGAACGCTACGGGCTTTACGACCTTGTACGCATCATGAAGGTGCTTCGCGGTGAAAACGGATGCCCGTGGGACCGGGAACAAACGCATGAAAGCCTGCGGCAGTACCTGCTTGAGGAAGCATACGAAACGGTGGACGCGATTGATGCGGAGGATATCAACGCGCTTTACGACGAACTGGGGGATGTGTTCCTTCAGGTGGTGTTCCATGCAGAGGTGGCGCGCCAGTGCGGGGAATTTGACATCGACGACGTGGCAAGCGCTGTATGCGCAAAAATGATACGCCGCCACCCGCATATTTTTGGAGACGTGCAGGCGGATACGGCAAAGGAAGTGCTCGTAAACTGGGAAGCGATTAAAAAGGAAGAAAAGCAGGCGAAGGATTTTGCGGAAGTTCTGCGGGATGTCCCGCGTTCTATGGGTGCGATGATGCGCGCATACAAGCTCCAGAAAAAGGCTTCCGCAATCGGCTTTGACTGGGACGATCCCATGAAGGCTTTCTTGAAGGTGGAGGAAGAGCTTGCAGAGTGGAAGGCAGAGCTTTGCGGCGGCGACCAGAAGCGCATTGAGGAGGAAGCGGGAGATTTATTGTTTTCAATCGTGAATGTCCTGCGCCTCAAAAAAGCGAATCCGGAGATATGCCTTTCTAAAACCTGCGAAAAGTTTATTGAGCGGCTTTCACTGATGGAAAAGAATTCCGGGACAGGGTTTTCCGGACTCACCCTGGACCAGTTGAACGAGCTATGGGAAAAAGCCAAGAAAAAAGCGTAAAAAAGGCTTAAAACAATGAAAAAATAGGTTGATTTATGGGTTGGATTGTATTATAATCATTTCAGTGTCAAACCGCCGGGCAAGGCTCCCTGCGGAAATTATTAATAATTTTTAAGGAGGGTAAAGTTTTGAATAAGACTGAACTCGTAGCTGCAATCGCGGCAAAAGCTGGTATCTCGAAGAAAGATGCAGATGCTGCATTGAGCGCATTTGCAGATAGCATTATTGACGAAATTAAAAAGGGTGGAAAAGTGCAGATCGTTGGCTTTGGTACATTCGAAGCAAGAAAGCGTGCTGCAAGAACGGGTATCAACCCGCAGACGAAACAGCAGATCAAGATCGCTGCTTCCACAGTTCCGGCTTTCAAGGCTGGCAAGGCGTTCAAAGACGCTGTGAAATAAGCGGTTTTACTAAAAAAGCAAAGACAGCATCCGTACTTTACGGATGCTTTTTTTGTTGTACGGGAATGCAGGCAAATTGATATCGCCAGAAACAGATTGGTTTCGTATGCGCGTATCCGCGCGCAGCAAAACAACATTGAGCAGGGCGAGTGCCATAGGATGCGGGTGCTTTTTTGTGCATGGAAATCATTACAAACGAGTCAGGTTTAAGAACGAGATTGAATCTTTGTATGAAAAAATGTATAATATATTCATCTATGTAATGATGAGGTAACTAAGATTGAGACTGGATAAATATTTAAAAGTATCGCGGCTTATCAAGCGCCGCACGGTGGCACAGTCGGCCTGTGAGGGTGCGCGCGTGCTGGTAAACGGGAAAGCTCAAAAAAGCAGTTATGCGGTAAAAATCGGTGATGAGATCACGATCGAATTTGGTTCGAAGCCGCTTCAGGTGCGCGTGCTTGCGCTTACGGAAACGACCAAAAAACAGGAAGCCGAGGGAATGTACGAGGTGATCGGTTAAGGATGAAACTATGTGCGATCATACTTGCGGCGGGAAGCGGAAGCCGTATGAAGATGGACACCAACAAGGTGTTCATTAAATTTGAGGAACAAAGCGCGGTTGTACGGTGCCTCAAGACATTTGAAGCGACGGGACTGTTTTCAGATATTATAGTGGTTTGCCGCGCAGAAGAGCGCGCTGTGATGGAGCGCAAAGCAGCCAAATATTTAAAGGACAGCAAATATATTTTCTGCGTGGGCGGAAGCGAGCGCCAGTATTCGGTGAGTAATGCGCTTAAGCATGTGCCGGAGGATACGGATATCGTTATGGTGCACGACGCGGCGCGTTGCTTTGTTACGGAGCGCATCATCAGGGATTGCGCCGCAAGCGCGATCCGTTGCGGATCGGGCGTTGCGGGTATTGGGGCGACGGATACGATCAAACGTGCAAAGGACGGCGTGATCATAGAGACGATCCCTCGCGGGGAGCTGGCTATTATCCAGACGCCGCAGGCGTTTGCGAGGGAGTTGATTGTCCGCGCCTACAGGAAAGCGGAGGAAGACGGGTTTCTTGGCACGGATGACGCCTCGCTCGTGGAGCGCATCACCAAAAGTGTTCATATCGTTAAAGGCTCTCCGGACAACATCAAGCTTACGACGCGTACGGACCTTGAAAAAGGGCAGGACATCGCTGCCCGCCAGCAAAACTCGGATATCCGTATCGGAAACGGTTTTGATATGCACGCGTTTGGCGAAGGCCGCAGGCTTGTTCTGGGCGGGGTGGAGATACCGTATGAGTACGGGCTTGTGGGGCATTCCGACGCAGACGTTCTTGTTCACGCGATTATGGACGCGCTTTTGGGCGCGGCGCGTATGGGCGATATCGGCGGGCTTTTTCCCGATACTGATCCCAGATATAAAGATATCTATTCCATTGAGCTGCTTGGCGAGGTAGGCGCAATGCTCAGAAAATATGGTTACCGTGTTGTGAATGTGGACAGCACGCTCATCATGCAGAAACCGAAGATAATGACTTATCGTGAGCAGATGATCGAAAACATTGCGAAAGCGCTTTCGATCTCGCGCACCTATGTCAATGTCAAGGCAAGCACGACGGAGTTTCTCGGCGCTGTGGGGCGCGGAGAGGGAGCCGCCGCGCAGGCGGCGTGCATCCTCCAGAAACAGGATGTATAACAAAGGAAAGGTAGTATGAACAAACATAAAGGGATGACAACGGTAAGGAGGCCGATGAGGCTTTCGCAGGTCAAAAAAAACGAACGGCTGCGCAAAGTGCGGATTGCGCTTCTCATCGCGGCGGTTGCGGCGGGGGTGCTCGCCATTATCCTGTTCGTTTTTCCGCTGATCGAGGACCTTGCGCGGGGCGTGGATCCCACGCTGCGTTATCAACCTAAGGTAGAGGCGAATTTTACGCAGCCGGACGCCGAGCCTACCAAAGAAGAACTGAAAATAAATGAGATTTATTTAAGCGACCGCAGCGAAAACGGTCAGAATATCATGATGAAAAACGAGCCGTACATTGACGGCAACCGCATCATTTTCACGACGCAGATCGCAACCGGCGCGGCCCGTTCCCTTGACGGCGTTGTGATTTACGATACGCAGACGGAAGAGGCGACAATTCTGCCAAACGTACAAAAAGCGTTTGACGATCTCAGGACGCCGGTTATTTCAGGAAATATCGCCGTATGGGTGGATAGCGCATCGGCAGGCGGAGGACGCATTGTCGGATATAATCTGGAGACGAACGAGCAGTTTACAATCAAGGATTACGCATACGCCGCGCCGCGGCTTGCGATCAACGGCGATACGCTTGCATTTATGCAGTGGGCGGGAGATAAGACGCAGCGCCTTTATGTATACAATGTAAATACGCGCGAGGCGGCGACGGTTAAGCTGTATGAAAACGTAGTTGGGAACGGAAACAGTGATGTGGATATTTCCGCAAGCGATATGGTTTGGGCGGAGCGGGACGCCAAGAAGGATCCGGTAGAAAGCGTTTTGAAACGCATTGTGTTCGAAAACGGTGTGGGAAAATACGATAATTATGATTTGGGAAAAACGGTGTATGGGCCAAAGACGAACGGAAAAGATATTGTGTTTGCAACGACAGAGGACGTGCTGAGCGGCAGTTTGATGCTTTCCGTTGCGGGCGGCGAGCCTGTGAAAATAACGGATAATGCGCTTAATTACGATATTGGCGATAACTTTGTGGTATATACCAAGGCTGATGGGATATATATCACCTATACCGACATGCAGGGAACGGAGCAGATTACGAGCGATATCTCAAGGAACCTGCTTGCCAGTGCAAATGGAACCGGAATCTGCTTTTATGATACGACGGATAATGCGGATGTGCTTGACGAGGTCGTAAAATATACGTACATCGAATAGCAAACACGCGGTAGAGGAGAGAACCTGTGGCAAAAATGAAAACACAGTATGTGTGCAGCGAGTGCGGCTATATGAGCGCCAAATGGGCGGGGCAATGCCAGGGCTGCGGCAACTGGAATACGCTGATAGAGGAAGTCGTGGAAACCGCGCCCGCCGGCAGGCAAAGGTCTGCGGCCGCACCGGCGCGCATTGTGACCTTTGACAAAATACCGGCTGAATCCGAAAAACGGTTTCTGACAGGGATCGATGAATTTGACCGCGTGCTCGGCGGCGGCGTTGTTCCGGGCGGGGTGACGCTTGCGGGCGGAGAGCCGGGCATCGGTAAATCTACGCTTTTTTTACAGGTGGCGAAAAAACTGACGGCCTACGGCAACGCGCTTTATGTTTCGGGAGAGGAATCGCCTTCGCAGATCAAAATGCGTGCTCAGCGGCTGGGCATTGCCGACAATATTTATATGATGGCGGAGACCGAAGTGGGAAGCATTCTTGCGGGTGTGGAGCAACTTGCACCAAAATTTATGATCGTTGACTCCATCCAGACGCTTTACGATGCGAACCTTTCTTCTGCACCGGGCAGCGTGGCCCAGGTGCGGGGGTGTGCGTCGCGCATTGCACAGGCCGCGAAGAAAATGGGCATGGCGGTGTTTATTATCGGCCATGTAACCAAGGAGGGGGCGCTTGCAGGGCCGCGCGTACTGGAACACCTTGTGGATACGGTGCTGTATTTCGAAGGAGAGCGCACCTCGAACCTGCGGATTCTGCGCGCCGTCAAAAACCGTTTTGGCTCCACCGACGAAATCGGCGTGTTTGAAATGCGCGATATGGGCATGATGGAGGTGAAAAATCCGACAATGCTTTTCGAGGCGGATTTTGGGCAGGATCTTGACGGGGTGTCGATTTTCGCGGCAACGCAGGGAACAAGGCCCATGCTCCTTGAAATCCAGGCCCTGTGCTCGCATACCCAGCTCAATATTCCAAGGCGGCTGTGCTCTGGAATCGATGCGAACAGGCTCTATATGATCTGCGCTGTTTTGGAAAAGAAAATCGGTTTAAAGTTGTATAACGAGGATATCTTTGTAAATGTCGCAGGGGGGATCAAGGTGCGCGAGCACGCTGCGGACCTGTCCATGGCAATTTCGGTTGTGTCGTCCCTGAGGAGCCTGAGCGTGCCGCGGGACACGGCCTTCATTGGAGAAATTGGGCTTTCAGGCGAAATACGCCATGTGGCTCAGCTTTCCAAGCGTATATCCGAATGCGCAAAGATGGGCGTGAGCCGCGTATTCGTGCCAAAGCAGAGTATTGAAAAAGGAATGAATGCCAAAATAAAGATAGAGGGGGTAAGTACGCTTTCTGACGTATTGGCAAAAGCCTTTTAATAATCTTAATACCATGTTCATATAAAGTACATATTTTTAGAGTATGCTAACATTAGAAAAATAACCTGCTTGCAGGTTCATATGGATCATATTGCTTGGAAGGAGGAATGTGAATGTTTTATAAAATGATGAGATTGTTCATCAGTGTTCTTGGCTTCTTCGTGGGGCCGGGGCTCGTGCTTCTGGGCGTAACGCTCTACAATTATTTTGCGGAGGCAGAGCTTTGGAGTTCGTTTCAAACATGGGTGCCGTTTGTAATTTATATCGCGAGTGGAATCATTTCCGGAATTATTTTTTTATTTTTATCCCGCAAACTGGCAAAAGCGTTTGACAAAAACACGAAGCAAATAGAATCACGGCTTGCGTCTACTCCCTCGGCAACGCTGCTAGCGGGAACCCTTGGACTGATACTCGGGCTCGTGGTGGCTGCGCTGGTATCGATTATCGTAGGGCTGATACCGATTGCATGGATATCGATACCGGTTACGATATTTGTCTACCTGATCTTTGGATCGATCGGTTTGTCGATTGGCGTAAAGCGCAGGGGGGATCTTGCAAACTTTATGCACCTGCGTAAAACAGGAAAAAATGCAGAGTCTAAAAAAGAAGGGAAGTATGTTTCCCCAAAAATACTGGATACGAGCGTAATTATCGACGGCCGAATCCTGGACATCTGCAAGACGGGGATGTTTGAGGGGGAAATCGTTGTTCCGGAATTTGTACTGGGGGAATTGCAGAGGATTGCAGATTCGGGCGATTCGATGAAGCGCACGCGTGGCAGGCGCGGCCTTGACATCCTCAACAGCATGCAAAAGGAGCTCAAGATCCCGGTGAAAATAACGGATGCGGACTTTGAAGACGTACCGGAAGTGGATATCAAGCTTTTAAAGCTTGCAAAGGAACTTGGCGGCAAGGTCGTGACAAACGACTATAACCTGAATAAGGTGGCGGCGGTGCAGGATGTGCCGGTATTCAATATCAACGAGCTTGCAAACGCCGTAAAGCCGATCCTGATGGCAGGCGAGGAAATGCGCGTGACAATCGTTAAGGACGGTAAGGAAGCAAATCAGGGAATTGCTTATCTGGACGACGGAACGATGATCGTTGTAGAGGGCGGCAAGAGCAAGATCGACCAGACGATGCAGGTGGTGGTGACGAGCGTATTGCAGACCGCCGCTGGACGTATGATCTTTGCGAAAATAAAAGTTTAGAAACAGGCTGAAAACTGGGGCGCTGCGGTATGCCCCGGTTTTTGTTTCAGAAAATGCGTTTGTTTGAGGCGGCGTTGCACAGGAATGATCAGGAAGATGGACGAGTCTTTTGCTTCGCAGCCCAGAGAAAATATTTGTAAAAGGTTATGAAAAAAGAGGTTGACATCTTGATTTTCTTATGATAATATAGTAAACTGCATTAGCATAGTAGTACTGTGGAAAGTTGCCGCTATCGGCTGGTGAAAAAAACGCATGGGAGTGCGCTTTTTGCGCGTTTTTTGGAAAAAGCCGTCTACAGGTATTTATAACAGTTGTACGTAATCAATTTAAATATAGGAGTTGTTGTTGAGTATGCATGAAGTTAAGTTTGGAACAAATAAGAGAATGAGCTTTTCGAAGATCAAAGAAGTTCTAGACATGCCGGACTTAATCGAAATCCAAAAAAACTCTTACGAACGTTTTTTGAAGGAGGGTCTTGGAGAAGTGCTCAAAGACATTTCCCCTATTATAGACTATTCTGAGAACCTCGTGCTGGAGTTTGTCGATTATCACATTTCTGAAACGCCGAAATATGATGTGGAAGAATGCAAGGAACGCGATGTAAACTATGCCGCTTCTTTAAAGGTTCAGGTCCGTTTGCTCAATAAGGAGACGGGCGAGGTAAAAGAGCAGGAAGTTTTCATGGGCGATTTTCCGCTTATGACGGAAAAGGGCACCTTTATTATTAATGGCGCGGAGCGCGTCATCGTTTCCCAGCTCGTGAGGAGCCCGGGCGTATACTATGGGGACGCAAAGGACAAAACCGGAAAAGATTTGTATAGCTCCACCGTGATTCCAAACCGCGGCGCGTGGCTTGAATATGAAACGGATTCCAACGATTGTATGTATATCCGTGTTGACCGCACGAGGAAGCTTCCCGTGACGGTGTTTTTGCGTGCGATGGGCCTTTCGACGGATACGGACCTGCGGAATTTCTTTGGGGACGATATTAATATCGAAGCGACGCTTAAAAAGGACAACACCTCCACCAAGGAGGAAGGGCTTGTCGAAATTTACAAGCGCCTGCGTCCGGGCGAGCCGCCCACAGTGGAAAGCGCGAATATTTTAATCAGTTCGCTGTTTTTCGATAACAAGCGTTACGACCTTGCACGTGTCGGACGTTACAAATTCAATAAAAAGCTTGCGATTTCCCAGCGCATTGTAAACCAGGTTGCCGCAGGCAACGTGATCAATGAAGACACCGGGGAGCTTCTTGTCGCCGCCGGTGATGTGATCACGGAAAAAATTGCCTTGGAGATCGAAAACGCGGGACTTTCGTATGTTGATCTTTCAATAGGCGAAGAGATTGCGCGCGTACACGGCAACCGCTTTGTAGACGCGAAGAAGTACCTGAGCTTTGATCCCAAATCAGTTGGCCTCAACGAAAAAGTATATTATCCTGCACTCAAGGAAATCCTTGACGAGTGCGGATCGGATACCAAGAAGCTGAAAGAAGAACTCAGCGCGAATGTTTCCGTGCTGATTCCGCGGCATATCATCATTGACGATATGTTCGCTTCTGTGAGCTATTTCCTTGGCCTGAAGCATGGGCTTGGCCTTACGGACGACATCGACCACCTTGGAAACAGGAGACTGCGGAGCGTGGGCGAACTGCTGCAAAACCAGATCAGGGTTGGCCTTACAAGGCTTGAAAGAGTCGTGCGTGAAAGAATGTCCATCCAGGATATGGACGTTGCAACGCCTTCCAACCTGATCAACATCAGGCCGGTAACGGCTTCGATCAAAGAATTCTTCGGTTCATCGCAGCTTTCGCAGTTCATGGACCAGACAAACCCGCTTGCAGAGCTTACGCACAAAAGAAGATTGTCGGCGCTTGGGCCGGGCGGCCTGAACCGTGACCGCGCAAGCTTTGACGTGCGCGACGTGCACCACTCGCATTATGGACGTATGTGCCCGATTGAGACGCCTGAAGGGCCGAACATCGGCCTTATCGGTTCTCTTTCCACATATGCCAGGATAAACGAATATGGCTTTATTGAAACGCCTTTTCGTATGATCGACAAGAAAAAGGGCGCTGTAACGGATAAGGTCCGTTATATGACTGCGGACCAGGAGGAAGACCTCATCGTGGCGCAGGCAAATGAGCCGCTCGGCGACGACGGCGTGTTTGAGCACGAGCGCGTTATGTGCCGCGTGCGCGACCAGATTGTCGAAGTGTCGAGGAACGAGGTAGACCTGATGGACGTTTCCCCGAAGCAGCTTGTTTCGGTGGCGACGTCGCTTATTCCGTTCCTGGAAAATGACGACGCGAACCGTGCGCTGATGGGCTCCAACATGCAGAGGCAGGCAGTGCCGCTGTTAATCCCGGAGGCTCCTGTGGTCGGTACCGGTATGGAATATAAGGCAGCATACGATTCCGGCGTACTTTCGATTGCCAAGAAGAGCGGGGTTGTGAAGAGCGTCGACGCAAAAAATATCGTAATCAGCAATGACGACGGAACGGAATCGGAATTCCATCTGATCAAGTTTGCACGTTCCAACCAGGGCACCTGTATCAATCAGCTCCCAATCGTTTATGAAGGACAGAAAATTGAAGCCGGACAGGTTCTGGCGGACGGACCGTCCACTGCGAACGGAGAGCTTGGCCTTGGAAAGAACCTGCTCATTGGCTTTATGACATGGGAAGGTTACAACTACGAGGACGCTATGCTGATTTCAGAGCGTCTCGTGAAGGACGATGTGCTTACCTCAATCCACGTTGCGGAATATGAGGCGGAAGCCCGCGATACCAAGCTTGGGCCGGAGGAAATCACCCGCGATATTCCAAACGTTGGTGAGGATGCCCTGAAGGATCTTGACTCGCGCGGCATTATCCGCATTGGCGCGGAGGTGAGAAGCGGCGATATTCTGGTCGGCAAGGTGACGCCCAAGGGCGAAACCGAGCTTACGGCGGAAGAGCGCCTGCTGCGCGCGATTTTTGGCGAGAAGGCGCGGGAGGTTCGCGATACCTCGTTGAGGGTGCCGCACGGCGAAGGCGGTGTGGTCGTCGATGTAAAAATATTCACGCGTGAGAACAAGGACGAGCTCACGGCGGGAGTCAATAAACTGGTGCGCGTTTACATCGCGCAGAAAAGAAAAATATCCGTGGGCGACAAAATGGCCGGACGCCACGGTAATAAGGGCGTTATTTCCCGCATTCTTCCAATGGAGGATATGCCGTTCCTGCCGGACGGAAGGCCGCTTGATATTGTTTTGAACCCTCTGGGCGTTCCTTCCCGTATGAATATCGGGCAGGTGCTGGAGGTTCACCTTGGCATGGCGGCGAAGGCGCTGGGCTTTAACGTGGCAACGCCGGTATTCGACGGCGCTACGGAGGAGGATATCGAGCAGCTTTTGGAACAGAGCGGATTATCGCCTGACGGAAAAACAGTGCTTTACGACGGCCGCAGCGGCGAGCCGTTCGAAAACCGTGTTACCGTCGGTTACATGTATATCCTGAAACTGCATCATCTGGTTGACGACAAGATTCATGCACGTTCCACAGGCCCTTACTCTCTCGTTACGCAGCAGCCTCTGGGCGGTAAAGCACAATTTGGCGGACAGCGTTTTGGGGAAATGGAAGTTTGGGCGCTTGAAGCGTATGGCGCGTCAAATACATTGCAGGAAATCCTGACGGTAAAATCGGATGATGTTGTGGGGCGTGTTAAGACGTACGAAGCAATCGTGAAAGGCGAGAATATCCCGGAGCCGGGCGTTCCGGAATCGTTCAAGGTGCTCATTAAGGAAATGCAGAGCCTTGGCCTTGACATCAAGGTCCTTTCGGAAGACCGCGGGGAAATCGCGATCAAGGAAGCGGACGAGGACGATGGAATGGCGATCGACATCAACATTGCCGGAGCGGAAGACCTGCCGGAGGGCGAGGAAGAATTCGATGCGGGCGATATGGTCATCGAGGATATCGACGATCTTTCCATCGACGAGCTTGACCTGCCGGATATCGACCTCCTTGAAGATGAGGAGATTGATTTTGACGACGACTTTGCAGACGATGTGATTTCTGATATGGACGACGACATAGAGATTACGGAAGACCTGAACATCGACACGGATGTGCTCGACGACGGCGACGATCTGTAAGCGCAGGGTACTTGGTAGAAATAGAAAATTTTTGACATAGTAGAGAGGAGAGGAGTTTACTTTGTTTGAACTCAACACTTTTGATTCGATTCAGATAGGTCTGGCGTCTCCGGAGAAAATTCGCGAGTGGTCTAGGGGAGAGGTTAAAAAGCCTGAAACCATTAACTACCGCACATTGAAACCGGAAAAGGATGGACTTTTCTGTGAACGCATTTTCGGGCCGACAAAGGACTGGGAATGTCACTGCGGAAGATATAAAAGAATCCGTTATAAGGGTATCGTTTGCGAAAAGTGCGGCGTTGAAGTAACGCGCGCAAAGGTGCGCCGCGAGCGTATGGGCCACATTGAGCTGGCTGCTCCGGTTTCGCATATCTGGTATTTTAAAGGGATTCCTTCCCGTATGGGACTGCTCCTTGATATGTCGCCGAGGTCACTGGAAAAGGTGCTTTATTTTGCGGCTTTTGTGGTGACGGATCCGGGCGAAACGCCCCTTGAGTATAAGCAGCTTTTGACAGACAAGGAATACCGCGAAGCGCAGGCAAAGTTCGGCGAGGAAGCATTCTCCGCCGGAATGGGCGCGGAAGCGGTCAAGATACTGTTAAAGAACGTTGACCTTGACGCGTCCGCAAAGGAACTGCGTGAGGAACTGAAAACTTCGACGGGACAGAAACGCATCCGCGCAATCAAGCGCCTTGAGGTGGTGGAGGCATTCCGCCAGTCCGGGAATAAACCGGAATGGATTATTATGGATGTCGTGCCGGTAATTCCGCCCGAGCTTCGGCCTATGGTACAGCTTGACGGCGGACGTTTTGCCACGTCTGACCTCAACGACCTGTACCGCCGCGTGATCAACCGCAACAACCGCCTGAACAGGCTGCTGCAGCTTCGTGCGCCGGATATCATCGTAAGGAACGAAAAACGTATGTTGCAGGAAGCGGTGGACGCGCTCATCGATAACGGCAGGCGCGGGCGTCCGGTAACTGGCCCGGGCAACCGTCCGTTAAAGTCCCTTTCCGATATGCTGCGTGGTAAGCAGGGACGTTTCCGCCAGAACCTTCTGGGAAAACGTGTCGACTATTCCGGACGTAGCGTTATCGTGGTAGGGCCGGAACTGAAGATGTACCAGTGCGGGCTTCCCAAGGAAATGGCGCTTGAGCTCTTTAAGCCCTTCGTCATGAAAAAGCTTGTGGAAGAAGGCTTTGCCCATAACATTAAATCCGCAAAGCGTATGGTAGAAAAGGTGCGCCCGGAGGTTTGGGACGTGCTGGAAGAGGTGATCAAGGGACATCCTGTTCTCTTAAACCGTGCTCCTACGCTGCACAGGCTTGGCATCCAGGCATTTGAGCCGGTACTTGTAGAGGGACGCGCAATCAAGCTGCATCCGCTCGCTTGTACGGCCTACAATGCCGACTTTGACGGCGACCAAATGGCTGTGCACGTACCGCTTTCCGTAGAAGCGCAAAGCGAAGCAAGGTTCCTGATGCTCGCGGCAAACAATATTTTGAAGCCGCAGGATGGAAAACCGGTTGTTTCGCCGACGCAGGATATGGTCATCGGATCGTATTACCTGACAATCCACAGGGAAGGCGCAAAGGGCGAAGGAAGCATTTTTGCTTCGCCGGACGAGGCGATCCTTGCGTACAACACAGGCAATATCGACCTGCAGGCAATGGTTAAAATCCGCGTGACCAAAGAGGTGAACGGGGAAATGAAGACGGGCATTATCGAGACGACCACGGGCCGTGTGATTTTCAATCAGGCGATTCCGCAGGATCTTGGGTATATGGACCGCAGCCTGCCTGAAAACGAACTGAAATTTGAGGTTGACCAGCTGATCGACAAGAAACAGCTCGGCAAACTGGTAGACCTTTGCTTTGCGAAGCTTGGGCCGACAAAAACATCGCATGTTCTGGATGCGATCAAAAAGCAGGGCTTCCACTATTCGACGATCGGCGCGATTACGGTCAGCGTATCTGACATCAAGATCCCGCCGGCCAAGAAACAGCTGATTCAGGAAGCGGAGGACCGCGTACTGACAATCGAAAAGCAATACAAGCGCGGCCTGCTGACCGAAAAAGAGAAAAAAGACAATGCCGTTAAGGTTTGGGAAGAAACCACCAATAAGGTAACGGACGCTCTGATGAAGAGCCTCGATAAATTCAATCCAATCTACATGATGGCAAATTCCGGTGCGCGTGGTTCCACGAACCAGATCAGGCAGCTGGCCGGTATGCGCGGACTGATGGCCGATCCGAATGGTGAGATTATCGAGATTCCGATCAGGGCAAACTTCCGTGAGGGCCTTACCGTTCTGGAGTACTTTATTTCCTCGCACGGCGCGAGAAAAGGTCTTGCGGATACGGCGCTCCGTACAGCCGACTCGGGTTACCTTACGCGCAGGCTCGTAGATGTATCGCATAATGTGATTATCCGCGAAATCGACTGCTTTGAGAACCTTGGAGAACAGGTGCAGGGCGTGCCGATCAGGAAACTGACCAACACGAACGGCAAAGAGGTTATCGAGCCGCTCGAAGACAGGATCAGGGGACGTTATACGTCTCAGGATGTGATCGATTCTGACGGAAACGTAATCATTAAGGCGAACGAACTGATTACAAGCGAGATTGCGTCTCAGATTGTAAAGGCAGGCATCGAAGAAGTATATATCCGTACCGTGTTTACGTGCAAAAGCGAGCACGGTGTGTGCGCAAAGTGCTACGGCGCGAATATGGCGACGGGCAACAAAGTGGATATCGGCGAAGCGGTAGGCGTTATCGCGGCGCAGTCCATCGGCGAGCCTGGTACGCAGCTTACCATGAGGACGTTCCATACGGGCGGCGTCGCCGGCGGCGATATCACACAGGGCCTTCCCCGTGTAGAAGAGCTGTTTGAGGCAAGAAAGCCGCGCGGACTTGCGGTCATCTCTGAAATCGCCGGAACAGTTGCGATCAACGACACGCGTAAAAAGCGCGAAATCACGGTTGCCAATGACGCCGGAGAAGCAAAAACATATTTGATCCCTTATGGTTCGCGCGTTACCGTGACGGACGGACAGGTGATCGAAGCGGGCGACGAGCTGACGGAAGGCTCGATTAACCCGAATGACATCCTGAAAATCAAGGGCGTCAAGGGCGTTCAGGAGTATCTGCTCAAGGAAGTACAGATGGTGTACCGGATGCAGGGCGTTGAGATTTCCGACAAGCATCTGGAGATCATCGTTCGCCAGATGCTCAAGAAGTGTAAGATCGAGGATGCGGGAGATACCAGTATGCTTCCGGGCGAACTGGTGGATATCTTCCAGTTTGATAAGGAAAACGAGCAAATGATCCGCGAGGGCAAAGAGCCGGCAACGGCTTCGCGCGTACTCCTTGGAATCACGAAGGCTTCGCTTTCCACAAACAGCTTCCTTTCGGCAGCGTCCTTCCAGGAAACGACAAGGGTGCTCACCGAGGCGGCGATCAAAGGAAAAGTGGATCCGCTGCTGGGGCTTAAGGAGAACATCATTATCGGTAAGCTGATTCCTGCCGGAACAGGCATGAAGCGGTATAAAAATATCGATGTGATCTCAAATGTGGTAAACGACGACATCGCATCGCAGATCGATGTGGATATCACAGATACGGAAATATAAAGAAATGTTGTGAAAATGGTGGGCGGAGGTTATACTTACCTCTGCCCGTTATTTTATCAGGGCGCAAACAGCGCCCGTCTCAAAAGGGGTTTAGGAATTAATGAGCAATATGAACCAAACGGGTCAGGGCAGCGACCCGAAGAAAATGTGCCCGATCGCGGACAGCGAGCTGTGCGAGTGGCTGGGGAGAAACGGCTGCTATCAGTGCTATATCAGTACGCTGAAAACGCCGGAGGCAAAGGAGAAGGCGCTTTCCAACTGGAAAACCACGTTATCCTACCTTCCAAACAACATTGACGAGCTCCATTCCACCGGTAAATGCCAGTTTTGCAAAAGCGAAGAGCCTGAGGAAATGGATGGATATGCGACGTTTGAAATTGCGCATTCGGAGCCGTACGCGGAAAAAGGCCTGATTTTTGGGCTTGGGAAAAAGGTGCGTACGCCTGTCGGATCGCTCCTCACAATGCAGGTGAGTATTGGCAAAGAATGCAGGAAGGCATTCCGCAGGATTGATTTTATGCAAATGGGGATTCTGATCCTGTTTGTGATTGCGGGATTTGTTTTGCTGATGATCCCGCAGATCAGCGGGCCGCTTGCAAACTGGTTTGTTTTCATGCCGTATCTGCTTGTGATACTGATGGGGCTTGCCGGATATTTCCTTGGAAAGAACATGGCTGCCGCATATGAAAAGAAAATAGCGAAAAAGGTCAGGATAGACCTGCGGGAAATTAAGCTGATCAAGCAGATGCTGGACCGTGGCTGGTTCTTTTTCCAGACGACGAACGGAATGCCGCGTGTGTTTTTCTCCAAGAAAAAGACGTACGAATGTTTGAAACCGCAGCGTAATCTCGAAATCGAGGAAGATGAGGACGAGGAAACGCTTGACAATATGAACATTTAAGTGATATTATATTTAGGCGCGCTTTTTGCGTTTTTTTGAGGTGTGTAATCATGTATGATGAACTGAAAAACGCTGAAAACAAGGTGGTTGGGCTAAAACAACTGCTGCGCGGACTTGATGCGGACGATGTTTCGGCGGTGTATATCGCAGACGACGCGGAGGAGCATATCAAGGAGCGTATCCTTGAGGCCATCGGCGAGCAAGACATCCATGTGGTGTATGTGGAATCGATGCGCGAGCTTGGAAGGCAGTGCGGAATTGAAGTTTCAGCGGCCTGCGCGGCTATCATCAAAAATTAATTCTCTTCATGGGTTGCGGAGAATTTGAGCCATAACAATTAGAATTGATAAGGAAGAAAGGAAGGTGCGTGTATGCCTACCATTAACCAACTGGTAAAAAAAGGCAGAAAATCCCAGGTTTCGAAATCGAATTCGCCTATTTTAAAACAGTGTCCTCAGAAGAGAGGCGTGTGTTTGGCGGTTAGGACGATGACTCCTAAGAAACCTAACTCTGCTTTGCGTAAAATTGCAAGGGTTCGCCTTGTAAATGGCATGGAAGGTACGGCTTACATTCCGGGAATCGGTCACAACCTGCAGGAGCATAGCGTTGTCCTCATCAGAGGCGGCAGGGTAAAAGACTTGCCTGGTGTAAGATATCATATAGTACGCGGGGCGCTTGATACGGCCGGCGTTGCAGACAGAAAACAATCGCGTTCGTGCTACGGTGCGAAAATGCCCAAGAAATAAGATATCGCCCTGATTAGTGGCGTATCTTTCCTGCGTATGCCGCAGAGCATAGCGGGATTTTCCTGGACCGGCTGCGAAAATGCTGATTTTGCAGTTGGGAGTTTTCTGGAAATGGGCGGGAATTTTCCCGTTCGTGTGGAATGGTAAATGATTCTTTTAATATAAGGAGGGCTTTTCAATGCCTAGACGTGGTGGAGTTCCAAAGCGTGAGGTAATAGCGGATCCGATGTACAACAGCACGGTGCTGACGAAGCTGATCAACCAGATCATGGTTGATGGCAAGCGTGGTACATCCCAGAGAATTTGCTATGACGCTTTTGAAATAATCAAAGAAAAAACAGGCAAGGATGCGATTGAAGTATTCAATGCCTGCATGGAAAACATAATGCCTGTACTCGAAGTTAAGGCAAGGCGTGTGGGTGGTGCGACCTACCAGGTTCCGATGGAGGTTCGTCCGGAGCGCCGTCAGACACTGGCAATCCGTTGGCTGGCACTGTTCTCAAACAAACGCAGTGAGCGCACGATGAGGGAACGTCTCGCGGCGGAAATCATGGATGCTGCAAACAATACGGGCGCAAGCGTTAAGAAGAAAGAAGATATGCACAAGATGGCGGAAGCAAACAAGGCGTTTGCACACTATCGCTGGTAAGAAAGCGTATCTTAAAATTTCATGAAATGGTCAGGAAGCGGTTTTAGGAGCGTATTTTGCTCTTAAAACCGTTAGTGCCGTTAAACAGAGACCTTATGAAGGCATAAGAACGAGGTCAGGGCCGCGGCCTTTGCCCGGAAGGGACAGAACAGGATTGGTGTGCTGTGGCAAGCGAACACACGGCAGCGTGTGTCATGGAAAACGCGGTATTGTTGCCGTTTGTTTCACTGTAAATTTGGTGTAAACAGACGGTAAACATTTTATGAAATTGCAGTATTTTTCATCGTAATAAGGTAAAATAGTACTGTTAGGGTAAAATAAAAATGTTTTTATAAATTTTTATCAGAATGGAAAGGAGAAACAATGGCTGGAAAATTTCCACTTGAAAAGGTAAGAAATATTGGTATTATGGCGCATATCGACGCCGGTAAAACCACTGCCACCGAACGTATCCTGTTTTATACGGGCAGGACATATAAGATCGGCGATACACATGACGGTAATGCGGTCATGGACTGGATGGAACAGGAACAGGAAAGAGGTATCACGATCACTTCTGCTGCTACAACGACGCAGTGGGAGGGCCACCAGATCAATATCATCGATACGCCCGGACACGTTGACTTCACGGTAGAAGTTGAACGTTCGCTGCGCGTGCTTGATGGTGCCGTTGCGGTTTTTTGCGCGAAAGGCGGCGTAGAGCCACAGTCTGAAACCGTTTGGAGACAGGCGGAGGGCTATGGCGTACCGCGTATGGCGTTTGTCAATAAAATGGATATCATGGGTGCTGACTTCTACAATGTTGTCGACATGATCAGGGAGAGACTTGGCGCAAATCCTGTGCCGCTTCAGCTGCCGATTGGCGTGGAAGACACTTTCTCGGGTATCGTTGACCTCGTTGAGATGAAGGCGGTTGTGTATCCGGAGGATGATCCGACAGGTACGAAATTCGATGTGGTGGATATCCCGGACGACATGAAAGACATGGCGGACGAATACCGTGAAAAGCTGATTGAGGCAGTAGCGGATCACGACGAATCCATTATGGAAAAATATTTTGCGGGCGAAGAAATCTCAAAGGATGAAATCATCAAAGTGCTGCGCAAAGGTACAATCGCAGGTTCGATTATTCCGGTATGCTGCGGCAGCGCTTACAGGAACAAAGGCGTTCAGCCTTTGCTCGATAAAATCGTAGAGCTTATGCCATCCCCGCTCGACGTTCCCCCAATCAAGGGAATCAAGCCGGGTACGGATGAAGAAATCGAGCGTCCGGCGGACACAAACGGTCCGTTCGCAGCGCTTGCGTTCAAAATTATGGCAGATCCGTTTGTTGGCAAGCTTGCGTTCTTCCGCGTCTATTCCGGTAAGGTGAGAAGCGGTTCTTACGTGCTCAATTCCACAAAAGGAAAGCGCGAGAGAATCGGACGTATCCTGCGTATGCACGCAAACCACAGGGAAGAAGTAGACGAGGTCGAAGCTGGCGATATCGCAGCGGCAGTCGGCTTCAAAGATGTTGGAACAGGCGATACGCTGTGCGACGACAAACAGCAGATTATTCTTGAGAACATGGTGTTCCCGGATCCGGTTATCCAGGTTGCTATCGAGCCCAAGACCAAAGCGGGACAGGAAAAAATGTCCGTAGCGCTGCAAAAGCTGGCAGAAGAAGATCCGACGTTCCGTGCTTATACGGACGAGGAGACGGGCCAGACGATTATCGCAGGTATGGGCGAACTGCATCTGGAGATCATCGTAGACCGTATGCTTCGTGAGTTTAAGGTGGAAGCTTCGGTTGGTAAGCCTCAGGTTTCCTACCGCGAGACCATGACAAAGCCGGTCGACGTGGAAGGCAAGTATGTCCGCCAGTCGGGTGGTAAGGGCCAGTATGGTCATTGTAAAATCCACGTGGAGCCTTTGGAGCCGGGCAGCGGTTATATTTTTGAAAGTAAAATCGTTGGCGGATCGATTCCGAAGGAATATATCCCGTCCATCGACAACGGTATTCAGGAAGCTGCAAAGAGCGGCCTGATCGGCGGATTCGAGGTTATGGACTTTAAGGTAACGCTGGTCGACGGTTCTTACCACGAGGTTGACTCTTCTGAAATGGCGTTTAAGATCGCAGGTTCCATGGCGATCAAGGAAGCATTCGCAAAGGGCGGCAGCATCCTGCTTGAGCCGATGATGAAGGTTGAAGTCGTTGTACCTGAGGAATACCTCGGCGACGTTATGGGTAACGTAAACTCGCGTCGTGGACGTATCGAAGGTACGGAAGCACGCGGCGGCGGACAGATCATCCGCGCGATGGTGCCTCTTTCAGAAATGTTTGGCTATGCAACGGACCTTCGTTCCAGGACGCAGGGCCGCGGACAGTTCACAATGCAGTTTGACCATTATGAACCGGTTCCGAAGAGCATGGTGGAAAAAATCACCGGAGAAAAGAAATAAGCCTGAATGCGTCGCGAAATGAACGCGCAGGCAAAAGAAACAGTATAGCGAAAAGTAACAAGTAATAAGGAG
>NZ_JBVFVW010000013.1:0-44427 GCF_055522415.1 Christensenella sp. KGMB01412 | reverse complement strand
GGCTGCATTCATATAAGGAGAAACCATATGAAAGTGGAACTGGGATTTGCCAAGGGAACGCAAACGGCAAAGGTGCCTGAGGAATGTATCATCAGTATCTTAAAACCAAATGAGGTAACGCATGAGCTGACCGGCGAGGCGGAGGTGCGGCGCTCGGTGGAACATCCGATCGCAAGCAAACGGCTGCGGGAGATCGCAAAGCCGGGCGAAAAGATCGCGATTATCACAAGCGATATAACGCGCCCGATGCCTTCGAAAATCGTATTGCCGGTGGTGTTGGATGAACTGAAGGCGGCGGGCGTCAGTATGGACGATGTAACGGTTGTATTTGCGCTCGGTTCCCACCGCAAGCAAACTGAGGAGGAAATGCGCTATCTGGCAGGCGACGCGGTTTACGACGAAGTAAAGTGTATCGACTCCGATCCAAAGGATTTTGTGCATATGGGCGATACGTCGCGCGGGACTCCCGTCGATATTTTTACGCCGGTGGCACAGGCGGACAGAAGAATCTGCCTTGGAAATATCGAGTTCCATTATTTTGCGGGTTATTCCGGCGGCGCGAAGGCGATCATGCCGGGCGTATCCACACGGGCGGCAATCCAGTCCAACCATTCGCGGATGGTGGAGGAAAGCTCCCATGCGGGCAAGCTTGCGGGAAATCCTGTAAGGGAAGACATCGATGAGGTGCAGGATTTTGTACCGATCGATTTCATTGTAAATGTTGTTTTAGATGAGAAAAAACAGATTATCAAATGCGTGTCCGGACATTGGAAGGACGCGCACAAGGCAGGTTGCGATTTTCTTGACACGCTGTACAAGGTCGTCATTCCGGAGCGTGCGGACATCGTCATTGTTTCACCGGGCGGGTACCCTAAGGATATCAACCTGTATCAGGCGCAAAAAGCGCTTGACAATGCAAAGCATGCGGTAAAGGATGGCGGTATCATTATTCTGGTGGCATCCTGCAAGGAAGGCCTTGGCGAGGGCGTATTTGAACGCTGGATGACGACAGCGGAAAGTCCGGATTTTATGGTGGAGGAAATTGAACGGAATTTTGAGCTTGGCGGGCACAAGGCCGCCGCGATTGGCATGGTAATGCAAAAAAGCGACGTGTACCTCGTTTCAGACCTGCCGGACGATTTCGTCAAAGGAATTTTCTTTAAACCATATCAGGAACTGCAGAGTGCTGTGAATCATGCTTTTTCCCATAAGGGGCTGGATGCCAAGGTGATCATTATGCCTTACGGAGGTTCCACGCTGCCTTTCGCGGAGTAAGCGGAAAGGTAACTGACATATGAATATTTGGCATGATATTGCGGAGGAGCGGATCACAAAGGATGATTTTATCTGTGTGATCGAGATACAGAAGGGCAGTAAAATGAAGTACGAGCTCGATAAGGAAACCGGACTTCTGAAGCTGGACCGCGTACTGTATACCTCAACGGTCTATCCGGCAAATTATGGTTTTATCCCGCGTACCTACGCTGAGGATAACGATCCGCTCGACGTACTTGTGCTGTGCTCGGAGGCAATCGCGCCTTTGACGCTTGTGCGGTGTTATCCGATCGGCGTGATCAAAATGGTGGACGACGAGCAGCAGGATGAAAAGATTATTGCAATTCCGTTTGGAGATCCGATGTATAACGGATATCGGGATGTGTCGGCGCTTCCGGCGCATATTTCAGACGAAATGACGCATTTCTTTGAGGTCTATAAGACGCTCGAGCACAAAAAGACGACCGTCAGGCAAGTGGACGGGCGTGACGACGCAACGATGATCATCCAAAACTGCCTGAAGGAATACAAGGCGCAGTTTGAGCCGGAAGAAGCATAGCGCGTCAATCAAATAGTTTATAAAGCTTATTTCATACATTGTAGAAACCCTCAAAGCCTAACGCAAAAGCGGTGTCGTTGTAAATGATGCCGTTTTTGTGTTGGGTTTGTTTTTTTCAAATATGCAGTTTTTTTACAGAATCACGCACGATGAGGTTGTTAGAGGAAACCTGCACGCTTTGCGCGGGCCGGTTTTCAATCAGTGCAATCAGCAGATCGATTGCGGCTGTCGCCATATGCTCCTTATCAAGCGATACGGTAGTAAGCGCGGGATCGGTATATTCCGCCATAATGATGTCGTCCACAGAGACGACTGATACATCCTCAGGAACCTGTATGTTATTACTTTTCAGATGCTTCATCAATTCGATGGCAAGGATATCCTCCATACAGAAGAACGCCGTAGGAAGGTCGGCACATACGCAGCGGTCAATCTGGCCTGTGAGGGAGCGGCGGTCTGTTATGCCGTCGAAAAACCAACGGAGCTCAGTGTTCAGACCGTGCCCGCGGAGCGCCTTTTGATAGCCTGACAATATTTGCGTATAAAAGGCGGGCAGGCATGTGTTGCCGATAAATCCAATTTTCCTGTGTCCCTGCGCGAGGAGATATTCCACAGCGGTATAAGCTGCCAGCTCGTAATCTGCCCTGACGGAATAGATATCGCCTGATGAAGAATGGTCATCCACTACCACAAACGGTATTCCAAGCGAGCCAAGCATGCCTGCAAGGCTTTGCGGAATATCCTTCAGAAAAATAAGGCCGTCGACGTCCCTGCTTAAGATTTGCTCCGGCAGGCGCAGCTCTTCACCGTCAAAGCTGAATTCAGAATAGATGAGCGAGTAACCGTAGTGCATACAACGCTTCAGCAAGGTTTTCATGATGCTGAAATAAAACATATTATCAAATACGGAGGAGGAGTCCTCGAATACCACGGCTACCGTATAGCTCCGGTTATAAAATAAACGCCTGGAATTGAGGGAAGGCCTGAAGCCGTTTTCCTCAATGATGCGCAGCACCCTTTCCTTTGTTTTTTCACTGACGCCGCTTTTTCCGTTCAGGATAAAGGATACGGTCGTTTTGGAAACACCGGCAAGTTTTGCGATATCAGAGATCGTAAGTTGCTTTGTATTTTTCATCGGTCGTCCTTTGCGGATTTATAAAACCGGTTTTATAAATCTGAATAAAGTAATTTTAAAACATCTACGAAAAAGGTAACATAATTACTGATATATGTCAAATATTGCCTGTATAATTACAATTTTGGATTGAAACAAAACCGTTGACAAAAGTTTCAATCCATGTTAATTTGTATTTAAACCGGTTTAGTAAATTTCAAAAATAAAAAAGGAGGGGACAAAATGCCAGTATATGAATCAATCAAAAATGCGGATAACAGGATCAAAATATCGGAGCAAAACAAGGACAGCGTGGTATTTGGCTGGAACGAGGGGATCAGGATGCTTGCGCGGCAATGCAGCGGAGGGGCAAAAAACATTGCGCTCGACGGATGGTATGGAGTGGATTTTGAAAAAATAGCCTACGCACTGGAAACGGAACTGAAGGCAATGGGACTCGAGGTGCGGCTGCTGGATGCGCTGGAGCTTTACAAAACAAGGGAGGAAATTGCCGCCTATAACGCGCAGTACGTGACGGAGGATCCGGGCTTTGGCATTGTGAATGCGAAAGGGGTTATCGAGGATATTCTGGAACCGGAGAGCGTAGCGGCCATGCAGGGTAAGCTCGCACATAAAAGCGGGCAGGTAACCGTTATTTACGGCACAGGCGCGTGCGTCAGGGAGCTTGCGCCGCTCATCGATGTAAAATGCTATGTGGACAACACGCACCAGAAGGTGCAATGGGATATGTGGACCGGAAAGCTGAAATCCTTTGGAAGTGCGCAGGCGACAACAGACTATGACTGGAAGGAATACAACTATTCCGACTATTATATGCTAAAGCGCCAAAAAGATTTTATGTACGGAGCCATGGATTTCTATATTGAGAATTATTTTGAGGACGACCTTGTAGTGATCCCGCGTGCGGCATATGATGAGATGATGTCCACACTGGTAAAATACCCGATTCACGAGGTTAAAATATTTTCACCCGGACCGTGGGGCGCATATCGTTTCCTCGATATGGATTATGGCGTGGAGAACCTTGCGAACAATGCGTGGAACAAAATTGGCGGCCCGGAGCTTCGCATCCTGATCGACTTTGGCGGGGAACGGAGCATATCCATGCCCATGCTTAACGCCATGCAATATGGCAAAGAGCTGGTGGGAGAACTCATCGATAAAGAGTATCCGGGATTGTTCCCGCTCGATATCTGGCTGGACGACGGGTACCATAAAACGCCGCAGAGCGCGGAGCGCATCAGTATGCCCATGCACATCCATCCCAGCAGCCGTTATGTGGAAGAGCATTTTAACGAGCCGCTCGGGCGTTACGAAACCTATTATATTGCAGAGGCCTACGAAGGCGCGAATACGTGGATGGGTTTCAAGGACGACGCGGATATCGAGGAATGGGAACGCAAATGCGAGGAATCCCAAAACATTAAGCCTATCGGGGACTGGAAGGATTTCATCGAAAACTGGGAAAGCAGGGAAGGGGACCTTTACCTGATCCCGCCGGGAACGATGCACGGTCACGGTGGTAACCAGATGGTGCTTGAAATGGATACGAATCCAAGTATCAACGGTACGGAATACTCCTTCTTCGAATATGATTTTGCACGTCCGTCCTGGGACGACGAGGCGCAGAGCATGACTGGAAAGCCTCTTAAAATGCACCTGGAGCACGGCTTCGATATGGAAAAATGCAGGCGCGCCTCATGGGTGGATGAACACCTGAGGGCCACGCCGTCCGTTGTAAAATGGACGAAGGATTATTTCATCGACCGTTACAAGAGCCTGCCGGAAATGCCTTACCATGTGGAACGTATCCATTTTGAAAAACGGGCGGAATATTCCACGGAGGGTAAATTTATGCACATGCTTACGCTTACCGTCGGTTCCAGAATCAGCGTGCGTTCCCTCGGTAATCCGGAATATGGCGCGGGCTGCGACAAGTTCCAGACGCTTGTCATCCCGGCCGCATTCGGGGATTATGAAATCATAAACGAAGACGGGGGCCGCGCGACCGTTGTCATCCAACGCTGGAAAAAGGGATAAAGAGATACAAAAAAGAGTGGAAAGCGTCCACTCTTTTTTGTTGCCTTATGTATGCCAAACGCCTTTGCGTGAGGGCGTTTTACTCTTCATCCTGCAAGGCTTCGTAACCTTCCTCGCCCGTGCGGACCTTGATGACGTTCTCTACGTCGTATACAAAAATCTTACCGTCGCCGATATGTCCGGTGTAAAGGGCTTCCTTGATCGCCGCGATTACCGTGTCTACAGGAATCCTGCATACAACCACCTCGACCTTTACTTTGGGCAGCAGGTTGATATCCACTTCAACCCCGCGGTAATACTCGGAGTGTCCCTTCTGCATTCCCGCACCCATTACCTGTGAAACGGTAATGCCTGTAATTCCGATGCTTTCAAGCGAGGATTTCAGCGCCTCAAATTTACTCTGGTTCGCAATCACGACGAGTTTTGTCATCTTCACATCCGAAGCGGCCCCTGCGCTTGCTTCCCTTGGCATCCGTTCCACTGGAACCGCCTTTTCAAAAGAAGCGGAAGATGCGCTTTCCAGCTCCAGCTTTGCGTTTCCATTTTCGTCAATACCGCCTGTTGCAATAAAGTCTGTGCCGCACACGGGCATAAAATCCGCGTAGCCGCTGGCAAGGCCGTGCTCCTCGATGTCGAGTCCTGCGAGCTCCTCCGCTTTTGATACGCGCAGGCCTTTTGTATGCTTCAAAATCTGGAACACGACCGTCATCGTTACGGCAACCCATGCCGCAACGCATACTACGCCAAGCGCCTGTACGCCGAGAAAGGAAGCGTCTCCAGTGTAAATAAGCCCGCCATCCAGTGCGAAGATTCCCACGAGGATCGTGCCGGCAGCGCCGCAAAAGCCATGGACCGCGATTGCGCCAACAGGATCGTCGATCCTGAGCTTTTTATCCACAAATTCAACGCCGAACACCACGACAAAGGATGCGATAAGGCCAATGACTGCCGCTGCCCATGGCTCGACCGCGTCACAGCCTGCCGTGATTGCCACGAGGCCTGCGAGCGCGCCGTTGAGCGTCATGGAAACGTCGGGCTTCTTATAACGTATCCAGGTGATCAGCATAGCCCCCGTAGAAGCTGCCGCGGCTGCGATGCTCGTTGTGGTAAAGATTTTGCCCATTGCGGGAGTCGCCTCGCCGGAAGCGGAGAGGGTGGAGCAGCCGTTAAAGCCAAACCACGCAAACCAGAGGATGAATACGCCGAGCGCTGCCAGCGTGATGCTGTGACCAAGAATGGCCTTTGGCTTCCCGTTTTTATCGTATTTTCCAATACGGGCTCCCAGGATTTTAGCGCCCACGAGCGCTGCTACGCCGCCTACCATGTGAACCGCCGTAGAGCCCGCGAAATCGTGGAAGCCAAGGCCGGCGAGCCAGCCGCCTCCCCAGATCCAGTGGCCGGAAATCGGATAAATGACGGCGCTGATAATGATGCTGTAAATGCAGTAGGACGAGAATTTCGTCCGTTCCGCCATAGCGCCTGATACGATCGTTGCCGCTGTCGCGCAGAACATTGTCTGGAAGATAAAGAAGGCGTAAGAGGGAATTTCACCCGTGGCGTAGTCGCCCTGTACGAAGAAGTCGGGCGTTCCGATAAAACCGGATGCGGAAACGCCGAACATCAGGCCAAAGCCGATCACCCAGAAAACAATAGAGCCAAGCGAAAAATCCATCAGATTTTTCATGACGATGTTACCGGCGTTCTTTGCGCGGGTAAGGCCTGTCTCGACCATCGCAAAACCGGCCTGCATAAAGAATACAAGCGCTGCGCCCAGTAACACCCATACTGTGTCAACCGCAGAATACATAATAATGATACCTCCTGAAAATAATAAGGCGCGTACCCCGGGGAAGGGCTGCTGCCCCGGGATACACGCCTTTGTGTCAAATATATGTGATAAGATCACGCCTGCATCAGGAATTGCCTTTTATATGCCCTCGTCAGGCAATATCTGGCACAGTCGTCTGCTATATTTATTTCCTTTGCCTGCCTACACGCTGAACAGCAGGTCACCGTATGTAGGCCACGGCCAGCATTTCTTGCTGACAAAAGTCTCCATCGTGTCGGAAATGCCCCGTAACTCCTGCATTGCCGCAAATACGTGCTCGCGGTAATACCTGGCGCATTCGGCGACGTCCTCATATTGCTTCACCGCGATAAGTGCGGAATCCAGCGTATCGACTGCCTGCAGGAAGCAGGTAAGCTGTGCCGACAGGTCTTTCACAAGCTGTTCTTCCACACTGGTGTCCGCGCCGAGCTGCTTTTTGGCAAGCGCACTTTCCGCAAGTTCCCCTGTATACGCGCTGACTGCCGGAATGATGCTTTTCTTCGACATTTGCAGCATGGTAAGGGCTTCTATGTTAAGCGTTTTGCAATATCCCTCCAATGTAATTTCATATCTGGAAAATATCTCTGTTTTCGTGAAGATATGATGCCTGGTAAAGAGGTCTATATTCTTCTCGCTGATGAAATACGGCAAACAGTCTGCGGTTGATTTCAAATTCAGCAATCCGCGTTTTTGCGCCTCGGCCTCCCATTCGGCGGAATAATTGTTGCCGTTGAATATGATGCGCTTATGCTGCTGCACGGTATCCTTCACAAGCGTCAAAACATCCTGTTTAAAGCAATCGCCTTTTTCGAGGCGGTTTGCGAATTGCCCGAGCGCTTCGGCGACAATCGTATTGAGGATGATGTTCGGCCCGGCGATCGATTGACTGGAGCCAAGCATACGAAACTCGAATTTATTGCCGGTAAACGCGAACGGGGAAGTGCGGTTCCTGTCCGTAGTATCCTTTTGGAAGTTTGGCAGGACATGTACGCCCATTTCCATATCGCATTTTTTCTTGTCGGTGTAGTCGCTGTCCGTTTCGATCGATTCCAATACCTCTGTAAGCTCATCGCCCAGGAACATGGAAATAATCGCGGGCGGAGCCTCGTTCGCACCAAGCCTGTGATCATTGCCTGCGCTGGCGACAGATACCCGCAACAAATCCTGGTATTCGTCCACAGCCTTGATGACTGCGCACAGGAAGAGAAGGAATTGCAGGTTGCCATGCGGCTCATCCGTCGGATTTAACAGGTTTTCGCCCGTATCGGTAGTGATTGACCAGTTGTTGTGTTTGCCGCTGCCGTTTACGCCTGCAAAAGGTTTTTCATGCAGCAGGCACGCAAGGCCGTGCTTGTAGGCAATCCGCTTCATCACTTCCATTGTAAGCTGGTTGTGATCGGTCGCGATATTGGTCGTGGTAAACACAGGCGCAAGCTCGTGCTGTGCCGGGGCGACCTCGTTATGCTTTGTCTTGGCGAGCACGCCGAGCTTCCACAGTTCCTCGTCAAGCTCCTTCATAAAAGCGGATACGCGTGGACGGATCGATCCAAAGTAATGATCGTCAAGCTCCTGGCCTTTAGGCGGCTTTGCACCAAAAAGGGTACGGTTGCAATATTTCAGGTCTCTTCTTTTTTCATACATTTCGCGGTCAATAAGAAAGTATTCCTGCTCCGGACCGACCGTGGATAGAACCCTTTTTGCTTTTGTATTGCCAAATAGCCGAAGGATGCGAAGCGCTTGCTCGCTTAGAGTCTCCATAGAGCGCAACAGGGGGGTCTTTTTGTCCAGCGCCTCGCCGCCATAGGAACAGAAGGCGGTTGGGATACATAGAATACCGTCTTTGATGAACGCGTACGACGTTGGATCCCATGCGGTGTAACCCCTTGCCTCAAAGGTTGCCCTCAGACCGCCTGAAGGAAAACTGGAGGCATCCGGCTCGCCCTTTATGAGCTCCTTTCCGGAGAATTCCATGATTATCTTTCCACCGGGGGCGGGGGAGATAAAGCTGTCGTGCTTTTCCGCGGTTGTTCCAGTCATCGGCTGGAACCAATGCGTGAAGTGGGTTACGCCATGCCCCATTGCCCATTCCTTCATTGCATGGGCGACAGCGTTTGCAATACCAAGGTCGAGGTCTTTGCCGTCTTCCACGGTTTTGCGCAGAGCCCTGTACGTTTCTTTGGGCAGGCGCTCGCGCATCGCCGCATCGTTGAACACCATACTGCCAAACAGTTCCGGTACGTTTGTCATTGTTATCGATCCTTTCTGTCTTTTTTTTATATTCTATAAAATTTGAAAGGCGCTGCGGGAAAAGTTTTTTATATTTCCGCAGCGCCTTTGCTGTCCACAATTTGGATTATAAAACTGCGCCTGTCAAAAGTCAAGAGGTTTTTAAGAAAAAATGAAATATTATAAAAATAAATTGCAATAAAATGGAAAAATACGCTTGATAAAATAATAATAACGCAAAAATATGCAAGAATAATTTAAAATATTTCATTTTGCTATTGACATCGCCAAAAAGGCAGCGTATCATAACGAATGTAAAAAACAGATACGTAAAGGCGGGAAAAACCATGCAAAGAGAAGGCCAGGTAAGGATACCATCGGGCTGCGCGATTTCAGGAATGTTCGCAAGGGACGGCAGCCGTCTCTGTGGAGAAAACATTATAAAATCCATTGCGACCATGCACGACCGTTCCAATGGACTTGGCGGCGGATTTGCGGGCTATGGCATCTATCCGGAATATAAGGATTATTACGCATTCCATATCTTTTATGATAACAAAGCGGCAAAGCTTGCCTGCGAGGAATTTTTGGAAGAGCATTTCGATATTATCAATTTGTCAAAAATTCCAACGCGCAAGCATCCGCGCATTACCGACGAACCATATATATGGAGATATTTTGTAACGCCGCTGCATACGAGGCTTACGGACAGCCAGCTTGATGAGAAGGAATACACGGTCCGCTGCGTGATCAGGATCAATACGCGCATTAAGGGAGCTTACGTCTTTTCAAGCGGAAAAAACATGGGTGTTTTTAAAGCGGTCGGCTTTCCGGAGGACGTGGGCGAGTTTTACCGTCTGGAAGAATACAGCGGTTATTGCTGGACGGCGCACGGACGTTATCCGACCAATACCCCGGGCTGGTGGGGCGGCGCCCACCCGTTTGCGATGCTCGACTATTCCATTGTACACAACGGAGAAATTTCCTCCTACGACGCGAACCGCCGTTATATTGAAATGTTTGGGTATCAATGTACGCTGCTCACGGATACGGAAGTCATTACTTATATGATAGATTATCTCGGACGCAGGCAGGGGCTTACCTTTGAAGAGATTGCAAACGTAATCGCAGCGCCGTTCTGGAGCACGATTGACCGGATGCCGGCAGGGAAAAAAGCAAAATTCACTTACCTGCGCAACGCATTCGCGAGTATGCTCATCACCGGGCCGTTTTCGATTCTGCTTGGCTTTGAGGGGGGAATGATGGCGCTCAACGACAGGCTGAAGCTTCGCTCGATGGTCGCTGCCACAAAAGGAGATATGGTGTATGTGGCAAGCGAGGAATGTGCGATACGCCGGATCGAGCCGGAGCCAGACACAATCTGGGCTCCAAAAGGCGGGGAACCGGTCATTGTAACGCTCAGGGAAAGCGAAGGAAAACGGGAGCCGGAAAAGCAGGCGATATAAGCCTGCCTGCCAGTGTAACGAATCACAGGAACGAAGGAGCGAATAAAGATGCCTATCAATTATTTATATCCGGATTACGAGATAGCGCGTAATGCACAGCGGTGCATTGCCTGCCGCGTTTGCGAACGGCAATGCGCGAACGAAGCGCATCGCTACGATCCGGAGCTGAACCTGATGACAGGCGACGATACAAGATGTGTCAACTGCCATCGGTGTGTTTCACTGTGTCCGACACATGCGCTTAAAATCATAAAAACGGACCATACCTTTAAGGAAAATGCAAACTGGACGGGAGAAACAATCAAGGAGCTGTACCGGCAGGCGGGTACGGGCGGCGTGCTGCTTTCCTCCATGGGCAATCCAAAGCCATATCCGGTCTACTGGGATAAGCTGCTGATCAACGCGTCGCAGGTAACCAATCCGTCCATCGATCCGCTGCGCGAACCAATGGAGATCAAAACCTACCTTGGAAAAAAGCCGGAGCGTATAGAACGGGACCAGGACGGCGAAATTACCTGCAATCTTTCACCACAGCTGGAGCTCGATATTCCGGTGATGTTTTCTGCAATGTCCTACGGCTCTATCAGTTATAACGCGCATGAAAGCCTTGCGCGGGCAGCGCGGGGGTTGAATACCTTCTATAACACAGGCGAAGGCGGCCTGCACCAGGATTTTTACGAATACAGTGCAAATACGATTGTGCAGGTTGCGTCCGGACGCTTTGGAGTCCATAAGGATTACCTCAATGCGGGAGCGGCAATCGAAATCAAAATGGGACAGGGTGCAAAACCCGGGATTGGAGGGCACCTGCCGGGTAGGAAGATTGTGGGCGACGTATCGCGAACGAGAATGATCCCTGAGGGAAGCGACGCGATTTCACCTGCCCCGCACCATGACATTTATTCCATCGAGGATTTACGCCAGCTTGTTTATTCGCTTAAGGAAGCGACGGATTACAAAAAGCCTGTTATTGTCAAGATTGCGGCTGTGCACAATGTAGCTGCGATTGCAAGCGGTGTAGCGCGCAGTGGTGCGGATATCATTGCGATAGACGGTTTTCGCGGGGGGACGGGCGCTGCGCCCACACGCATACGCGATCATGTCGGTATTCCGATTGAGCTTGCACTTGCCAGCGTGGACGAACGCCTGAGGCAGGAAGGAATCCGGAACAACGTATCTGTTGTAGTGGGAGGAAGTATTCGGAACAGCGCGGACGTTGTGAAAGCGATCGCCCTTGGCGCGGATGCGGTATACATTGCAACGGGAGCGTTGCTCGCGCTTGGATGCCACTTGTGCCGAAGCTGCCAGACCGGAAAGTGTAACTGGGGAATCGCCACGCAGGAACCGGAGCTTGTGAAGCGCCTGAACCCGGATATGGGCAGCGAACGCCTGATGAATCTGGTACGCTCGTGGGGCCACGAAATCAAGGAAATGATGGGCGGCATGGGCATCAATTCCATTGAGGCGCTGCGTGGAAACAGGCTGATGCTGCGCGGAATCGGACTCAATGAAAAAGAGCTCGGGATATTGGGCGTGAGATATGCGGGGGAATGAGGACTATGAAGCGAATTTATGTCAATGAAAAGTGGTGTCTGGGATGCCATCTTTGCGAATACAACTGTGCGTTTTCAAATTCTGCGGAGACGGATATGGTGAAAGCCCTTAAGGATGTAAAAATCAATCCGCGCATCAAAATCGAGGAAAACGGGAACGTATGCTTTGCGGTTTCCTGCAGGCATTGCGACGAGCCGTTATGTGTACAGGGATGTATTATGGGCGCGCTCTCCATAGAAAACGGCGTAATCCTGATCGATCAGGACAAATGCGTTGGCTGTTGCACATGTATCCTGATGTGCCCGTACGGTGCGATCATGCCTTCGGATACCGGCGTGATGCAAAAATGCGAGCTGTGCGTAAAAAACTCAGACGGGGTACCGGCATGTGTAAACGGCTGCCCGAACCAGGCGATCGTATTTGAGGAGAGATGATAGAAATGAAGTATGTAATCGTTGGAAATTCCGCTGCCGCGGTGGGGTGTGTCGAGGGAATCAGGCAGCAGGACGCTGAAAACCGGATTGTTGTAATTTCAGATGAACCATATCATACCTATTCACGCCCTGCAATCTCTTACCTGCTGTATGGAAAGACGACGGAAGAGAGGATGAAATACCGCCCTGACGGCTTTTATGAAGATATGAACTGCAAAACGCTGTTTGGAAGGAAGGTAACCAAAATTGACGCGGTCGATAAATGGCTGCTCCTGGACGACGGGCAGATGGTGGAATACGAAAAATTGCTGATTGCAACAGGATCGAGACCGTTTTTACCGAATATCGAAGGGCTTGCCGGTGTGAAGGAAAAACATACGTTTATGTCGCTTGACGATGCTAAAAAGCTGGACGGCGCACTTCGCGCGGACAGCAAAGTGCTTGTGATGGGCGCGGGGCTTATCGGACTGAAGTGTGCGGAGGGGATCGCGCACAAGGCAGGCAGCATAGACGTGGTAGACCTTGCAGACAGGATACTGCCAAGTATTCTTGACGCTGATGCGGCAAAGCGCGTGCAAAGGCATATAGAAAAAAACGGAGTCCGGTTCCATCTGTCTGACGGGATACAGAAATTTGCCGGAAATAAGGCTGTGCTGTCGAGCGGAAAGGAAATTCCGTTTGATGTGCTCGTGGTTGCGGTCGGCGTTCGTCCCAATACGGAAACAGCAAAAGAGGCGGGAATCAGGGTGAACAAAGGAATTGTGACGGATATGCTGTGCCGTACGTCCGTAAAGGATATCTTTGCAGCGGGCGATTGCGCCGAGAGCTACGACATTACATCGGGGACAGAGAGGCCCCTTGCACTTCTTCCAAACGCATATATGCAGGGCGAATGTGCGGGAATCAATATGGCGGGCGGCATTAAATGCTATGAAAGAGCGATTCCGATGAATGCGATTGGTTTTTTTGGACTGCATATCATCACGGCGGGGAATTATGACGGCGAGACTTATGTGGAGCAAACGGAAGAAGCATATAAAAAACTGGTCTCAAAAGACGGCCTATTGAAAGGGTTTATCCTCGTGGGGAATGTAGCCCGCGCAGGGATATATACATCCCTGATCCGCGAGAGCGTTCCGCTAAGCAGTATCGACTACGACCTGATCAGGCAAAAACCGCAGCTTATGGCGTTTTCAAGAAGCGATAGAAGCATCAAACTGGGAGGTGCACAGATATGAATATCAATGCGTGCAATATGCACTTTATGGACTTAAACCGTGAAATTAAGGCGGCCCAAAACGAAGTGGTGATCGACAACTGCATGGGGCAGCGTTACATTGGCAGCGGGCTTTCCAATAAAAGCATTGTGATCAATGGAACGCCGGGGAATGCCCTGGGGGCGTATCTTGACGGATGTGTGATCACAGTCCATGGAAACGCCCAGGATGCGACGGGAGATACGATGAATGATGGAACGATTTATATTTCCGGCTCCTCGGGAGACGCAACCGGTTATGCGATGCGCGGCGGCAGGATTTTTGTAAATGGAGACGTGGGATATCGCGCGGGCATCCATATGAAAGAATATAAAGAAAAAAGCCCTGTGCTTGTGGTGGGAGGCAGTGCGGGTAGCTTCCTGGGGGAATACCAGGCGGGAGGGACGATCCTTGTGCTGGGGATTGAACGCCGCAAGCCGGTTGGTAATTTCTGCGGAGTGGGAATGCACGGAGGACAAATCTTTTTGCGGTGTGATGCCCCGCCCGCCGATCTGCCCGGGCAGGTAACTGCCGTCAAAGCAAGCGAAGAGGATATGCAGGCCATTGAAGCGTATGTCGACGAATTTTGCCGGGCGTTTGGCAGGAAAAAGGTTCAGATTATGAACAAGGATTTTTACGCGTTGCGTCCGGACAGCAAAA
The DNA here is from genome assembly GCF_055522415.1 of Christensenella sp. KGMB01412. Classification (NCBI taxonomy): domain Bacteria; kingdom Bacillati; phylum Bacillota; class Clostridia; order Christensenellales; family Christensenellaceae; genus Christensenella; species Christensenella sp. KGMB01412. Next base: position 29,994 of record NZ_JBVFVW010000013.1, on the reverse strand, counting down.
ATCCGTATACCCAGCTTTATACTCAGAATTAGAGGGGGCGATCGTATGTGCCGGATACTGCTCGCATCCGGATCACTCAAAGGAAGGGATTTTTTTACGAACCTGGTGAAGGAATACGGGAATCATGAGGTCGTGACCGCACCGGGAGGAAAGGAGGCGCGAACCATCCTCAGCAGGCAGGATATTGGTTTGCTCATCATCAACGCGCCGCTTAAGGATGAGTTTGGGGAAACCCTTGCGGAATATGCGGCAAGAAATTCCGCGTGCGGGATTATCATGGTGGCGAAAAACGAAACGGATGAACGGATTATCCTGCAGGCAGAATCAGCGGGGGCAATGGTCGTAAAAACGCCGCTCAGCAAGGCACTGTTTAAACAGGCATTCCGCCTTGCGTACGCATCCAAAAACCGTATGGCGGGACTGTTGCAGGAAAACAGAAAGCTATGCAGGAAGATTGAGGACATGGGCATCGTGGATCGTGCAAAATGCGTACTCATACAGGTTCTTAAGATGACCGAACCACAGGCGCACCGGTATATAGAAAAACAGGCGATGAATATGCGGGTAACGCGGCGGCAGGTGGCGGAGGAACTGCTCAAAACTTACGAATAGCAAAGGGGAAGTTATGACAAAGTTTATATTTGTGACAGGCGGTGTGGTTTCCGGACTTGGAAAGGGAATTACGGCGGCGTCACTGGGACGGCTGTTGAAGGCGAGGGGGCTGAAAATTGCGGCACAAAAGCTGGATCCCTACATTAATGTCGATCCGGGAACGATGAGCCCCTTCCAGCATGGAGAGGTATTTGTGACAGAGGATGGGGCGGAGACAGACCTCGACCTTGGACATTACGAACGGTTTATCGACGAAGACCTGAACCAGTATTCCAACCTAACCACGGGCAAAGTATACTGGAACGTTCTCACCAAGGAGCGCCAAGGCGAATATCTTGGAGAGACCGTACAGGTCATACCCCATGTAACAAATGAGATCAAGGGCTTTATTTATTCGGTTGGCAAAAAAACGGACGCGGACGTTGTCATTACAGAGATTGGCGGGACCACGGGTGATATCGAGAGCCAGCCGTTTTTGGAGGCAATCCGCCAGGTATCGCATGAAGTAGGGCGTGAAAACTGCCTGTTCCTTCACGTTACGCTCGTTCCTTACATCAAAAGTTCAGGGGAGCACAAGTCTAAGCCAACGCAGCACTCGGTTAAGGAGCTGCAATCGTTTGGCATTATGCCGGACATTATCGTGATGCGCAGCGACGAACCGGTTGGAGAGACGATTAAGCAAAAAATTGCACTTTTCTGCAATGTGAAGCCGGATTGCGTGATTGAAAACATCACGCTGCCTGTGCTGTATGAAGCGCCAATGATGCTCGAGCAAAATGGTCTCGCGGATATTGTATGCAGGGAATTGCACATGGAATGCCCTCGGCCGGACCTTACCGGATGGAAACAAATGATCGAGCGGATTCACCATGCGTCGGAGCCTGTAGAAATTGCATTGGTAGGTAAATACGTGCAGCTGCACGACGCATATCTTTCGGTGGCGGAAGCCCTTGCACACGCCGGATATGAAAACGGCGCGGACGTCGGCATCAGGTGGGTGGATTCGGAGGAAATCGGTAAAGGCAACATCGCAGAAGCGCTTTGCGGCTGCAATGGAATCCTGATTCCGGGCGGATTTGGAAACCGCGGGATCGAAGGGAAAATAGAAGCGGTGCGGTATGCCCGGGAAAACAATATTCCCTTCCTGGGAATCTGTCTTGGTATGCAGGCTGCGGTGATCGAGTATGCGCGCAATGTCCTGCGGCTTGCCCGCGCAAATTCACGCGAATTTGACGAGATATGTGATTACCCGGTGATCGACCTGATGCCGGACCAGGTCGATATCGACAAAAAAGGCGGAACGATGAGGCTTGGTGCCTATCCGTGCCGGATTGTGGCAGACTCGATTATGGAGCACGCATATGGAAAAATCGAAATTACAGAGCGCCACAGACATCGATATGAGTTTAACAACGCTTTCCGGGTGCAAATGCAGGAAGCGGGATTAATGTTTACAGGGTTATCTCCGGACGGAAAGCTTGTAGAAGCGGTCGAAATACCGGAAAATGATTTCTTTATCGGAGTACAGTTTCATCCGGAATTTAAAAGCCGCCCCAACAAAGCGCATCCGCTGTTTCGCGAATTTATCGCGGCGGCAATGAAGTAGAAACCATGCGATATCGTGCGATGTATCCGAAGGCGAGCGCATAAAACGCCGCCCTTCGGAGACGCGCCGTACAGTTCAAAAATCAAACTGAATACGGCGCTCTGCATCCGCCTGTTGAAGCATAGGCAATACAACGTGGTCACGGCTTCTCAAGCTCCTCAGTGCGGCATCTTATGTGCCCGCCGGCAAGCTGGCAATGTCCTGAAACAGACACTGGCGCTTATACGCCTTGCGCTGCGGTGGTACGTTACCCGGGTATACCCCTCTGCTTCCGGCAGGCACAGGACAGTTTGCAGCGAAGGGCTTCGGGAGCCGTTGCACTTTAACCGGATTTTACATATATTCGGAAAGGCGGACGCAGAGTGCGTTTTTGTTTCCATAGTTACAATGTACGCGCGTCCCTGAGTCGCAAGCTGTCCTGCGCCTGCCCGGTGAAGATAATGATCTGACCTGACGTGAAATAATGCAATAACGTATGGATTTGCATGCACGACATCATATACAAAAAAAGACGCCTGCAGGCGCCTTTTTGCATTAATCAAGCTGGTTGCTGTCTGCGCTGCCGGAATAACGTTTCATAAGCAGCTTTGCAATGGGTTTTGGCCAGTAACGGCAAAACATTTCGAAGTCCTCCGCAAAGCGTTTGCCGTCCGAAAGCTGTTTGGTGGTTTCCGATTCCTCATGGATGCGATGCAGCATCAAAGGCTGCGGAATATAGACGAACGAGCCTTTTTGCCGGGCGAGCCTGCTCCACGCGTCCCAGTCAAGGTCACACGTCATTGTTTCGCTGAATCGAAAATCAGGAAAACGCTTTCTGTTGATACATACAGAAGGGCAGCAGATCGCACAGCCAATGGATAAGGCGCGGTTACGCATAAATTTGCTGTGCCAAAATGCTTTTGGTTTCAATAGGGCATTTATTTTCCGTTTTACGTTCAGCAGATTGCTGTCATACACCTTTTGATCTGCACGCAGCTCGCCGTAATCAGTAAAAAAGATAATTGGTTCTTTGGCTCTTCTGGAATATTCAATAATGGATTTTGCGTAGTCCGGCTCATACAGGTCGTCCTGGTGAGCAATGGTCACAAGGTCACTCGATGCACATGAAAGCGCAAAATTCCAGTCGCGCCCGATTCCGCTTTCGCGCTTGCTGGCATATACGGGAACGCCAAATTCTTTCGCTAAGCCCTCGATGTATTCGTTCGGCGTGGAGGTCGCAATAAAGAACGGAGATTTTGCCGTCTGGTTTTTAAGCGATTCAAGACATGCGCGCAGATGGGGACTTTCCCTATAAGCGCACACCGCAAAGCTGTGGGATAGATCAGTCATCCTGTTTCTCCTGTTTTTCAAATTCGTCGAATGCAATTTGCTGCGCCAGCGTTTTGTTTTTTTCTGTCAGCTCGGAAATTTTGATGGTCATCAAAAACTGCTTTAAGATAATAATGGCAATAAAGAACAAGAGGATGAAATTAAGCGGCGTCTCTATCCCCAAAATACCCGAGAAAAAATTTGCAATTTGCGGAAAAACGCTGAGCAGAATCAGTAATACGGCAAAAACAATCCAAAAAATGGAATCCGATACATTCAGTTTGGATTTGCGGATTTTATTCAAAACATAAAACAGTACAAGGACGGAGATTACAATTAAAACAATACGAAGCTCAAGCGCCATTTTTTTTGCCCCTTCCACGAAATAAATTGATAAAGATGATCGAAACGAACATCCGAAACATATAGAATATGGATTTTGCAAATGTAAAATAGCTCTTTCCGGTTTCCCGCTCGTTCATATCAACCTGCACTTCGGCAAGCTTAGCGCCGCGCCGGACAAAATAGGCCCAGGTGTCCGGTTCCGGGCCGCAGTTTGGATCAAAGGCGATCTGCTGCATGAGCTTACGGCCGATCAGACGCATCCCGGACGTCGGATCGGTGAATTTTACACCCGTCGTCAGCCGGAAGGCGCCGCTCAAAAGGCGTGAGCCGAGCATACGCAGCGTCATTGGCTTTTTGCGGCTCGCATAGCGCGATCCGATAACAACATCATAAGGGCCTTCCTGCATTTTATCGATCAAAAGCTGTACGCACTTTGCGTTATGCTGTCCGTCGCCGTCAAAGGGCATGGCATAGTCGTAGCCATGCTGGAGAGCGTATTTATTGCCTGTCTGGAATACGCCGTCAAGCCCGAGGTTTACAGGAAGGGAAATACACGGAATATTGTTTTCAGCGCATATTTGCGCCGTTCGGTCGGCAGAGCCATCGTTAATCACGACAAAATCAATCTGCGGACAATGCGTCCGTAAATCCTGGGCAACTTTTAAAATACTGTCCTGCTCATTGTAGGCAGGCACAAAGATCAGCAAATTCATCCGATGATTCCTAACGTTACACAATGATATAATAAAATGGATTTATCCTTCATTATTGTAGCATAGATATACTTTTTTTGCTATTTGGTTTTTATGTGGCACAAAGGCCGTTTCATATTGAAGAAGAAAGCGTTTTCTGATAAAATGATGGAGGTATACAGATTGGCAATTATAAAAACGGGCGATGGGCGCGGTTGGGAGAAATATATGGGGCGTATTGTAAAAAAATCGATTGCAGCAGTTGTTGTTGCTTTTTTATTGGCCTTGGTTATGGAATGGGCAGTAGGGGTTGCGAATCCGCCTCTGTATCATTACGAGTTCAATGGCGAAACGCAGAGTGAATTTACAGCTGCTGATATAGCGGCGGTCGGATATGATCAGGAGGGCGGCTTATTCGTACCCAGCGATATCGATCCGCAGTTGTTTGTTGCGTTTCCACAGGGACAGCAGACTGCCTCGGTCAGGATCGCGTTTGAGACGCCGCTTGAGGATTTGACGGACGTACAGTTGTTTTATCCGGATGAATACGGCGGCTTTAGTGAATTGAATTCAGCGCTCAGGATTAATTTAAAGGGAACGGACGAAGTCGTCCTCAATTTTCCAGCCGGAGAGTATCCGGAGCTGCGAATCGATATTGACGGAAGTTTTGCACTGAAAAGCATCGAGACTTCCGCATCGCCTGCGCAAAAAATAGTAACCCCCGAACCATGGAACCTGCCGAGGATGATGGGAATGTTCGCCGTCCTCGCCATTGTTATTTTCCTTTTACTGTACTTTAACGTGTTTGGTAAAATAAAGGGCGCAATCTTAAAAGCAGCCCGGGTAATCCGCGAAAATCCAAAAAGAACGCTTAAGGTGGTTCTGATCACAGCTGTAATAATGATTGGATTTTGCCTGCTGGCCTTTGGAGCGTGTAAGGCTCTGCACAAAACGCCGGTGCCCGTCTATTTTGCATTTGCCGCTTCCTTTGGATTCGTTTTATCCATGTTTATCCTGTTTTTTAAATATACAGGGAAAAAGCCGGAATACTTTTTCCTTGCAATTTTCTTATCGGCGGCTTTGCTTTTGGCATGCTTTACGCCGACTACGCTGGCGCTTTCATCGTGGGATGACGAAACGCATTATGCAAAGATGCAGGGCCTCTCTTATTTTGGAGAGGATGCAAGGGTTACGACTGCCGACGCGGCATTTATCGGAAGGGCGTATCCACAGACTTTTTCCATAGAAGAGCAAAATGCGATCTACGAAAAGCTTGACGAGCAATACACGGAAGGCGCGCCTTCTGTAAATAGCGATAATCAGATGAGCTATGAAAAGCTCGGCTATGTGCCCAGTGCGGTATCTATGTTTCTTGCAAGGATGTTCCAGATGTCCTTCCACGATACGCTGGTATTGGGACGGATCGCAATACTGGTTGTTTTTGCGCTGCTGTGTTTCCTCGCGATCAGGAAGCTGAAATCCGGAAAAATGATCCTCATTTTGTTGGCGTTGTTGCCTACAAACGTATTTCTGGCGTCTCATTTCAGCTATGATCCGTGGGTGACCGGATTTACGATTTTGGGATTTGCATGGTTTTTTGGCGAATTGCAGGAGCCGGATAAGCCGCTTACAGTCGGCAACTGGATTATTATGCTCGCTGCGCTTGCGGTGGGCATGGGGCCAAAGGCGATTTATTTTCCGATGATTGCGTTATTGTTCTTTATGCCTAAAACCAAGTTCCGTTCCCAAAAGACGTGCCTTATTTACCGCCTTTCAGTTTTGCTGACGATGTTTGTGGTTTTGCTGACATTTTTGCTTCCTGTGCTTACAAGCGGGATGGGTGCGGGAGACGCGCGCGGTGGCAGCGGGGTAAATTCGGCCGAGCAGCTTGCGTACATCCTGAATAATCCGTTCAGCTTTATCAAAATGATGGCAATTTACCTGCCGCAGTATCTGTCTATAGGGAACGCGCAGATGTATATGACCTCGTTTGCATATCTTGGCGACGGCGCTTTTTATGGAATATTACTGGTGCTCCTTGCGGTGGTTGTGTTTACCGACAGAAATGAATATGACCGCTTTACGACGACTGTGCCCCATAAGCTGAGAACGCTTTTTGCCGCGCTGGTTACAGTTGTATGCGTTGCAACCGTACTTTATATTTCGTTTACGCCGGTTGGTTTTGATACGGTGAACGGGTGCCAGGCAAGGTATTTGATGCCGGTTATTTTCCCTGTGCTTTATGTGATCGGGACGAACAAGATTTCAAATCGTATGAACAGGAACACTTACAATACGATTGTGTTTTCAATCAGCGGGCTTGTCCTGTTCTTCAATATTGGTTATATGTTGCTTGGACGGTATTTCCTGGCTAATTAGCGGGAGACCATTTAAAAAAGCCTTTTGATCGAAAGATCAGAAGGCTTTTTGTGATAAGTGCGTTTATTACCGTTCATTTTGGCCGTTTCCATTGGGAGGCTGTTGTTGCCGGCCATATTGCTGTTGTTGTTGCTGTGGCTGTTGATAGGGCTGCTGTGGTGTTTGCTGGTAAGGCTGCTGTGGCGGCTGTCCGTAGGGAGGCTGCGGTTGCCCGTTCCCACCATAAGGAGGCTGCCTGTAAAGCAGTGGATTATCACCCTGGCGGATCGCAAAGACAGTAAAGGGAACGATGACACTGAAAAAAATAGAGAGCACAAGCAGCACCGAGGAGCTTGATGTATGCCAGTTGTAAATGCGGTAAAGTGCGATCAGGTAAAAGACGACGGTTGTAATCGCAATGGCAATCGTGACAGTCATCAGGATGACATATACCGGCCAAAACAGATAGGCTGCCCCTGCGGTAAATGGAAATACGACCATCATAATAAGATAGAGTATGAACACTCCCACATAAAGGGAAAGAAGCAGTACCGCATAATTTGTCTTTTTCCCTAAAAATTTTTCCGCATAAGTATCTGCCAGTTTTCCCATGGTGTAAAACATAACAATCGGAATCCATGCAAGCCATGGGTATTCAATCTGCCTGCGTTTTGCCATTGTATAAAGGCCGAATGCAAAGAAGAAATAGAAAACCGCGCATATAATAATAATCACTGTAAGCACTGTACCGGCGACCATAAACGCAGGCCAAAAGGAATGATAAGAAGCTGCCATCAGAAATCCTCCATTTTTAAAATTAATTATTTTAACTATAACAGACTTTATGAAGCGATGCAATCAGATGGCAGAGGGAGGGTTTCCGGGAACAAAAAAAGACCGGCTGGACAGCCGGTCAATCAGGGTTCACTACTTAATCGTCTTCAAAATACCGATTGCATCCTTGATGGTTTTTTCCTTTGCCTCATTTCCGTACTGGTCCACAAGACGTTTTTCTTTGGGGCCGTGTGTGAGGCAGGCAGCCCCCCCGATGCAGCCGTCCTGACAAGCCATGCCTTCTATGAAGTTGTTTTGCAGCACGCCCTTGGAAGCTTTCATGAGGGCGACCTTGCATTCCTCGATGCCGCTGCAGGGCAGGGGGTTACATTCGAAATCGTCATAGCCATGCTCGTCGAGCGCCTGCTGAACAGCTGCGGACACGCCGCCGCTGCGCGCAAAGATGCGGCCAAAATAGGAAGCGTTGTCAAGAGGCGCGTGCTCCATCTGCGAAAGGTCTATGCCGCGGCTGTCAAGAAGCGCCAAAAGCTCTTCGAACGTAATCACGCAATCCACGATTCCATCCACTGTGGGCAGCTGGCGTTCTTTTTTCTTTGCAATACAAGGCCCGATAAAGACGATCTTTGCAGTGGGATCCATTTTTTTAAGAAAAACTGAAATCTCCGCCATGGGCGATAAATTATGTGAGATATGCACCGCAAGGTCCGGGTAGGCATTTTTGATATACTGCACAAATGCAGGGCAGCAGGAGCTGGTAAGAAATTTTTTTTCATACAGCTCGTCCGCTTCCTTATATGCCGTCATATCTGCGCCGAGCGCAGCCTCAACGACATTAAAAAAACCGAGTTTTTTGATTCCCGCGACTGTCTGTTCGACATGGATACCGCCAAACTGGCTGGAAATGGAAGGCGCAACCACGGCATATACCTTATATTTGGAGTTGTTTTCCGAGCCGCGCAAAAGGTTTATTGCTTCCAGCATATAGGACTTATCAGAAATCGCGCCGAACGGGCATTGATAGACGCAGGCGCCGCACGAAATACATTTGCTGTTATCAATTTCAGCCTTTTTGTCTTCGCTCATAGAGATAGCGTCCACCTTGCAGGCGTTTTCACATGGACGGACCATTTTTACAATGGCGTTGTACGGACAAGCGGAAACGCACTTACCGCATTCAATGCACTTATCCGGATTGATTTGCGCCTTCAGTCCGATGATCTCGATCGCGTCCTTAGGGCACACGTTTTTACAGCGGTGCGCGATGCAGCCACGGCAGGCCTGTGATACGCGGATGCCGTCGACAGGGCATTCGTCGCATGCGATGTTGAGAACCTCAACGACATTTTCATTGTCCGGATTGCCGCCCAGGGCAAGCTTGACGCGTTCATTGACAATGGCGCGCTCTTTGTAAATGCAGCAGCGCATGGTGGGCTTGGGGCCGGGCATGATTTTTTCAGCCACATGCAAAAGTCCGCTGTCCAGCTTATCGTCAAAGGCAAGCGCAGCGACCTCCCTGAGTACCTTATATTTGATTTCCTGAACGCTTGTGTCGAATACTCTGTAATCCATCTAAAAATAATATCTCCCTTTGTTTTTTCTATTATTAACTATACTGTTTCAGGGACGTGCTGTCAATAAATCCGGGACAACTTAATCAAGAATTTGTGAAAAAATACGCAAGAAAACCGCTCCCAAAAATTCTTTTGGAAAGCGGCTTTCAAAGCGTTCTATAAATATTAGTACAGTGAGGATTGCGGGTATTGCGCACGGCGCAAAGAAAGCAGCCCTTCAAGGTCCTCCTGAAAAGAGGAAAGCGTCTGTGCATCCTTTTTTTCGATTTCGTCGAGCACCTCGAAGGTAAAGGTCTGTGCGCCATAGCGTTTCCACTCCTCCTGGAGTTTTGGATAGCTGCACAGATTTGTTTTGATACAAAAATCAAACTTATTTTTACTGCCTTCGAGGTTGGTTTCAGCGGCAAGCAGGCGCATACCGGTTTTGGTATTTGTGATCATATAGACTCCGCCGCTTATCTTGCGTTCCTTATACCCGGCAATCAATTCTTTTTTCTTTTGGGAGTCCATACGTCAGTACCCCATTTCCCGCAATGTACGGGCAAGGGTGCAGAGCCGTTCGCCCAAAAGCTCGCCATCCTCAGAAAGCGCCTGCTGAAACAGCTTAATATCTTCGTCGATCTTCTCGTTTTCCGTACAAACGGCCATGGTCATTGCGTCGCCCTGGAGCCCTACGCGTTCAAACTCCGGATGTTCCGGATCGTAAAACTTTGGATAACGGTATGCCTCGCGAAAGTACTTCATTGTATTACATACAAAAATGGCGAGGTCCAGCACACGGTGCAGGGGAAGCTCTTCGGACTGACGGGACCATTTTTGTCCGGTATATCTCCATATTTTTGCGGAGATGTCTACTTTGCCGCGGTCATTCCACTGGGCAAGCCCCGCAGACATTCCCTGAACATCCGTCTCGTATGCGTATTTTCCGTCTACTTTTGCATAGTCCTCGGCGACGATGACAGGTTTGTGTTTTAAATTTGTTGGTATCTTCATGATACATCTCCTTGCATATATTTAGTAAATTAGTAAATTACTAAATTCAAGTATAATGGGAAGGTTTGGATTTGTCAAGCATATTGATTTGCGTCGGCAGGAATCGGGCGGGAAGTTTATGTTGTAAAATGCAGCGGTATGTCGTGCGGTTAAATTGCATATCATTTATGATACGCGAAAAATAGCGGCAAAAAATTTTAAAAATAAAGACAGATATAACTTGTATGATCAAAGGTTTCCGGTGGGGTTTGTTTACCAAATGCCTTTGATTTCATTAAAAAAGTTGATATTATTTTGCGAATCGGGTTTAATAATAATAAAAGGCTAAATTTGATTGGAAGGGAAGGCCAATGATCGCAGAGGTATTTAATTTATACGCAACACGTTGGGACTTTTTCGGGGAATTGATTTTACAGCATCTGCAGTTATCTTTTATTGCGATAGGGCTTTCCGCTCTGATCGGCATTTTTTTTGGCATTGTAATTTCTGAGCATGCCAGGCTTTCGTTCCCTATTCTTGGAATAACAAATTTTATTTATACGATTCCGTCGATTGCCATGCTTGGTTTTTTGGTTCCGGCGACGGGCATCGGGGATATGACGGCGGTGATTGCGCTTACGGTTTACGGGCTGCTGCCCATGGTACGGAATACGCATACAGGAATTAAAAACATCTCTCCGGTGATTATAGAGGCGGGCAAGGGAATGGGCTCCACCAAAAGCCAGCTTTTATACAGGATCAAGATCCCGCTTGCAATGCCGGTTATCATAGCGGGCGCGCGCAATATGATCGTTATGACGATAGCACTGTGTGGTATCGCTTCTTTTGTTGGGGCGGGCGGTCTTGGCGTGGCAATTTATCGTGGAATTACAACGAACAATATGGCAATGACAGTGGCAGGCAGCCTCCTTATTGCGGCGCTTGCCCTTATTGCCGACTTTATAGCCGGAATTTTTGAAAAACGAATCTACAGGAAAATCAACGGGAAAGGCGAAACAAGATGAAAAAATGGAAATGGACGGCGCTGTTTCTGGCAGTGATAATGTGCGGTGCGGTGTTGATAAGCGGATGCTCCACCAAAAAAAGCGATACGATCAGGATCGCGACCAAGCCCATGACCGAGCAGTTTATATTAAGTGAAATGCTCGCCGCGCTGATTGAAAAGGATACCGATCTCAAGGTAGAGATCACGAAAGGTATCGCGGGCGGCACGGGAAATATCCACCCGGCAATGGTGAAGGGAGACTTTGACCTTTACCCGGAATATACCGGGACTGCGTGGACGGATGTGCTTAAAAATACCACGGTGGAATCGCCGGACGATATGTATCAAAAATTGCAGGAGCAGTATAAGGAACAGTTCGATATGGACTGGGTTGGGCTTTATGGCTTTAACAATACCTATACGCTTGCAGTAAGCAAGGATTTTGCCGGGAAAAACAGCCTGGAAAGCTTTTCAGACCTTGCGGCCCTGTCGCCTGACCTGAAATTTGGTGCGGAATATGATTTTTATGAACGCGAGGACGGTTACGATCCGCTGTGTGCGGCATACGGATTTGATTTTGCCTCCACAAAAGACCTTGACATCGGCATGAAATACAAGGCGATCGGCGAAGAACAGGTGGATGTAATCAACGCCTTTACGACGGACGGCCTCTTGGAGGTTTACGACCTGAAGACGCTCAAGGACGACAAAAATTTCTTCCAGTCGTATTATTGCGGCACAGTTGTGAGGCAGGAGGTGCTCGACGAGCATCCTGAGCTCAGGGACGTGCTGATGAAGATGGAAGGGATCCTCACGGATGAGGAAATGGCAAAGCTCAACTCCAGGGTGGATAACGACAAGGAAAACGAAAAAGATGTTGCAGTTGAATTCCTGCAGCAAAAAGGATTGTTATGAGTGAACAGATCATTGTATTTGAGCACGTAAAAAAACAATATGAGGAAAAATACGCATTAAGCGATTTTTCCTATGAAATCAAAAAAGGCGAATTTGTAGCGGTCGTCGGCGGCTCGGGCGGCGGAAAGACAACAATGCTTAAAATGATCAACGGCCTTTTGATGCCGGATGGCGGTAATGTGCACGTAAAAGGGCAGGATACCAAAGAAACAGACCTGATCGAGCTGCGGCGCGGGATTGGCTATGTCATCCAGGGCGGAGCGCTTTTTCCGCACCTCGATGTGCGCGAGAATATCGAATATGTGCCGCGCCTGCGTAAAAACAGCCTCTCGGAGGAACGGGTAGAGCAACTGCTGCAAATGGTGGCGCTGCCCAAAGACCTGATGCACCGTAACGTAAATGAGCTTTCCGGCGGCCAGCAGCAGCGTGTGGGGATTGCCCGCGCACTTGCGGCACAGCCGGATATCATCCTGATGGACGAGCCGTTTGGCGCGGTGGACGGTATTACGCGCAAGCAGTTACAGGACGAGATTTTGCATATCCACGAGCGGACGGGCGTGACGATCGTTTTTGTGACGCACGACCTGCGCGAGGCGGTACGGCTGGGGACAAGGCTGCTGATCCTGAACGAAGGAAAAATCGTCCAGCAGGGGACTCCGCAGCAGATCATAGACTATCCGGACGGGGAGTATGTGAAAAGGCTTTTGGAGCAGCTTGAATGTATTTGATTTTTTGCTTGCATGACCATAAAAAAAGTAATATTGTATAGTAAGGATCTGATAAAAGAAAAGGGGGATTTTTACTATGGCAAAAATGCAGGGGCTTGCCCATGTGGGCGTATTTATTACGGAGATTGGCAAATCCAGAAAATTCTATGAGGATGTGCTCGACTTTGAGACGATCTTTGAGGGCGGCATTACGGAAGCGGATGGTTCCTATACCAAAATTGCGTTTATCAAAAACGGCAATCTGGTTATAGAACTTGTGGAAACTGCAAATCCGCAAAAACGCCAGGATGGCTGGGTAGACCATATCGCGATTGCGGTAGAGGATATTGAGTCGGTAAGGAAGATGCTTGAAGATCGCGGTGTGGAGTTTGAAACAAAGGAAGTACTGTTTGGCGAATCGGTATTCCCAAACGGGACAAAATGGCTTACCTTCCGCGGGCCGGACGGAGAGCATTTGGAGATTAATGAAATCATGCCTTTTTAGGAAGGCGGCAAAGGACTGGCAGTGTTCCGTTTTTGCGATAAGAAAGGTATTTTCGAGACTTTCTTGTTAATGAAATATTTACAATTTTCTTCATGAAATGTGATTAGCTTATGCCCAAACAGATTATCAATATAACGGGTGGTATGCACAAAAGAAGAAAGGAAGGAACACTATGCGTATCATTGTAGATAATCTGGCGGTAGATATTGATAATCGGACGGTCGAGCGTGGCGATGAAAAGATCAAATTAACCGCGAAGGAGTATGAGGTTTTGAAATACCTTGCACTTCACAAAGATAAAATTGTTTCGCGCTCCGAGCTTTTGGAGCACGTTTGGGATTGCGATTACGATTGTTTCTCCAACGTAGTAGATGTATATATCAGATTTTTGAGGGCAAAAATCGATGACGGACATAATAAAAAACTGATCAAGACATTTCGGAAACAAGGATATTCTTTGACAGCTTAAACGCAATATAAAAAGAGGTATGCAGCGCATACCTCTTTTTTTGCCTTATGGCCGGTTATTTCTTATCGCCGTTGTTATCCGTTTTGGGCTCTTCGGGCCCTGGCACGGGAGCCTGCTGTTGCGGCGGTATTGGCGCTTGCTGCGGCGGCGCCATGGGGCGCATCGGCTGCTGCATATAAGGCTGCTGCTGGTAAACCGGCGGCCTGACGGGCTTTGGATGCTTCGCACGGTATTTTTTCATCAGGAAGCGTACAAGCTTTATGATCAGGAAAATAATCACAGCGAAAATCGCGATTACAATCAGCACCGGCGCTGCCGCCGCCCAGAAGATCGCGAAGTTTTCCATGAATTCGCCAACGCCGGACATTGACATTGCAAAGGCGTCGGAGGCGCGGTCGCCAAGCGGCTGTCCGTCGCTGCCGATGGTCTCCGGAGTGATCAGCTCCGTCAGGGATACGCTTACCGTTGCGTAATCCACGACATTATCCATATGGCGTTTGCTGCCCTGCAACTGCTCCAGCTCATAGATCGTATCCGCAAGCTGGTTTTCAATGGCAATCACGTCCTCTGTTTCGGTTGCGTTTTGCAAATGCGTCATCAGACGGTTTTTCCGTTCTTCCAACACGGCGATACGCGAATCGGTATCCGTATATTGGTCCGTAATGTCCGTTGCCGACTGTTGCTTGTTGGTCACCTCGCCAATTTCGGACAGGCGCTCCAGGAAACCGTCAAGCTGATCAACCGGCACGCGTAGTGTGAAGTAAGAGCTGCGTCCATAAATCCGGCTGCCATCGGACGGGATAGCGGTACTGTCCTCGTTTTCGATATAACCACCCACTGCCGTAAGCTCTGCTTTGATCTGGTCATAATCCGAATCGTATGCCTTTGTGTTGATGCTGAACGATGCGGAATAGGTCATCTTACGATTGGCATTTACGGGTGTATCCGCAAAGGCGTCCGTACTGCCTTCCCCTGTTTCCGCCTTTTCTGCGGAAGCCTCGGGAGCGCTCATAGCCTGCTCGGAATATCCTCCCGCGTCCATTGCGCTCGAGGAGACGTTTTCCGATGCCGGCGATTGTGCGGCGCACGCAGTCAAAAGCAGCGTTACACAAACGAGCAAAACAATCAGTTTTTTCATGTAATTCCCTCCAGTCTGTCAGTTAATTTTCATGATTATGGTAAGTAGAGTTAAAGAAATGTACCATTTATGAAGTTAACTTCATTATACAGGAATGACGCTTTTTGGCAAGCGCAGGGTATGAAGTTCATAATATGTTAAGAAATTCATTTGTTGTATCTTAAGATTTATTCGTTATAGTAAAGACAGTAAAAAACGAGAAGGCCGTATCTGTGGTATAATGAGATATCACGATACGGAGGTTTATGCAATGAAGATTCTGGTATGCGACGACGATAAAGAAATCGTGGATGCGATAGAGATTTATCTGGTCAATGAAGGATATGAGGTATTGAAGGCTTATGATGGCGCACAGGCTGTGAAATATGCGGAGGATGAAGAGATTCACCTCATCATTATGGATATCATGATGCCGGGAATGGATGGTATCCGGGCAACGATGAAGCTTCGCGAATATGCAAATATACCGGTGATCATGCTGAGCGCGAAGTCTGAAGACAACGATAAGATATTGGGGTTGAATTCCGGCGCGGACGACTACCTGACAAAGCCGTTTAATCCGCTCGAGCTTATGGCAAGAGTCAAATCGCAGCTGCGCAGGTATACGTCTCTTGGAAGCATGGCAACCGAAAAGGGCGTCATCCAGACCGGTGGGCTTGTGCTGGACGACATGAAAAAAACGGTGACGGTTGACGGGGAAATCGTAAAGCTGACACCCATGGAATATAAAATATTGCGGTATCTGATGCAGAATATGGAACGGGTTCTTTCCACAACGCAAATCTATGAGAGCGTATGGGACGAAAAGGCCGTAGGCGCTGAAAATACAATAGCGGTGCATATTCGAAGGATTCGGGAAAAGATAGAAATCAATCCGAAGGAACCGAAATATTTGAAGGTGGTATGGGGCATTGGATACAAAATCGATAAAATCAAAGTATGATATCAGGTTTAAGATCATAGCATGGGTACTTTGCCTCTTCTCGATGTGTTTCATTGCTTTTTCAGGCGTGAGGCTTGCCAAATATGATTCTTCAAACACGATTACCAGTGATAAATATGTTGAGAGTATGGAATATCTCACCACAATGACAGATTATGTGGAATCTGTAAACAAAGCATATTTCGGTTATGGCGAGGACGCCATGGCAACCGAGTTAAATAGTTATATTTCAACGCTCAGGAGCTCTTATGAATCAGAGCTCGGAAACATTCTTGGAAGTTCGGAATTGGAAGGTGAATATTATGAAGAGTATATGGCAAAGTTTAAGGAAGAGTTTGCAGCGCAGATTGACGGCAGCGAAGAAAGTGCGGCAGCTACATCAAAAGAGACGGTGGCGGGCGCGGATCAAAGCAAGTCTGATAGTCTGAGCGTTACCGCAGGAGAAAGCGGGGTGGCGTTTGCTGAAAGCGGAGCATCAGCGGACGGACTGCCTGCGCTGGACGAATATACGCAGCGTCAGGTGAACTCGGTCAACCAGAAGTATGCAAAGCTGCTTTCGGATGCGCCTGATTATATTAAAAACGAATATAAGGAAAAGCAGCAGCAGGCGCAGGACAACTTGGCAGAAAATAAAAATTACTATTTTGCAGTGGTGGAAAACGGCAAAGTTACACATACGAATGTTGAAAAAAATGATGCGGTTGCATGGATTGGAGACCTCGATTCCAACAAACAATTTTCTTGGAACGGCGTCCAGCCGGGGCTTTTTCAGGATTTGCCGCAGGATGACGGCTACCAGCGGACAACTACAGGTTCGGAAGCATATTTGTTGTCGGGCGGCGCAACGCCTATCTATGTGGGGATGTCCAACGATTTTTTCAAGCAAAGCATGGCTGACTATGCACAGACCTATCGGGCTTATCTCATTACGGTCATCTTTATGGTCGTATGTATCGTGATTTTTGCAGGAGCGTTTATCTGGCTTTTATATACAGCGGGCAGGTCTCCGCGCAACGACGATGTAAAAGTTGGGTTTATGGATTCCATATACCTTGACATCGGCGGGATAGGGCTACTGCTGATTGAATTTTTACTGGCAGCGCTCTTTACATCGGAGCGCGTATGGACGCCGGGCACGTGGAGCGCCGTCCAAGCGGTGCGGATTGCCATATATATCTCGATTGGGACGGCACTGCTCATTTTATGGAGCATGTCGGTTTCGCGCAGAGTAAAAAGGAAAGAAAATTATACTTTGGTAGGAAGAATTTTTACAGGCTTCAGGGATGCTTATGATAGAAGCGACGTAAAGTCAAAGGGAGTCGGATTTACAGTCTGGTATCTCGTTGGCGGGCTTGGCGTTGTGGGCCTCACCGTTTTATTTGGATTGCTGATGGGTGGAACCGGTATTTTTATCGGTCTGGTATTCCTTGCAATCTATCTTGCGGCGGCTTTGAAATATATCCTGCAAAAGGCGGCGGCCATCCGGGAGATTGCAAAAGGGATTTCCTGCATCAAGGAGGGTACGCTCAGCTATACGATTCCCAAAGGCGGAGGAAAGGAACTTGACGAGATAGCCTCCGGCATCGAGCACATTGCCGAGGGCTTTGAAGCGGCTGTGACGCATGAGGTGAAGTCTGAAAAGATGAAGACAGAGCTTATTACAAATGTATCGCACGACATCAAAACGCCGCTTACGTCTATTCTGACTTATGTGGACTTGCTTAAAAAAGAGAGCCTTACGAGCGAAAATGCTCCCAGATACCTTGAGGTTTTGGATATGAAATCAAAGCGTCTCAAATTCCTGACGGACGATTTGTTTGAAGCGGCGAAGGCGAGCAGCGGGGATATGACGGTCGATATGGCGCGCATGGAACTTGTACAGTTTATGGAGCAGGCGCTTGGCGAAATGTCTGACAAAATTGAAGGCTCAGGTCTTGAATTCGTTGTAGAGGCGCCACAAAAGGAAATGTTTGTGGAGGCCGACGGAAAGCTTTTGTGGCGCGTGATCGGAAACGTGCTCGACAATGCGATTAAATATGCGGCGGCAGGAACGCGCGTATATATCGATTTTGTGCAGACGGACGAAACAAACTGTGTTGTGGTGAAGAATGTGTCGCGCGATCCGCTCAATATGACGGAGGACGAACTGATGGAACGCTTTAAGCGCGGCGATGAATCAAGACACACGGAGGGTTCCGGACTTGGGCTGTCGATTGCAAAAAACTTTATGCAGATGATGAATGGCGAATTCCGGATCGAAATCGACGGAGACCTGTTCAAGGTGCGGATTTGTTTTCCCAAAGAGCAAATGCCGGAAATGCCGGGTGAAACAGGATAATAATATCGCAAATAAAAAAGAGCGGATTGCAGTCCGCTCTTTTTTGTATCTGTGGTGATAAGTTTTTTTTATTTTCCGATAAACTTCCGCAGTTTTTTGAATTTATCGGGCGTTCCCGGCAGATAGCGGATCGGAATGTCGATTTTATTGGATTTGTGCAAAATACTTTTGTAATGGCTAAAAGTGCGAAAGCTGTCTTTCCCGTGATATTCGCCCATACCGGAGGAACCCACGCCGCCAAATGGCATTTGCGAGGTTGCAACCTGAACGACGACGTCGTTGATGCAGCCGCCTCCATAGGCAACGTCTCTTAAAACACGCTTGACCGTTCCATGATCTTGCGAGAACAGGTAAAGCGCAAGCGGCTTCGGATGCTTTTGGATTTCTACGACCACGTCGTCAAGATTACGGAATTCCAGAACAGGAAGTAACGGACCGAAAATTTCTTCCTGCATGATCGGATGGTTATATTCTGCGTGGTCGATCACGGTGGGTTCGATTGTAAGGGAAGAATCGTCGCTTTTTCCGCCGATAAGGATTTCCTCGCCCTCCATAAGCCCGCGAAGCCTGTCATAATGCTTCTGGTTTATGATTCTTGGCAAATAAGCGCAGGACAGCGGATCGTCAGTATAAAATTCAGTGATAGCCGCCTGGAATTCCTGCAGGAATTCCGTCCTTACATCCGTATGCAGAAACAGATGGTCGGGAGCGACGCAGGTTTGGCCCGCGTTTAAAAATTTCCCCCACGCAATCCGTTTGGCTGCACGTTTTATGTCCGCAGTCTGATCCACGATACAGGGGCTCTTTCCACCGAGCTCGAGCGTGACGGGCGTGACGAATTTGGATGCTGATTCCATTACGAGCTTTCCAACCGTAATCCCGCCTGTGAAAAAAATGTAGTCAAAGTGCTGCTGGAGCAAATCCTGATTAGACTGCCTGCCACCCAAAACGACCTCGACATATTCCACCGGATAGATGGAATGAATGATATTTGCAATCACCTGCGAGGTATTGTGCGAATAATCGGATGGTTTGAGGATCGCTGTATTGCCGGCGGCAATGGCGCCCACAAGGGGCTCCAGCGTGAGCTGGAAGGGATAATTCCAGGGAGACATAATGAGACAAACCCCGTAAGGCTCCGGCAGAATAAAGCTTCTGGAGGGAAACTGGTCGATAGGCGTATGCACTTTTTGGGGCTTCATCCATTTTTTCAGGTGCTTCAGTGCATAAGAAATCTCGTCTAAAACAATGCCTACTTCTGTTTCATAGGCTTCAAAAGCACTTTTGTTCAGGTCGGCTTTCAAAGCGTCGAAAATTGCGGCCTCGTTTTTGACGACAGCCTGTTTCAGTTTTATAAGCGCATCCCTGCGAAATTCATAGTCCTTTGTTTGCCCCGTATAGAAATAGTTGTTTTGCATCGATACGATTGTTGCGGCGTGGCTCATTTTTTCTCGCCTCGTTTCTTTTTCTGATAGTTATTGATAACACGATTTTGCGGTTGGCAATCGTGTATTGGGAATTTGATAAAAAACAGGCAGAAAAAAGATTAAAATTTTTGTTTAAATACTTCCGAGACCGTGTATATTAAAATCGATGAGCTTTTTGCTCAATCGTATATTGGGAGGTATAAAGAAATGGTAAAGTATGTATGTCAGGTTTGCGGTTACACCGCGGAAGGCGAAAGGCCCGCTAAATGCCCACAGTGTGGTGCGGACGGTTCCAAATTCGATGAATTTGCAGGCGAACGCGTTTGGGCGGACGAGCACAAAATCGGTGTTGCGCAGGGACTTGACGAAGAAGTAGTTCAGGGGCTCAGAGAAAACTTCATGGGAGAATGCACTGAAGTTGGAATGTATCTTGCAATGGCAAGGCAGGCCGATAGAGAAGGCTATCCTGAGGTTGCGGAGACCTATAAAAGAGCGGCTTATGAAGAAGCGGATCACGCTTCCAGGTTTGCAGAATTGCTCGGCGAAGTTGTTTATGCCGATACGAAGAAAAACCTGCAGCTTCGCGCAGACGCTGAGTGCGGCGCAACAGCTGGCAAGCTCGCGCTTGCAAAACGCGCCAAAGAGCTTGGATACGATGCGATCCATGACACGGTTCATGAGATGGCTAAGGACGAAGCAAGACATGGTTGCGCATTCCAGGGACTGCTTGACAGAGTCGTAAAATAAGAATAATGTGGATCAATACGGGCGGCTGCGGCTGCCCGTATTTTTTATGCCTTTTTATGCCGGTACAGGATGTGTTATAATGAAAAAAACAAATGGAATGGCAGGGCATGGTATGATCAGTCAGGAGCTAATTGAGGAACAGAAAAAAGAATTCAGGGAGCTTTTGCTCGAAACGGGGCGCGAGAATATGGATTCCTTACTGGCGTGGCTTGAGGAGGAGACCGATTTTTATTCGGCTCCGGCGAGCACAAACAATCACGGTGCCTTTGACGGGGGATTGCTCATTCACAGCCTGAACGTATATAAAATCCTGAAAAATTTCAATAAAATGATCAAATGCGAGCGTGAAGATTCCATCGTGATCGCAGGGCTATTGCACGACGTATGCAAAACCAACTTTTATACCAGGGAAATTCGCAATGTAAAAACGCCGGGGAAAAGGGAATGGAATGAAAAAGAGGTCTATGCCATAAACGACGAACTTCCGTTCGGGCATGGCGAAAAATCCGTTTTTCTTTTGATGCGCCATATCCGCCTCACGGAAGAGGAAGCGATTGCGATCCGCTGGCATATGGGCGGATATGACGATGCGGCGCGAAGCTATATCGGCGGAAGGACGCAATCAAATGCCTTTCAAACTTATCGGCTCGCCCCGGCGCTTGCAATCGCGGATATGTACGCGACGTATTTTGCGGATTGAATCGGGCAACAATTAAATATTTTTGGAAATAAAAGGGCTGTCCTGTAATAATAAACGAAGGCAGCCCTTTGTTATACAGTTGATTCTGGCCAAATCAAACACGGTACAGCCGCTCTTCGCCGGCATTTTTATCCTGGTAGCCATATGCACTCAGTGCAAGCAACACAAGCGCAGGTAAATAGAATACCCATACAAAATAAGAGGTAATTTCGTTTAAAACGCTTCCGGGCGCGCCAAGATACATCAGGGCATTGTTTGCGTCGTTCAATATAAAAAATGTCATACCGACCTTAACCAGTGTTTTATTTGGCGTTGGAAGAGCGGAGCGGAAGCCGGAATGCGCGTCCATAAACAACAGAGCTGCATAAACGACAGACAGAATGTAGATATAGGGAAGTTGAAGGCCTATCAGCATTCCAATGGCATAAAAGGCCGACACAGCCAGCAGCAGGATCGGCCAAAGGGGAGAAGGTTTCTTTTGATAGCGGCGCATGAAGACAAGATGAGCAAAACCAAAGCATATAATGCCTAAATCCAGCTGTCTTGCAAACAGGAACAGGGCGTCTGCGCCAAGCACAAAAAAGAAGCCCGTAAGCAGAAGCGTGATATCCGCCTTACTGTAAGCGTGGCGCCAGCCTGCCAAAACGATCAGCAGGCAAAAAATATCGCCAAGATATTTAAAAGTAAGCGCAGCGGGTTCGCGCTCAGATACGCTGTCTGTAACAAGCATACCGGTATAAACGGCGATCAGGCAGAAGAGCAGCGCTACTATTTTTTTGTTTTTATACAGACGTGACATCGTAAGCATATTCCCCATAAACTGTTATATCGATACGATACACACAGGATATACGCCGTAAACGGTTTATATTAATAGAAGATAAAAAGTATAAAAAAACGCCCGCAATGCAGGCGTTGAAAATGGGCAGGCTCAGTTTGAAAGGTTGCGTCCCACCATATTGACGCTATAGCTGAATTGTCGTGAGTCCACGATCGTAATGGCGTATTCCACGGGAACGCTTTCCTTAAAAGAGGTACGGACGTTGATCAGCAAAGCCGCGCCCTCCTCGAGCTTCAGCTTTTCAGCCAGTTCCTTTGTGGCGTTGATTGCGGAAATCGTATCGGTAGCGGTATCGATCGTATAATTGAATTTGTATTCCAGAAAGGAATAAAGAGACACAAAATGACCCACGTCGTGCTCGAGGCCGGGAACCATGGAGTAGGGGATGTAGTTTGTAATGAGTGCAAACGGATCAGAGTTTGCGTAAACCGCCCGCTTGATACAAACTACCTTTTCCTTTTCAGAAATTTTCAGCTTTTCCGCAACTTCCTGCGTTGGATCTATTACCTCAATCGAACAATCGTTGAGCTGAATATCAAATCCTTTGTTTTTCAGCGCTTCCGTAAAAGAGGAAACATAATTCAGGCGTTGCGTGGCAGTACGGTTTACAACCATCGTACCTTTTCCAGGCTTGATAATCACATAACCGTCGTCAATCAAAAGCTTGACCGCCCGCCGTACGGTTATACGGCTTACCTGAAACATCTTTTCAAGCGCGTGCTCGGGCGGAAGCATATCGCCTACTTTATATACATGATTTTCAATCATTTCTTTTAGTCTGTTATAAACTGCTAGATAAGCGATTGTTTTCACTTTCAAAGCCCCCTGATCTATATAAATTCCAACCCATTTACATTATATCAAATTTATTACAAAATGTATTCTCAAAATATTAATTTCAAAAAATACAATTATGACGTATTGACATTATAATGTCATGATGTTATAATTCAATCATACTCAATTTTGAACAAAATATCAACAATAATTTAACCGGATATAGATAAATAAGATAGAGATAAAACAGATAAAAGAAACTCATGGAAAGGAACAGGAAAAGTGGGATTCGATATCATTACAATGGGGCCGCTCATTGTTGAAATCATCAGGATAGAACGAAACAGGACGTTTTGTGAGGCGGGCACGTTTGCAGGGCCGTTCCCAAGCGGGGATACTCCGATCTTTATCCATGCGGCGGCAAAGATGGGAATGAACTGCGGGTTTCTTGGTTCGGTTGGAGACGACGGCTTTGGTAAGTGCGTGTTCGACAGGATGAAGCATTCAGGAGTAGACATGACACATACGCTCGTTGTTCCGAATACTTATACGGGCTCCACATTTGTTTATTACAATGAAGACGATTCCAGAGACTTTATGTATCACCTCAAGGGCTCCGGCTCGGAAGTGATTTATGAAGGGGAAGTCGACAGGGAATATTTTAAAGATTGTAAATGGGTGCACTATACCGGATTTACGATGGAATCCTCGCCGCGTGCCAAGGAACTGGTATATAAAACGATGGAGGTTCTGGACAAAAACACCAAGGTGAGCTTTGATCCGAATCTGCGGCCGGGACACACGCAGGAAGAGATCATGGAAATGGTAGGGCCTGTGATCGAGCGGGCGGATCTGATCCTCCCCAGCAAAGGCGAGGCGAGCAAATTTTTTGGCGGGGACGATTATGACGGCTGTATGAAGTGGATGAAGCAGGGCAAAATGGTCGTCCAGAAACGCGGCGCAAAGGGCAGCAGGATTTTCTATCAGGGCGAAGTAACGGACGTGCCTTCCTTTGAAGCGACGGAGATCGATCCGACAGGCGCGGGCGATACGTTCTGCGCGGCGTTCCTTACTGGACTTGTGGATGGTAAAACACCGCAGGAAGCGGCGCGGTTTGCAAATGTGGCCGGCGGCTTTGCGATCAGTGCGATGGGGCCGATGGAAGGCGCTGTTGACAAAAATACGATTGAAGAATTTTTAAATTCAAATAAAACAAGAATTGAATTAACTCGTTAGGGAGGAAAACACGAATGATTATTGACGTTCACACACATCCTGCGTTTATCAAAGACATTTTTGATTTTTCGCACGAAACGGAAAAACGGAATATTTTTGGGCTGTATAAGGTACATGTAGAGCCGCTCGACTTGCACATCAAGCAGATGGATAACGCGGGAGTGGATAAAGAGGTGCTTTTGCCCCTTGATTCTTCCTGTAAATATAACGGTGAAGTGTTGATGCCGAACGAACTGATTAAAACGCTTGTAGATATGGCGCCGGACCGTTTTATCGGGTTTGCTTCTGTCGACCCGCACGATCCGAAGGCAGTGGAAAAATTGGAATATGCGGTAAAGGAGCTTGGTCTTCGTGGCTTAAAACTCAATCCTTCCTCTCAGGACTTTTATCCGAATGATAAAGCCGTATATCCGATTTATGAAAAAGCGCTGGAGCTTAATATTCCAATCATTTTCCACGCAGGAATGTCCTGGGAACCGAATGCGAATTCCAAATATTCGCAGCCGATCCACTTTGAGGATGTGGCAATCGATTTTCCGGAGTTGAAATTCTCGCTTGCGCACTTTGCATGGCCTTGGATGACGGAAGCGGCGATGCTGGCAGTTAAATATCCAAACGTATACGTCGATACAGCGCTTTTGTACTTCGACGCGCCGGTTTCGTTCTTTGAGCATTGTTTCTCCAAAGAGGTAAAGGCGACGTGGATCGACCGCAGCCTCAATACGAAGGTGATGTTTGGTTCAAACTATCCGCGGATCGAACAGCACAGGATGCGCAGCGCGCTCGAAGCAATCGGGCTGCGGGAAGAGATGCTTGCGCGTGTCCTCGGCGGGAATGCACAGGTATTCCTTGGGCTTGATAAATAAGGAGGAAGCGGGATATGGTTTTTTATAAAGATTTTGTGGTTTCAAGCGACGCGTTTGAAAAGATGATAAAGATTACGGACGAACTGAAAAAAGCGGTTGAGGAATCCGGCATCAAAAACGGACAGCTGCTTGCAGAAACAGCGCATACGACAACAGGCATCACGGTGAACGAGGGCCTTGAATGCCTTGAGCACGATATGATGCAGGTGATGCGAAAGGTAGTGCCGGTGAATGACGATTATGCGCACGCACATTTCCTGCCCACCTACGGAAGAACGTCTGCAAATGCGACGGGACACCTGCGCGGGATGCTGTTTGGAAACCATTGCCATTTTATTGTAAAAGACGGAAAGCTGGCCCTTGGGGCGGCGCAGGACGCTTACCTTGTGGAAATGGACGGGCCTCAGAACCGTAAAGTCATGATCAGCATCATTGGAGAATAATCAGGACAGACAAGAACGAGTTCCGGTCGGAAAGTAAGGTTAAAATGGATTGCACCTATACGAAAAACAGAATTCTGGATATTGAAATATCTGAGCGTATACGCAAACTGAAAGAAAAGGTTTTGGCGGAGCCGCGGTATATCTCAACTGAACAGGCATGTATCATCACAGATGTGTATCAGGAAAACGAAGATGTATCCGTACCGTTAAAACGTGCGCTTTCCTTTGCGGCTTCAGTAGACAATATCGAAATTAAAATTTATCCGGAAGAGGATATCGTGGGAAACCGTACCGCAGGCTCAAAAGCGGGCGTTATTTTCCCGGAGTCCGGCACGGCATGGCTCAGGGAAGAGCTTGATACGCTTGAAACCCGCGACCAGGATCGGTTTTCGGTCTATGGGAGAGATTATGATATTTGCCGCAAGGTGATTGAGCCATACTGGGATGACAAGGATACCCTTGAAAACGTTATTGAGAGAAAATACGGCGACCTGATGAAGAAGGTCGGCAAGGTTGTAAAAATCAACCAGACGGATCACGCACAGGGGCATATTTGCCCGGATGTGGAAAAATGGCTCAGGCTTGGCCCCAGCGGGCTTTACCAGGAGGTTCGCCAGAAAATGGCGGAAAATCCTGACCACAATGAATTTTACGGAAGCCTTGTGATCGTATTGCAGGCGGCGTGCCGCTTCATGATGCGCTACGCAGAGCTTGCGAAAAAAATGGCGGAAGACCTTGAAGGAGAAGATAAACAGCGGATGCTCGATGTCGCAGAGGTATGCGACAGGCTTTCCAGGGGCGGCGCGTATTCTTATCACAGCGCGCTGCAAAGCACATGGTTCCTGTTTGTGCTGCTGCAGATTGAGTCGAACGCATCGTCCTTTTCGCCGGGCAGACTGGATCAGATACTTTATCCCTACTATAAAAAGGACGTGGAAGCAGGCGTCAGCGAGGAACGAATCCTCGAGCTGACGGAAGGGCTTTGGCTTAAATTCAACCAGCTTGTATACCTGCGTTGCTACATGAGCGCACGTTATTTTGCGGGATTTCCAATCGGTTTTAATGTAGCGATTGGCGGAAAGCATCTGGACGGGACAGACGATTCCAACGAGCTTTCCTACATTTTCCTGGCAGCGCAAAACCACATCAGGCTGCCGCAGCCCAATCTTTCACTGCGCGCATACAACGAATCTCCGGCGGAGCTTTTGAGCGTATGTGTGGATACGATTGCAAAGGGCGGCGGAATGCCACAGATATTCAACGACGAGGTTGTCGTGGATGCGATGATCGATAAGGGCATCGACAAAAAGGACGCCGAAAATTATGCGATTGTCGGGTGTGTGGAGCTTACCACGCCGGGGAACAACCTTGGCTGGAGCGATGCTGCAATGTTCAACGTCGTCAAGGTGATTGAGCTTACGGTCAATAACGGCGTGTGCATGCTCACAGGCGAGCAGATTGGTCCCCAGACGGGTTATTTGACAGATTTTAAGAGCTTTGAAGAGTTCGAAAATGCTTTCCAGAAGCAAATCGACTATTTCATGGATATTATGATGGAAATCCACGCTTTTGTGGATGTGTGCCATGCCAGGGTGCTTCCGAGCGCGTTCCTTTCGAGCGTAATCTCGGATTGTATTGAAAAGGGTGTGGACGTTACGGCAGGGGGAGCGCATTATAATTTCTCCGGCATACAGTTCATACAGGCGGCAAATCTTGCGGACAGCCTTGCGGTATTAAAGCAACTTGTGTTCGATGAGAAACGGTTCAGCGCACAGCAAATGCTGGATATGCTGAGAAACAACTTTGAGGGCTACGAGCAGGAACGCCAGATACTGATCAACCAGGTTCCGAAATACGGCAACGACATTGAATGGGTAGACGCGATTGCGACCAAATGGACGGATTATTTCGCGGAAAAGCTCGACACCTATACCAACGTACGCGGCGGACGTGTGCAAATGGGGCTTTACACCGTATCGGCCCATGTGCCGATGGGGCTCAACGTGGCGGCGACGCCGGAAGGAAGGCTTGCAAAATCCCCCCTTGCGGACGGAGGGGTGTCGGCAATGTACGGCAGGGATAAAAACGGCCCTACGGCGCTCATCAATTCGGTTGCGCGCCTGAAGCACAACAATGCAAGCAACGGTTCGCTGCTGAACATGAAATTTTTACCATCGATGTTTGATACGGCGGAGGGTAAGAGCAAGTTTATCGCCCTCATACGCGGGCTTGTAAAGAAGAAGATCGCACATGTACAGATCAACGTGATGGATGCGGAAGAGCTCAAGGCAGCACAGAAAGAGCCGGACCAGCATACCAACCTGATCGTACGCGTGGCGGGATATACGGCATATTTTGTAGAGCTTGCCGATGACCTGCAGGACGAAATCATTGAGAGGACAGCGCATGGAGGGGACTAAGGGACTGATTTTTGAAATAAAAAGATTTGCGGTTCACGACGGCGAGGGCATACGCACAACAGTGTTCCTCAAAGGCTGCCCGCTCTCCTGTATCTGGTGTCACAATCCGGAAGGAATCAGCCAAAACAAATATATCTGGCAGAATAAAGGCGAATGTATCAAATGTGGAGCATGTATCGATGCCTGTCCGCAGGGAGCGCTCGTAATGACAGCCAATGGCATCATTTGCGACCATGGCAGGTGCAGGCTTTGTGGAAAGTGTGCAAAGGCTTGCCCGACGACGGCAATCAAATTTGACTCGCAGGAAATGACTGTGGAGCAAGTACTCGAAATCGTACGCAAGGACAGGGCGTTTTACGGAATCTCGGGCGGCGGGCTCACGCTTTCCGGCGGGGAACCGACGCAGCAGTATGAATTCGCATTAGCGCTGCTTGAAGCGGCAAAGAAGGAAGGCCTGCATACGGCGATTGAGACGTCGCTCTTCTGCAAGAGGGAAGTGCTGGAAAAATTTGTGCCGCTGGTCGACCATTTTTATACAGACATCAAGCTTTTTGACGGTCAGGAGCACCTTAAATATACGGGAGTACAAAATGAAGTAATCAAAGATAATTTCCGGTATCTTGCCGGGAAGGGTTGCACGATCACCTGCAGGATACCGGTGATTCCCGGATGTACGGATTCAGACGACAACATCAGCAAGATTGCAGAATTTGTGAGGGATACAAAGGGGAATATCAGCCTTGAGCTGATGGAATATAATCCGCTTGGAGCGGGAAAATACATCCGTCTTGGAAAAGAAAATGAACTGGCGGATGCCAAAAAGGATCACGATAACTATAAGAGGTTACAGAAACTGGCGAAGGAAACCGGCGTGCGATTGGTGGGTTAACCATCCGCGCCGGGAACCTGAGCAACCATAGGGTACAACTTTCGATTTCTATCAATACAATACGGTATTATCCATTATTTTTTCAGTCAGTCAGAAATAATCAAATTTTAATGATTTTCAGTTTTTTGCGTAAAAAACGCAGAAAATACACTATAACCTAACCATATTATTAGGAGGAAAAGAAATGAAAAAAAGCAAAATCTTAGCAACTGTAGTAGCTCTTATGCTGGTTGCGGCTCTCTTTGTAGGATGCAGCGGCACACCGGCGGCAAGTGAATCGCCTTCAACAGAAGCGTCAACGGAAGCAAGTGAATCTGCTTCGGCAGCAGCTTCTGAATCCGCTTCGGATGGCGGCGCAGCTTCAACAGGCGCAAAGAAAATCGGCGCATCCCTGCAGAACATGTCGAATCCGTACTTCATCGAAGTTGCGAACGGCATTGAAGCAAAGTGCAAAGAACTCGGCTGGGAAGTAACTGTTGTTGACGCAAACTATGATGTTGCAAAGCAGGTTTCCGACGTTGAGAACTTCCTCGCGCAGGGTATGGACGGATTGTTCATCTGCCCGATCGATGCAAACGCGCTCACAAGCGTTGTTGACAAAGCAAAAGCAGAGGGCATCCCGGTTGTAGCGCAGGCTCAGCTTGTTCCGAACGCTGACGCTCAGCTTACGATCGACGAGTACACCTACGGCGCTGCTATCGGCGAACAGGCTGCTGCATGGATCAATGAGAAGCTTGACGGCAAAGCAAACGTACTGATCATCTCCCAGGATAACGTGGAAGACGTTGTAAGAAGAGGCGACGGTATCGAAGAAACGATCCAGAAGCTGTGCCCGGAGGCAACGATCGTTGCACGTCAGGCCGGCGACTCCCCGGACGCTGCTATGACAGTTACGGAGAACACGCTGCAGGCACATCCGGAAGTAAACGTAATTGCCTGTGTAAATGACTCGAGCGCACTTGGCGCAAACGAAGCGATCAAAGGCATGAACTTCTCGCAGGACGTTCTTGACAACTTCTACGTAGGCGGCGCAGACGCTACGGAAGAAGCAGTTGCGAAGATCAAAGATACAAGCAACGTAATCCGTTCCACGATTGACATCACGCCTGCAAAATATGGTTCCATGGGCGTTGAGAAGCTCAAAGAATACATGGAGAACGGCGTGCCGTCCGAGCAGGAAGTAATCTACTACGAAACGACGCCGGTATGGCAGGGAGATCTCGTAGACGGAGCATTCAAGCCTGCTGCATAAGCAAAAGATTCATACCAATTCTATCTGAACAAACAATAGTCTGCGGCGGCGAAACTATCGCCGCCGCAGACTATCCATTTGTTCACATGTTTTACAAGTGCGGAAAATCCTTGCAA
>NZ_JBVFVW010000012.1:0-60005 GCF_055522415.1 Christensenella sp. KGMB01412 | reverse complement strand
CTTTTATTCATTAAATCGTTTTATCTTTATAACATGATTCAACCCAACCATTTTATAGCAAGAATCTAACAAAAAACGCCCATTAACTTTTGTCAAATAAATCAGGTTTTTATCTGTTTTTATATTTTATGTTTTTTCGTGAATATTCTGTATTATCTTTGTGCAACTGATTGTATATCTTGATGTTATATTAGTTAAATCGTTTTACCATCTAGCTAAATAATAAAACGATTCCACTTTTTTGTCAATACCTTTTTCTATTTTTTATTTTGGAAAATAAGCACAAATTTTTAAATAGTGATTTATTTCTGTCTTATGAAACAGATGCGGGAAACCTTTGGACGTTTACCTGCATTGTCAAAAACGGCCGTTTTAAGCCTTGCACCTGTTATTTTCTCGTATAAAATTTTATAAAAAAAGCGGTATACTTTCGTATACCGCTTTTTATCTGTTTTGTTAACCTGATCAGACACCTTTTTTCGCATTTTCAAGCTGTTGCAGCTCTGTCTGGTTTGATGTGCATGTATGGCCCGGCAGAGGCATGATGCGCTCATGTACCGCGTCAACAATCCATTCCGGCTGCGGGAAGAAGTATTCTTCGAGCTCGTGCGCCGGCGTGATCCAGTTCTTAGCGCCAACAACAATCGGAGGAGCGTCAAGGTAATCAAACGCCAGCTCGCTGATCGTCTGTGCAAAGTCTTTGAGGTGCGAACCCCTCTCGCAGGCGTCGCCCGTGATAATGATCTTGCCTGTCTTCTTCACAGATTCCAGAACCTTCTCATAGTTGAACGGAACGAGCGAACGCGCATCTATGATCTCTGCGGAAACACCGTATTTCTCCTGGAGGATGTCCGCCGCTTTTGTTACCCTGTACAGCGTCGCGCCAACAGAAAGGATTGTGAGGTCTTTTCCTTCCCTCTTAACATCCGGCTCGCCGATCTTAACTTCATAATATTCCGCCGGCACTTCCTTCTGGAACATTTCGCCGTAGTCATACGTTCTCTGGCTTTCCAGGAAGATAACCGGATCTGTTCCGTTAAGCGCTGCGTTCAGCAGGCCCTTTGTGTCGTAAGGAGTGGCCGGGAACACAACCTTGAGTCCCGGGATGTGCGTGCACAGTGCGGACCAGTCCTGAGAGTGCTGTGCGCCGTATTTGGAACCAACGGATGCGCGCAGGACGAAAGGCATTTTCAGAACGTCGCCGCTCATTGCCTGCCATTTGGACATCTGGTTGAACACTTCGTCACCCGCGCGGCCGATAAAGTCAAGATACATAAGCTCGGACATTACGCGGCCGCCTGCCATTGCATAACCAACAGACGTACCAACGATTGCCGCCTCGGAAATCGGGGAGTTGAAGAACCTGTGATACGGAATTGCTTCCGTAAGTCCGCCGTAAGCGCCAAATGCACC
This sequence comes from Christensenella sp. KGMB01412, assembly GCF_055522415.1. Taxonomy (NCBI): domain Bacteria; kingdom Bacillati; phylum Bacillota; class Clostridia; order Christensenellales; family Christensenellaceae; genus Christensenella; species Christensenella sp. KGMB01412. Next base: position 58,592 of record NZ_JBVFVW010000012.1, on the reverse strand, counting down.
GCCCCAATCCCTGTTGTCTTCGCCGTAAGCGATAAACGTAGGATCCTGATAGAATTTATCGATGGTCGCTTCAAAAATCGCGTCCCTGATCTGGTATGTTTTGTTCTTCGAAACCGGCTTACCGTTTTCATCGTAAGCGCTTCTGACCTTTTTCGCAAGCTTCTGAACACGCGGATCCTCTTCCTTGGGCATCAGCACGTCCGGCTTTCTTGTCGTATCCATGCTCGGGATTTCGAGATTTGTAAACATCATATCGGCAATCGCATTCGGATCTTTTTCAAGATCGATTCTGGGCGAGATTGTCTCGTCCTTACCAAGCTTAACTGCCCAAACCATATCTTTCCTGATTCCAAGCTCGATTTCCTTGAGCTCTTCTTCCGTTGCAACGCCGGCTTCGACCATCTGCTGTCCGAACACCTTGATGGAGTCGATCTCTTCCCACATAGCGATCTCTTCCTTCGTCCTGTAGGAAGAAGAGTCTGACGGGCTGTGGCCGGAAATCCTGTAGGTAACAACATCCAGCAGCACCGGGCCTTTCCTGTCTTCAATCACTTTTCTCTTGCGCCGATATGCGTCGATCACTGCGAGCGGGTTCATACCGTCGATACGCTCAGCATTCATCTCGAGCGGGTTTACGCCTGCTCCAAGGCGCGCAACCTCTTCATAACCCATGGTCTCTCCGCAGGTTTGTCCGCCCATGCCGTAGCTGTTGTTCCAAACATTATAGATAATCGGGAGGCCGCCCTTGTGTTCGTCGTCCCAAAGTTTGTTGAACTGATCCATTGAAGCAAAGTTCATGGATTCGTAAACCGGTCCGCAGCCAATAGAGCCGTCGCCGATGTTACAAACGACCATGCCCGGCTTCTGGTTTACTCTCTTAAAGAGCGCAGCGCCTGTAGAAATCGGCGCGCTGCCGCCTACGATCGCGTTGTTGGGGAAGATGCCAAACGGAATAAAGAACGCGTGCATCGATCCGCCAAGGCCCCTGTTGAAGCCTGTCTGACGTCCCCATGTCTCTGCGATCATGCCGTAAAGCAGGAACTCCCTTGCCATGTCCTTGATATTTTTATATTGCGTATGCTCCTTTACAACAGCGTATGTTTCGCCGTCAAAGAAGTTTTCCATGATGTCTTCAAGTTCTTTGTCGCTCAGCTTCTCAATGGAGGACATCCCCTTTGCAAGGATTTCGCCGTGGCTCCTGTGGGAACCAAAGGTAAAGTCTTCGATGCCAAGCTCAAACGCCTGTCCTACGTAAGCCGCTTCCTGCCCGATACCAAGATGAGCCGGGCCCGGATGGTTGTATTCGATGCCTTCGTACTGTCCTGTTGTTTTGATCATGTTCAGCATCGTCTCAAATTCACGAACAACCCACATATCCCTGTAGATGTTCTTGAACTGCTCTTTGGTAAAGTTTTTCACTTCATCCTTAACCGACTTTTGATACACATTCATCGGAATATCTTTGAAGGTGATCTTACCCGGCTTTCTCATTTTCTTCGGATCAATTACCAAACTTTTTGTCATTGTTTTTCTCCTTTTATATTGACACTTAAATAATTACTAAATTCATCTCATCTGCTATTTGGAAAAAGATGAGTGGATGCAGGCTGGATTTTTTTACGGCGGCGCAGTGCGGGATAGAACCCAGCGTTCATCGCGGCCTGCACCGGCGCAATCAAAATTCAGGATGCGCCGCTCAGATTTGCCAAATCGCTTCGCGGATGATCTCGCATACGGTCGGATGCGGGAATACGATCTTCTTGATCTGGTCGATCGGCATTTCCTTTGCAACCAGAGCGTCCGCGCCCCAGATGATTTCAGAAGAATAATTCGCGATCATGTGCACGCCCACAATTTTATTCCATTTATTGTCAACGATAATTTTGACAAAGCCGTTTCCGCCTTCGTTCTCTGCCACATAACGGCCTGAAAACTGCATCGGAACCTTTTTCACCGTAACATCAAGGCCTTTGGCCTTTGCGGTTTGCTCTGTTTCGCCAACGCCTGCAACCTCAGGATTCGTGTAAATCACGCCCGGAATCGCATTGTATGTCATTTTGTCTTTTTTACCAAGCATATTATTGATTGCAACTTCCGCCTCGCGGTATGCCGTATGCGCAAGCATAGACTTGCCGTTCACGTCGCCTGCGGCGTATACTTCCGGAATATTGGTCTTCATATGCTCGTCCGTCACAACTGCGCCGCGCTCCATGAGTACGCCGATGTTTTCCAGTCCGATTCCCTGCGTATTCGCCTTTCTGCCAATGCAGACCAACGTCTTATCGCACTGCGCTTTCTGGGATTTACCGGCCTCTTCGTAAACGACAGCGCCGTTTTCGATCTTTGTGACCTTGCAGCCCATTTTGAAGGTAATGCCTTTATCCTCGTAATTCTTTTTCAGAAGCTTTGCGATGTCCGCATCGATCGGCCCGCCGATCTGGTCGAGCATTTCGATCACAGTCACTTCGCTGCCTGCAGAGTTGAAATAGCTTGCCATCTCAAGGCCAATCACGCCGCCGCCGATTACAACAAGCTTCTTCGGAACGCTCTCGATGTCGAGAATTTCACGGTTTGTGAGTGCAAAGCCCTTTTCGTACTGGTCGCGCAGGCCGTCGATCGGAGGCATAGCCGCCTCGCTGCCCGTTGCGATCAGCAGGCGTTTTCCTGCATATACCTTGCCGTCGGCTTCCACTTCATAGCCGTCCGCGCCCTTGCCTTTGATTACGCCCGCTGCCTTCACCCACTCAACGCCAAGGCCTTTGAGTGTTGCCGCGATACCGCCGGTGAGCATTTTCACGACTTTGTTTTTACGCGTAACAACCGCCTTATGGTCGATCTCGATGCCTTTGCATACAACGCCGTATTTGTCGCCATGCTCCGCGCCGTCCTTCAGCTTTGCGGAATACAGGAATGTTTTTGACGGGATGCAGCCTTCGTTCAGGCACACGCCGCCTACGTTTCTCTTTTCAATCAATACTGCTTTTAAGCCTTCATGCGCAGCCCTTTCGCAGGCAAGATAACCCGCAGGGCCGCCGCCCAAAACTACCAAATCATAACTCATAAATAACCTCCAAAGTCTTTCACACCACCGAGGCCAGGCTGGATTGAAGCTCCGCAAGACAAGGAAACGGTAAATTTACGCGAGGGCGCGTATTGATGGCATACGTAACCGAGCGGTAAATTTTCGTTGACACCGTATTGCGGAGTTTCGGACTGCCTGACACTTATTTAGCAAGCAATGCCATAAAATTTTCCAGTGTTTTGCACAGCTCCTGTGCGAAACGCGACGCCGGCGCGCCGTCGAGCGCCCTGTGGTCGTACGTGAGGGAAATTCCCATCGCCTGGTACGGAACCGCTTCGCCATCCACCATCTTGAGCTTTGTCTGGATGTTGTTCACACCGAGGATGCCCGTCTGCGGCGGGTTGATAACCGGCGTGAAGTGCTCTACGCCAAATACGCCAAGGTTGGATACCGTGAAGGACGCGCCCGAAAGCAAATCCGGGGAAATCGTTCCCTCCTGCGCCTGCTTTGCAAGGTCTTTGGCTGCAATCGCAATCTCGTTAAGCGACATTTTGTTTGCGCCGAAAATCGTCGGAACCAGAAGCCCTCTGGGCGTATCTACCGCCATACCAAGGTTTACGTCCGTAAAATATCTCATCTTGTCGCCCAGGAAATGCGCATTGAGGTCCTTGTGGTTCAGAAGAACCCTTGAAACTGCAAACAGGATGATATCGTTGAAGGTAATGTTTGCAAGGCCCATCTTTTCCGCGTTCTCTTTGACGATTTTGCGGTAAGCCATGATCTGCGTTGCATCAAACGAGAAGGAGTGCGTAAGCTGCGCCATCTCCGAAAGGGATGCGTGCATGGATTTTGCGATCACCTTCCTGATGTTCGCAAGCTTTACATCTTCGTATGCCGCCGCAGGTGCCGCTGCTGCCGCCTGTGCAACCGCAGGTGCCGCTACAACCGCTGCGCCGCCATTTTTGGAAAGCTCCAGAATGTCGCGTTCAATAATTCTGCCGTTAGGGCCTGTGGGTACCGCCTGCTTATAATCGAGCATCTGGTTTTCCGCAATGCCTTTGGCGCGCGGGGAAATCTTTACAAAATCGCCTTGCGCAACGCTGCCGGTCGCTGCCACCGCAGGTGCCGCAGGTGCTGCCGCTGCCGCAGGCGCTTCCTCCTGTGCCGGCGCCGCTGCCGGTTCGCTGCCGCCGTCTACTGTTGTCGCCGCCGCAAACTGCGAAACGTCCTCGCCGGGTTCGCCGATCACACATACATTTTCAAGGCACGGAACGTCGTCGCCCTCTTCCGCCAGAATCGCGAGCATCGTCCCCGCAACCTTTGCTTCTTCTTCAAAGGACGCTTTGTCTGTTTCATACGAAAACAGGATATCGCCCTCGGCTACGCTGTCACCCACATTTTTGTTCCACTTTGTGATGATGCAGCTTTCAACAGATTGTCCCTGTCTTGGCATAATTACCGCTGTTGCCATCGAATATTACCTCCATAAGCTCTAAATTTGTTAAAACATTTAATAAATGTTAACTTTTCATGTTAAAAATCATCCAAATACAAAATAAGCACATAACCATGTTAAAATTTAACATTTTTATGTGCTTATTGTAACAAATTTACACTGCTGTTGTCAATGGATTATGGGACTTTTTCGCAGAAATAACCGTTCAAAAAACAGCTATTTTTCGGAACCTGCCGCATATTCCTTTTTGATCATCTTTGCAAGCTCGCTCGAAGCCGCAATTCCCATATATTTTTCAATCACCGCATCGAGGCCATCCTTTTTTAAATCGTCCTGAATTTGCACGGCAAATTTGTCATCCGGATTATTAAAGTGCAATGCCGCGACGATTCCTTTCACGATTCCTTCCGGCTTCGTGCCGTATTCAAGGCAATAAAGCGCAGCGCCAACAAGCCTGTCGTCCTTGCGGAGCTTGCGTACCGGATCTCCGCCCACACGCACAACCGTATCCTTAAGCGCTTTGTTTTCAAACCTTGTCAGCAAATCCTGTACATGGTCTGTGATCTCGCTGAGCGGAACGCCGTACTGCTTGTGCAGCGCATTTGCCGTATCGTTCATGGACGCTTCTGCCATTTTCCTGATCTCCGGATCTTGCACAGCCTGCCAGATGTACTCATAGCCCTTCTGCCATGCAAAGTACGCGCACATGGCGTGTCCCATGTTGTGGATAAACAGCTTTCTTTTGATGTAGAAGCCAAACGGTGAATATGGCACAAGGCCTGCAAGGTCCGGTATGCCGCCCCGGAAAGCGTCGCTGTCCACCGGCAGCAGCGCATAGGGCTCCACTGCGATTGCAAGCGGATCCGCCGCGCGTTCCTCTGGAGTGAGCGGCGGCACCATGCGCCCAATAGACGCCTCCACCAGCCCCAGGTTTTCGTCCGCCCATTTCTTTTGCCCATCGTTTAGCTTTTCATAAATGTAATCACGCATAATCTGATCTGCGTTCAGCTGGTTCTCGGCAAGGATGATATTAAGCGGTTTTCCGCTGCGCTCCATACGAAGCGCAATGCCCTTTGCAATATTGTCAATAATGTATGGGAGTACATTCACGCCTACCGCTGTCGCCATCAGGTCGCAGTCCGCAATACGCTCTGCCGCTTCCGGCGTGTTCGCATTTACCGCTTCCACGTTCTTTACCACGTCGTAATGATCTCCATCATTGGAAACGATGTGCACCCTGTATTCGTGATTTTTGTTGAATGCGTCGATTACTTCCGGCACGATATCAAGGAAGCATACCTCATATCCGCTTTCAGAAAGCACCTTTCCAATAAATCCGCGGCCAATGTTGCCCGCACCGTACATAACTGCTTTTTTCATTGTGATCCCTCCGGTTTGTCTCTTACTCACATATTATTCGTCTATTTTGTGATAATTATTCACAAAATATGTTATAAATCATCAGTACTTACTATATCATATTCCGTTTGATTTTGGTATAATATTTTTTATGAAAAAGAATGATTTTATTACCCTTATGATCGATGACATCGGCACAGATGGCCAGGGCATCGGGCACCACGAAGGCATTGCCGTATTTGTGGACGGGGCGCTTCCCGGCGAAACGGTTCGTGCCAAGATGATCGCGCTCAAAAAAAATTATGGAGTCGGCAAACTGGAGGAAATTACAGAGCCCTCCCCTATGCGCGTGAAACCTCCCTGTCATGTGTTTGGCAAATGCGGCGGCTGCACGCTGCAGCATCTTTCCTACGCGGGCCAGCTGACCTTTAAGCACAACCATGTATTAAGCTGCATGGAGCGTATCGCAGGCCTTTGTGTGCCGGTCAATTTTCCGCTCCCCGACCGGCAGGAATACCGCTACCGCAACAAGGCGGCCTTCCCCCTCCGGCAGAACGGCATGAATGTGGATATCGGCTTTTATGCAAGGCATTCGCACCGCATTGTGGATGTGGACGACTGCAAGATACAGCCGCATAATCTGGAGATCGTGATGTCCCAGCTGCGCGTCTGGATCGTTAAAAACGGCATATCTATTTATGATGAAAAAACGCATACCGGCCTGCTGCGGCATATTGTGTTGCGCGAAAACAAAGCGGGCGATATTATGCTCGTGCTGTGCATTAACGGCGAGGATATCCCGCACCGGTCGCATCTTATCATGTTGTTTGAATTCGTTCTCCCGCAGGTCAAATCGATTATGCTAAGTATCAATAAGCAAAGAACCAATGTGATCATGGGTGAAAAATCCATCTGTATACACGGCAGGGACCATATCTTCGAAACCCTGTGCGGACTCGATTTCAAAATCAGTGCGGAAAGCTTTTTGCAGGTTAATTCCGTCCAGGCGGAGGTTTTATATAACACCCTGTTCAAGCAGCTTTCGCTATGCAAGACGGACACGGTCCTCGATCTTTACTGCGGCGCGGGTACAATCTCGCTGTGTGCCGCCCAGCGGGCAGGAAAGGTAATCGGCGTGGAAATCGTAGAACAGGCCATCCTGAACGCAAAATTCAACGCGAGGCTTAACGGTATTGAAAACGCAGAATTTTTCGCGGGAGACGCGGAAAAGCTGCTGCCCTCCATACTGGAATCGGAAACAATCGACACAGTAATTGTCGATCCTCCACGAAAAGGCCTAGACGAAAAAGTGGTCAGGATGCTTGCAAATTCCGGGATTCCAAAAATCGGCTATGTGTCATGCAACCCATCCACGCTCGCGCGTGACCTCGCGCTCTTTGAAGAGCTTGGTTACCGTGCCGGCGTCGTCCAGCCTGTCGACATGTTCCCGCAAACCACTAACGTGGAGTGCGTGACGGTGCTTGAACGCAAATAAGTAAAAAAGAGCCCGCCCGCTTTTGCCGGTACCGGCTCTTTTTTGTTTCCTTATTTTATGTATTCCAAGCCAAAAACAGCTCCTTCCATATACTATACGACCGGAGCTGCTTTGTCGGTTTCCATTATTCGGTTTCCATTATTCGGTTTCCATAAAAAATCAGGACTCTATTTTGATTCCATATATCTTCTGCCCCCTTGTGCCGACAACAAGCGTATCGCCAAACACTGCCGGAGACGCTTCTATATTGGCGCCAAGGTTTATCCTGTCTATCAGCTTACCGCTGCGTCCGTCAAGAAGCATCATATCTCCTACGGAATTGCACGTTATGATATAAGCGTTTCCGTTCTCATCATACAGGTCAACCGGCGAGCTCCATACATATTTACCGGTATTAAATTCCCATACAGTCTCTCCGGTTTTTTTGTCGAGCGCCGCAAGGATTCCTGTACGCACCTGGGGCGTACGTGCAACCGGGAAAATGACCAGGTCTGAAATATTTTGTTTCCCGTTTACGCAGGTCGCCTGTACGCCGCCGGATATACCCGCGACGGTATTACACAAATAGGTATGCTTCCATACATACTCCCCTGTAATTGCATTGATCTTAAAGACCGGCACATCTCCAAGCTTCAATCTGCGGCTTGCCGTCCAGTGCAGCGAGGTTGCGATGTAAAGGTAAGGAACCCCATCTTCTACAGAGAATACCGGCGAGCCGTTTGTATCGTCCACAACGTCCTGCGCCCAGATAATTTTCATGGTATTCAGGTCTATACACATCATCGTGCCGCCATTATCGGCAATGTAAAGGTAATTTTTCCAGATTACGCCGCTGTCCTCCATGCCCAGCCAATAGCTCTGCTCGCTCGAGCGGCTTGTCCGGTACCGCAGCTTCACAATCTGCGACGGATCAATGGAAAGCTCTCCCGTTTTTATATCAAATTTGGTATTGAGCTTCATCGTATAAATGATTCCGTTTTCACCGGGCGCAATCAGGGTATCCGTACTTTCCGATACCAGTACGGAGCTGTCGTATCCGTGGAATTTGCGAAGTGAGAACGGATCCTGCGCGCCGAATTCATACAGCTTTTTACAGTCGATCAGGCTGTAGATAAATCCCCGCGCGGGTTCATCGCCGCACGAGTCTCCCGGGCCCAGGTACAAAAGCGGAATACCGCGCGGATCAAGGGCGCCCGCGCCTTTAAAGGGAAGCCCTACATGGAGGTCGTCCCTCGTCTTTTCCCCATCCTCGATATCGATAAAATATACGTTGCCGTCCATTGTGGAATAAATTGCTTCTACAAGGCCCTTCTTTTCCTTTTTGTGCGGATAAAGGTTCATCACCGCTTTCAGTTGGTCATCCCAGCGCACAATAAGCGGCTGTCCAGTCCATCCGCTGCCCGTCCAATATCCTTTTCCATAACCCTTTTCCAGCCTTCCCGTGGTAACAGCCCAGCCTTCCCGCAGCTTTTTGGGCGCGCCCGCAAGCGTGCCGTAGGTTGCGCCGCTTCGAAAGTTGTCCCCGCGGAAGGTTACGACACCCTGCATCTTCGTATAGGGCGACGCCAGCGGGAAATCAATTTTATCTGGCCTCTCATAATTCGATACCGCTTCGCCATCCAGCTCGAGCTCCGGTTGAATGCCAAGCACCTCCGGCGAGGTTCCCTTCACCGCATGCGGCTGTTGCTCCAAATTATTTTGTTCTGTCGCTTCATAGCGGTACACCTTACTGAATTTGCGGAACAGTCCCAGAAAAAACAGGACGACCGTATCGAGCGCCATCATAAAAATCCTAATAAAGCGGTTTGTTTTCATCTATCTATTATCTCCTTAAAATCATGTTCCTGATTTATTGCAGTTCCAGCGCGCCGTAAAACCCACGGCATTCCTCCGTACAAAGGATTCCTGCCCGTCCCGCATAGCAGCGCAGGAATGCCTGCGCAATTTCCCGGCCTGCTTTTATTATGACCGGCTTTTTCACAAACATACCAAGGGTGGATGCAAGGCTCCACATATCAAAATCAGGCTTCAGTCCGCCAAAATTAAGAATCATGGCATCCGCATCGTCCACGCCTGCCGGTATCACATCCATCAGGCAAAAAAAGTCCCCGCCCGCGACGCCGTTCCGTACGCTGTCCACATCAAGGTTCATTTCCGCGAGCTGCATATCCGGCGTATATTCCACCACTTCATAGGGTGAAGCAAGCATTTTTTTCTTCGCTGCCGGCATTGCAGCGCATTGCGCCGCGTCAACTGCCCGCCGCATTGCCCTGATGTGATCCGGCCCGCTCCCGCAGCACCCGCCAATAAGGCGCACGCCCGCTTTTATAAATTCCGGCGTCAGCTTTGCAAAATCCTCCGGCGTTTGCCTGAAAACGGCGCCGCCCGATTCCATTTCCGGCAGGCCCGCATTTGGTTTTACGCAAAGCGGCGTTATTGAAACCTGTTCCATTTGATTGATCGGCTCTAACAGGCTGTCCGGTCCGCCGGAGCAATTTGCACCTGCAAGCGCCGCACCCATCGCGCCGCATGTGACCGCGCATACCTGCGGCGTATTGCCGGACATTGTGCGTCCTCCATCAAAGGTCATACTGGAAATGATTTCCAATTCTCCAAGTTCCGTCGCCGCAACCATCGCCGCACGCATTTCATTGAGATCCGTAAACGTCTCAAAATTAATGATTTTCACACCTGCATCCTTAATCGGCACAAGCTGCTCTTTAAAAATCCCGACAGCGCTTTCAAAGGTCATGTCCCCTGCCGGCTGGAAAAACAATCCGGTCGGTCCGACAGAAGCCGCAACCATGACATTTTTACCTTCGGCGCACTCGAGCGCAAGCCGCGCCCCTTCAAAATTGATCTCATACAGTTTTTCGGCAAGCCCATGATTTTGCAGGGACGGCCTGTTTGCACAAAAGGTGTTCGTCTGGATGATATCCGAACCCGCATCGATATATCCGTTATAAACCTCACGTACCTTTTCAGGATGTGAAAGATTCCATTCCTCGGCGCTCTCGCCGCCAGAAAGGCCTCCCATCTGCAGCATAACCCCCTTGGATCCATCGTACAGCAACACTCTTTTTTTGATTTCCTCAGACAGTATTCCCATATCAGCCTCTCCTTTTTCCACCTGTCGCATTTCTTTTATTATACTTCATGAAGACTTGTTATGCGAACAAAATTTGTGTTTTTTGCAGCAAACGGTTTATTAATGTAATAGTATTTTCAGGAGGTACCATACTATGAATCAAAGGAACATACTTTCCCTTCCGGATCAGGATTTGAAGCGTCTCGAAATCATCGGCGCGATCATTGTGTGTATCCTTGCGCCTGTTTTCCACTTCCTTTTTGAATGGTCGGGAGACAATACCTTTGTCGGTATTTTTGCAGCTGTCAATGAGAGCGTATGGGAGCACACAAAAATTGTATATTTCCCATTCCTGTTTTACTCGATTGCCGAATACTTTATTTTAAGGCCTGATTTCCGGCAATTCTTTGCGGCCAAGACACTCTCCATGTCGCTCATATTGCTGTTGATGATTACTTTTTTCTATACCTATTCCGGTATGTTTGGTACGGAAAACCTGATCGTAGACATCATTTTCACTTTTGTACTTACGATCCTCGTTTTCTATTTATCTTACCGTTTTTATACCTCAGGCACGGACTACGACAATGTGTTCCTGCTGATTGTGATCCTGTTCGCCGCAATTCTCGCGATGGAGCTTTTCTTTACGGCTTTCCCGCCTGAAATCCCATTGTTCCAGGATTCCGTTACAGGAAACTTCGGTTTCCCCGGCTAAGCCTGCAGGCAAAACCATACCAATAAATAAGCCCGGCACGATATTGCTGCCGGGCTTTTTTGATATCCACCTTCTTTTATACAAACGGATAAATCAGCTTTTGTATTTCTTCCTGCCGCATATTTTCCTTTGTCACAAATGCAAAACCCGTATCGATCTCTTTTGCAACCGCGTTCCCTTTCGCGAGGTCTACGGCTGCCTTGATCCCCATATATCCCATGTTAAACGGCATCTGCACTGCAACGCCCTTTACAGCGCCTTTTTCCATGCCCTCGTTAAGTGCGTTTGAGCTGTCGATGGCAAAGAACGCAACCGTATCATATTTTCCGCTTTCCAGAAGCGCTTTGTTCACGCCCTCCGCAGATATCTGGTTTGTTGCAAAGATCCCTTTGAGATCCGGATTTTCTTCCAGCACCTGCAGCGTTGTCGTGTATGCCAGTTCGACGCTGTCTCCTATATCGTATTTCCCAATCACCTGCACGCCTTCGCGTCCAAGCGCGTCCTCAAAGCCGGCGATACGTTCTATGGACGTGGAGGTCATCATCTGGTGAGAGATAATCGCCACCTTTCCCTCATTTCCAATATATTGGGACATTTGCCTTCCCACGCTGCCCGCCGCAACATAATTGTCCGTCCCCACAAAACAATCTTCAATATTTTCCGACAGGCCGGAATCCACCATGACAAGCTTTATCCCCCGGTCCATCGCCTCTTTTGCATAGGGAAGCAGCTTATCCTGATCCACAGCCGCGAGCAGGATAACATCCGGCTTCTGCTCGATCGCTTCTTCAAGCTGCCTGATCTGCGCCTGCGCGTCCGACTCGGAAAGCGGCGCGTCGTCCCCTGCATTCGGGCCGGTTACCTTAAGGTTTACGCCAAATTCCTTTGCGCCTTCCTCCGCCCCCTGCTTTACGAGATTCCAGAACTCAAAGCCTTTTTGCGTTGATTTGCTGACAAACACTGCCGTTATGCTTTCCTTGCTTTCCTCCGATTTCACCCAGAAAACGCCGAGCATCACGAAAACCGCCGCAACAATGACCGCTATAATACTGTAATAGGTTTTCTTGCTCATCTCTGCTCCTTTATGGGTAACGTCACGGTTACGCGCGTCCCGCGTTTGAATTCGCTCTGTATTTGCACGCCGTAATGGTCTCCATAATACAGGCTGATCCGTTCGCGGATATTATTAAGCCCCACTCCTCCGTGGCGAACGCGCCTTTTTTCACTGCTCTTAAAGCTGTTTTTCAGTTCAAACGGGCGCATTCCACGGCCATTGTCCGTAATCTCGAATACCAGCTCCCCATCCCTGATCATACCGTTTACGCTGATTTTTCCGCCGCCCGGATTGTTTTTGATCCCATGGTAAATCGCATTTTCAACAATGGGCTGCAGCAGGAGCTTTGGCATATAAAGCTTCAGCACATCCTTTTGCATTGTGATCTCAAAATCAAGGTTTTCATACCGCATTTTCTGGATTACGAGATAGCTCCTGACGTGCTCGATCTCCTCTTCAACAGTAATGATTTCCTCTCCTGACGAAAGCACGATGCGGAAATAATTTGCGAGCGCCATGGTGATTTCCTTTACCTTTTCGTTGCCTGCATCCTCTGCAATCCATATGATCGAATCCAGCGTGTTATACAAAAAGTGCGGGTTAATTTGCGATTGAAGCGCTTTCAGCTCGCTTGAACGTATTTTTTCCTGATCTTCCATGATCTGCTCCAAAAGCTGCTTGACTGTGTTGGTCATAGAGCTTAGGGAGGTCCCCAGTTTTTCCACCTCAATCGTCCCGTGGATATTGAAGTTCGCGTCAAGGTTTCCCTGCTCTACCTCGTTCACGGCAAGCCCCAGTTTATCGAGCGGCTTTGTAATCACCTTGGCAAGCTGTACAGAGCCAATAAACGCAAGCAGCACCATCAGGAGCGCAAGGATCACATAAATCAAATTCATTTCGTTCGCGGTCGCCACCAGCTCGTCCTGAAAGGTAACGCCCACAATGGAAAAATCCGTCCCCGGCACATTGCTGATCGTATACATTTTGTTTTCTTCAGGAAGGTCTATGGTGGATGACGAATGCTTCAATACCGCGTCTACATTCTCGCTTTTCAGCCCGGAATATATGAGCTGCAACTGCGGATGGTAGACCATGTTCCCGTTGCTGTCAACAATGAAAACATAGCCTTTTGATCCAAGGTTGATATCGCTCAGTATGGAGTCGATGACCGCATAATTAAGCTCCAGAAGCAGCGTCCCCACAACCTCATTATTCTCGTCTACAATCCGGCGCGACAGGGAAATAACCCACGGGTTATTTGTTTTTGTCATGACGCGTACGCTTGTCCCGGTGATCTCACACTCGCCGCTCGTATCGTCCTGCACCTTTTTGAACCACTCGTCCTGCGTTATGTCGTAATCCGTTTTCATTGCAAGGCCATCCTGCACATAGATTGGAATGTTATCTTTGCCGAAGATAAACACAGAAACAATTCCGTCTCCAATCTTTGGGATGTCCTTCAAAAAACGCTCGTAGCTCCTTCTTGCAAGCAGCTTTTGCGTGTCGTTGTAGAATTTATCCTCCTGCAGGGTATCGATGATATCCGTATTCGCATTAATGATCCCCGTGATATCCTTTGCATTGGTGATATACCGTCCGATGTTTTTTCCAACCTGGGAAAGTACCACGGTTGTATCCGCGATTGTCCTTTCCCTCATGTTTTGATAGGAATAGTAATAAGAGATCGCGCTCATTGCAATCAAAATCGCAACCATGAATAAAGAAAAATACATTATGATCAGCGTCGATATTTTTTTGGGCATGGGCGCTCTTTTCACTGCATCCTCCTTTAACACTGCTCCTTATATTGCTTGGGCGACGTTCCCATGATCTTCTTGAATACGGAACTGAAATAGGTCTGGTGTGTAAAACCAACCTCCATAGCAACCTCGTAAACCTTGCTTTCCGGCTGCGTCAGGAGCTGTGCGGCTTTTTCCACGCGAAACTCGTTGAGGTAATCTACAAATGTTTTTCCGGTACTCTTTTTCAGCGTCATACTGATGTATCCTGAACTCAGGAACAGGTCCTCGCTGCACTTTTTGAGATTCAGGCTGCTTTCCCCATAATTCTTCTCAATATAATTTTTGATTTTCAAAAATAGTTGCCCTGTCCTTGATTTCATGGACGAGACATAGTCAATCGTCTCCGCATACAGCTTTTTGAGCCATATCTCCGCTTCATCCATCGTATTGAAGGTTTCCAGCAGCCGTACAGGATCAAACGATACCACCTGGTGGTCGCTCTGGGCCTGCATCCTGCTGTTTACAGATTCAATCGTATTGGATATTTTGAGTAGCAGCCGCAGCAGCATGCTTTTACACTTTGCAACATCCGGCGTTACCTCTTTTACCCGCCTGAAAAACTCGCTGATTTGTTCATTTGTCTGCTGGACACTCGTATCGTTTGCGAACATTGCAGCCAGAATTTCACGTTCAATCTGCTCGGGATAAGAAAATTCGGACTCCCGGTGCGTTATAATGTCCTCATAAAAAATAACATTCTGGTCTGTAAGGACAAACGTACATGTAAGTGCCTGCCGCGCCTGCTCTGCCATACGCGGAAGCTCCTTTAATTCGCCGGCAGCTGAAATCGCAAAATCTACGGGGATTTCAATAAAACCAAGTATATTCTCGTATATCTCTGTCAGGATATGCTCCAGCTTGTGTCTCTGGTTGCCGCATATAACCATTGCGAGCTCGTTTTTATAGGTCTCGAAAGCAAAGCCGTTTCCCGCGCTCTGCAAAAGCTCGCCCGCGATATTTAAAATCGCAAATTCCGCCAGCTGGTCGTCCGTTTCCTCGCTCCACATTTTGCAATCCGCCAGATAATCCTTCATGATCACAAAATAAACGTCCTTGTCCTCAAGGCCGGTATATTCGCAAAAGGAAGGAATCTCCTGCTGCGAGCGGGCCTCCTGCTTCAAAACAGAGTTGAGGATCGCCGCGGCTTTTGCGTCGTTTGCCTTCTCCGGTTCTTTTTTCTCTCGTTCCTCTTCGATTCTGTCAAGCTGGGCGCGTACCACGCCTGCAACCATTTCCTTTGTGATCGGTTTTAAAATATAATCGTCCACACCGCTCCGCAGGGCGCTGCGCGCATATTCAAAATCATCAAAGCCCGTAATGATCACGATTTTAATATTCGGGTATTGCTTCTTTACAATGCTTGCAAATTCCAGTCCGTCCATTCGCGGCATACAAATATCGAGCAAAATAATATCAGGGACGTTTTCCAGCACCTGCTCCATTGCCTCGATGCCGTTTTCCGCCTCCGCTACCATTTCAATATCCAGCTCGTTCCAGTTTACACTTTTCGTGATGCCGCGCCGCACCAGCGGCTCGTCGTCCACAATTAATATTCTATACATATCCAACCCTTGCTTTGTTGCTGCGTTATCATTTTAAAAAAACCTGCGCTCACACTTCCAACGCGTCATTCTTCGTCCTGCTCCCCTAAATTGTCCAGCGCAAACTCACAGCACTGTACCACAAGCTTGTTAAAGGAAATATCCTTTTCCTTTGCCAGCTGCTCCAGCCTGCCGATCAGCTCGTCGGGCATCCGTATTGTTTTATTGGAAGATGTCGGTTTTTTGACTTCAAAAGCTTTCATATGGTTCTACCTGTTCCCCTTCATCTGTTATAAATAGTGTAAGCGAATATCGCACTATAAAATACAAGTAAAATTTAATTGCTATTTTACTTGCAATCAAAAAAAGCCTGCCGGACGCCGGGCAAAAGCGTCAAAGCAGGCTTTACAGAATGTGAAACGATTCTTATTCGATTGACTTCATTGATTCCACCATATCGATCTTTTTGAGCTTGAAATGCAGTACAAAATTTACGATAAGCGCAAACGCCATGGTGAGCAGACCGGAATACAAAAATGCCGTAAAGGGTATTTCCGGCGCAAACATCACAATATCCACCTCCGCAGTCGAAATTACAAATTTCTCCAGGAATATCCCGCCCACAAGGCCGGCAAGCATCCCAATCACCGCTGATATTGTGTTTTCACGATAGATATAGGCCGAAACCTCCTTATCGTAAAAACCAAGCACCTTGATGGTTGCAAGCTCGCGAAGCCGTTCTGTTACATTGATGTTCACAAGGTTATACATCACGATAAACGCGAGCGCTCCCGCAGACACGATCAGCACGAGCACAATACTGCCAAGGCTGTCTACAATATCCCCAAACTGGGACACCGTACTTTCCGCAAGGGAAACCCCCTGTACCTCGTCATTTTGCAGGATTTCTTCCGAAAGGGCGCTGATATCCGCACCCTCCTGCGCGTTCAGCACAAAGCTATTGACAGGCGCGGCCTTACCAAATACCTGGCTGTAATAGCCTGGCGTCATGTATACATAATTCATCGTGTAGTTTTCCGTAATGCCTTCAATCAGTACGTCCGCCTGATTCCCGTCCGCATCCTCGAGCGTAAAGGTATCGCCCACTTTGAGGCTGAGCAGCTTTGCCAGCTTTTCATTGATGATCGTCCCGCTGTCCGAAAGACGCAAGGGCGTATGCCCTTCCCGCGTACGCAGCACAATATAATCGCCTATCTTATCAGGCTGCTGCGGCACAAACGTACTTACGCTCGCCTTTTTTCCCGCTGCCTCCGCGTCCATCCCCTGATAGGAAATCATCAGGTCGTCCCTTACCCCGGGCATATCCGTAAGCCGCTGCTCAACCTTTGCGATTCCATCGTCCGTAATTTCACTGTCAAGCGCGCCCATTGCGTCGTAAACAAAAATCTCGTCGAACTGCTTCGTAACGATTACGCCAATCGAATATTGCAGCCCAAATCCGGTCAGCATCAGCGCAGTACACCCTGCGATGCCGATTATTGTCATGAGCACGCGTTTTTTATACCGGAACAGGTTCCTGATCGTCACCTTGGTCGTAAAATTAAGCTTCTGCCAAAGCGCCGTCCACTTTTCAAGCAATACCCGCTTTCCGGAAGGCGGGGCCTTGGGCCGCATCAGCTGGGCAGGATGCTCCCGCAGCTCTTTATATCCCGCGGCCCATGCGGATAAGCCTGTGCACGCAACCGCAACCGCCGTACAGATCAAAGCATAATCGAGACGGAACGGCGTGATCGGCGCGGGCATAAAATAACGCAGCTGATATGCGTTGATAATCACCGCCGGCATGAGCGTAAACCCAACGCACAGGCCGATTATACTGCCAATTACGCTTGCGAGGATCGCATACCACAAATATTTCGCCATAATTGCGCGGCTGCTGTAGCCAAGAGCCTTGAGCGTTCCGATCTGGGTGCGCTGCTCCTCCACCATGCGCGTCATTGTCGTCAGGCACACAAGCGCTGCTACAAGGATAAAGAATACAGGGAACACCTGCGAAATCGATTCCACCTTTTCCGCGTCCTCCTGATAGCTGGAATACCCCGGATTGTTATCCCTGTCCCACACATACCAAACCGGCTGCTTTACATCCGCAAGCTTTTGCTCTGCATCTGCGATCTGCTCCTTTGCATCCGCGATTTTTTCATCAGATTCTTTTTTACCGTTCTCATAATCGATTCGCGCCTGTGCCAGCTTCGCGTCCGCGTCGTCCAGCTCTTCCTGAGCATCTGCAAGGGCCTGCGCGCCTGATTTTTTCTGATTGTCAAGCTCCGCCTGACCGGAATCCACCTGATTTTGCGCGTCGTCAAGCTGTGCGCGTGATGCGTCAAGCTTTTGTTTTGCTTCGTCCAGCCGGCCCTGTGCCGCTCCAAGCTGCGCATAACCGTCATCGATTCCCTGCTGAAGCTGTTCAAGTCCGGCCTTTGCAGGCGCAAGCTGCTCTTCCATCCCATCGAGCGCAGCATGAACGCCGGTTACCACCGCGTCAAGCTGCGTTCCAAGCGCCACCTTTTGCGCGGCCTGCGATGGATCCGAAGGATCAAGCTGTATATATTGCTGCAGCATATCCTTCACGCTCACCCCCTGCGGCAATGTGCCCTCAGGTAATAGCACGTCAAGCGCCGAAGAAGCGTTGATAACAGCCGCAACCTCAGCAGGAAGATAGGAAAGGTCTGGTACAAACGTATTCGCAAAGGAATCCCTTACACTTTTTACGCCGTTTGCAAGCGTACGCCCCTGGGTGATCTGCTGTTCTCCGTCCGCAATCTGCTGCCGCAGGCTTCCCGCCTGCGCCTCAAGTTCTTCAAGCTTTTGCACTGCATCCGGTTTTTGCGCTTCAAATTCGGCAAGTCCCGCCTGATACTCCGCGAGACCCGCCGCATATTCCTTTTCCCCATCTGCAATCTGGCTGCGGGAATCCTCTATTTTCTGTTGGGCTGCGGCAATCTGGTCGTTATACTCCTGCCGCTTTTGTTCCAGCGTTTTCCTGCCGCTGTCCAGCTGCTGCTGCGCGTCATCTATTTTTTGCTGTGCATCCGCAAGCTCTGTCTGCTGCTTTTGCTCCCCATCCGCAAGCTCGGCTTTCGCATCGTCAATCTGCTGCTGCGCGTCGCTTTTGATTTCGTCGTAACGCAGCTCCTCACGCGAATCAGCCACCGTTTCAAACTGTTTGACAGCGGCTGCTACCGCGTCCTTATAAGGCTGCTCGAAGGGCGAAAGCCCTGCGGTGGAATCAAGCGTCAGGTACACGTCCGTATACACGTCAAGATTGAAATCCTCCGCCGGAATAAACATAAACGTATCGATTTCCCCATCGCCGATCTGTGTTTTTCCACGATCAAACGAAATAAAGGAAGACGACTCCACAATCCCAACGATCGTGAATTTATCTACCTTTAGCGTATCGGATATGTCATCGTCCTTTTTTCCGGGGAGCAGGGAAATCTGGTTGCCAATCTCAAATTCCTTTGGCGAATGGATATTCTTCTCCACCACGCATTCGCCCGGGTTTTCGGGCATGCGCCCCTCCTTTAAAACAGGGCGGTTGATGTCGTTATTCGTATCCCTTTGGGCTTTGGTGTCATAAGAAAGCACCTTAACAATCGTATCGGCGCGCGAACCGGTATCTACAAAAGCGTCCACCGAATAGGCAGGCATAATTCCGCGAATCCCCGCCTCCGCCTCGATGGCTTTCAGGTCGTTTTCATTAAACCCATAAGTGGAAGCTAGGTGCATATCCGCAAGGTTTGTATCCTCATAGTAATGCTCCATGGTAAGCTTCATATCAGGGCAGCTTACCTTGACTCCCACAAAAAAAGCAACGCCCAACGCAACGATTCCTAATATCGAAAAAAAACGGTTGCGGCTTTTCCATATTTCTCGCAGCGTTTCCTTAACCAAGTTGGATTTCATACGCCTACCACTCTATCTCCTCTACCGGTACCGGATGCTCGTTGAGCTTCACGCTCTCCACCTTGCTGTTTTTCATCGTGATAATCCTGTCTGCCATTGGAGTGATTGCATGGTTATGCGTAATCACTATAACCGTCATATGCTTTTGCCTGCAGGTATCCTGAAGCAGCTTCAAAATCGTTTTTCCCGTTTCCGAATCGAGTGCGCCCGTCGGCTCGTCGCATAATAGCAATTTTGGGTTTTTTGCGAGCGCACGGGCAATGGAAACGCGCTGCTGTTCCCCGCCGGAAAGCTGCGCCGGGAAATTATCGAGCCGTTCCCCCAGCCCCACTTCGCGCAGCACTGTTTCCGCGTCGCGCGGCTCCCTGCAAATTTGTGTGGCAAGCTCTACGTTTTCTTTTGCCGTCAGGTTTTGCACCAGATTATAAAACTGGAACACAAATCCAATGTCGTAGCGCCTGTACTCGATCAACTGCTTTGACGAATAACTGCTGACAAGCTGCCCGTCCACAATGATAGAGCCCTCGTCGCAGTGATCCATGCCGCCGAGGATATTGAGCACCGTTGTTTTTCCCGCGCCCGACGATCCGACAATCACCGCGAATTCGCCTTTTTCTATTTCGAAGGAAACCCCATTGGACGCGGCTATCGTGACCTCGCCCATCCGGTATCTTTTGTATACGTCTTTTACCTGAACAAAACTGTCCATCTGTATCCTGCCGCCCTTTCAAACCCGCGTTTTTACAGCGATATTATTATATCATAATAGCCCAAAAGTATGAATTGAATTTGAATACCTCATAAAATCCGGTCTCTGAATATATTAATGGACTTATTTTCCATACAGAAACGCATTTACAAAATTTCTTTCCCATGATATAATTCATTGCAGATCAAATTTTGGGGCATTAGCGCAGCTGGTAGCGCACCACAATGGCATTGTGGGGGTCAGGAGTTCGAATCTCCTATGCTCCACCACACATGAAATGCGAAAATCCACCTAGCCGAAGGCGACAGTGGATTTTTTGCAGTTCAGCGGTTCTTTTGTGAGACAAAAAGAACTTCTCACCAGCATTTGTTTGCATAAATCATTGCATACACATTATAGGTAAAATGACGATGGTACATAATTGATACGACAGTCGCATCGTCTGTTTCTGCTAATTTGCGAAAAACTACTGCCGGTACCCTTTCATTTGAGTTGACATATCTTTTGTTAACGAAATATTTACGCAAGCTCTCTTGACAAAACAGGCAATCCGCAATATAATAGTCCAAAATAACAACCATTTTATTTTTGTACCAACAGGAGGCGCGTATGGACCGCAAAGGCTTAAAAGAGCTAGAGATAAAAATGATGGAGAAATGGAATTCTGTCAACAGATTGTTTGAAGAGTATGCGAAATTAGTAGGCCTAACACCCATGAGTCTTGCCGTACTGGAGGTTATTTATGAAAATCAAGAGGATTGCACGCAAAAGTTGATTTGCGAACAATGCCAGTTTAACAAGCAAAGCGTGAATATGATCGTGAAATCGTTTTGGGAGCAGGGCTATGTGGAGCTTGTGGAAATCAAATCCGACCGCAGGAACAAACAGGTGAAGCTACGCAAAGAAGGAAAAAAATATGCGAAAGGCATTGTAGAGCCTTTACAGCAGATTGGCCAAAGAGCATTGGAGCGGTTGACATTAGAGCAGAATGAAGTGTTGCTTATGTTTCTTGCTATTTATGAAGAATGCTGTCAAAACGGTATTGCGGAGCTGAAAGGACGTGAGGGTGATTGAATGAGGGAACCTGGGTGCTTTGTCCCATTTGCGAAAGCAAGACCAGAATCAAAGCCCGATATGATACGGTGCTGGAACGATTTCCGCTGTTTTGTCCAAAATGCAGGAGAAGCGTTCTGATCAATCTGAAAAATTTAAAAACGACAGTGATACAAGAGCCGGACGCATAGACGCAGAGCCAATAAAAATTGTGAAAACATTTTATTGGCTCTTTATTTTATAATCGAATGGAGGGATCGCTTTGATCAAAATATTAAAAAATCTTACAACAAAGGAATGGGGCTTTATCGGACTGAGTGCCATTCTCATCTTCTTTCAGGTGTGGCTGGATTTGACGTTGCCTGAATTCATGGGAAAAATCACAGAGCTTGTGCAAACGCCCGGCAGCCAAATGAACGAAATTTTAGCCGCTGGCGGCAGTATGCTGTTCATTACTGTGGGGAGCGCCGCGGTGTCCATCGCCATCGCGTGGTTTGCCGCAAGGATCGCGTCCAATCTTTCGGCAAGGTTGCGCGCCAATCTGTTTCAGAAGATCCAGTCGTTTACCATGGAGGAGGTCAATCGCTTTACGGTTCCAAGCCTCATTACAAGAACGACCAACGATATTACGCAGATACAAAATTTCGTTGTTATCGGTCTGCAAATACTCATCAAAACACCCATTCTCATGATATGGGCGATCATAAAAATAGTAAACAAAAGCTGGCAGTGGTCGCTTTCGGCGGGCGTTGCGGTGGGCGCGCTGGTGTTCTTATCCGCCGTGCTTATAGCGCTGGTTATACCGAAATTCAAGACGCTGCAGCAGCAAACGGACGATATCAATCGCGTATCAAGGGAACATCTCACTGGTATTCGCGTGGTGCGCGCCTATAACGCGGAGAGCTATCAAGAAGAAAAGTTTGAGAAGAAAAACGCTACGCTCACGCGCACGAATATGTTTGCCAACCGCGCTATGGCGGTTATGATGCCGGGAGTCGAGCTGATCATGAATGGCTTGACGCTGTCGGTATATTGGATCGGCGCGGCGCTGATAGCGGCGGCAGCGGTCACAGAACGCCTCATACTGTTTTCAGATATGATGGTATTCTCCTCCTATGCGGTGCAACTGCTGATGGCGTTTATGATGTTGGTGGTGGTGCTCACACTGCTTCCCCGCGCGAGTGTTTCGGCAAACAGGATTAACGAGGCGCTGGATACGGAGCCTGTGATCCGCGACGGATACCTGATCGAGCCCGAAAATGGCATGAGCGGCGAGGTCGAATTTAAGGATGTCAACTTCAAATACCCCGATGCGGAGGATTATGCGCTGGAAAACCTGAATTTCAAAGCAAAAAATGGGGAAACGGTCGCGTTTATCGGCTCAACGGGCTGCGGAAAGAGTACGGTCGTTAATCTGATTCCGCGGTTTTACGATGTCACAAGCGGCGAGGTTTTGGTAGACGGCGTCAATGTCAAGGACTATACGCAATCGGCGCTGCGCAACAAAATCGGGTATGTATCACAGAAAGCGATACTGTTTCAGGGCAGTGTTTCCTCTAATGTGGCTTTTGGCTCCAACGGAGCAAACGATGTTTCTGAGGAAATGGTGGTTTCGGCGGTCGCGACCGCACAAAGCACAGATTTTGTGGAAAGTATGGAGAACGCTTATGAAAGCTACATTGCGCCGGGCGGCACGAACCTTTCTGGCGGACAAAAGCAGCGGCTGTCGATCGCACGGGCGATTGCAAGGGAACCGGAAATCCTGATTTTTGACGACAGTTTTTCCGCACTCGATTATAAAACAGATCGGCGGTTGCGGAGTGATTTGAAAAAACGCGCAAAGGGCGCCACGGTGCTGATCGTCGCGCAGCGTATCGGAACGATCAAGGATGCCGACAAAATCATCGTTTTAGAGAACGGTAAAATCGCCGGAATGGGTGTACACCGCGAGCTGATGAAAACCTGCGAGATATATAAGGAAATAGCCTATTCCCAGCTTTCAAAGGAGGAACTTGAGAATGAGTAAAGAAAAAATCCGTAATGACAGTGCGGATAAAATGGACGCTATGGCTGACCTTGGAACAGAGGCAGGTGGAACCATTAAAAAAGCCAAGGACACGAAAAACACATGGAAACAGCTTTTCACCTATTCCAAAAAGTATGTGGCGGGGTTTATAATCGCCGTCATAACGGCGGTTGCGGGCACGGTGCTTGCGCTCATAGGTCCAAACAGGCTGTCGGAAATAACAAACATGATAACGGCGGGCATGTCTGCTACGGTAGACATTAGCGGGATCGTACAAATAGCTGTATTCCTAGCCTCACTGTACTTGCTGAGCGCGGCCTTTTCCATCATTCAGGGATGGATAATGGCCACCATCACGCAGAAAATATCCAAAAGTCTGCGGACTGATATAGAGAAAAAGATCAATCGCCTGCCCATGTGGTTTTACAATAAAAATACCACGGGGGATATCCTCTCGCGCATCACAAACGATGTGGACACGCTGGGGCAAAACCTCAACACCAGCCTTACAACGCTAGTGGCGGCTGTCACCATGCTGGGCGGTTCGCTGATCATGATGTTTATAACAAACTGGATAATGGCGCTGACCGCAGTGGGCTCTGTACTCATAGGCTTTGTGATCATGATGGTGATCATGAAAAAATCCCAAAAGCATTTTGACGGACAGCAGAAATATCTGGGGAAAATCAACGGTCATGTGGAGGAAACCTTTGCGGGGCATACGGTCGTAAAAGCGTACAATGGCGAACGGCAGACGCAAGAGGCCTTTCAGGGGCTCAACAAAAAGCTGAAGAAAAACACCTATATGGCGCAGTTTTTATCCGGGCTGATGATGCCTATCATGATCTTTGTAGACAACATAGGCTATGTGGCGGTGAGCGTCGTAGGCGCGGTACTAGCGCTTTCCGGCGCGATCCCTTTTGGGGTAATCGTAGCATTTCTGGTGTATGTGCGCCTGTTTACACAGCCCATCACGCAAATTGCCCAGTTGTCGCAGGGGCTGCAAATGGCGACAGCCGCAGGAGAACGCGTATTTGAGTTTTTGAACGCGGAGGAGATGGAGAGCGAAGAGCACAAAAAAGATGCGCCCCCCGAGGCCACGGGAGCGGTGGAATTTAAGAATGTGAGATTCGGCTATGAGGGTTCGGACAAAATAATAATAAAAAACTTTTCCGCCAAGGTAGAGGCCGGGCAGAAAATAGCCATCGTCGGCCCGACGGGCGCGGGAAAAACAACGCTTGTCAACCTGCTGATGCGCTTTAACGAAATCAATGGCGGGGAAATACTGATTGACGGCGTTCCCATAAGCCGAATGACCAGGGAGCAGGTGCACTCCACTTTCTGCATGGTATTGCAAGATACATGGCTTTTTGAAGGGACGATACGCGAAAACATCGTTTACAACAAACAGAACGTGACGGATGATATGATAAAAAAAGCCTGCAAGGCGGTTGGCCTGCACCACTTTGTGCGCACGCTTCCCAAGGGATATGATACGGTTTTGGATGACAAGGTCAATCTTTCGGCAGGACAGCGGCAGCAAATCACGATTGCGCGGGCGATGATCGACGACGCGCCTATGCTGATTTTGGATGAAGCGACAAGCTCGATAGACACCAGAACAGAGCAGTTGATCCAGCAGGCAATGGATCAGCTCATGCAGGGGCGCACCTCGTTTGTGATCGCGCACAGGCTCTCCACGATCAAGAACGCGGACGTGATATTGGTTTTGAAGGACGGAGACGTTATAGAAAGCGGAAACCACGAGACGCTGATGCAGAAGGGAGGTTTTTACGCCGAGCTTTACAACAGCCAGTTTGAGGCTGCGTAAGAATAAGGCGCGGGGCTGCTCGTAACAAATGGGCAGCCCGGCATCTTTTTCGATCACATTAGCATATAAAATTATAGTACAAAATCAAGATTGAATTTAGCACGAAACATAAAAAAATGAGGCGGCGGTATCAAAAGGTACCGCCGCCCGCTTTATCACGCCCCCTTTCGTTTGAGTTGTTGCTTCTCCTTCCATTTCGCAAATTCCTTTTCCCTTTTTAGCTTTCAAAATAGGCTTGTATCTCTGGAAGGATGCAGCGCGCCAACGAGTTAATTACATGCTGTGGTACTTCTGTTTCGCGCTTCTTTTCGGGCATTCATTCCTCCGTATTTGGTTTGAGATAACATCAATGTGAGCCTCTTTATCAAAACCATCCAAGATTTCGTGCCAGCATTTCGAGAATGACCAGTGCCGATGATAGCGTCAAATATATCCACATCCCAATATTCTTAAGTGTTTGCCAGTAGCGCTCGTTCGCCCTATGAGCTTCCGTCATATCATCTTTTACCTTTTTCACATATTCAACTGTCGCTTTCTCATATCTTGCTGCCG
Organism: Christensenella sp. KGMB01412; assembly: GCF_055522415.1. Classification (NCBI taxonomy): domain Bacteria; kingdom Bacillati; phylum Bacillota; class Clostridia; order Christensenellales; family Christensenellaceae; genus Christensenella; species Christensenella sp. KGMB01412. The sequence continues at coordinate 32,959 of NZ_JBVFVW010000012.1, read as the reverse complement.
TCAGCTTACAGATGTTTTTAGAACAACATAACGGTTCGGATTTGAAAGAGTCCGTTCCACCATACACATGAAAAGAGGCTTATTTAAGCTTCTTTTTTGTTTGCCATATTTGATCCATCTGTCTTTTTAGTTCATCGGTAAAATTACCCAATGAAATATTCATTGTAATAATAAGGTTATTTGCAAATAAAAAAGAGCCTCATATGAGACTCTTATGCTTATGAAAATTTTATTTTGCTTCCTGAAGCTGCGCAACGGCATCAAGCGCCTTTTTCAGGTTTGCCTTGATTACTTCTACTTCACGCTCCAAAAACCAATATACGATTAACACCGACCTGATCCAGTTTGCTTTCAATGAGATCAAGTCTCATATTCTGCTCCTGAAACCGTAAATCCATTTCATCGTACAGCGTGTCAAAACGCTTATCTATTTGCTCAAAACGCTTATCTACTTGTTCAAACCTATTGTCCATCTTCTGATTAAGACCGACAATAGCTTCCATAATATCGTTTAAGGTTGCTTCGTTTGCCATCCGTAATTATCTCCCGTCAGATTTTACATGCTATTATTATAACACATTATTGGATGATGCAATATACAAATTATCGGAACATTTTTTCTGCGCGATTAGTCATAATTATTGGCGGTAATAAAACGCTTGATTTACTGGCGGTAATAAATTATAATTGAATTGTTGGCAAAGAGAGGAGGTGAATATGCCCAACAAAAAACGAGGGCGTCCTTTTTCAGAAAACCCCAGAAATTTCCGTGTAGATATTCGTTTGACAAAAGATGAATTGAAAATTCTTGATGATTACTGCAAACGAAAAGGCGTGAAACGTCCGCAGGGTTTGCGTGACGGTATCAAAGCTCTCAATGAAAAATAAAAGGAAGCGGTGCGCATGTTGGCAAACGTACTACACCACTTCCCCAGCCGGCACATGCCAAAAGGCATATACAGCGTAAATATTATAACATGCGCTGGCAAACCTTTCAAGCAATGCCGGAACGGCAATCACTGTGAAAGAGGTATAACCATGTTAAATAAAGAGGTGTTGGAGTGTTTGGAGCAGAACATAGAAGGAGCCCAGAAGATTGCATATTATATGAACGAGGGCGAGGGATTGTCGGTTCAGGAGCTCATGCTGGACATTAAGGTCGACCACTTCCAGGGCTATGAATTTCTTCTCGCCATTATGCTGCTTGTGACAGACGATTCTGCCATCGAACGCACAAGAAACAGACTATTTATACGCTGGTTCCGAAAGGAATTGGAGGCCAAGGGCGCGGCGCAAACCGTAGAGAGGATTGCTAACATTTTAAGTGAGGAAAACCTGTATTTTGAAACAAAAAGGAAGCGGCTGATTGAATTGGATAAGCAAAATAAGTTATAAGAAACAGAATCGCCACAGGCGGTCTTTTAGAATTTATCCCGCCAGAAAAACGGAAAAGCACAAGCCCTTCCTTGCAATGTGTAAAGGATTTTCGTTTCTTCCGGGTTGCGGGGCAAACGGGCAGGCTTCATATTTGCAGGTATGGTATAATATGTTTGGAGGTATGATACATGGATAAAAAATATCAGACTGCGCCTTGTGGGTTGGATTGCTTTAACTGCAGCTGGTTTGAAGAAAACGTAACGGACGAATTCAAACGCAGCGAGGCCACCCGGCTTGGAATACCGCCCGACGAGGTTGGGTGCAGGGGCTGCAGGGGCGAGCAGGGAAAATGCTATTGGGCGCAGGGTGATTGTGCAACGTGGGCGTGCGTGGAAAAAAAGGGCGTTACTTATTGTTTCGAGTGCGGCGAATTCCCATGCGGCTTATTGGCCCCTTCCGCAAAAGGGGTAAGCTATCCCCACAATATGAAAGTATATAACCTTTGCAGAATGAAACTCAACGGTATGGATGCGTGGATTGAAGAATCCGCCGGTATTCGCAAACGCTACTACGAGGGTGATTTTGTAGTGGGGCAAGGCCCTGTCCCTACGGATAAATAATCAGGCCAAATCCATTCGGCATGAAAATGAGAATTTGCCTTGCTGCCAGAATAAACTTAATTTGTCAGGAATAACAAAAGCGCGGTTCCGCCATAACGGTAATCGCGCTCTTTTATTGAAGCCTCTTTTTTATGCCGCATCCCTTGCAAACTGGCTGTTGTAAATGTCCGCATAGGTTCCGCCCTGCGCCAGTAATTCCTTGTGTGTCCCTGTCTCCACGATGTCCCCGCTGTCCATTACCAGAATGCGGTCTGCATCATAGATGGTGGAAAGCCTGTGTGCGACCACAAAGCTTGTGCGGCCTTTCAGCAACCGGCGCATTGCCTGCTGGATGATGAGCTCTGTGCGGCTGTCCACATTGGACGTCGCTTCGTCGAGAACCAGTATTTCCGGATCGGATACAAACGCCCGTGCAATGGTGATAAGCTGCCGCTGCCCCTGCGAGATGTTTCCCGCGTCTTCACTGAGCACCGTTTGATAACCGTCCGGCAGCTTTCGGATAAACTCATCCGCATAGGCTGCTTTAGCCGCTGCATAAATCTGCTCGTCAGTAGCATTTTCGTTGCCATACTTAATGTTATCATAAATCGTCCCGGAAAAAAGCCACGCATCCTGTAGCACCATTCCTATATGCGACCGCAACTCGGCAGCCGCCATATTACGGACGTCTGTCCCGTCAATGCGCAGGCTTCCGTCCTGTATTTCATAAAACCGCTCAAGCAAATTGATGAGCGTCGTCTTTCCTGCGCCGGTATGCCCTACGATAGCCACCATTTGGCCTTCCTTCACATGCAGATTGAAACCGTTCATCAATGGCGTATCGCCATAGCCAAAGCACACGTTTTCAAACGCAACCTTGCTATCCTCTTTTTTATCCGGGAGCATGGTTTCTTTCTCGGCGGTCTCTTCCGCGTCCAGCACATCGAATACGCGTTCCGCCGAGGCAATCATGGAAAGCAGGTTGTTCCATATCTGCGTAAACTGCATCAACGGATTGGAAAACTGTGATGAATACTGCAAAAACGCCTGCATATTACCGATAAGAATCGAACCGGATACTACATTCACACAGCCTATCGCGGCAATTAACACATAAGCGATGTTTTGTATGAGCAGCATACCTGGCATGGATGCGCCGCCTACAAAGCGCGCTTTCCACCCTGTCTGATACATTTTTGCATTGACCTCGTCAAAATCAGCAAGCGCCGCCTGCTCGCCGTTAAAGCTCTTAACCACAGAAAAACCCTGATATGTTTCTTCGATCCTGCCATTGAGCTTGCCAAGCGAACCAAAATATTCCTTGTTGTATTTGCTTGCTTTTGGCGTGATAAGCTTCATTACAAGCAGGCTGGCAGGAACCATCGCACACGCCACAAGCGTAAGCAGCGGGCTGATGGAAAGCATCATCCACAGCACGCCGACAATCAACACCACATTGGAAATCAGGCTAGTAAGGCTTTGCTGTAAATTGGTGACGATGTTATCCACATCGTTGGCCGCTACGCTCATTAGCTCGCCGTTTTGATGTTTATCAAAATATGCGACAGGTACACGGTTCATTTTCGCTTTGAGCTCCCCACGCAAAACACGGGTTGTTTTTTGCGATACCACCGTCATGAGGCGTTGCTGCAAAAAGGAAGTAACGAATACGCCTGCATACAATAGCCCCACAAACAGCAGGATCGTTCCCAGCGCGGAAAAATCAATGCCAGTTCCCTGCTTGATTCCTTCGAAAATAACTGTGGTGGCGTTACCCAGCATCTTCGGGTTAATAACCTGCATTACCGTTCCGGCAATGGCAACCGCCACGCTGAGCACGATAAGAAAACCGGATTTTTTCATGTAGCCGAGCAACCGCCTGATCGTGCCCCATACATTTTTTGGTTTGGGAGCTGCCATTGCCCCCATTTTATTTGGATTCATTACGCCATGATTGTTCATGCCCATATTAAGCCGCCTCCTTATACGTTTGCGAATCGACGACCTGCTGGTACACCGGATTATCCGCCATCAGCTCCTCATGCGTTCCAAGCCCTGCCAGCGCGCCTCCGTCCAGTACGGCGATCTGGTCCGCGTTTTGCACGGTACATACGCGCTGTGCAACGATTACCGTTACGGCATTCTTCACTTTTTCTTTCATGGAAAGGCGTACTGCCGCGTCTGTTTTGAAGTCCAGCGCTGAAAACGAATCGTCGAAAACATACACGTCCGCGTCCTTTAGCAGTGCGCGCGCAATACACAGCCGCTGCTTCTGACCGCCTGAAAAGTTCCCGCCCGCTTTTTCCACTGTGCTGTCAAGCCCTTTATCCATTGCACGTACAAACTCTGTGGCCTGCGCCATATCAAGTGCCTTCCATATTTCCCCATCCGTCGCATCCGGCTTTCCCACCAGCATATTGGAGCGGATCGTTCCAAAAAACAGCGTAGAGGTCTGCGGCACAAAGCTGACCTTATCATGCAGCGTCTTTTGCGAAAGCTCCCTCACATCTGCACCGTTCAGGCGCACATGTCCTTTTTCTACATCGTACATGCGGGAAATGAGGCTTACAAGCGAAGATTTTCCATCGCCGGTCGAGCCGATAAGCGCAAGTGTCTGCCCGCCATGAACCGTAAAGCTGATTCCTGACAATGTTTTTTGTTCAGAACCCAAATAGCGAAAATCGACATCGTCAAAGGTGAGTGAAATATTCCGATCAGCGGTGTTGCATTCCGTATCCGGATCGTTGATGGTAATGGGCATATCCAGAACCTCATTAATCCGTTTTGCGGACGTCTGCCCCCGCGGGATGGACAGGATAACCTGCGTCAGCATGGCAAAACCCGTCAAAATTTGGGCTCCATAACTGATTGCGCCGATGATAGAACCGACCTCCATCGTTCCCTGCGAAGCTCCCTGCCCGCCGATCCACACAATAAAAAGTGTGGCAAAGCTGATCAGCATGGTAAGAATTGGGATAAAAAAGCCCATAATCGTTCCTGCTTTGATGGACGCATCTGCATATTCTTTGTTTACGGCCTCATATTTTTTCATTTCATATTTTTCTTTGCTGAATGCCCGAATCACCTTCACACCTGTAAGCCCTTCTTTAAAGTACAGGTTTAATTTATCCAGAAGGCTTTGCATTTTGGCATAAAGCGGGCTGGCAAACCGGTAAATAACAAAATACGCAATCAATAAAATCGGAATAGCGGCAATAAAAACAGTTGCCATCGCAGGGGAAAGCAGCCATGTCATCACAATTCCGCCGACGAGTTGGATGGGGGCAAGCAGTAAAAATTTGAGTCCCATTTCCACCAGCGTCTGCACCTGTGTTACGTCGTTTGTGTTGCGCGTGATAAGCGACGAAGCTCCCAGCTTATCAAATTCACACCTTGAGAATTTCAGCGCTTTGCGGTAAACGTCCGAACGCAGCTCTTCGCCAAGCTTGTAGGATATCTGGGAAAAGAGCAGGGTATTAAAAAGAGCTCCCCCGAGGCTTATAATTGACAGGACGACCATAAACGTACCTTTTGACCAGATTAACCCGGTATCCCCCGATGCAACGCCATTGTTAACGATTTCTGCGGTGACATACGGCAGATACAGCGAACACCCGATCTGAACAAACAAAAACAGGATCGCCCCCAACGTTTTTAAGGGGGGAAGCCGTTTGATTATTTTCCACATAAAATTACCTTCTTTCCTGAATTTTGGCCGCAAAAAAGACAACGCCACGACTTTTCATTTACGTCCTGCGAAAATCATAGAAATAGCGTTGTCTTTTTCAGCAGCTTACAAATTTGTTCTGTTACTTATGCTCAGGCGCATCCGGTGCTTCAGGCGGCGTACCACGCCCGTCTGCACGCCCATCAGGCGCGAGGCCACCGAAACCGCGCCCCCGCATAAAACCTGCGCGCGGATCGAATCCATGCGGCGCATGTCCGCCGTGCATTGTCGAGAACAACCGCTCAAACATTTCGTCGCCCATGCGCTCGCGTGCGCCCTGCATCCACCATGTGCGTTCGTCATCGTTTTCTTCATCCGCAAAGCCTTCTTCCAAGGATGCGATAACTCGGTCGAGATATCCTCCAAACGTGCTTTGCTCTTCGGCGCTCAGGCAGGAAAAGATATCGCCCGGCGTCCATTCCCTCTGTTGCTCCGATCTCCCTTTTTCTGTCAGCTTCACAAGCATCACACGTTTATCGGCCTCGGACGGTTCGCGCGTAACGTAACCCGCCTTTTCCAATTTTGCCAGCAGCTCGTTGAGGGACGACACGCGAATCCCCAGCAAATAGGACAAATCCTTTGTGGAAATCCCATCCTGCATTTTCAGGATCGCAAGGATCCGCCCCTGCCCGCGTGTAGGATCTGCCATTGGGCCTCCCTGTGCATAGCCTCGCATCTGATGTTTATGCAGTAGCCATTGAAGCCTGGAAATCTTCTCATATAGTTCTGTATTTATTGTATTCATTTTATAATCCTCCTGTTTTTCAATCAGATGCCGCAACTATTAACGGTACCTGTTGTTTTATTATAACGGTACCTGTCAAACTTGTCAACCTATTTTTTTACAGGTACCGTAAATAATTTTTATAATCAGATAAACCAGTGCAGATAATGGCGGAGTTATGCCTGCAACCAATACAATCCCGGTTGAAAAATTTTTTTGTTTTTTATAAAATTATAAAACAGGTTATTATAATATCGGAGGAAACAATATGATTGGACTGATCGACGGAGGCGGTGGAATGCGCGGTGTATACACTGCCGGTATTTATGACCGCCTTTTGGATGAGAAAGCAAAAATCGATTATGGCATCGGCATATCTGCGGGAGCTGCAAATATGATCACCTGCCTCGCGGGCCAGCATGGGCGTACGCTTACCTTTTTTGCTGAGTACACATTCCGAAGAGAATATATGAGCCTTTCAAACTGGTTAAAAAAAGGTTCCTACCTGAACCTTGATTATATCTATTCCACTCTCACCAACCGCGGCGGCGAAAACCCGCTGGATTATGAAGCGTTCGCAAAAACCTCCTGCCCTTTTTATATCGTTGCGACAGATTCGCAAACAGGCAATTCAGTCTATTTTACCCGTGACGATATTGCACAGGATAGCTATGATATCCTCAAAGCATCCTGCGCCGTGCCCCTTGCGTGCAGGCCGTATCCGGTCAATGGCAGGTTGTATTTCGACGGTGGGGTTTCCGATCCGCTCCCCTACCGCAAAGCATTTGAGGATGGCTGTGATAAAATCATCGTACTGATCACACATCCGCCGGATTATATCAAGCCCAAACAAAAGCATATGGGGCTTCTGTCGCGAACGTTGAAAAAATATCCTGAAATCGTACGCAGGCTCGCGCACCGCCATGAAACATACAACCGTGAGATTGCGGAAATCAAGGAGCTTGAGCGTCAGGGGAAGGCCCTTTTGATTGGCCCGTCAGACTGCTGTGGCGTCAGTACGTTTACCAAAGATAAGGACGCGTTTTTGCGCTTGTACGACAAAGGCTACCACGACGGCGAAAAAGCCGCTGCATTTATGAGATAAACTATAGAATCAAAAAGTCTCCCCGGCCATCAGGGGACTTTTTATTCTGCCCCTGCAACAAAGGCAAGAAGGCTGTCCCATAAAGTTTTCCCTGCCGTTTCAACGCCTTTTTTTCATTTCTGTCAAATAATGTTTCCACAGATATATTAAAACAGTACCAATGTGGTATTGTTTGCTGTTTTTTTCTTTTTTTTATGCTAAAATATAGTAGTTCTTGTTTTTCAACATATTTGTGGAGCACTCATACAAAGGAAATAAGTAAGAATGGTTTGGAATATTTCTGCGGAATGTATTTCCGCAATTATCTTATGTATCATCTGGATTTATTCCAGAAAAGGGAATCCTCTTCCCACCTTGAAAAACCAGTTTTTTCAGGTTTGTTTTTTAGTAACCTTTTTTGCGATCACTTCAAATATTGCTTCCACCGTGATGTTGTATTATTATCAGGAGATTCCGCTTGCCCTCATATGGATTGTCACGACATTTTATTTTGTAACGACGCCGCTTATGGGCGTCTTCTATTTTTTCTATGTAACTTCCATTGTATTTGAAAACGATAAGGCGCTCAATAAGGTTCTCATTATTGCTTCTGTTCCGGCGGCGGCTTACCTCGTTTTTGTGCTGATAAATCCTGCAACGAAACTCCTTTTTGACATCGATCCGTCAACTGGTTATATGCGCGGCAGCCTCATTTCCCTCACCTATATCATATTTTATATCTACTGTTTTGCCTGCCTGTTCCTTGTGCTTTTCAAGGGCCAGCTCCTGGATCGATCCATACGCCGCATTTTGATTTCATTTCCCGTAATTGCAGCAATCGTAATCGTAATCCAGCAATTTGTTCCGGAATATATTCTATCCGGTTCCGCCGCTACCTGCGCTTTGTTGATTATCTATTTGTACCTGCAAAATAAACAAATTTCGATTGACCACCTGACGGGCCTGCCCAACCGCCACGAGTTTTTAAAAATGCTGGAGCTAAAGCTTGAGCATCACAAAAATGATTCGTTTGCGATCATTGTCCTGTCGTTGAAAAACTTTAAACTGATCAACGATAAATTTGGGCAACAAAACGGCGACCGCTTCCTTCAGTCTGTCTCCACCTATCTGGCTTCAATACTCGGTGGTCACCAGCTTTACCGCTTCAGCGGGGACGAATTCGCCATTCTGCTCGGGCACTCGGACGAGACGATTATCCGTCCTGTTTTTGAGCGCCTCCAGCATAGAATGACATTGCCATGGAAAACCGCTACCTGCAGCTGCATCCTTTTTTATGCGCTTGCAGTTGTGCATTATCCAAGCAGCGCCGACAGCGTGGAAGGGCTGATCGATGGGATTGAAACCACCGTCGCGCAGGCAAAGCAAAAGCCGGAGCATTACTCCTATTGCACGCCGCAAATGCTCGAGCAGGCAAAACGAAAACTACGCATCATTGAAATTTTGCGCGAACGCCTCGCAACCAACAGCTTTGAAGTATACTATCAGCCTATTTTATCCATAGCGGACTGCAAATTTCACAGGGCTGAAGCTTTATTGCGGCTAAACGATACGCCCATTGGCCCGATTTATCCATCCGAGTTTATTCCGCTTGCGGAGGATACCGGATTGATTATCGATATCACCTACCAGGTTCTGGACAAGGTATGCAAATATATTGTAGAATTGATTGCAGACGGTATCGATATTTTGTCTGTCAGCGTTAATTTCTCTTCCATGCAGTTTACACAGGAAGATATTTCCAAACGCGTTTTTGAAATTATTGAGTCAAACGGAATCCCCTGCTCCAAGGTCAAAATCGAAATTACGGAGAGCGTGTTAATTGAAAACCTCGATACTGTCAGGAACTTTATCAACGTGCTCCACGCCAGAGGGGTACGCTTTGCGCTTGACGATTTTGGTACCGGCTATTCCAATATTTCTACTGTTCTCGGGTTTCCAATTAACACGGTCAAGCTTGATAAAAGCCTTGTGTGGTCGTCTACCCACAATCCGCGTTCCGCAGTTGTGGTACGCCATATGACGGCTGCATTCAGGCAGCTTGGTATCAATATCCTTGCAGAGGGCGTTGAAACCGAAGAACAGCAGCATTTTGTTGAAAATTGCGGCTGTGATATGATCCAGGGCTTCCTGTATTCAAAACCTGTTCCACCACAGGATGCAAAGTTGTATCTGGGCAAAGAGCTGTGCGATACTCCATTTACCATCGGGCATAGCGAAAAATAACCGGTTTTGCGTGCGCTGCTCCCCAAATGAGCGCAGGCACGACAAAAACAGGAAAGACAGGTCTTATGGCAAAACCAAAAAAGCTCCTCATGGTTTCAATCGTCATTATTTTGATCATCGCGGTTATCGCGATCTCTTTGATGCTGTTTTATGCCAATACCGTAAGAAGCGTGCTCGATGATGAGATCACCTCAAATTTGAAGGAAATCACTTTGCAGGAATCAGAAATCATTGAAACCCAGGTAAACGGCGACCTTTACACGCTTGAATCTGTCGCAACCGTATTGCAGAGCAATGATTTCAGCGGGCTTGATACGGAATCCACTATGAAACTGCTGGATAAAATCCGCGACCAGAATGGATTTAAGCGTATGGGGCTTATCGATCCTGACGGCAATGCCGTTACAACCGACGGTCTTTCCTATGATTTTTCGGAGAGAAAATATTTTCGCAAGGCTTTGGCCGGTATTCCAAATATTTCCGATACCTTTACGGATATAGTGGACGGGAACAGTATTAATGTTTACGCCGTGCCGATCTATTCCGGACGCAATGTGGTATCCGTACTGTTTGCAACGCACGCCACAGACGTGTTCGAAAATAAAATTTCCGTCTCTACCTTTGAAGGCAACGGATATGCCTATGTTGTGGAAAAGAACGGCGACAAAATCGCAAGGTCCCACCATGAAAACAGTGTGGAATTTGAAAATTTCTTCGAGCTGGACGGAAACCTGCTTGTCAGTATAGACGGCAATTCATTTGAAACCATGCACGCCGATATGCAAAAAGGAGAAAGCGGCGTAACACAATACAAAAAAGCAGGCATATTATATTACATGAGCTACGCGCCCATCAATGTAAACGACTGGTATATCCTCTCTGTTGTACCTGCTTCCGTGGTTTCGGAAAAGAGCTCCTTCCTGATTGCCTTTACCGGCTGGATCTCAGGTATCATCGTTTTTACCGTGGTAATTTTGCTTGTATATATCGCGATTTCCCAAAGCAACGCCAAAAAAAGGCTCGAGCGTATTGCGTTTGTAGACGAGCTTACCGGAGCGTCAAGCTGGGTGAAATTCCGCAGCGATTGTAATGATATACTTAAGGATCATGCCAATGAAAAATATGCTTTTATCAACTTTGATATTAATAAATTCAAGATATTCAACCAGCTTTACGGTTACCGGAACGGCAATCTGCTGATTCGGCATATTTCCGCCGTGCTTAAAAATGACATGAGGGAGCACGAGCTTTACTGCAGGGCTGGTTCGGATGAATTTAATGTACTCATCACTTATTCTGATGAAAATGAGATTTCAGGCCGCATATCCGGCTGGAACAACCGTATCAGGAGTTTTCCTTTTATCCGGAAAAAGAATTATAACCTGCTGCTCTCTTATGGAGTTTACATCGTTCCCAAAAACGATTATTCTGTCACGCGCATGAGCGATTGGAGCAAGACTGCCAAAAACAGCGTCAAAAGTAACGCGCACAATTATTATGCTTTTTACGACGACAGCATGAACCAAAAGATGCTGCATGAAAAGCAACTCGAAAACGATATGGACGCTGCGCTCCAAAACAACGAATTTGTGGTTTATTACCAGCCTAAGTTTGATTTGGATAGCGAGAAACCTGTCGCTGCCGAAGCTCTTGTGCGCTGGATATCTCCGGATAAGGGCTTTATGAATCCAGGAGAGTTTATCCCTGTATTTGAGAAAAACGGTTTTATCGTAAAAATAGATTTTTACGTTTTCGAGCAGGTGTGCCGGATGTTGCGGGACTGGCTTGACCATGCGATGCCTGTGGTTCCGATATCCGTGAATTTTTCCCGCCTTCATATTTATAATGACGATTTTGTGAAACAACTGCTTGACATTACCGAAAAGTACGGGCTTTCCCCGGGCCTGCTGGAAATAGAGCTTACGGAGAGCGCGCTGATTGACAACGACGATCTGATCTTAACGCGTATGAATGAGCTGCGGGACGCGGGCTTTTCAATCTCCATCGACGATTTCGGCACAGGTTATTCCTCGCTTAACCTGCTGCGTACCCTGCCCGTAGACGTGATCAAGCTCGACAAGCGTTTCTTTACCCACGAGGATGATAACGACCGCGAAACCACTATTATCTCGAGCATTATCGCGATGTCTGAAAAGCTTGGAATTACGGTGGTTGCAGAAGGCGTTGAGCTGCGCGCCCAGGCAGACTTTTTAAGGAATATCGGCTATCGCATTATTGTACAGGGTTTCCTGTATGCTAAGCCCATGCCGGAAGACGCGTTTGAGGAGCTGCTCCGTAAGAACATGGAGCAATAACTGCATACCGCGCCTGAAAAATGATGATACAAAAAAAGGGCTTGCGCCCTTTTTTTATTTACTATTCAAAATTCAACACCATTTCCCGGTCTACCATCTGGAAGCCCAGGCGCCGATACAGGTTAATCGCCGCAGGTTCCGAATTGAGGAACAGCTGCTTAACGCCCTTTGCCTTTACTTCTTCAAACAGCGTCTCCAAAAGCTTTGTTGCAAGCCCCTGTTTCCTGTATTCGGGCTGCGTAACCAGATTGAAAACATAGCCTGTCTTTCCGGTGACATTGCACAGCCTCGGCATTACCTCATACATGCAAATCATAGCCACAGAAACGATTTTGCGGCCGTCTACCGCAACGTACCCAACGCAGCTTTGGTCTGCAATGTGCTTTTGCAGATAATGAACGGTTTCCTCCTGGAATTCCTCAGTCATCCGTTCCCCTGATATCTGACGCAAAAGGTCCATTCTCTGCTCTACTACAAAAAAGATATCATTTTGTGTCATTTTCCTTAGTTCAACGCCCATTTTGTTCTCCTCCTGCCAGTAGCCTGCCAATACGTGCGGCCCTGCCGCCAAATTCTTCCCTGCCTTGTATCACAATGTTTAATAGCTCTTTGCAAAATACATCATTTTTTTGGCCGGTTTGCCGCAATGCACACACACCTCGCCAAGCTCTTTTTGCTCAAACGGCGCGCAGCGTGTGGTTACGCCGGTCTTTTCCTTGATTTGCTCCTCACACTCGGTATCTCCGCACCACATCGCGCGGACAAAGCCGTGTCCTTTCTCGATCCCCTGCATAAACTCTTCCCAGTTTGTCGCGTCAAACGTTCGCGCCTCACGGTATTCGAAAGCCATTTGAAGCATATTATCGTGGATTTTATCCAAAAGCTCCTGAACGCTTGCCGCGATTCCGTCAAGCGAATACGATTCCTTTTCGCACAAGTCCCTGCGCGCAAGCATACACGCATTGTTTTCAATGTCGCGCGGGCCGATCTCAAGGCGAACCGGAACGCCCTTAAGCTCCCATTCGTTGAATTTCCATCCTGGGCTCTGGTCCCTGTCGTCCAGCTCTACACGGATTCCCGCAGCTTTCAATGTCTGGAACAGCTCTTCGGCCTTTTCAAGCACGCCCGGCTTATGCGCGGCTATCGGCACGATCACACACTGGACCGGCGCTACACGTGGAGGCAGCTTTAATCCCCGCTCGTCGCCGTGCACCATAATAATGCCGCCGATCATACGCGTAGATACGCCCCACGAGGTCTGCCACGCATATTTCAGCTGCCCATCCTTATCCAGAAACTGGATGTCAAAGCCTTTCGCAAAATTCTGCCCCAGATTGTGCGAGGTTCCCATTTGCAACGCTTTGCCGTCCAGCATCATTGCTTCTACTGTGTAGGTGTGATCCGCACCCGCAAATTTTTCCTTTTCACTCTTCTGCCCGGAAATCACGGGAATCGCCAGTACATCGCGCATAAAATCACGGTATACGCCCAGCATACGCACGGTTTCCTCTTCCGCTTCCTCCTGCGTTGCATGAACGGTGTGCCCTTCCTGCCACAGGAATTCCGAGGTGCGCAGGAACGGGCGGGTGCTCTTTTCCCACCTGAGCACATTGCACCACTGGTTCAGCAATACGGGCAAGTCACGATAGCTTTGCACCCATTTGGAATACATGGAACAAATGATCGTTTCTGAGGTCGGGCGAATGCACAGCGGCTCTGCGAGCTCCTCCGTGCCTCCTTTTGTAACCCAGGCAACCTCCGGCGCGAAGCCTTCCACATGCTCGGCCTCTTTTTCCAGCAGGTGCTTTGGAATCAGTAACGGGAAATAAGCGTTTTTATGCCCCGTTTCCTTAAAACGTTCGTCAAGCTGCTGCTGGATTAATTCCCATATTCCGTAGCCATACTGCTTGATGACCATGCAGCCCTTCACTTCGGAATAGTCGATCATATCCGCCATTTTGATCACATCCGTATACCAGCGCGAAAAATCCTCGCTCTGGGGTGTGATGTGCTCTACAAATCCATCGTTTTGCTTTGCCATATTGTTTGTTTCGTTCTCCTTATCGCGCCGCTTCCGCACTGCCTTACAGGCCACGCCGCGGCTGATTCTTTCTTTCTATTTCGTTGATTTCAGTTTACCATCATTATACCCTTTTTTCAAGCGTTCGCGCGTCCTTTGCATAACTTTTCCATGCCCCGCAAGATATAGATTCCCAGTAACCCCGCCGCGGCTTTTTGATCGCTAACCGGTAACCGAGGTTGATCAGGAAGTTATGCCCGGTACGCGTCCTTGAAATACGCATCCGCCTGATAAAGGAACGCAGCGAATAAAAGCGTTTCCGAAACCACAAATACCCCTCGTATAGCTCCTGCGCGCTCATATGCTTTGGCTCGAATGCAACGTATGTCTTCCCATTGTAAAATTGCCAGTCAGAATGCTTCAGCCGGTTTTCGCGTTTTAAGTCCTCGTAAATCGGCGTTTTGGGAAGCGGCGTCAAAATACTCACCGTTGCGCCGTCAATTCCCAGGGCTTCGCAGGCGCTGAGCGTATCGGCGAAGACTTCCTTTGTATCGGAGTCAAAACCGAACACGATCCCCGCCTGTATCAATATCCGGTAACGGTGCACCTTTTGTATGATCGCCCTGTAATCCCCTACGCGGTTGATCGGCTTTCCGGCGTCCGCAAGCGATGCGCGCGAAAAGGATTCCAGCCCCACGAACAGATAAATGCAGCCTGCCTCGTGGGCGGCGCCGAGCAGTTCGTCGTCGTCGCAATCCCTGAGCGTCGCCTGTGCGGCCCAACGCTTCCTGAGCGGCTTCATCGCTTTCATCACTGCAAGCGCATATTCCCTGTCTGCAAAAAAGTTGTCGTCCCAGAAAACAAAGTAACCGGAGGGTACCGCTTTGATTTCCCTGATTACTTCATCGATTGGGCGCATCCGAAAGGAATTATGGTAAATTTGTTTCAAATTGCAATAGCGGCAGTGATAAGGGCACCCCCGCGTCGCAAACACCGCTCCTTTCATCAGGCTGCTCCTGTGATGCAGCAAATCCCATCTTGGAACGGGTAAGCCGTCAAGCGGCGGCGCCTCATTGTCTTCATACCGTTTTTTTGCATTTCCCGATACAAAATCTTTCAGGAATACCGGCCATGTCCGTTCTCCCTCGCCAACCACCAGAAAATCGCCGTGTTTTGCCGCCTCCTCAGGAAGTAAAGTAACATGCGGCCCGCCCATAACAATTTTGGCTCCCTTACTGCGGAAACGCTCAGCCATATCGTAGCAGTGCCGCGCATTTGGCGTATTGACCGTGATCGCCACCAGGTCAAACGTCCTGTCAAACGGAACCGACTGGTTGTATTCATCCACAAGCGTGATATCAAATAACGTCTCGTCGATGAATGCCGCCAGATAAGGCATTGTGATCTGGACGAAGTTATTGAGCTGTTTCCTTCGGACGCGGTTGATCTCTTTGTTTTCCGGCTGGATCAGTAATATTTTATACTTCATAAGTACTCCAATCTATGTGATAGCGTTCATTTTTGGGTGCACAAAATACTTCCCCGCAAATACTTATCGAAACAGGGATCGTCATTCTAATGTACGCTTTGGATCAGGCTTCTTCCTCCGGCACATACTCCAGAAGGTCTGCCGGCTGGCAGTCAAGCGCCCTGCAAAGTGCATTCAGGGTTGAAAATCGTACCGCCCTGCATTTATTGTTTTTCAGAATCGATAAATTCGCAAGCGAGATATCCACCTTCGCCGCAAGCTCGTTCAGGCTTATTTTGCGTTTCGCCATCATTACGTCCAGGTTCACAAGTATCGCCATACCCCACCTCAGACCGTAAGGTCGATTTCTTCACGGTATTCCGCCGCGCGCTCAATCAGGTATGCAAGCACCTGTGCGCAAAGCACGCCGAGCAGCAGCAACGCGATACACAACAGCTTGGAAATGGAAGGTACGAAACAAAATATAAAGATAAAATCTGCCATCAGCAACGCCAACGCCAGCGACAGCCGTTTTAAGCTCGTTACGTTCCGGCGGACGAATGGATTGCCGTCGCGCACGCTTAAAATCAGCTTACGCAGTTCAAAAAGAAACCACAGTGCGATAGCGCCTGCCGTATAACAGAACACAAGATTTTGTACAATGTACAAACTGAATATGTACTTTGCCAAAACCGGCGTGGTTGTAAACAGGGCGATAATCGCCATCATACATACTATGATTGCGCCATTCAGTATCTTTACACTTATTTGTCCATATTTCATAAGTTTGCCTCCGGTGATTCAAGCATATGTTATCATGGCAAGTATATCGCCCATTTTTCGTTATGTCAATAAATTTTTATCGAAAAACAATAAAATTATATTGTTTAAAGGAAATGCCAAGACGAAAACCAGTTACTGCTTCATGCCATAGCGGAATCCAATGGGCTTCTGATTTTTGTTCAGGGAAAAAAGAAACGGTATAGCGAAAACCACTATACCGTTCCAAAACTGTCCGCTTCTTATAAGCCGCCTTTTGCGGCCCGGTCTTTCCGGTTAAAACACAAATGCAAGGCAACCGAGCGGGATCAATATCAACGAGAAAATCACACCCAGGAGCGCAAGCACAATGCAGACCACGCCGATTGCTTTACCGGCACGTGCGTTTTTATCGTTTGGATCCACCTTGATGATCTTGCTACCGGTTGCAACCGCAACAATCGCGAGCACAAAGCCAATCAACGAAAGGTAAGGCACGCCCACCTGCGGAAAGAGGGATAAAATATCACAAATCAGTGCGGCAAGGCCAAGCAATAAAGAAATCATAGCATTTTCCTCCGTTTTTTGCTTATTATTGATAAACACGGCTTGCGGTGCACAAACCGCAAATCAATGCTTTGCGCGGGCGCATACGGATTCATAGTCGTACATTTCATCCATTTCGCATATCTCGTTCACCATCAGTGCGCGGATATAGTCGCTGTCCCTCGAAATGGAATGGATATAGTATCCGTTTTTGAGATAAAACGCAACAGTGGAGCGCATTTTGGACGCCGTATGCAGCGTGATCGCGCGCACACCCATTGCGAGGCATTCGATCTTTACCTTTTCGAGCAGCAGCCCGCCGATTCCAAGGTTCTGCGCCTGCGGATCGATGGAAAACCTGCTCAGATAGGCAATGCCGTCCGAAAGGATCTCAAACCGAACGCTTCCAACCATCTCATCGTCAATACGGGCTACGATTACGTTTTTGTTATGGATATCGGAAAGCACGTCGTCAATCGTCTCATAAAGCGCCGCCACGCTCTCGCGCTTGCGGATTTCCTGCGCATATAAATCAAAGGCGAGCCTTGTGATATCGAGTATTTCCTGCGCGTCCGCGTCAGTCGCCTTTACAAGCGTTATCTGATCCATCATAACCGTTCACCCGCCTTACTTATACTCATTGAGCGGAATGATGCTGAGGTTATCGTCCGACTGCAGCACCTTCAGCATGGAATTCACCGTATCCATGGAGGTGATGCACGGCACGTTGAAGCCCACCGCCGTGCGGCGCAGGTGAAAACCACTGCGCGTCTTTTGCTTGCCGCGGGTTGGCGTATTCACGATCAGCACAAAATCGCCGTTTTTGATACGGTCCAATACCTTCTCATTTGGCACAAGCTCCACGTCAAAGCCATGCTCCTTAAAATATGCGTGCGTACCCGGAGTCGCGCACAGCTCAAAGCCGCATTCCTGCATTTCTCTGGCAATGCCAAGCGCCTCCTCCTTATCACGGTTCGCAACGCTGATCAGTATCTTGCCTTCCTTATCCGGGATGCTGCTGCCTGACGCCAGAAACGCCTTTTTAAGCGCCTTGATAAACGTCCTGTCCGTTCCCATGACCTCGCCTGTGGATTTCATCTCAGGCCCGAGGAAGGTGTCCACCGTAGCCAGCTTGGCAAAGGAGAATACCGGCGCCTTGACTGTAATCAACTTTGATTCCTTGTGCACGCTTGTCTCAAAGCCCATATCCTTCAGGCTCTCTCCCATCATGACGCGTGTCGCAAGCGCCACCATATTGATGCCAGTAACCTTGGAAAGAATCGGAACCGTCCGGCTTGCGCGCGGGTTCACCTCTATCACGTACACGTTCTCTTCCTTATCCATAACAAACTGGATATTGAAAAGCCCCTTTACGCCAAGTGCGCGGCCCAGCGCAATGCCGTATTCCGCAATTTTCTTCTTTGCCTCTTTTGAAATGGACTGTGTGGGGTACACGGCAAAGCTGTCGCCCGAATGAACGCCTGCGCGTTCGAGATGCTCCATGATTCCAACTACAAGCACGTCTTCGCCGTCGCATACCGCGTCCAGCTCGATTTCCTTGCCCACTACGTATTTATCGATCAAAACAGGCTTGTCCGGCGATACCTCCGCAGCCATGGTCATGTATTCGGTCAGCTCCGCATCGTTGTAAACGACCTCCATTGCGCGTCCTCCAAGAACGTAGGAAGGACGGACAAGCACCGGATAGCCAATGTCCGCAGCCGCCTCGAGCGCATGCTCGAGTGAAAACGTCGTATCCCCTTTGGGAAGCGGAATATCCAGTTGTTGCAATACGTGCAGGAATTTATCGCGGTCTTCAGCCCTGTCGATATCCTCCACGCTGGTGCCAAGGATCGTTTTGCCGTTGTTGTGGATGGGCTGTGCCAGATTGATCGCGGTCTGCCCGCCAAACTGTACAATCACGCCCTCCGGCTTTTCCTTATCGATAATATCGAGCACGCATTCCTTGGTAAGCGGCTCGAAATAAAGCTTATCGGACGTATCGAAATCTGTGGATACCGTTTCCGGATTGGAGTTGATGATGATCGATTCATAACCAAGCTCCTTGAGCGTATTGACCGAATGCACGGAGCAGTAATCAAATTCAATTCCCTGACCAATCCTGATCGGCCCGGAACCAAGTACAATAACCTTCTTTTTATCCGAAAGCTCCACCTCGTCCTCGTTGTCGTAGGTAGAATAATAATACGGCGTAACCGCCTTGAACTCGCCCGCGCAGGTGTCTACCTTCTTGAACGACGGCTTGATGCCAAGCGCGTTACGCATATACGTGATCTGTGATTCGTGCGCGCCGATACAGTCTGCGATATATCCGTCGCCAAAGCCGACCTTTTTGCATTTGCGCAGCACCCACTCAGGCAAATCCTCTATGGTATAACTCCTGAGCCGCTTGGAAAGGTCCACAATGTTTTTCAGCTTATTGATAAAGAACTCGTCAATCTGCGTAATCTCATGCAGTTTTTCCACCGTATAGCCACGCTCGAGCGCCTTTGACAGCACGAAGATACGCTCATCATCCGGATTTTTAAGCGATTCATCCAGCTCGTTCAGCGTCCAGTTATCGATATTTTTCATGCCAAGGTTATAATTCAGCTTTACGTCCAGGCAGTCGATCGCCTTCAAAAGCGATTCCTCGATATTACGCCCAATCGCCATGACCTCGCCGGTTGCCTTCATTTGCGTCCCAAGCGCCCTGTCCGCGCCGGAAAACTTATCAAACGGCCAGCGCGGTACCTTTGTAACAACATAGTCGAGCGCAGGCTCAAAGCAGGCGTACGTCTTTCCTGTAACGGAATTTTTGATCTCGTCGAGGTTATAACCCACGGCAATTTTTGCGGCAACACGCGCAATCGGGTAGCCGGTTGCTTTAGACGCAAGCGCCGAGGAACGCGACACGCGCGGGTTCACCTCGATAACCACATAATCATAGGAATTGGGATCAAGCGCATACTGGATGTTGCAGCCGCCCTTGATGTCGAGCGCACGGATGATTTTAAGCGCTGAGGTGCGCAGCATCTGGTATTCCCTGTCCGTCAGCGTCTGCGAGGGCGCAACAACGATGCTGTCGCCCGTATGCACCCCCACCGGATCGATATTTTCCATATTACATACAATAATGCAGTTATCCGCGTTATCGCGGATAACCTCGTATTCAATTTCCTTCCATCCGGCTACGCTTTGCTCCATAAGCACCTGGTGGATGAGGCTCATTTTCAGGCCGCGCGCGGTGATGTCCATCAGCTCGTCCATATTGTGCGCTGTACCGCCGCCCGTTCCGCCAAGCGTATACGCCGGACGGACAATAAGCGGAAAATCGCACTCATGCGAGAACGCCTCCGCTTCCTCAAGCGAGGTAACAATCGTGGAATGCGTTGTTTTCTGGCCTGTTTTCACCATCAGGTCTTTGAACAGCTCCCTGTCCTCTGCGAGCTTGATGGAATCGAGCTGCGTACCAAGGAGACGGATTCCAAGCTTTGGGAGAATGCCGCAGCTATCCAACTCAATCGCCATGTTGAGCCCCGTCTGTCCGCCAAGCGTTGCAATGATGCCCTGCGGCTTTTCTTTTTTCAGTATCCTGATAACCGTATCGAGCGTGATCGGTTCGATGTATACCTTATCCGCCATTCCAACGTCCGTCATGATGGTCGCGGGATTGGAATTGATCAGCACAACCTCATAGCCCTCTTCCTTCAGGGCTTTGCAGGCCTGCGTGCCGCTGTAGTCAAATTCAGCTGCCTGGCCGATGATGATCGGCCCGGAACCAATAACAAGTATCTTTTGAATGTCGGTTATTTTTGGCATTTTTTGTCCCCCAAATACTTCAATCTAAATTTTATAAAAAAGCAGACAACCTTGCCTGCTCTTCCTTCTATGAAAAAATTGCTTCCAGCGCATCGATCAAATGGTCGATATCCCCTTTTGTCAGGACAAACGGTGGAACAAACCGCAATGTATTGCAGCCTGCGGTTCCGATCACAACTCCGTTTTTCAGAAGTTTGAGCGCGACATCGTGCGCGTCCTCTTTTTCTGAAAGCTGCGCCCCGAGCATAAGCCCCATGCCGCGAACGTCGGTGATCCGGGCCGGATGCTTTTCCATCAAATCCTGCAGGCGGGATTTGAAATAACCGCCGAGGTCGCCGATCCGCCCCAGCATCGCGCCGTCTATCTTCTCCGTAACATAAAGTCCCGCCGCGCACGCAAGCGGATTGCCGCCAAATGTAGAGCCGTGATCCCCGCCTGTAAATGCGGAGGCTGCTTTTGCGTTTGCAAGGCACGCGCCGATCGGCACGCCGTTTCCAAGGGCCTTGGCAAGCGTCGTGATATCTGCTTTCACGCCAAACTTCTCCTGCGCGAGGAAGGTTCCCGTGCGCCCCATGCCGGTTTGCACCTCGTCAATGATCAGCATCACATCCTGCTTACTGCAAAGGTCTGCCACAAGCTGAACGAACTCTTTTTCAAGCGGAAAAACACCGCTTTCACCCTGTACTACTTCTAGTATTACACCACAAATTTCCTGTGTAACAGCGGCTTTTGCGGCATCCATGTCGTTTGCTTCAATCGTAATGAAGTCATAAGCCATCGGCGCAAACGCAGTGTGGAATTTTTCCTGTCCCGTGGCGGAAAGCGTTAAAAGCGTACGCCCGTGAAAGCTGTTTTTCAGGCAGACAAACTTTGCCGTATCGCGCCCCTTGCGGAACGCATATTTTTTTGCAAGCTTCAATGCGCACTCGTTTGCCTCCGCACCGCTGTTTCCAAAAAACACACGGTCAAAACCTGTCTTCTTACACAAAAGCTGCGCCAACTTTGCCTGCGGTTCGTTGTAAAAATAATTGCAGGTGTGGATCACCCGGCCGATCTGGTTCCTGAGCGTCTCCTGGAACCCCCCATCGGAATAGCCTAGCGCGTTTACCGCAATCCCCGCAAGAAAATCCACATATTCCTTCCCGTCAATATCAAACAGGTGGGCGTCCTTTCCGTGGTCAAAAACCACGGGCAGCCGTTCGCCGAATACTTCCATATAATATTGGGAATCCAGTTCCCTGAGTTCATCGTAAGTCATTTTATCTCCTGTATACAGGTATCGCGCCGGTATCCTTTACGCACAGTAAAACCGTGACCGCCTGCTTCAGCCCGTCACCATCGTGCCGATACCGGAATCCGTAAAGATTTCCAATATAATCGGATGCGGGATCGTGCCGTTCAGGATATGGGCCCTGCCGACGCCTTTTTCAATAGCGGAAAGGCAGCTTGATACCTTGGGCAGCATTCCCCCTGTAATTTTCCCCTCGTCGATCATATTTAGTATATCCGTTTTTGACGCGACATACAAGAGGGATTCCGGATCGTCTTCCTTTGTCCGCACGCCGTCCGTATCCGTCAGGAAGATCAGCTTTTCCGCTTTCAGCGCTGTTGCGATTGCACCGGCTACCGTGTCTGCGTTGATATTATAGCTCTCGCCGTGGTCGCCCGTGCCCACAGGCGCGATCACCGGGATATACTGGTCGTGCGCAAGCGTATTGAGCAAATCGGTATTGATCGATACGATCTGCCCCACGTTTCCAAGATCCACGCCGTTTTTGGGCGGCGCTTTTACCGCCTTGATGATGTTTCCGTCGATGCCGCAAAGGCCGATTGCGCCCGCGCCCATGCCGTTTAGCTTGGCTACGATCTCCTTATTGATCTTTCCTGTAAGCACCATCTGTACGACCTCCATGGTCGCATCGTCCGTTACGCGCAACCCGTCCACAAACTTTGGTTTGATGTCAAGCGAATCGAGCATATGGTTGATATCCGGCCCGCCCCCGTGCACGAGGATCGGATTCATCCCTACAAACTTCAGGAGCGTCACATCCTCCAGTATCTTTTGCGTCAGATCCTCGTTTGTCATTGCCGCGCCGCCGTATTTGATTACGATCGTTTTTCCAAACAGGCGCTGGATATAGGGAAGGGCCTCTATAAGCACGTTTGCACGTTCAATATATTTTTGCATTGTATTACTCCTTTATAAATACCATGCGATCTGCGGGAGACCGAGCGTTTCTTCAAAGCCGTTCATAATGTTAAAATTCTGGATTGCCTGCCCTGCGGCGCCCTTGATGAGGTTATCCGTGCAGGAAACAATCACGAGCTTGCCCGTCCTTGGCGAAAGCTCGAAGCCGATCATACAGTTGTTGGAGCCAACCACGAATTTCAGCTCGGGAAGCTGCCCATGGGGCAGTACATGTGTAAAGGGAGCGTCCCCATAGTACTTTTCGTATGCTCCGGCAATAGAAAGCGCGTCTGCACCTTCCTCCATATCCGCGTAAATCGTAGCGAGGATGCCGCGCTTCACCGGCAAAAGGTGCGGCGTAAACAACAAGCGCACATCCTGGCCGGAAATAGAGGAAAGCTGTTCTTCGATTTCCGAGGTGTGCCGATGGTTCACCACAGAATACGCCTTGAAATTATCCGCTGTTTCGCAATAGGAATAAGCAAGTTTCTCCTTACGTCCCGCTCCTGTTACGCCGGACTTTGCATCAATCACAATTCCCTTTTCGCTTACAAGCCCTTCTTTGAGAAGCGGGGCAAGCGCAAGGATACTTGTAGTCGTGTAGCAGCCGGGATTTGAAGCAAAATCCGTGTTCCTGATCGCGTCCTTAAAAAACTCCGGCAAACCGTAAACTGCCTGCTGGTTCTCCTGCTTTGCCGTATGGGTGATATTGTACCATTTTTCATACAGGCTGACGTCGTCGTAGCGGAAATCACCCGACAGGTCGATCACCTTGTGCCCCTTTTTGAGCAGCTTTGGCGCAGCCTTCAGGGATTCGCCATGTGGCAGGCATAAAAATACGAACTCCGCTTCTCCTGCGTCCCCGTCCGATTCGTCCAGTACAATGTTCTTGCCCGGAACAAAATTTGCATACAGGTCTTTCAGGCTTTGCCCTGCAAAGCTCTTTGAAACCGCTTTCTTCACCGATACCTCAGGATGTGCCGAGAGCAGCCGCAAAAGCTCCTCGCCCACATAACCCGTCGCGCCGATTACGCTGACATTAATCATGTTAATTGATACTCCTTGTATATTTTATACATAATTATACATCTAAATGTATAATTATGCAACAGCTTTCTTTGTTGATTCCAAAATTGTTTCCCACAATTTGCCAATTTTACAGAATCCCACAAAAAAGACCTTCGGCATTGTGCCTGAAGGTCTTTTGCTTCTTTGCTGTGATATTTTAGATGAACCTGATCGGATTACACTTTACGCCGGGGCCCATCGTTGCGGAAAGCACAACGCTCTTAAGGTACGTACCCTTTGCAGCGGATGGCTTTGCCTTCACGATTGCATCCATGATCGCTTTGAGGTTCTCCCTCAGCTGATCCTCTGTAAAGCTCTTTTTGCCAATCGGAACGTGGATGATAGAGGTCTTGTCAACCCTGTACTCCACTTTACCGGCTTTGATATCGGCAATCGCCTTAGCAATATCCATCGTAACCGTACCGGATTTCGGGTTCGGCATGAGGCCCTTAGGCCCAAGCACCTTACCGATGCGGCCAATCTGGCCCATCATGTCAGGCGTTGCCACGATTACGTCAAAGTCAAACCAGTTTTCCTTTTGGATTTTCTCGATCATTTCCTCAGCGCCTACAAAATCAGCGCCCGCATCTTCGGCTTCCTTTGCTTTGTCGCCCTTTGCGATAACAAGCACGCGCACCGTTTTACCGGTGCCATGGGGAAGAACGACAGCGCCCCTTACCTGCTGGTCTGCATGGCGGGGATCAACGCCCAATTTTACGGAAAGCTCGATCGTTTCGTCGAATTTCGCCTTTGCCGTACTCTGGCAAAGCTTGATCGCCTCTTCCGGATCGAACAAATTCATTTTGTCATAGGACTTTACACTGTCCTGATAATTTTTTCCTCTTTTCATCGCTTAGCCCTCCACTTCTACGCCCATGCTTCTCGCTGTTCCTGCAATCATGCTGACAGCCGCGTCCAGAGACGACGCATTGAGATCGGGCATTTTGAGTGTTGCAATTTCTTCGAGCTGAGCACGTGTGATCTTCGCTACCTTCTGCTTATTCGGCACGCCGGAAGCTTTGTCGATCTTGCACGCTTTTTTGATCAGCACTGCCGCCGGAGGCGTTTTCGTGATGAAGCTGAACGACCTGTCTGCATATACCGTGATAACAACCGGAATAATCAGTCCTGCCTGCTGTGCTGTTTTCTCGTTGAACGCCTTTGTAAAGTCCATGATGTTAACACCATGCTGACCAAGCGCCGGACCTACCGGAGGCGCGGGCGTTGCTTTTCCTGCGGGTATCTGCAATTTGATATACCCTGCAATTTTCTTTGCCATTTTTTTATCCTTCTTTCTTATATATTGTGGTAAAACGAACTAGGATAGCGTTCTCCCACTTACTAACTTTTGCAAAATACGCTCCGTATGAGCATATGCTTTTTTCTTAAATCCTCTTGACCTGTACAAAGTCAAGCTCTACGGAAGTATCGCGCCCAAACATGGACACCATGACGCGAACCTTCTGGCGCTCCGTATTTACTTCCTCCACAACGCCGACAAAGCTTTCGAGCGGGCCGGACGTTACGATCACGTTGTTGCCCACTTCCACGTCGAGGTTAATCCGTACGTTTTCGATTCCCATCGAGCGCACTTCCGCGTCAGAAAGCGGAATCGGCTTGCTTGACGGGCCTACAAACCCGGTAACGCCGCGCGTATTACGCACCACATACCACGATTCGTCCGTCAAAAACATTTTTACCATGACGTAACCCGGAAACAGCTTCCTTGTTACATGGCGCTTTTTACCGTTTTTGATTTCAACAGATTCTTCCATCGGAACCTTTACGTCAATGATGGTATCGTGCAGGTTGTGGTTTTCCACAGTCTTCAGAAGATTATCCATCACCTTATTTTCATAACCGGAATAAGTATATACAACGTACCAATAAGGTTTATCTGTCTTTTCCTGTTTGATAAATTTCGGCTTCTCTTCCGTCTCCGCCTTTGGCGTTTCCGTATTTACTTGTTCTTGCGTCTCTTCAGGCTGCTTCAATACATCCTCAGAGCCGATTTTTTCATTACTCATAAATTACTTCGCTCCTAGCTAAGCAGGAAGTTGCGGAACAGGGCTCCAAAGCCCATATCCATCAGCCAGACAATTACTGCAAATATAACGATAAAAACAATTACCGCAAATGTAGTCTTAAACAGGTCTTTGCGTGTCGGCCACGTTACCTTCTTTACTTCGCCCCATACATCTTTAAAAAACCGGGCGGGACTGCGCCGTTGCTTTTTATTTTTCTTTTTGGCGAGCTTTTTCTGTTCCTTCAGATGCTTTTCTCTTTCCTCGCCCAATAGTTTGGTCTTAGCCATCGTATTGCCACCTCAAAAATTATTTGGTTTCTTTATGTACGGTATGCTTTTTGCAGAATTTGCAGTATTTGGACATTTCGATCCTGTCAGGATCGTTTTTCTTGTTTTTCATCGTATCATAGTTTCTCTGTTTACATTCTGTGCAAGCCAGTGTGATTTTCGTACGCATTTATCTTCCCTCCGGTACATCGTTTTTTAGGCAATCTAAAAAAAGGCACTCTCTGCCTTTTATCAAAGATGCTTTAATATAATATCATCTGAGCGCCCTGTTGTCAATGATTTTGCCGCTTTTTTAAAGGTTTTTTTGCCAGAGTACGCTTCACCGGCGCCCTTCGGCTGATTACTGAAAATGCGGATCAAAATGATCCGCATTTTTTATTCATCCTTCAGCACGGTCTCTATAAGGTATTTGGGACGCTTTTTGGCTTCCATATAGGTCTTCCCCACATATTCCCCGATAATACCGATTGCAAGCAGCTGGAGGCCTCCCAGCAGCCATATGGACATGATCATGCTCGTCCATCCCCACGCCGTACCTCCAAGCGCGTTTACCACGAGCGAATAAATCAGCATAATAAGGCTCACCACAAAAATGATAAGGCCCACCGCCGTAATCATACGGATGGGTTTGATGGAAAACGACGTGATCCCGTCGAAAGCAAAGCTGATCATTTTTTTCAGGGGATATTTGGATTCTCCCGCAAACCGCTCGCCCCGCGAATATTCCACTGTCGCCGTCCTGTAGCCGATCTGCGGCACGATGCCGCGCAGGAAAAGGTTCACTTCGCCAAACTCGCTGAGTCCCTCAAGCGCGCGTTTACTCATCAACCGGTAATCCGCGTGGTTATACACGGAATCCACGCCGAAAAACTTCAAAACCTTATAAAACGCCTGCGCCGTGTTGCGTTTGAAGCCTGTATCCGTATCGCGGTTGCCCCTCACGCCGTACACGATATCGCAGCCATCCGTGTATTTTTGCATAAATTCGTCCAGCACCTCGATGTCGTCCTGCAAATCCGCGTCCATGGAAATCGTTACATCGCACATATCCTTGGCTGTCATAAGCCCTGCGAGCAGCGCATTTTGGTGCCCGCGGTTGCGTGACAGCTTCACGCCGAGAACCATTGGATTTTCTTTATGCAATTCATCGATAATCGCCCATGTTTTGTCTTTGGAGCCGTCGTCCACATACATGATACGGCTGTCGGCCGATACCAGCTGAGCAGAAATCATACGGTTTAATTTGTCGACCAGCCTTTTTGTCGTTTCGTGTAATACCGCTTCTTCGTTATAGCACGGCACCACAATATACAGTTTATCCATTCATCCTACCCGCTTTTCAGATTTTCTTATTTCATATTACTATATTCCATGTGGAGCGTCAATCGAACGCAGATTTTTTCCTGCCGCGATACGAATACCGCATAACAAAAAGAGAACGCTTCTTCGCGTTCTCTTTTGCAAATTGTATTACTTTTCAATTTTTCTGCGCTTATTTGCAATAACCGTTCCCGCAGTAATTATACCTCCTGCAACCACAAGCAGCCACAGGTACGGCGATATATCCTGAACGTCTCCCGTCCTTGGGGGCGTTGTGGTCTTTGTGTCGTCCGCAGCTGTGCTCACCGGCTTTACACTGCCATCCGTTTCATCCACAACAACAGGATCGTTTCCCGAATCACCTGATCCATACGTAACACTTCCATCGCCCTGTCCTGTTCCCGGATCGTCCGTACCCGGCAATCCGTTACCGCCCGGACTGTCGATTCCCGGGGTTTCGCTTCCGCCCGGATTATCCGCGTCCACAACACTCCTCATATCCGTCACCATATATGGCGAAGCATGCGAGATCGTGTAGGTGATATATCCATTCGCATCCACGGTCAGCACCTGCTCTTCCGAAAGTCCGGACGCCCCTGCATAATAAAGATATACCGTATCGCCCGGCCTGAAGCTGCTGCCTACTTTGTCCATTCTTGTAATGGGGCACGGGAACTCCCCGTTATGCGTCAGGTTAATAAACATCACCGTTGCATCCGCAGGGATCGTTTCCTTTGCCTTTTGCTCCACTGAAGCGCTTACCGTGTTCGAGAACCCTAAATTGATGTCCTTTAATTTTTCAGGATCAACGCCCCTTGAAAGGTCAAGCGTCACTGCTGCTGCAACATTCCCGCTTGCATCCGCCATGGAAAAAGCAACTGTCTTTGCACCTGTGCCGTCTGCCGCAGCCTTCGCCGCCTGCTCTACCACATCCGCGCCTACCTTGATGTCACGCGCCTCTTCTCCGCTCTTTGTTTCCACCTTCACGACAACCGCCTCTTCCGGCTTTGCGTTCGCAATCGCATTCTTTACCGCATCCGCATCGACTGTGTTGCCCTTGATCTCCGGTTCCACTACGACCTGCGTTTTGCCTTCCGTATCCGGTAATACCGGCTTTGTTTCCGGCGGGACTATGACCGTCACCGTGCACGATGCGCTCTTACCATTGCATGAGGTTGCCGTAACCGTCGCCGTACCAGGTGCAACCGGCGTAATCATACCTTTGTCTACCTTCACCACAGCTTCGCTGGACGAACTCCATGTAACCGTTTTATCGTATGCGTCTGCCGGCGACACCGCCGCGCTGAGCTGCCCTTTTGTTCCCATCTCAAGGGAAACAGCTCCCTTGTTCAGGCTCACGCCCGAAACAGGTATTACAATACGGTACTGGTAAGCGTCCGTTCCCTGGCTGGCGCCATATGAACCTGTAACGCTTCCGTCATAGACAGGACGGGCCCAATATGTTCCGGCTGCTGCAGGAGCGCTATCAAGCTCCGTCCCCGGTTGTCCGTTGTTGTCGGCATAATACACAAATCCGACCTCCGGCTCCGCGATCTCCGTGCCATTTGCAGCCTGGAGCGAAGCACCCTGCAACCTGGGTACCGGAGCCGTTCCTGTATATTCAAATTGGCTGTTTTCCAGTCCCGCTGCGTTTATTGTGGTCGTATAACCTGTCATCAGCTTATTTCCCACACGTACCAGCGAAACGTTCGTATTCAGCGCGCTGTCCGGTGTAAAACACTCCATCCTTACCGACTGTGCGTCCGCCGCGCTTGCCACTTCGCAGCCTGCCGCCTTGCTGTATGGCGTTACGCCGATTTGTGCGCCCGCCGCAAGCCCTGTAACGTCCACCGTCATATTTGCCGACGTTTTCAGGTTGCACGCCGTACTTCCATACTTATTGCCGGTGATCTGGGTATTGCCTGAAAGATACACATTGAAATTTGTTGCCGACGAGGAACCGCCTACACTGCCGTAACTGCTTACGCTGTTTCCTGTGATCACCGCGTCGTGCAGGGTAACCGTACAGTCCGCTGCCGTCACATAAATACTTCCGTTTTTCGTGTTGTTGGAAATAACGCCGCCGTTAACGGTAAGCACGCTGCCGCTTTTGTTCATCGATACGCCGCCGCCGGCGATCGAGGCACCGTTTCCAAATATCTCGCCGCCGTTCATCACGGCCTTCCCGCCGCTGATCACAAGGCCGTAAGCCTGCTTGCTCAGCGCTGTCGGCTGGCAGTTGTTGTTTGCGATCCTGCCGCCGTTCATTTCAAATATTCCGTCCGGCTCCAGCCAAATGCCGGAGTTCACGTTCTGCGTTATGAGCGAACCCTCGTTCATAACGAGTTTTCCCTCTCCGCCTGTTCCGCCCGCGCTGCCGACATCGATCGCGCTGCGTCCTGAGGAAGTTGCGCAGCCCTTCACCGTCGCGCCATTGCCCAAGGTAAGCGTCGAGCTCCCCTGAACATTGATCCCGCTCGTTCCTATCCTGTTTTCACCATCTACCGTAACGTTCTCGAGGACTACCTGCGCCCCGTTGTTCACCGTAACGATGGACGTCGCCACTATCGTGCACGCCGTACCCTCGCTGCGGATCGTAAGCGACTTATTGAAACTTCCGTATGTTCCATAACCAATATTATCTTCGTCGTATCCCGTCTGCGTTGTTGTCCCGAATGCACAGTCGTTGCCCAAAAGCAGCGTATCGCCCGCCTGCGCCTTGTTGACCGCCTTTTGCAGCGTATCGTAGGTTTCCCCCGTGCGCTCGTTCCTGACGTCATACGACACAAGTTTGGTCAGCGCCTCATCCGCATAATACGGTTTGACAGAAATCTGCGTGCCGCCTGCCGCTGTGCTGCCGCCATCCGTATATGCCTTAAGCACCGCCGAAAAATCAGGTTTCGCAGCATTCCAATAATTCCTGGAAGCATTCAGCGTTCCTGTAAGCTCCGTGATCTTGACGGCCTGCGCGCCATCCTCGCCTGCCGCGAGTGTGCGCGCCATACTGTTTTCCGTTATGGTCATGCTTCCGTTTCCGTTTGCAGTCAGTCGCATTGCGCGTCCGCCGCCCGCAATATCTGAGTCCCAGTTTTTGAGGATATTGCGTGAAATCGTAACGTCTCCTGCCGCCATACCTGTGACCTGTATGCTGTTCAGCTTCGTCCCGTCAATCCTGTTCCCCGTGATCCGTGTCGTACCTGCTACCGCCGATACCCAGATGCCCGATCCGTTTTCCGCAGTCACGTTCGTGATCGTATTGTCCGCAATGGTCAGGTTCCGGACAGGGCTGGTATTTGCCAGGTTGAAATTGACCGCCGCAGACCACGCGCTGATATTTTCAAAAATATTATTCTCGATTGTCAGGTTATTGAGATTCGGTTCGCTGCCCCATGCGATCGCATAAATACCGCTCTTTTCAAATTTAAGGCCCTTGATCACTGTTTGCGTGTTATCCCCGAAAGGCCCCGCAAGCGTGATTCCACCAGTGAGGACGGCGCTCCCGTCTCCAGGCCCTTTCAGCGTTACAGCTTTTGTAAGCGTTACAGCCTCGTCGTATGAGCTCCCGTTCGCTGTGATGCAGATTACGTCACCCTCACCCGCCGCGTCGACTGCCTGCTGAATGGTTGCGTATTTTGCTCCCGTCGTTTCGTTCGACACGGACAATACCTGTTCCACGACGGATACGCTTCCATCGCTGTCGTTTTTGACCGTATAACCGTCCGCAACATAGTTTTCAATACCGGATTGCCCGCTGCCATCCGTGAACGTACCGCCTGAAATAAAGGTTGCTCCTGTATTCTTCGCCTTAATGAGCGCCGCATCTCCGCCGGTAAAATTCCCGCCGCGGATATTCAGGCAGGCACGCGCATTGATGCCGCCGTCTCCATTTGTGTTGTCATTGCCGATGTAAACCGCGCTTTTGGGGCTCGAATACGTACCGTCGTAAACAGTTCCGGAAACTTCGCCCTCTTCGCCCGCCACATACAGCGCATAAAACGAATTGCTGTTTCCCTGCTCAGTGGAAAAATGGCCATCATAGACCGTAACCGTTCCCTGTACTGCCGCCACAGCACCTTGTATCCCCGTTACTGTCGCATTGTTGATCGTAAGGTTCGCTCCTTCGCCCATGCTTTTGATACAATACGCATAAGCGCCCGCCGCATTGGAGGACGTGGAATGGAATTGCCCGCCGTTGATCGTGCAATCCCCGAGGTTCCCCACCGCAAAAAAAGCAGCGTCGACTGTGCAATCATTGATTACCAGCGTTGCGCCGCTTCCATTGTAAAGCGCACAACCCGCCTGATTATCCGTCGTCATGTAATGACCGCCGTTTATGGTCAGCGTACCCAAATTGCGGATACAGCCCGACTGCGCCTGTATCGTACCGCCGGACGCAGAATCAGTCACAGATAGTGCGCCTTCATTGACCAATATGTTTTGTATCTCCGCCGCAATCTTATGCCCATTCAAATCGAGGGAAACATTCTCGCCTGCGGCAATCGTCACGCCCGCTTCCGGCGTAATATCTTCTGCAAGCCGGTAACTGCCCGATCCTGTGATCTGGCTTAATTCCGTGATCTCTATAACCCCGTCTTCCGCTGTGCTGCCTGCATCCGGCGCCAGCAATATCTCCTGTCCGCTTTCCGCCTCTGTCTGCCCGTCAGACGCACTTGCCGCTTGCTGCGCCGCAGTAGCTCCCGGCTGCGGTTGTCCGCTCTCCTTTGGTACAGATGGCAGCACCGGCTCTTCAGACGCCGCAGGGGAAGGCGATGCCGTTTCCTCCGGCGTTTCTGTCTGCACCGGCTCCACACCGTCTGCCTGTACCGTTCCCTGCTCCGTTTCCACAGCTTCATTCAAAGGCTGTGCGCTCGATATCCCAAACATGCCGAGCACAAGCCCGATTACGATTACTGTCGCTATGATTTTTTTCTTCATTTCTTCACCTGTAGACAAACTGATTGCTGTCGTCGTTTTGACATAAAAACTACATCTTATTTGGCTACAAGGCTGCCTTTTTAAATATCCCTGCAATAAAAATACCCGCTCACGCAGGTATGATATTGTTGCATAAATATGACTTACTATCCTTGCAACCCGGCTATCATACGATTTACGCTTAGATCCGTGGCTTTGCGTCCCTGCCTTTTGACAGGTTTGCTAAAAAATTCACTTATTCCTCATTATAAACTTATTTTGCAGGAAAGCAACATTTTTTTCGTTAAAAATGGCTTTGCTAGTGGCAAAACGATTAAAATATGCTGAATTTGTAATATTTCTCAGGCAATGCGTATGGAAAGATATCCTTTCAATCTGTCAGACTATTTGATCACATAAAAAGAGCAGGTACGAATACCTGCTCTTTGCCTTTGGTCTTTAAACGCGGC
>NZ_JBVFVW010000011.1:0-66743 GCF_055522415.1 Christensenella sp. KGMB01412 | reverse complement strand
TCGAATTTCGCACGGTTTTCATCCGATGCAAGGTACAGGTTATATGGCATTCCCTTTTCATAGAGCGCACGCACCGCAAGCGTTGGCGCTACGTCCGCCACTCCTACAAGCTCCATATCCTCCTGCTTTGCAACTCCGTCAGCCAGACGCTGGCCGATTACTCCATATCCCGATACTCCTACTCTTACTTTTCCCATTTCTTTTCCCTCCTGATAATTGTTAATACGTACAAACCGGAGCGTCTTTTGCGCGCCGGAGTTTTTACAATAAATTTGTGCTGTTAAGGCAATAGAATCACCTTTACAAGCCCCGCAGGCTCGTCGTGCAGCTTGTGGAACCATTCGTTTCCTTCCTCGAGCGGGGCTGCTTTGCTTACAACGTCGTCTACCTCGATTTTGCCGGATGCGATCAGGTCAAGGCTTGTCGCGTATTCTGTTGTACACGCATACGAACCAATGATCCTGAGTTCCTTGAATACTGCCTTGCTGATCGCAAGATTGAATTCCGGCGTTACGTTCCCAACCAGGACGGCAGTTCCGTTTTTACGCAGGCAGTCAAGGCACATATTGGTGGTGGAAGGAATACCGACTGCTTCAAAGCACAGGTCGGCGCCTCTTCCATTTGTATATGCGAGGATTTCCTCCGGTACATTACAGTTTTTGGAGTTGAGTACAAGGTCAGCGCCCAGCTTTTTTGCATTATCAAGCTTGGAGTCGTCGATGTCTACGGCAATAATACGGTTTGCAGAAGATATCTTAAGAAGCTTGAGCATCATAATGCCGATCGTACCCACGCCAAACACCACGGCCGTGTCGTTGATTTTGATAGCCGCGCGTCCAACCGCATGAAGTGCGATGGAAAGCGGCTCTGCGAGCGCAGCCTGTTCAAAGGTTACGTTATCCGGAACCGGATAAAGGACGTGCTCCGGAATTTTGACATATTCCGCCATTGCGCCGTCCAGCTTATAATCCGCGCAGGCAACGCCGAACACCTTGCCGCTTTCACACATGTTCTGCTCGCCGCGGCGGCAGTAAAAGCAATCGCCGCAGTAAAGCGATGAATTAAATGTAACGCGGTCGCCTTTTTTGAATTTCGTAACTGCGCTGCCGGTTTCTTCAATAATGCCCGCCGCTTCGTGTCCCATAATAACGGGAGGAATGCGCCTGCCGGAGCTGCCGTCATAGCCGTGCACGTCGCTTCCGCAGATCGAGCACGCCTTGACGCGTATCAGCACTTCGTTGTCGCTGATTTGGGGTGTTGGAACGTCTTTCATTTCCAAATGATTATATTCTGTCAATACCAATGCTTTCATAGTAAAGTTTTCTCCTTTATTTTTTGCCGAACCGGCAGAGGGGCATACCTGGAACCTCCGTCCTGATTTTGAATACAGAGCCTGCGAGCGGATACTGATCCATAGGCGTATCGATGTTCCCGGTGGTAACGTACAAATCCTTCAGGTCGTCGCCGCCAAACGCCGCGCAAGTGACGTTTAAAACGGGGAAAAGTACCTCTTCCAACACCTCGCCGGACTGCGGATCACAATAACGAAGCATGCTTTCACCAAAAAACGCAATCCAAAGACGGTCTTCACTATCGATGCACATACCGTCCGGCTGGCCGCTATATTTTGAAAAATCGATTGCCGTACGCCGCCCGGTGATGGCGCCTGTCGTGAGGTCAAAATCAAACGCAGTCAGTTTTTTGGTGGGGGTATCGATGTAATACATCGTCCGGTTGTCTTTTGACCAGGCAAGCCCGTTTGAAATCGTTACGTAGGAAAGCCGCTTGCTTACATTCATATCCGTATCGATGCAATACAACGATCCGCGGGGGATGTAGTCGCCATAGCCGGTGTCCAGCGTTTTGGACATGGTTCCGGCCCATAACCTGCCCGCAGCGTCGCACTTCCCGTCGTTAAAGCGGTTCCCTGAAATTCCACGTTCTGGCTGCACAAGGAGTTCCATTTTCTTTTGATGGGGATCAATATAATAAACTCCGTTTTGCAGGCCTGCAATGAGGCCGCCCTTTTCACAGGGGACGGCGCATCCGGTATTTTGCCCTACGTCCATAAAATCCAGCGTGTCTTTGGCAATATCATAATAATAGATGCGGTTACCGATAAGGTCGAGGAAATAAAGCGTGTTTGTGCGGTCGTCCCACGACGGGCCTTCGCCAAGCTGGCATTCTGTTTTTACGACCAGTTCCACAGATTTTTTCATTGCGTTATCCTCCTTTTGGGATCAGGTTACAAATCCACCGGTGATTTGAAGCTCTGTGCCTGTGACCACAGAAGAAGCGTCGGACAGCAGGTACAAAACGCCGGGCACATGGTCTTCAACTGTGAGCAATCTGCCTACCGGAGTGGCTGCTGCGGCTTCCTTTTCGAGCCATGCAAGATCATGCCCCTGCGACGCACGAAGCGCAAGCTCGCCCGGAGTAGCAACCCAGCCCATGGTAATCCAGTTGGAACGGATTTTGTATTTCATGAAATGCTTGGACACATGCTTCATGAGCGTCAAAAGGGCGCCCTTGGAAACAGAATAAACGCCCCTGTCTTCCTCGCCGCCGTACGCGTGCGCAGAGCCCGTATAAATGATCGATCCGCCGCCTGTTTTTTTCATCGAGTTGAGCACTGCCTGCGTTGCGAAAAATGCGCCTTTGACATTGATATCAAAAACATTATCAAACAGGTCTTCGCTGGTTTCGCAGATGTAGGAAGAGGGAAGAATGCCTGAATAATATACAAATCCATCTATTCTTCCGTTTTTTTCCTCGGTCTGTTTGACGACGTTTTCAAGGTCGGCAAGGTCGGTAACGTCGGTTTTGATAAAAACAGGTTCGTATGCGGCCTCTCCCTTTACAGCGTCGATGATTTCTACCGCGGCAGCTTCATCCCGCCCGCCGATTACAAGCTTTGCGCCTTCGCGTGCGCAGGACTCGCAAATACCACGGCCAACGCCCTTGGTTCCGCCGATCACGAGGATCGACTTATCCTGCAATAATCCACTCATCTTTTCTATCCCTCCCTTTTTCAGGTTAAGCGTTTTTGTAGATTTCCCTTGCATAATCAACCGCCTTTTTGACGCCTTCCAGCCCCTGGAAGCCAGCTTCCTCTATGCAGTACCAGCCCTGGAAGCCCCGGCCCTTCAGGTAGGAGAATACCTCTCCTATCGGCACGATGCCCGTGCCAAGAAGTGTCGGCGAGAATTTTTCCGCGGTCTTGACGTCTGAAATATGTATGGTATCCACGTAATCGTATACTTTTTCCAGAATGGCTACAGGATTCTGACCGCAGGAAACGATGTTTCCGATATCAAAATTGAGGCGAATACCCATATCCTTGATGCTTTCAAAAATATCAAAGAAGATATCCAGAGGGTAGCTGAAATCACAGTAATCCCATGCGCCCGGCTTGGAATGGTTTTCGTATAAAAGGGTTATACCGTATTTCTGCGCCGCTTTTGCACAATCGCGGAAATTCTCGACCACCCAGCGGATGCCGTCCTCGCGCGAGGTCTGCGGATGTGCCTGGCCTGCGAGGATACGCAGGTATTT
This sequence comes from Christensenella sp. KGMB01412, assembly GCF_055522415.1. Taxonomy (NCBI): domain Bacteria; kingdom Bacillati; phylum Bacillota; class Clostridia; order Christensenellales; family Christensenellaceae; genus Christensenella; species Christensenella sp. KGMB01412. The sequence continues at coordinate 63,188 of NZ_JBVFVW010000011.1, read as the reverse complement.
CACACCAAGCTCGGAGCACAGGGCGATATCGCGGATAAAGTAGTCCTTCTCTCGGTCGCGCTGCACGGCGTCTGGGTGCGTGAAATCAGGGTAAGAGGTCGCCATGATGATATTCATGCCGCTTTTAGCAAGCGACTCCTTGATTTCCCTCAGATAGGTATAGGAGTTATTTTTGATAAAATTGATACTGATATCAATTCCATCAAGCCCCATTTTTTTGGCTTCTTCGGCCCAGTCTCCAACGGACATTGCGCCCGACGCCACATCGGCGAAGAGTGAGACCGGCAAACAGCTTAGTTTCATATTGTGTTCTCCTTTCAAAGATGGTAAAGATTGTATTTAAATATACTTGTTGCTATAATGATTGTCATAAACTAAAACCAGGCGGACTTATTATGGCAGTGATCAAAGACGTAGCGCGGCTGGCGGGCGTTTCCCCCAGCACCGTATCGAAATACCTGAATCGCCCGGAGGCCCTGCGCCCCGGCTACAGGGAGCGTATCGCAAAGGCGATTGAGGAGCTCAATTATATTCCGAGCAATACCGCGCGTATCATGCGGACCGGCGGGAGGACGAACCTCATTGCCGTTGTGGTTCCTGATATCATCAATCCGTTTTACACGGAGGTTTACAACGCCATTCGCATTGCATGCGCCGCACGTGGATTTATGCCGATTCTCTATACCACGCAGGAAGACCGCAACATCATGCTGTCCTGCCTTGAAAAGCTCAACACCCGCCAGGTGGACGGAGTCATTATCTGTTTCCTGGATGAAGAGAATATTGTGAAAGAGCTTGAGGAAACGCAGCGTAATGTTCCGATTACGATCCTGAGCTGGAAAAACTACAACGAGCAGTTTAACTCTGTATTGATAGACGCTTTCAACGGTTTTTACACCGTTACTTCTTATCTCGTTAAGCTGGGATACCGCAGGATCGCTTTTTTGAGCGGGCTTTTAAACCGAGCGATTTCCCAGGAAAAGCTGAGGGGCTATAAGCGGGCGATGAACGACAACGGCCTTGAAATCCCTGCGGACTATATTGAAACCGGGAGATTTCGCTATCAGACAGGGTATTCCTGTGCGGGGGAGCTGATGCACCTCGAAACTCCGCCGGACGCCATCGTGGCAGGCAATGACGTGCTTGCGCTTGGCGCAATCAAATACCTGATCAATTCCGGATACCGCATTCCGGAGGATGTTGCGGTGACCGGGTATGACGGCACACAGCTTGGCGCGCTGTTTGAACCCTCCCTTACAACGGTTGCATTGCCGCTTGCACAAATGGCAGATATGGCGATGCAGCTTTTGGTGGAAAAACTGGAGCATCCGGAATCGAGGCCGCAGCAGGCGATCTTTTTTGGGAAGCTCGTCGAGCGCAGGTCTACCAAAAAGGATGCGCCGATGATTCTCGATTTCTGACCGGCAAGCACAGCCGGTTGATCAGCGTGACCATACTATCGCGAATCGATTCGCGATAGGCTTTTAAAAAAACCATTTGACAATTACAATAGGGTACCATCTAATTTTTTTCATTTTGCCTGAACCATCATAATTGAAAAATAGTGGGAAAATACAACCTTTATACTGTATGCTTCAACTAAAATGCACATGGTTTTCCTTGGTATTCAGTATAGCATAAATAATAAATTTGTAAACACCTTTTAGAAAAATCGATTCGTTTTTTAAGAAACCATTCACAATGCAGGTTGAATTGCAGAGGGAAGGGAGCGTTTAAACGCTCATTCCTACGATCATACCAAGGACATACGGCACGAGCCAAACAGCCCAAACGACGATGCTGAACTTATGGAAGGAGGCGCGCTGACGCTCGTTTCCCCTCAACAGGACGCATGTGGCCCAGATTGCGTGGAACAGCATGAGGGCGATTGCCGCGACTCCGGTGACACCATGCAGCAGGCTGGCGGTTGTGGAGAGCTGCACCGTTTTGGCGGATGCGATAAAGCTCATGATCGTTGTGCCGGTGATGTCAAAGGCAAGGCCGCACCAAAAAGTGACGAGATGCTTTTTTTGGAGCGTTCCGGCCTTGCGTTCGCCAAACACGCCAATCGTGTAAAAAACCAATGCAAGCGTGATTGTAATGATTGCAAAAACTAATTTGATATCCATAGTATTCTCCAATATGCTTTTGTATGTTATTGATCTTAGCACGAAAGGATACAAAATACAAAAGGATGTGCAAAACAGCAAAACAAAATGTAAATTCATGAAAAAATAATTTCTTCCGTTTGGAACGAAGAATGTGTGTTTATTAAAATCTACACAGAGCCGAGACAAAATCGGCGGGAGTATGGAAGGACATACGCTGGCTGCGGCGCGGCCTGCCATTACAAACAAGGGCCGGGAATAAGGCCGTAAAAGAATAAAAGGAGTTGATCTTATGCCAAGTTTTGCAAACCCGTTTGCGGGGAACGTACAGAGAAAACTATCAAAAGGGGAACTGATCCAGGCGGTGCGGCTCGATATCGCCGGAGAGCTGGAAGCAATTTATCTATATGACGCACATGTTATGGCGACGGACGACGAGGTGGCGAAAACTGTCCTTGCCGACATTCGCGACGAGGAAAAGGCGCATATTGGTGAATTGATGACGCTGTTGCAGCACCTCGATCCTGATGAAGCCGAGCATTTTGCCTCGGGCGTGCAGGAAGTAAAAGAAATGATGGAAAATTTAGGCGTCCCGGATGAAGCGGCTGTGAAAGCCACCATTGGAAGCCTGTTAAAGTAAGGAGGAAGACGGAAATGGATTATCTATCAAGAGACAGCGCTCCGTTTTCAGAAGAATTCTGGGGCAGGATCGACGACACAATCGTTGACTCGGCGAGCAGGATTTTGATCGGACGCAGATTTTTAACATTATATGGACCGCTTGGCGCCGGCGCCCAGAGCATCAATATTGACAGTGCAAAGAAAGCGGAAAACTTTGCGGACGGCATTGTGACGACAGGCGGAAGGCAATATACTGAAATACCGCAGGTATACGACGACTTTTTCCTGCTTTGGAGGGATATAGAAGCGGGAGACAAGGACGGATACCCGGTGGACCTTTCCTCGGCAATGGCTGCAGCGGAAGAGGTTGCGCGCCGGGAGGATAAGCTTGTATTTTTTGGAAATAAATCAGTGGGCGTAGCCGGGCTGCTGAATGCGCCGGGTGCGAACAAAATTAAACGCAGCGACTGGTCGACGGGCGAAAACGCATTTACCGATGTCGCAAAGGGTATTGCCACGCTGGACGAAAAAGGATATATCGGACGATATGCTTTGGTATTGAGTCCGGACCTCTATTTAGACCTGCAACGTATCCAGCCGGGAACGGGGCTTATGGAAATAGACCGCGTTTCGCGTATGGTGGACGGAAGGGTATTCCGCGCTCCTGTGCTTGGTATGAACAAGGCGGTGCTCGTGTGCTGCGAACCGCAGTATATGGATCTTGTGCTTGGCCAGGATATGACGACGGCTTATCTGGAACTGGTGGATCTCAACCATCATCTGCGTGTATTGGAAACGGTGCTTCCGCGTACCAAACGGCAGGATGCGATCGTTGTATATGATTAAAAAAGGGTGCAAAAAATCCCGTGGCTTGATTGCTACGGGATTTTTTGATACAGGCAGGCCGGATGACGGGAAGAATGACGCACTATGGTTTTGCATTGATTTCTTTTCATGAAAAGCTTATGATGAAAGAGGAAAAAATAAAGGAGGGTTTTACAATTATGGCTGAGAGTTTAACAGATACGTTTACGCTGAAAAACGGCGTTGAGATTCCGTGTATCGGGTTTGGTACGTGGCAGACGCCCGACGGAGAAACGGCAGTGAAATCGGTAGAGGCTGCGCTTGCCTGCGGATACCGCCATATCGACACGGCGGCGGCGTACGGAAATGAGCAGAGCGTGGGAAAGGCGATCCGCGAAAGCGGTGTGAAGCGCGAGGAGCTTTTTGTAACGAGTAAGCTTTGGAACGATTCGCACGGGTATGAGAAGACCATGAAGGCGTTTGAGCGCACCATGGAGGATTTGGGGCTCGAATATCTGGATTTATACCTGATTCACTGGCCGCGGCCCGCACAGTTCCACGACGACTGGGAGGAAGCGAACAACGGAACATGGCAGGCGTTTGAAGAGCTTTACAGGGCAAATAAAATCCGCGCGATCGGCGTTAGCAATTTTATGCCGCACCATGTGGATGCGTTGCTGAAAAAGGCGAAGGTGGCGCCAATGGTAAACCAGATCAATTATCATCCGGGCCTCATGCAAAAGGATGTGGTGGATTACTGCGCGAAGCATGGGATTTTTATCGAGGCATATAGCCCGCTTGGCACAGGAAAAATGCTGGGCAATCCAATGCTTCTGGAAATTGCGGAACAGTATGGGAAATCCGTCGCGCAGGTCTGCATCCGCTGGGTGCTGCAAAACGGAGCGCTGCCGCTGCCAAAATCGGTTACGCCTGCAAGGATCGAGGAAAATACAAAGGTATTTGATTTTGAGATTTCCGCAGGGGACATGGCGCGCATCGATGCAATGATCGATCCTGACGGGCTGGCCAACGATCCTGACACAATCGATTTTTGAGGGACAGAGTCTATGAAGCTTGTGGTGATCGAGCCGCTTGGCGTGGAGCGTGAAAGGATAGAACAGCTTGCGGCAAAGATGTTGCCGGAGGCTGCGCTTACGATTTACGATACGCGGACAACGGACGAAGAGGAGCTGGTGGCAAGGGGAAGGGACGCTGACGTGATCATACTGGCAAACCTTCCGCTGAATGCAAACGTTCTCAACGGATGTAAAAATCTAAAGCTGCTTTCCGTGGCTTTTACCGGCGTCGACCATATCGATATGGAAACGTGCAGGAAAAATGGAATCACTGTATGCAACAGCGCAGGATATTCCACGGCGGCGGTGGCTGACCTTGTGTTTGGGCTGCTGATTGCGCTGAAACGGAACCTGATCGCCTGTGACAGCGCGGTGCGCAATGGAAAAACAAAGGACGGCCTTGTGGGGCATGAACTGGAAGGTAAAAAATTTGGCATAATTGGCACGGGTGGGATCGGCTTACGCGTGGCGAAGATTGCGGATGCGTTTGGATGCGAGGTATACGCTTACAGCCGCACAAAAAAAGAGGTTCCGAATGTAACCTATCTTGGGCTTTCAGACCTTCTTAAAACATGTGATGTGATATCGCTGCATGTGCCTTTCAATGAACACACGCGCTGCATGATTGGCAAAAAGGAATTGTCAATGATGAAAAAAGACGCGGTGCTGATTAATACGGCGCGAGGCCCGATTGTGCAGGAGCGCGCTCTGGCGCAGGCGCTTGAGGACGGCGCGATTGGAGGGGCGGCAATCGATGTGTTTGATACAGAGCCGCCGATTGGCCAGGAAAATCCTCTTTTACACGCGCCAAATACGATACTTGCGCCACATGTGGGGTTCGCCACAAAAGAGGCGCTTGAAAAGCGCGCTGTAATCGTGCTGGAAAACGTTCGGGCATGGCTTGGCGGCACGCCGCGTAATGTCGTTAAATAAGGCGATGGTTGTGATAGAAAAAGGCGGGCGAGAGCCCGTCTTTTTGGTATGGATGCGTATGAAGCGAACGGTTCGTGCAGAAATGGTTATTTTTTGATCCACACGGATACAGAGCCTCCGTTTACGGAAAAGTCGCCGTTGCCATCCTCGCCAATCGTTACCTCTTCCGTACGGTTGCCTGTACAATCATAGAATTGCGCGCCCGCGAAGTTTTGCCCGACATACATATGCTTTGTGCCGCCGTCTTTATTGGTTACGACCACTGCAAGGCCGGAGCCCGGATGATCTTCATCACCCTCGCGCGTCCAGCCTATGATATCGGGGTGGTCGAAATAATCGTTTTGTTTTCCGTAGGCACGGTCTTTTCTGGCTGCAAGCATACAGTCCAGCATATCTTTTTTGGGCTGCACATTGTCGTGTTCGATTCCATAATAATCACCGTAGAAAATGCAGGGATAGCCATCCGCGCGAAGCAGGATCAGTGCGTAGGCAATCGGCTTGAACCAATCCGGAATCCACGACTGGAGCGCCTGGCTGGGCTGGGTGTCGTGGTTATCCACAAACGTGACGGAGCGGGTTGGATTATCCTGCGTGAGCGTTCCATCAAAAATTGTCCGCATATCAAAGCCAACGTTGGAGGTTGCCGCGTCATAGAAACGAAAATGCAGCGGAACATCAAACAAGGACAAAGCGCCCTTTGTGGTATCAATATAATTTTTCAATGCGTTTAAATCCGCATTCCAGTATTCCCCGACGGAAAAAAGCTCTTCCTTTGCGTCGCGCCGCATCGCGTCCAGCCAGTTTTGGTAAAAAGAGAATTTCATATGCTTGACTGCGTCAAAACGGAATCCATCGATATCCGTCGTTTCGATAAACCATTTACCCCACTGTGTAAGCTCTGTGATCACATCAAAATGTCCAAGGTCGAGGTCTGCGCCCATCAGGTAGTCAAAGTTGCCTTTCTCTTCGTCTACCTCGTCGTCCCATTCCTTACCCTCAAACTTAAAAACGCCGGATTCCTTATCTCGCTGATCCCAGTCGATTCCTGTAAAATGATACCAGTGCCATTCAAAATCAGAATAGGTTCCATTCCTTCCCGGAAACGTAAAATGCGTCCATGCCTGTATTTGCTGCGGACCGCCCTCTTCTTCGTTCCGGTTTTCAGGATCCACTTCAAGGGCCGTGACCGTCTCTACTTCGTCTGCGCCCATCATATGGTCAAGAACCACATCCGCATAGACCTGTATTCCCTCGTCATGAAGCGCTTTGATTGCACAAAGAAGCTCATCCTTTGTACCATACTTGGTAGCGGCAGTACCCTTCTGGTCAAATTCGCCGAGGTCGTATAAGTCATAGACACCATAGCCTACGTCGTTTATACCGCTGTTTCCCTTATAAGCCGGAGGAATCCACAGCGCTGTAATTCCGCACGCCGCAAGATTCGGCGCTTCCTCTTTCATTTTGTTCCATAACATTCCGGATGGGAGATACCATTCGAAATACTGCATCATCGTACCGTTTTGATCCATAGACAGACCGCCTCCAGAAAGAATCATTTGTTCCATTATATAAACCTGCCCGGGACAATTATATCACGGAAATCGAAAAGCGGGGACGCGGATGCAGGACGGAGGCGTACCTCTGAAACAGAAATAAATAATTTGTAAAAGTCACTAGAAAATGTTTGACAGTCATATGACTGCGTAGTATAATAAAGCCATAAAAAGAAAGGAACGAATTGTGATGTGATTCGCAATGCTGTCTGTTAAGGAAGGATAAGCTGCTATGATAAGGTTTTTACCGGGAACAACGGTTGAACTGAATATAGACAATGGAGCGGCGGATTTTTTGAATTCGTTGTTTGCGGCAAACGGGCTTGTGCTCTCGCAGGTGCTTCAGCTTACGGGGCTTAGCGCGCACACCGTGCAAAATTGGGTGAAACGGAAATTTGTTGATCCTCCGGTCAATAAAAAATATGACTGTGATCAATTCTGTACGATTGTGATGATTAATATGCTTAATGACATTTTCCAGATCGACCAGATCAAAAAGATGATCGATTATGTCGGGATTATTTACGGGAAGAACGCGCCTACACTCATTTATATGTGCTTTGTGGATCTTCTGAGAAAACTTCCGGAGGATGCGATCCGTGAGGCGACGGGCGTGGATGAAATTATAAACAACGTGATAGAGGAAAATGGAATTACAGGCCCTGAGGCAGCAAACCGCATCAGGAAAGTTCTTGATATTATGATTTTGACACATATTTCCGCCCGGATTAAAGCGGAGGCAAGCGTACTTTTAAACGCGCTTGACGAGTAAAGGAGGAAAACAGAAATGATTGCTTGGTGGGAGGCCATGACGCTGATCGAGCAGATTTTTGCCATGGTGGGTATTGCCGCTACCGTTTTATTGGTAATTGAGGTAATCCTTCTGGCAATAGGGGCGGGGCATGGTTCAGATGTGGACGTACACACAGATGCTCCTTCGGATGTGGATTTTGACGCAGGCGGGCACGCGGGCATGGATGTGGACATATCCGATATGGATATACACATTGGGCACGTTGGGCCGGACGGAATATCGGACGTGGATATTTCAGACGGAACAGCACCGCCCGGCGATTCGCCTGACGTAGCTGCGGGGCATGACGCGCATACGCATTTTGGCGGAAGCGGGCTTCACCTGTTTACCCTGCAGGGGCTTGTGGCATTTTTTGCAGTATTTGGCTGGGCCGGACTGCTGATGCTCAAATCAGATGTGCAGCCGGTTGCGAGCGTGGTGCTTGCGATTGCATTTGGTTTTGTGGCGATGGTGCTGATTGCGTACCTGATGCGGGCAATGCTGAAGCTGCAGTCGGATGGAACGCTTGACATCCGTAACGCCCTTGGAAAATCGGGCACGGTATACCTGCCGATCCACGAAAAGCGCAGCTATGCCGGCAAGGTGTCGCTGATGGTGCAGGACAGGCTTGTAGAAATGGATGCCGTAACGGATGAGGAGGAGTCGATCCCGACGGGAGCGGAGGTGACTGTGGTCGGCATATCGAATGGGAATACGCTGGTGGTAAAGAGAAAATAGTGTTTTTTAGGAGAAAGAAGAGGTAGCGTTATTATGATGGGTAGTATGAGTATTGAATCGTTGATCCTGATTGTGGTCATCGTGGTTTTGGTGTTCATGTGTCTGCTGATTTTCCTGACCAGGTATAAAAAATGTCCTTCGGACAAGATCATGGTCATTTATGGTAAGGTAGGGCAGAACACGGACGGGACAAACCGCACGTCAAAGTGTATTCACGGCGGCGCGGCGTTTATCTGGCCGGTGATCCAGGCTTACCAATACCTGGACCTGACGCCGCTTTCCATACAGGTGGACCTGAAGAGCGCGCTTTCACGCCAGAACATCCGTATTGACGTACCGTCTATTTTTACAGTCGGTATTTCGACGGAGCAGGGCGTGATGCAAAACGCGGCGGAAAGGCTGCTTGGGCTGCAGATGGGGGAGGTACAGGAACTCGCAAAGGATATCATTTTCGGACAGCTTCGTCTTGTGATTGCAACGATGGATATCGAGGAGATCAACACAGACAGGGATAAATTTTTAGAGGCGGTTTCGCGCAATGTGGAATCTGAGCTCAAAAAGATCGGCCTGCGGCTTATTAACGTAAACGTAACGGACATCAGCGATGAATCCGGATATATCACAGCGCTTGGTAAGGAAGCCGCTGCAAAAGCAATCAACGACGCGAAGAAGTCCGTTGCCGAAAAGGTACGCGACGGATCGATCGGTGAGGCAAACGCACAGCGCGACCAGCGCGTAGAGGTGGCTACGGCAAACTCCAAGGCAATCACCGGTGAAAACACCGCAAAGATCGAGGTGGCGCAGTCCGACGCGGCAAGAAGGGAAAAGGAAGCCGAAGCGATGAGGCTGGCAACCGCAGCGGAAAAGGTACAGTCGGCAAAGGCCCTCGAGGAAGCGTATGCGGCGGAAAAGGAAGCAGAAATTGTAAGGTTTGCACGTGAGAAAGCAACGCTGGAGGCGGATGTTATCGTAAAAACCGAGATCAAAAAGCGGCAGATAGAGCTGGAGGCGGAGGCCGAGGCAGAACGCCTGCGCCGTCAGGCGGCAGGTGAAGCGGACGCGATCTATGCAAAAATGGAAGCGGAAGCGCGTGGTATGCAGGAAATCCTGAAAAAGCAGGCGTCCGGTTTTGCGGATATCGTAAACGCGGCGGGCGGAAGCGCAAAAGATGCGCTGATGCTGATGCTTGCGGATAAGATGGAGAACCTGATGAAGGTTCAGGTAGAAGCGATCCGTGACCTTAAGATCGACAAGGTAACGGTTTGGGACAGCGGCGAAGGCAGGGACGGTAAATCGTCCACGGCTAACTTCGTATCCGGGCTGATGAAGAGTATTCCGCCGATGAATGAGATATTTGAAATGGCGGGAATGCAGCTTCCGGAATTCCTTGGTAAGAAAATAGGGCCGGAAACAAAGGGCGAGAAAGCCATATTGGTGGAAAAAGAGCCGGGAACGGAGGCTGTCAGGAAGCCGGCGGAAGCTGTAGATGCAGTTGAGGTAAAGCCTGCGGACGCCAAACCAAAGCCGGAGCAAAAGAAATAAGCGGCGCCCGGGCGTCGGGGAAACGTCGGCGAATGGCACCTGTTTTGTGGTAGTATGATAGTATGAAAAAATAATACATACAGAAAAAGAAGCTTTGAAAAAGGCTTCTTTTTTGTGTTCAAAAAGAAAGGAAAAGGCAATGGCATACACAGATAAGGGGAAAATAAAGGCCCGGCAAAACAGATTGGCGGAGCAGCGTTTACGCAGGCAACAGGAAGAAAAACAAAGGCGTAAGGAAGAAGAGGAAAGAAAACGCCGGCAGGAAGAAGCGCGCAGGCGGCAGGAAGAGGCAGCAAGAAGAAAAGAGCGGCAAGAACGCCAAAGGCAGGAACGTGAACGAAAGCAGAAAGAAGCTGCAAAAAAGGTAAGCGGGGAATCGATCAAAGCGACACAGTTTTTGATGAACCGGTTTGGATTCACAGATAAGCAAGGGAATCCATTAAAAGAGGACGGCATATTTGGAGATAAAACAAAGCAGGCGGCGGAAAAATTCCAACGGTATCAAAAGGAGCTTGACCAGCCCAGTCAAAAGACGAAAACGTTGCAGGAGGGACTGAATCAAAGCGGGAGGACCTATCTGGATGGGGACCCCCTTAAGGTAGACGGAGTTTATGGGCCCAAAACCGACCATATGAAAAGTGTGGTGGATAACGATTTTACAGGATGGCTGGATAGCGACAGGTATAAGGAAAAAACGATTGGGACAATCAGGAAGATGCGGCCCGTACAATGGAATACCGTATTCCAATCGATGAAAAAGAGAAAAAAGAAATTAATTTGCCGGGCTCTTACATGGGAACGGAACGGGAGGAAAATGACGTCAGGGAGCTGCAGGATCTATTTAAAAATGCGATAAACGAACAGAAACAATCCCGGAATGGTAAGGATATGGTGTATAATAAGGAAACAAACGGAAAAAATGCAAATATAGAGTTGCTCGGCAGTCAGGTGGAGGCGCGGCCAACGCAGCCGCCAAAAGAGGAAACAGACAAAAGCGGAAACCTGTGGAGTGAAAACTGGAATGCTGCGCCGCAGTATGGGAATGGGGAGGCAAGCTTACTTAAAAACTCGCAGCCAGAGAAAGGGGCAGATTTATCCGATCAGGAGAAATTGGAGCTGGGCAAAAAAATGCGCGAGTATTTGCAGCAGCATCCGGACGAGGCGTTGCCAAACGGCTGGAATATTGATAAGATCAGGGAAAGGGAAAAACAATTCAAAGCGGATAGTCCTTTGGGAATGACCGCGACGCCGCCCGGATTTGTAAAAAACGAGGAAGACATCAAAAAGTTACAGCAAAATATTGGAGTGGAGCCGACTGGGAAGTGGGATTCGACGACGGAGATTGCTTATCACCAAAAATTTGAAGGATTGCCGGAACAAATTGCACAAAGTAATCCACAAATAGCGGGGTTGGACTTCAACGATGCGACGGTTAAAGACAGGGCGTGTATTTCGACCGCTACCAACAATATGCTTCAAATGGCGGGGGTAGACGTACCTTATAAGGATATCTATGAATGGTATATGGAGAAAGGTGTTCCAATAGGGTCTGCTGAAATGCCGGTCGGCATCGTAAATTATATCAGGGAAAATAATCCGGATATAAAAATTGCGGGGACGACAATGCTCGACTTGGGGGCTACAAAAAAAGCAGAGCAGCAAATCAAAGATGCCGGACAAGGGATCGTTTGTTTTGGCTATAAGGCTCCGGATGGATCGATTGGCGCGCACTATGTTGCGGTGGAAGCTCTGGACGATGGGAAAATCAGCGTAAAAGATTATGGAAAGCGTTATAATGATGGAGATACTACCCAAAGCGGAGAAAAAACTTATGATAGCATAGAAGCTTACCTGAAATACAAAGATAAAGATAAAGATGATCTGATGAATAATAAATTTTTCATCGTATCCTATGGTATTGGAAAAGGAGCAGGGAAATGAAGCCGGGAAACAAAAAGCACTTGAAATGGATGCTGAAGGTGGGGGGCATCACGACGGGAGCTGTATTGGGGGGCTTGGCAGCTGTTTTTTTCGGCATATTTTGGACCCTGTTTTTTCCACCCGATCATACCGCGCCACCCGTTGTTGGAAGCCCGTTGACGGTTGAAGCAGAGGAAAAGGGGCAGAGCGATATCCTCTACGCAGAGGGAAATAAGATCAAGTCGCTGCGGACGGGAGAGACGGTCGTTGAGGCCGAACAACCAATACAGTGCATCGCGGCAGGTGAAGACAGGCTTATTTACGCGCAGGCGGCTGCAGACCAACGTGTTCCGGAGCTGATACTGGTGCGGGAAGGGCGTAGCGAACGGTATGGCGAATCAACAGAATTATTGCATAAGGACTATTACGACAGCGTCCGGTTTCAGGAAATGGAAATCAGGCCTCCGTTCTTGTACGCATGGACGGACAGCGTTTCCATTACAGCAAACGCCAGGGATTACCTATTGACGGATTTGAATATTGCAAGACTGGAAGATTCCCGTCTATTCAGTTGGAGAGCAGAAGAACTGTTTTCAGAGTATCCGCACTACAGGCTCTATCCGCCGGATGAAACAGACGGATATACGCTTTGTGATACGGGAACAGAGCTCATTCTTACCTATTTTTATACGTATTTTAATTCGAATGAGGAAGAAATTGATAGAACGGAATCTCTGGGGATTATAATCAATAAGAAAACCGGTGAGGAGCTGATATCGAGGTACTCCAGAAAGGAGATGTTTTACAGTGCGCGGACAGGTGAAGTCTATATAATTGACGGTGATACAGGGCGCGTGAGCACGGTTTCGCTGAAAGGCGAAGAGGAATGGCGCGAACCAAAGACGATCCTTGATTTTGCAAGCGAGGACAGTTTTCACGAGGCGTTTGTTGATAATGAGACGATATATGTTTGGGCAACGATCAATTCACAAAACGAGGTGCTTGCGATCGATATGGGGACTGGGACAGTGGCGGCGGAATATCCTTTGTATTGGACGGATGAGGTCTTTCATTTAAACAGCAAGGGAGCGCTATTTCGGCGGGGAGATGCGCTTGTTTGGAGGAATTGGAATACGACTGCGGAAAAAGAGATTGCAAAAGTCAGCCTTGATAGCGACAAGAACCATATTGAAGTGCAGGATGATACAATCTTTGTATATCTGGTAAATTATGGGGGAAGAGCGGATCAGCCTGTTTTTGAGTTGAAAGAAATTCTGGAAGATTGTTGGGAACAGGAATAACATGAAAAATCCGATTCTGGAAAAGCGATGCTCATCGTGAAAACGGGAGCAGTGGTCTTATATTTCATTTTGATTGTAGTCGTTATTTGTATTAGCGTAGTTGTTTCTTCGATTCATCCTGTTTCAAGGCTTAGGATGGATAATCCTGACGGATTAGATTTGCTTAATATGTTTATGTATGGTTTGAATCTAAGATTTTACATAGATAATTTGCACAAAGTAGAAATTATAATGGAAGTTGCACTCTATTTTCTGCTGTGGATTAATATAAAACCGCGGGATGAAAAAGATTTGGAGAAAAAACAGTTAGAAACATAAAATATGCCAAGAGAAAGGCCGTCCCTATGAGCCAATGGGGACGGCCTTTTTTGTTTCTTTCTTTATACAATCTTAATACAAAGCGCATAACCCTAACACCGTCTTTATTTCCGGCGACCTATAATACTAAGTGACCTAGATATGCAGCAAAAGAAAGGAGAAAGGTTATGTCTGTGGTAATCACAATAATTGGGATTGTGGCGGCGGCACTCTTTGTGTACCTGTTTGTGGTCCTGCTGAGAGGTGACAGGCAATGAGCAATCAGATTTTGCAGTATGCGCTTTACATCGTGATACTCGTGGCGCTTGCCATACCGCTTGGAAAGTACATCGGTAAGGTAATGAACGGTGAAAAGACGTTTCTTTCAAAGGCCTTTGTGCCGGTGGAAAATTTCACCTACAAGGTTTTGCACGTTGATAAGAACGAGGATATGGGCTGGAAGAAATATGCGGCCTGCTGCATTATGTTCAGCGTTTTTAGTTTTGCAATCCTCTTTTTTCTCAATATGGCGCAAGGAGTCCTGCCGTTGAATCCGGAAAACATCGACGGAACATCGTGGCATCTGGCGTTCAATACGACGTCAAGCTTTGTGACGAATACGAACTGGCAGTCTTATTCCGGTGAGAGCGCGCTTTCCTATTTTACACAGATGCTTGGCCTGACCGTACAAAACTTTGTATCTGCGGGCGTAGGCATCGTGGTGTTGTTCGCGTTGATTCGTGGATTCACGAGGGAAAAGGGAACGGGGATTGGAAACTTCTGGGTAGACCTGACGAGGGTGGTTTGGTATGTGCTGATTCCGCTTTCGCTGGTGGTGGCGATTTTACTTGTTTCCCAGGGAGTCGTGCAGAACCTTTCCTCCTATACGGAGGTACAGCTTTTGCATCCGGTTACGCTTGACGACGGAACGGTAATCACAAGCCAGGTAATACCGCAGGGGCCTGCCGCAAGCCAGATTGCGATCAAGCAGTTGGGGACGAATGGTGGCGGTTTCTTTGGTGTGAACTCGGCCTTCCCGCTGGAGAATCCAACCATATTCTCCAATATGATAGAGATGATATCGCTCCTGCTGATTCCTGTTGCGCTGTGCTTCACATTTGGCAGGAATGTAAAGAACAAAAAACAGGGTGTTGCATTGTTTCTGGCAATGCTCATTATGCTCGTAGGTTTTCTTGCGGTGATTGGAGCGAACGAAGCAAACGGTACGCCGCAGCTTGCCCAGGACGGCGCGGTCAATATGACAACGCAGGGGCAACCGGGCGGTAACATGGAAGGCAAGGAAGCGCGGTTTGGAATCGCGACGTCAAGCACCTGGGCTTCATTTACAACGGCTGCCTCAAACGGCTCTGTTAACTCCATGCACGACAGCTATACACCGCTTGGCGGAATGATTACAATGCTGCAGATGCAGCTTGGCGAGGTCATATTCGGTGGCGTTGGCTGCGGGCTTTACGGAATGCTGGCGTTTGCGATTGTAGCGGTATTCATTGCGGGGCTTATGGTGGGCAGAACACCGGAATTTCTTGGAAAGAAGATAGAACCGTATGAAATGAAGATGGCGACGCTCGTATGCCTTGCGACGCCTCTCGCGGCGCTTATTGGCACGGCGATTGCCTGCTATGTGCCTACCGTGATGGATAGCCTCAACAATAGTGGGCCGCATGGGTTTTCGGAGGTATTGTACGCCTTTTCATCCGGCGCGGGCAACAATGGTTCTGCATTTGCGGGCCTGAACGCCAACGTGCCTTTCCTGAATGTGGCGATTGGGATTGTGATGCTGTTTGTACGTTTTATGCCGATGATTGCAACGCTTGCGATCGCCGGATCGCTGGTCCGCAAACAAAAAGTCGCGGTCAGCGCGGGAACGTTGCCCACAACGGGCGCGCTGTTTATCGCCGTATTGATACTGGTTGTACTGCTTGTCGGAGCGCTGAGCTTTCTTCCGGCGCTTGCGGTTGGGCCGATTGCAGAGTTCTTCCAGATGATAGGTTAGGAGTGAAAAGATCATGAAGGATAAAAAGACAAAGTTTGTAAATAAGCAAATGATCGGACGCGCTCTGAAAGACTCGTTTTTGAAGCTGAATCCGAAGATACAGGTGCAAAATCCGGTTATGTTTGTCGTATATGTTGCGGCGATATTGACAACTGTGCTTTATGTGATCGCGCTTGCGGGTATCAGGGACAATACGCCGGAGTTTATACTGGGTATCGCGGTACTGTTATGGCTGACCGTACTGTTTGCCAATTTTGCAGAGGCGATCGCCGAGGGCAGGGGAAAAGCGCAGGCGGATGCCCTGCGCGCGACGAAGCGTGATATTACGGCTTATAAGATACCCTCGCCTGAAGAAAGGGACAGAGTGGAAGAAGTTCCATCCGCTTCCCTTAGGAAAGGCGATATTGTACTCGTGAAAGCCGGGGAGCAGATACCCGCGGACGGCGACGTGATCGATGGGGCGGCGTCTGTAGATGAAAGCGCGATCACCGGGGAATCTGCCCCGGTGATTCGTGAGAGCGGCGGCGACCGCTGCGCAGTAACAGGAGGAACCACGGTGATATCCGACTGGCTGGTGATCCATGTGACGAGCAATCCGGGCGAGAGCTTCCTTGACAAGATGATTGCCATGGTGGAAGGCGCAGCGCGCAAAAAGACGCCAAACGAGGTCGCGTTGCAGATACTGTTGGTATCGCTGACGATCATATTCCTCGTTGTGACTGTATCGCTTTACGCGTTTGCACATTTTTCCGCACAGATGCAGGGTATGAGCGCAAATCCAACGTCCGTTACCTCCCTGCTGGCGTTGCTTGTATGCCTTGCGCCCACGACGATTGGCGCGCTGCTTTCCGCAATCGGTATTGCAGGCATGAGCAGGCTCAATCAGGCTAACGTACTTGCAATGAGCGGCAGGGCAATCGAAGCCGCGGGCGACGTAGATATCCTGATGCTCGATAAAACAGGGACGATCACGCTTGGCAACCGTCAGGCAAGTGAATTTATACCTGTGGATGGAACGGATATCAGGGAGCTTGCGGATGCGGCCCAACTGTCTTCGCTCTCTGATGAAACGCCTGAAGGCAGGAGCATCGTAGTGCTGGCAAAAGAGAAGTTCGGAATCCGGGGCCGCAATATAGGCGAGATGAATGTCCAGTTTATCCCGTTTTCTGCCAAAACAAGAATGAGCGGTGTGGATTACGAAGGAAATGAAGTACGTAAGGGGGCTGCGGATGCGGTAAAAGAATATGTGCAGTCAAAAGGCGGAAACTACTCGCCGGAATGCGACGAAACTGTAAAACGCGTTGCAAACAGCGGGGGGACACCGTTGCTGGTTGCGAAGAATGGGAAAATACTTGGAGTCGTCCATTTAAAGGATATTATCAAGCAGGGTGTACAGGAAAAATTTGCCGACCTGCGGAAAATGGGCATCAGGACGATCATGATTACAGGAGACAACCCGCTTACCGCTGCGGCAATCGCCGCCGAAGCAGGTGTGGATGATTTTCTGGCAGAGGCGACTCCGGAGGGCAAGCTGGAGCTGATACGCGATTACCAGAAGCACGGACATATGGTGGCAATGACAGGCGACGGCACAAACGACGCGCCCGCGCTTGCACAGGCTGATGTTGCGGTCGCCATGAACACGGGCACGCAGGCAGCCAAAGAGGCGGGCAACATGGTGGATCTTGATTCGTCGCCGACGAAGCTGATCGACATTGTGAGGATCGGCAAGCAGCTTTTGATGACGCGCGGTGCGCTTACAACATTCAGCATTGCCAACGATATCGCAAAATATTTTGCGATCATCCCGCCGCTTTTCTTCCTGCTGTTCCCGCAGTTGCAGGCGCTTAACATCATGAGGCTGCACAGCCCGGAAAGCGCGATATTTTCTGCGGTCATCTATAATGCGGTGATCATTGTAGCGCTGATTCCGCTGGCGCTGAAGGGCGTAAAATACAGGGAAGTGCCGGCAAAAAAGCTGTTGTCGCGTAACCTGTTGGTGTTTGGCGTTGGCGGCGTAATCCTGCCGTTCATTGCAATCAAGCTGATCGATATGCTGCTTGTAGCGGTAGGATTATTTTAGGAGGAACGGACAATGTTAAAAAATATAAAAAAAGTTGCCCTGCCGGCTTTGATCATGATTTTAATTTTTACGCTGGTTTGCGGCGTGATTTATCCGCTGGTGGTAACCGGGATTTCGCAGCTTGCCTTTCCAAAACAGGCAAACGGCAGTATGATTGAGATAGACGGGAAAAAGTATGGCAGCACGTTACTGGCACAGGAATTCACTACGGAAGAATATATGTGGGGACGCGTGATGAACCTTAATACGGAAACATTTTACGACGATCAGGGAAATCCGTTGCTGTTTGCAGGGCCTTCGAACCTCTCTCCTGCCAGCGACGAATATGCCGCCCTTATTGAAGAACGCGTACAAAAGCTGCGTGATGCGCATCCTGAAAAAGGCGACGAACCGATTCCGTCAGATCTTGTGACGTGCTCCGGCAGCGGACTCGATCCGCATATTTCGCCTGCTGCCGCCGAATACCAGGTGGAGCGGATTGCAAGGGCTCGTAATATTCCTGCTGGTCAGGTGCGCGAGATTGTGGCAAAATATACGGAGGGAAGGTTTCTCGGAATTTTTGGAGAACCGACGGTAAATGTTTTGGAAGTGAATCTGGCGCTGGACGGCCTATTGAAATAACCTGGCGCCAAGGAGGAGAAATGAATGCTTGATGATGCGCGGCCCGATCCAAACGAGCTGCTTCGGCAGATGCAACCGGAGAAAGAGCGGCGGGGAAAACTTAAAATATTCTTTGGATACGCGGCGGGTGTTGGAAAAACCTATGCCATGCTTGAGGCCGCGCACGCTGCAAAAGAGCAGGGTGTTGACGTTGTAGTCGGATATGTGGAGCCGCACACCCGGCCTGAAACGCTTGCACTTTTGGACGGGCTTGAGGTGTTGCCGCCGCTTGAGGTGCCGTACAAAGGAATCAAGCTGCGGGAATTTGACCTTGACGGCGCGCTTGAAAGAAAGCCGCAGCTGATTCTGGTGGACGAACTCGCGCATACGAATGCGCAGGGATTGCGCCATACCAAGCGCTGGGGAGATATCGAAGAGCTGATGGGCGCAGGCATTGACGTTTATACAACCGTAAATGTGCAGCACATTGAAAGCCTTAATGATATCGTTGCGTCGATCACGCAGGTGATCGTAAAGGAACGCGTTCCAGACCGGATTTTCGATATGGCGGACGAGGTGGAGATCATCGACGTGGAGCCGTCGGTACTGCTCGCGCGCCTGGAAGCCGGTAAAATCTATAAAGAACAACAGGCGCATCAGGCGTTGGCCCATTTTTTTGTGAAGGGCAATCTCGCGGCGCTGCGCGAGATCGCGTTGAGGCGGGTGGCCGACAGGGTAAATAAGGATACGCCGGAACGTACGGCGCCGGCGAGGGAGCATATTCTGGTATGTCTCTCAACATCGCCTTCCAACGCAAAGGTAATTCGTACGGCGGCGCGTATGGCAGAAGCGTTCCACGCCTCTTTTACCGCGCTTTTCGTGGATACGCCGACAAGCCCGGTTTTAAACCGGGAAAATGCAAAGCTGCTGCGTGACAACATCCGGCTTGCCAAGGAGCTGGGTGCAAAAATCGCTACGACATACGGCGACAACGTACCGATGCAGATTGCCCGTTTTTCCAAGGTGAGCGGCGTTACAAAGATTGTCGTTGGGAGGACGCGCCAGAAACCGAAGATATGGAAGCGCGGCCAGAACATGATCGATGAATTGATATCCTATGCCGCGGAGCTTGAGGTTTTTGTCATCCCGGACAACGACGCGCAGGATTACAAACCGGCGCGGCACCGGATCAGGTGGGGAACATTCCGGTTCCACTGGAAGGATTTCCTCAAAATGCTGCTCATAATGGCAGCGTGCATCGCAGTGGGAGCGTTTTTTGACTGGGTTGGTTTTAACCAGGCGAATATCATCGTCATTTTGATTTTGGGCGTATTGATTACGGCAAACCAGACGCATGGACGGTTTTATGGAGTTGTGGCATCTGTAATCGGCGTGCTGATGTATAATTTTTTCTTTACCGATCCGCGGTTTACCTTCAACGCATACGGAGCGGAATATCCGGTGACATTTGCAATTATGCTGATTGCCGCGCTGATTACAAGCGCGCTTACGAGCAAAGTAAAAAAACAGGCGGCAATCGCCACAATAAATGCTTTTCGCACGAACGTGCTGCTGGAGACAAATCGAAGCCTGCAGGACGCAAAGACGCTGGATGAGATAGCAACGCACGCGATTGGCAAAGTAGCGAAGCTGGCGCATAAACCGGTGGTGTTTTACCTCGCGGACGGAAATGAGATCGGCAGGGTTTATGCGTGCGACGAAGAGGGAATACTGGAAAAAAACAGCGCATATATCACGCCCGACGAGCAGGCTGTAGCGGCGTGGTGTATCCGGAACGGACATTCCGCTGGAAAGGGCACCAATACGCTGCCCGGCGCGGCGGCGCGCTATACTCCGCTTACGACAAAGGAAAGGGTGCTGGCAGCAATCGGCATAGTGACAGATGCCGACGACCAGATAGACAGCATACAGGATTCGCTGCTGTATACGTTGTTTGCACAGATTGGATCGGCGATTGAAAAGTATTACCTGAACGAGGCGCAAAGAAAGGCGGAAACACAGGCGGAAAGCGAACGCTTCCGTTCTAACCTGCTGCGCGCGGTATCGCATGATCTGCGTACGCCGCTCACGAGTATTTCCGGAAGCGCAAGTTCGTTGCTTACGAACTGCTTTGACGAGGAGACAAAAAAACGCCTTGTGACAGGAATTTACGACGATTCATTGTGGTTGATCAATCTGGTGGAAAACCTGCTTTCCGTATCAAGGATAGACAATGGGAACGTAAAGCTTAAAACGGAGCCTCAATTCATATCGGAGATCGTAGAGGAAGCGCTGCGTCATTTGAGCCGTAAGGCGGAAGAGCATCATATCAGGATTGATTTGGCGGACGATATGTTGATGGCGGACGTCGACGTGCAGCTGATTGTGCAGGTAATGATCAATCTGGTGGATAATGCCGTCAAATACACGCAGCCAGGCTCGGATATTTTGATCAGCGCCGCACGCAGGGGAAAAGAAGCGGTGGTATGCGTTGCGGACAATGGAAAAGGAATCAGCGACGCGGATAAGAAAAATATTTTTGATATGTTTTATACGGCGGGAGGCAAGCAGACGGACAGCCGCAGGGGGCTGGGACTGGGGCTGGCGCTGTGCAGGACGATTGTGGAAGCGCACGGCGGCAGGATCAGGGTAAAGGATAACGAGCCGTGCGGAACTGTATTCGAATTTACGCTGCCCATAGCGGAGGTGAAGGAAAATGAAAACTTCAATCATGGTGGTTGAGGACGACCAGGCGATCAAAAATTTTATGTCGGCGACGCTGGATATGAACGCTTACCAGTGCTATACGGCGCAAACGGGGGAGGAGGCTTTGATGCTGGCTGTTTCAAAACAGCCGGATATGATTATCCTTGACCTTGGATTGCCGGATATGGACGGTGTGGATATCATCAGGAAGATCAGGACATGGTCGAATTGCCCGATTATTGTGGTGAGCGCGCGTATGGAGGACAGGGACAAAATCAGCGCGCTTGACGCTGGCGCGGACGATTATCTTACCAAACCGTTTAGTATGGAGGAGCTTTTGGCGCGTATCCGTGTGGCCGCAAGGAGGATTGGCAGCGTACCGAATATGGAAAATTCTGTGTTTGAAAACGGCGGACTGAAAATCGATTACGCAGCCGGCTGCGTATATGTGGATGGTGTGGAGTGCCACCTGACGCCCATGGAATATAAGCTCGTTTGCCTGCTCGCAAAGAATGTGGGGAGGGTACTGACACACCAGTATATCCTCAAAGAAGTATGGGGAAGCGGCTTTGAAAGCGACGTACCGTCACTTCGCGTATTTATGGCGACTCTGCGTAAAAAGATAGACAAGGGGCAGAAATATATCCAGACACATGTTGGCGTGGGGTACAGGATGCTGAGAATCGAGGGGAAAGAAGATGCTCAGGCGTAATTATGTTCAAAACAGGGATATTGCAATTCCAAAACCGCATCAGCAGGCCCATCTGCTGCGCGTGCTTGCCTGCCTGGTGGATGCGCTGCGCGTCCAGACCGGCGTTATGCCGCAATATTATATGCTGGAGGGGAGCAGCGTACTGCATATTTTATTTTACGGTTCCTATTTTGAAACGGATATGCTGGTAGAGGAATATGGACCGATGCTCGCTCTTGCCGCGCAAGAAACACCGCTTGTGGTAAGCGGACTTACGAGCGGATATGAAAATGGGGAAATCACAGTTGAAACGGAGAACGGCAATGTGATTTTTCAAAAATATGATGCGACAGGCGAGGATTTCAGGGCGCTTCGAAACCTGTGTTTTTGTCTGCGTTTTGCAGGAGAAAAGGATTGCGCGCTTGCGCGCGAAGTGCTTTTGCAGGTAGAAAAGCCGTGCGCGGTATTGGGCCGCGAATGGGATGAAGCTCCACTGGCAAGAGGGCTGTTTGCGGATTTGGAGCTGTTTTATTACAGGTATGCGATGCTAAAACCCATCGGAGAAGGCTACAGGGAGTGCATCAGTGCGCTTGGGATTGAACAGATTGCCGGGCTTTGGCGGGCTTTTTTGGAGAACGGCGTTTCTTATGAAGAGTTTGAGCGTTTTCTGGAGCTTTTGCAGGATGGAGAAGAAACAGACGTTTATTCATGGGAATTCGCTCTTGGGCTTGCGCTGGAAGCCTGTGGATTTGAGACCGTTCTGGATGAAACGGGTTTTATGATTGTGGATGCGCAGGGAAAACGCAGGATATTTGATTTTGAAAACGGCCCCGCCGCTGAACGGCTGCTTATGAAATTCTTATTTCCGGCGTGACAGAAGGACATGCGATTTTAAACAACGGATTTATCTCGTATTTTTTCATTTTAATGTTTTAATGATTCGGCGCGGTGTATTGTAATAGCACAAAGCAGGAACGCGTGAAAGCGTACCGAAAAAATGAAAGATAATAAGAGGTAATGAAAATGAAAGCAATGGAAAAAGCAGGAAAAAAAGTTGATGAAGCAATGACAAAGGTAAAAGACAAAACAAAAGAAGCCGTGAGCAAAGCGTCTTCCAAAGTAAATCAGGCTTCGACAAAGGCAAACAACAAGGTTCAGCAAAAAACATCGAAATAATGAAACGACCAGAACCGTCCGGACAAAACACCGGACGGTTTTCTGTTGGAAAAAAAGAGGTTTTCCGGTATAATAAATACGGAGGGTTTTATGGCGAATGCAAAGACAAACGCAATGCGTATTTTAGACAGGGCGAACATAAAATACACTGCGCATTCCTATGAAACGGACGGGCTTGCCGTCCCGGGAACCGAGGTTGCGCAAAAGCTTGGAATTCCTGTGCGGAAGGTTTTTAAAACGTTGGTAACGCAGGGGGCGGACAGGCGCTATATCGTATTTGTGATTCCGGTGGCGTGTGAGCTTGACGTGAAAAAAGCGGCGCGCGCGGCAGGTGAAAAAAATGTGGAAATGATCCATGTGAAAGACATCAGTAAGGTGACGGGATACATCCGCGGAGGATGCTCGCCGGTGGGCATGAAAAAGCAATTCCATACGGTGATTGACGAATCGTGCCGTGCGCTTGATACGATGCTGGTAAGCGCCGGGAAGATCGGGCAGCAGGTGGAGCTTATGCCACAGGATTTGATTACCCTCATCGGCGCGGATGTGGCGGACATTGTAAAACAGGGGCAGAATTAGCATGATGAATTTGGAACAACTCAGAGAATATTTGACGGAAAGCAAGGCGGATTGCGAGATTATCGAGCATGAAAAACCAATTTTAAAGACAAAAGATGCGGCGGAGTATTTTGATCTGGAGCTATGCGCGCCTGTGTTTGTGATTGCAACGCAGCAGGGGCTTGTAGCGATGGTAATGAGCGCGCAGCGTACGGATATGGATGTAAGCAGCATCAAAACCGTGCTGGGTTATGATGTAAAAGGGCTTGCGGATCCAAAGGTGGTGAAGCAGGCGACAGGATACGAAGCGGGCAGAATTCCGCTGGTGGGGCATAACCTGCCCATTCTGTTTGACAAACAGCTGACCATACACGACTTTATTTATGGCGGGACGGGCGACGAATTCCATACGCTGAAAATAAGGCCGGAGGATGTGATCCGGCTAAACAATATGATTGATTTTATTGAATAGGAAACGTTGGATAAAGCCGGCTTTGGTAAAATCAGCAATGGATGTAAAGGAAAAAGCCTTTGGCGGAAAGACTGCCGCCAAAGGCTTTTTTATTATTTCAGTTTTTGTTCCCATTCCGCAGGGCGAAAGCCTGTAAGCACAAAGTCATCGCTTATGAGGATGGGGCGCTTTACCAGCATGCCGTCCGTTGCAAGAAGCGAGAATTGCTCGTCTTCGCTCATGGCAGGGAGCTTATCCTTCAGGTTAAGGCTTTTATATAAAAGCCCGCTTGTATTAAAGAATTTTTTCAGTGGAAGCCCGCTTTTTTCCTGCCAAAGCATGAGCTCCTCTTTTGTCGGATTTTGCAGTTTGATGTCGCGGTATTCATAGGAAATACCGTTTTCATCCAGCCATTTTTCAGCCTTTTTACAGGTCGTGCATTTTGGATAACATAATAGTAACATAAACTTGCTTCTCCTTTTTTCTATTCTTCTTGCCAGCCTTTACATACGTCGATCCAGTCCTGTGCGTTTGCATAACGAAACAGCTCGCCGCATGAAAGCTCGATTGCCGAATTACTGCTGCCACAGGCGGGAAACACCGTGTCAAAGCGTTGGAGCGAAACATCAAGAAACGTCCTTACGTCCTGCGGGTTGGCAAAAGGGCATACGCCGCCGATTTCATGGCCTGTCATCGGTTCAACCTCTTCTGCGGAAAGCATTTTTGCTTTGCAGGAAAACTGCGTGCGGTATTTGGGATTATCGATCTTTGCGTCGCCAGCTGTGACGATCAGGATACATGCGTCATTCACACGGAAGGAAAGCGTTTTTGCGATACGGGCGGGAATTACATTGAGCGCCTGAGCCGCAAGCTCTACGGTTGCGCTGGAGGTGCTGAATTCCATAATATCCTGTTGCCTGCCAAACTGTTTCAAATATTCCCTGACGGTGTCGATTGCCATACTGAACTCCTTCACGTTGTAGTCACGAGCATACTTTACAACAATTCAACGGAAAAGTCAAAACAGTAAAAGGGAGGAAATATATGGACTAAATAACAAAGAACAGCCATAAGTGGCCGTTCTTTGTTTTCAGTATTTTGTTTTAGATTTTTCAGGATTGGGACTGCAATGCAGCTGCCGGAGCAGCAAACTGGCTGTTATAGAGCTCGGCATAGAAGCCGCCCCGCTCAAGAAGCTCATTATGCGTGCCCTGCTCGATGATATCCCCGTCCTTCATAACGAGGATGAGATCCGCGTCCTTGATGGTGGACAGGCGGTGCGCGATCACAAAGCTGGTACGATCTTTCATAAGGGCGTCCATAGCCTTTTGAATGAGGCTTTCCGTACGCGTATCGACTGAGCTTGTGGCTTCGTCAAGAATCAGCATATCCGGATCCGCCAGAATCGCCCGCGCGATTGTAAGCAGCTGCTTCTGGCCCTGCGAGATATTGGTAGCGTCTTCGTTGAGCACCATTTCATAGCCGTGGGGCAGCGCTTTGATGAAGTGGTCGGCATAGGCCGCCTTCGCCGCGGCGATGACCTCCTCGTCTGTTGCGTCCATACGCCCGTAGCGGATGTTTTCCATGATCGTATCGTTATACAGCCAAGTGTCCTGCAGCACCATACCAAAGTGCCTGCGCAGGTCTGCCCGCGTGAAATCCGTAGTGGCGTGGCCGTCGATCAGGATTTTGCCGCTGTTGAGGTCGTAAAAACGCATCAGCAGTTTGATCATAGTGGTTTTGCCCGCGCCGGTTGGGCCGACGATAGCAATTTTTTGACCAGGCTTGATCTTTGCGGAAAAATCGTTGATGATAATTTTATCCGGGTTATAGCCAAAGTGGACGTCTTCAAATTCCACGTTGCCGTCAACCTTGTCAAGCTTGATCGGATTTGGGGTGTCTGGAGATTCCTCTTCTTCATTGAGGAATTCAAACACGCGCTCGGAAGCCGCCGCCGTTTGCTGCAGGACATTGGAGATATTTGCAAGCTGAGAGAGCGGCATAGTAAAGCTGCGGACATACTGTACAAACGACTGGATGTTACCAACCGTAATAGAGCCCGTCGCCGCCAGATAACCGCCAAGCACGCATACTGCGACATAACCGAGGTTGCCGATGAAGGACATGATGGGCTGCATCATGCCTGACATAAAGTTTGCCTTCCACGCGGCGCTATACAGCTTTTCGTTTTCGCCGTTAAATACCTCGATGCTCTCCTCTTCGCCGTTATAGGCGGAGATGACGTTGTGGCCGGCAAACATTTCCTCAACATGCCCGTTTACAGTTCCAAGATAGCGTTGCTGCTGCTTGAAGAATTTCTGTGATTTTTTAACCACCAGCATGATCAGCACCAAAGAGACAGGTATGATGATCAGCACGACGAGCGTCATCAACCAGTTGATGGTAAACATCATGACGAGCACGCCGATGACCATCGTTACGGAGGTAATGATTTGCGACAGGCTCTGGTTGAGCGTCTGGCTGATGGTGTCTACATCGTTTGTAACGCGCGACAGGATATCCCCGTGGCTTGTTTTGTCAAAATACGAAAGGGGCAGTGTGTTGACCTTTTCGCTGATGTCCTTACGCAGACGGTAGGTGACCTTCATGGATACGCCGGTCATGATATATCCCTGAATGTATCCGAACAGGGCCGAAATACCGTACAGGATCACAAGGGTGATCAGGATCTGGCTGATCTTCAGGAAATCCACGCCCTGTCCGGTGCCGCCGATTTGGCCCATAACCCCTTCAAAGAGAACGGTGGTCGCGTTACCCATGAGTTTCGGGCCGATGATTGAGAAGATCGTTGAAGCGACCGCAAAGATGACAACGATGATGACCGCGATCTTGTATTTTCCAATGTATTTGAGCAGGCGGCCTATCGAGCCTTTAAAATCTTTGGCTTTCGCGCCTGCCATTGCGATCTGCGGCCCGCCGGGGCCTCCTCCTTGCCTTACGGGAGGTCTTTTTGTTTCATTGCTCATTGTAATTCCTCCTCTGAAAGCTGGGAGAGTGCAATCTCGCGATATGCTTCGCAGGTTTGCATGAGTTCCCTGTGCGTGCCCTTGCCGACGATCTTTCCTTCATCGAGAACGATGATCTGCTGCGCGTCCATAATGGTACCGACGCGCTGGGCAATAATCAGCACAGTCTTATCCTTCGTTTGTTCCTTGATCGCTTCTCGCAGCGTCGCGTCCGTCTTGAAATCGAGCGCTGAGAAGCTGTCGTCAAATACGTAGATGTTTGGATCCTTGACAAGCGCGCGTGCAATGGACAAGCGCTGTTTTTGACCGCCTGACACGTTTGCGCCGCCCTGCGAAATACTTGCGTCAAGACCTTTGGGATTCTTACTGATGAATTCCATTGCCTGCGCTTCTTCCGCCGCTTTTTCCATTTGCGCGTCCGTAGCCTCCTCGTCGCCGAGACGGAGATTGGACGCGATGGTACCGGAAAACAGCACTGATTTTTGCGGAACGTAGCCGACCTGCTCGCGCAGATCGTGCCTTGTGACGTCGCGTACGTCGATTCCGTCGATGGTGACGCTTCCGCAGGAAACGTCATAAAAACGCGGAATGAGGTTTGCGACCGTAGATTTGCCTGAGCCGGTGGAGCCGATAAAGGCAGTGGTCTCACCGGGTTTTGCGGTGAAGTTGATATCCGTCAGGACATTATCCTCCGCGCCGGGATAGGCAAAACATACGTCCTTGAATTCAAGCAGGCCCTTGGGATCCGTAAAGTGCTTTGGATCTTTGGGATCGTGAATCTGCGGCTCCGTATCGATTACATCTGCAATACGGTGTGCCGAAACAGAAGCACGGGGGAGCATGATGAACATCATGGACATCATGAGGAAGGCCATAACAATCTGCATTGCGTATTGCATGAACGCCATCATATCGCCGACCTGCATGGACGAGGCTGCGATCTGGTTCGCGCCCACCCAAATGATGAGGATGGAAACCCCGTTCATAATAAGCGTCATAATCGGGTACAACCAGATCATGACACGACCGACGAACAGCGAAGTTTTTGTAAGGTCTTCATTTGCCTTGTCAAAACGGTCGAGCTCAAAATTTTGCGTATTGAACGCCCGGATGACCATGAGGCCTGAAAGGTTTTCGCGCATGACCAGGTTCAGGCGGTCAACAAGGGACTGCATCTTTTTGAACTTGGGCATGACGACTGCAAAGATCGTACCGATGAAACCAAGCAAAACAACCACTGCAAGCGCAATAATCCACGACATGGATACGCTTTTGTTGAGTGCCATAATGACGCCGCCTACACCCATGATAGGCGCATAGATAACCATACGGATCATCATGATGACGACCATTTGTATTTGGGTGATATCGTTGGTACTCCGCGTGATCAGCGACGCAGTCGAAAATTTATCGAACTCTACATTGGAGAAGTTCTCTACCTTGGTGAAGGTCTTTTGACGCAGGTCGCGGGCAAGCCCCGCACCGATCCTCGCGGCAAAAAAACCGACCACGACCGTGCAGGCCGCAGAGCCAAGCGCCAGCATCAACATAGAAAAGCCGTTGTTCCAGATGTAATCCTGCTGGACCTTGGTGGTGTCCACTCCAAGCGCCTGATATTCCTGTGTGACCGCGGGAATGGCCATCTGCGTGAGCATACTGGCATCCATTCCTCCGATTTTTTCTTTAAGCAATTCGTTCAGGCTTTCATATACCGCCGCGGAATCCGGATAGGAGCTGAGTGCCGTAAAGAAGTCCTCTCCCTGTGCCTGCTGTGTATAATAACCCAGAAACTGCAGCAATGCAGGCGGAATCTCGGCGGTTTTCTCGCTGCCGTCTTCGTTGACCTGTTTATCGAGGGCAATGCTGGACGAGCCGCTTTGCTCCGCGCTCATTACCTGCTCGATTGCGCTGACGGATGCGAATGCTTTTGAAAAAGCAGAGTTAAGCGCCTCCGTTCCTCCTTCATTCATATCTGTCCTGACATAGACAGCTTCGTTTGCAAGGGCCGGATAGGATTTCAAATAAGTATCATAGTCGGCGCTTGATTGGTTTATGAGCGTGTAGCTTTCCTGCACCGTTTTTTGCTGCTGCTCATCCATAAAGGGAAGCAGCGAGTTCATTGTATTTTCACTGACTGCCGATGGAATGGCGTTTTCGATACCGCCTTGCTGAATGCCGGTGTCTACGATCTTGGACATATAATTTGGCAATGACAGATCGCAGAACGCCTGCCCGAAAAGCAGCACGATAGCAGCGAGTATGAGCGCGGCGTAGGGCTTTAAGTATTTCATTATGCGCATCATAAAGCGTTTTTCTTCCTTTCTTACAGAGTGGCTTTTGCCTTGATTGAAACTTCCGTGGACTTATGATACCGCGGTTGCATAATAATGTCAATAAGATTGTTAAAAATATTGACGCAGTTGCATTTATATGTTAATCTCGTTTTAGATTATGATTGCAGTTTCTCAAATGGATGTGTAAACAACATTTGCAGGGAGCTGCTATGCAGCAAACATTTTCATGCGTAGGATGTGCGCTGTGATTTGTTAATATGCTGCAAGAAAGAAGTAATAGAAATGGCGGGCAGGGACACTAAAACAAGAATTAAGGAAATCGGGCTGAATCTATTTCAGGAACGTGGCTTTGAAAATGTAACCATCAATGAGATATGTGAGCAAAGCGGCGTAAACAAGCATACCTTTTACTACTATTTTAAATCCAAGGACGAGCTCCTGAAAGACTTCTATGAGTTGCCGTACGATATTGGGACGGAATACTTTGTTCAAATACTGAACGCTGAAAATTATGTAGAGCAACTCCTGCTTTCTTATAACCCGTTTTTGGAGCATATAAGCGAATCCGGGACAGAAATTGCCCGGCAGCTCTTTATCAAAAACCTTAATTGCGATGTGGGAACATTCCGCATCAATGAAAAACGCGGGGCAATGATGCAAATGCAGTGCGATATTATCGGCAAGGGGCAGAAGGCGGGCGAGATCAGGAACAGCTCCGACGCGCAGATGCTGTGTGCGCTTGTGCACCAGACGTTTATGAGTACGTCGTTTGCGTGGGTGATGTCGGACGGAAGCTTTGATTTCGCAAAGGTGATTCGCACGGAGGTCGAGGTTTTGCTGGATGTGAAACCGGAGCTGAGAAAAGGCGATAAGATTGACATTGGCGCGATATGGAAGAATATAAAGGGTTCGGACCGCAGAAAGCGGCATATGGAAGCGAGGGAAAAGCACGCGCGGCACAGGCGGGAACGTGAAACCGATCAATAGACAATAAGATGGAGGAGATGGTGGGAATGACTGCAAAAAAAGTAACTGCAATTTATTTCAGTCCAACGAAGGGAACACGCGAATATGTGTGCGCGATTGCCAAAGAGCTGGATGCGGAATATACAGAGATCAACCTTACTGACAGGGAAGAACGAGCGCAGGAACATTTTTTTGGACCGGATGAGCTTGTTGTGATCGGCGCACCCGTATATTATGGAAGGATACCGCAGGTGCGGGGCGGATTATTTGGAAAGCTGCATGGCGAGAATACGCCCGCTCTATTTGTGGTAAGCTATGGAAACCGCGCGTTTGAGGACGCTCTTTTGGAGCTATCCGACTACTGCGCGAGGCAGGGCTTTTTTGGCGTAGGAGCCGGAGCGTTTATTGCGCCGCATACTTTTTCCGCAAGAATTGGCGAAGGACGACCTGACGAAAAGGACAGGAAGGCTGTGGCGTGTCTTGCAGAGAAAACGAAGGAATGCCTTGAAAGTGGAAAAACAGCCGCACTGGGGCTTCCGGGGAACAGGCCGTACAGGGAGTTCCAGACGGTTCCTTTCGCGCCGAAGGGCGCAAAAGCCTGCAATCAATGCGGGGTGTGCGTACGGATATGTCCGGCGGGAGCGATTTCAAAGGACAATCCGAGAAATACGGACAAGGCGAGCTGCATCCGCTGTCTGGCGTGTGTGAAGGAATGCCCGCAAAAGGCGAGGAGCGTTGGGGGACCGGTTTTTGCCGTTGCGGTGAAGCAACTGGAGGGAAAGCTGATGAAAATACGCCGGGAGCCGGAGCTGTTTTTTGCAGAGAAAGATTAAAATTAATTAAATTTTTTTGGGAAAAAACCAGTTGACAGGCAGGAAACCGCTTTACGGGGCGGTTTCTTTTATTTAAGGGAAAAACATGCGGTATTGACATTTGTATGGAATGGCAATACAATATCTATGTATTAATGAAATGAAAAAGCACAGTATATTGTGTTACAGGTATCCCGAATCGGGGTATAAAAGGGAAGACGGGTGCAAATCCCGCGCGGTCCCGCCGCTGTAAGGGCGAAGCAGGGTACAAAGCCACTGAATGATATTCGGGAAGGCGTACACTGCGTCTGACGCCCAAGCCAGAAGACCTGCCTGTAAACTTCAGTACGCTGCCACGGAGTATGGCAAAAGCGGAATAGGCGCGTCCTTTCCGGGCGCTTTTCTTTTCGGTTTTCCAGATTATGATATGAATAAACGAAACGGACAGGAGAAAGAAAGATGATTACGCAAATCAGGAAGAGAAACGGAAGCACGGAACAGTTCCAGCAGGAAAAAATCACATGGGCTATTTTTAAGGCGGTCACTGCGGTGGGCGGCGATGATTTTGACACGGCACAGAAAATTTCGAACGAGGTGGTGGACATCGCGAATCTCCAGCTCAAGGCGGATGAGGCGGATGTAGAGCAGATACAGGATATTGTGGAAAAGGTGCTGATCGAGCGGGGACACGCAAAGACGGCAAAGGCATATATCCTTTACAGGGAAAAGAGGCGTGCCGCAAGAGAATCCAACGCTTTGATCGGCGCGACAATCGATATGTTCTCGGACTATCTGGACGACAAAGACTGGCAGATCAAGGAAAACGCAAACACACAAAAATCGATTAATGGAATGAACAACTATGTGCGCGAGACGTTTACAAAGCAGTACTGGCTGCACGAGGTATATCCGCAGGAGGTGCGTGAGGCGCACGTAGGAGGGGATTTCCACATTCATGACCTTGGATTTTTTGGGCCGTATTGTGCGGGCTGGGACCTGCGCCAGCTGCTTATGGACGGGTTTGGCGGCGTTCCGGGAAAGGTGGAGTCCTCCCCGGCGAAGCATTTGCGTTCCTTTTTGGGACAGGTTGTGAATTCGACCTTTACAACGCAGGGTGAAACGGCGGGCGCGCAGGCATGGTCTTCCATCGACACCTACTGCGCTCCGTTTATCCGCTATGATAATATGACGTTTGACGCTGTAAAACAGGCATTGCAGGAATTTATTTTTAATATCAACGTACCCACGCGCGTGGGGTTCCAGTGTCCGTTCTCCAACCTGACGTTTGACATCGTTTGCCCGCGTACCCTCAAGGACGAGGCGGTAATTTGCGGCGGCAAGGTTATGAACGAAAGCTATGGCGAATTCCAGAAGGAAATGGATATTTTCAATCAGGCGTTTTGCGAAGTGATGCTGGAGGGCGACGCGCATGGACGCGTATTTACCTTCCCGATTCCCACGATCAACGTGACAAACGATTTTGACTGGGACAGCCCTGTGGTGAACCGTTTTATGGAGATTACGTGTAAATATGGTATTCCGTATTTTTCAAACTATATTAATTCAGACCTGAATCCGGAAGATGCGCTCTCAATGTGCTGCCGTCTGCGTCTGGACACAAAAGAGCTGAGGAAACGCGGCGGCGGACTTTTTGGAAGCAATCCGATGACAGGATCGATTGGCGTGGTGACGATTAACCTTCCAAGAATCGGCTATCTGTCCAAATCGGAAGGGGAATTCCGCGCGCGTTTGTGGAAGCTTGTAATGATGGCGAAAAACAGCCTCGAAATAAAGCGTAAAATTATCGAGGACCAGACGGAGAAGGGACTATACCCATTCTCGGCGCATTACCTGCGTAATATCAAGATGCGGACAAACCAATACTGGTTTAATCATTTTAATACGATCGGCGTGCTGGGCATGAACGAGGCGCTGAAAAATTTCTTTGGCGACGGAACAGACCTGACGACGGAAAAGGGGCAGGAATTTGCCGTTTCTATTATGAATTATATGCGCGATTTGATGACGGGAATCCAAGAGGAGACAGGACACTTCTACAATCTGGAGGCGACGCCTGCCGAGGGAACAAGCTACAGGCTTGCAGAGCTTGACAGGAAAAAATATCCTGAGATTATTTGTGCGGGCGACGACAAGGTGCCGTATTACACAAATTCGACACAGCTCCCGGTTGGTTTTACAGACGATATTTTTGAGACGATGGATTTGCAGGACGAATTGCAAAGCCTTTACACGGGCGGCACTGTTTTGCATCTGTACCTTGGGGAGAGGATATCTGACGTGGAGGTGGCCAAGCGGCTGATTCGCAAGGTGTTTACCAACTATAAGCTGCCGTATATCTCACTGACGCCTACCTTTTCGATTTGCCAGGAGCACGGTTATCTGGACGGCGAGCAATTTACCTGCCCGCAGTGTGGGAGCGACACAGAGGTGTGGAGCCGCGTAGTGGGATATTTACGCCCGGTACAGAACTTCCACAAGGGCAAGAAGACAGAGTATGACGAGCGCGTGAAATATACGATCAAGGAGAATTCTATTTGAACATTGCAGGGCTTTTGAAAACGGCAACGATCGATTTTCCGCACAGGCTGGCGGCAGTCGTTTTTACTGCCGGATGCAACTATGACTGCGGGTTTTGCCATAATCGCGAGCTCCTTACGACAAAAGAACTGATGGATGAAAAAGAGGTGTGGCGCTTTTTGGAAAAGAGGGCCGGGCTGCTGGACGGAATCGTGATATCCGGCGGCGAACCCACATTGCAGGAAGATTTGCCGGAATTCGCGCAGCGCCTGAAGGAGCTGGGATACGACGTGAAGCTGGACACGAACGGCAGCGCGCCACAGGTAGTGGAGGAAATGCTCCGGCGTGGATGCGTCGACTATGTGGCGATGGATTACAAAGCGCCGTTTGAACTGTATACGCAGGTATGCGGGCATGACGCGTCCGGAGTGGAGCAGACACTGGAGCTTCTGCGGGGCGCGACGGTAGAATGGGAGCTTCGCACAACGGTGATTCCAGAGCTATCGGAAAAAGACCTTTTGCGTATGGCGCAGGGGGTGGAAGAGCTTCCCGCTTATGCGTTGCAGCTATACCGCCCGGTGCGCGTGGAACGTAAAAAAGTATACTCTGCACAGGATATTGTGAATTTTGCGGAAAAACTCAGGCAATACCAGAAAAACATCTTCCCCAGATGTTAAAAAAAGCCGTTTCCAGAAAGACTGGAAACGGCTTTTTTGATGTGGGAAATTATGGTATAAATTGCATATACAAGTGACTAATCGTATATTTTGCATAACCTGTTTTATGTTAAGTCGCTTTAAAAGATATCTATATTCAGAGGATCAAAACGGATCAGGCAACCGTCCTTGATGCAATAATTGCCGTAGATATTGGAAAAAACGGATAAACCGCGCAGGAAAAAGGGTTGGTCTATTTCAAGGAAATCACAAAATTCCTCATAAGTGCGAAGGCCCATCCGATAGCCCTGGAGAAGCTTTTCTACCGGCATGACTTTGAGCGTGGCCCAACGGTCAGCAACATATTCATATTTATTCTGGATATGCTTTTCGGCATGCAAAAGATTGATCACACATGTATTTTGGTGACCGAGCTCGTGGGCTTTGACCGCGTTTTTCTGCGCGGTATTATCGAGACTACTATTGAGCAAAATAGTCTTTCCGACCGTGAGTGCGTTGATGTCCGCGCGGAAGGGATAGGTTTCGAGCTTGATGCCGTTTTTGCGAATTTCTTCATCTAAAATATCGTCTAACATTTTCGTCCTCACCTCTTTGCTTTTATTATAGCAGGCAGGTGTGTCGAATTATGTCGAACGATGAAGCTTTGGAAAAAATTTTTAATTCGTTTCCCGGCGCTTATTATAGATCGCAATAATTTGCTCGATTTCAATGCGTTCTTCCTCGGTGAGCTGATCGTAACCCTTTGGAGCGGAAAGCGCGACAAGGGTTTCCTCGCCTGAAGGAGAAGGTTCGTCCGTCAGGCACAGGATGTAATCTACAGATACGCCGAAGATTTCCGACATCTTTTTGAGCGCTTTGATATCAGGCTCGTAATTTTCATTTTCCCAGCCGGAAAGCGCACCCTGCGTAACGCCGAGCTGCTTGCACAGGTCGGTTTGCTTCAAGCCTTTTTGGTTTCTTAATTCTTTGATTCGATTCATAGGGGAAATAACCTCGAAATATTAACTTTATTAATATTCTAACGAAAAATGTCGGTTTTTTCAATGAAATAAATATTAGAAAAACTAATATAATCTATTGACATAATCAACACCGCGTGCTAATATTAGCTTAACTAATATTGAGTTTGCTAATATATTGGCTCGTAAAACAAATAAGGATACCGGTAATGGCAAATGCAGAGCATTGCCGAATGAGAAATGTAAAGAAATTTTGGAAAAGGAGTGGAAAAGGAAGATGAGAGGACGGATTACAGACCCGCCGTATATCAGTAATTGTATGGCGACAGGAGAAGAATACCCCGGGCGGTACCGGCCGCGGCTTGAAGAAATAGAGGAGCGCATGTATCTTTTGGAGGACGAGCGGCGCGACGTGGAGGACCTCGAGTGCCTGAGCGTGGACCTGAAAGAGGATGTGCTCGATTACTACGATGTTGAAATAAGAGCGTGCGAGCGGGAAATTGCATATCATGAAAACAGGTTTTGCAGGTAAAAGGAGAGAAAAATGGAAAAGGTGGAGCGCCTGTTATACAGGTTTGGAAATTTGAAAAAACAGATCAAAGAATGTAAGGATGAAATAAAAGAGCTGTTTGCTGAAAAATATTCCTGCATGGAGGGGCTGCTGCGCGTATCTGTGCCGGACAGCGAACGCGTAAAAGCAGAAAAAAAGGATGATCCTGTTTATTGTGTTGTACAGAAGATGGTGGACGTTTTCGACGACAGGATAACGCGGAAATCGGAACAGTTGAGGGATTTATGCTTTGATTTTGACGAGATCAAGCGGAAGGTGGACGAAGCGGGGCTTTCGGAGGTTGAATGCGAATATTTGAGGCTGCGGTATATCGACAGGCTGAGCGTGGCCTGGATTGCCGATAAACAGGGGTATTCGGAACGGCAGACGCAGCGTATCCGTAAAAATCTGCTGAAGAAGCTTGCCGGGGGCGTGGCGTGAACGTGTCGCAGCTACGGCGCGCAAAGTCGGCTGATGCGTGATAGACTGGTATTATGAAGAAAATGCGGGGATATAACTGGGAAGAGCCCGGAAAACAGGGCTCTTTTTTATTGAAAAAAAGGAGGTAGCAATATGGAAGTATTCATTGTAGTGGGGATGATTGCAGCATTTTTTGCAGGGGCTTATGTGAGGCAGCCGTTTTGCATCGAAAAAAGAACGCGGGATGCGATTCCGGAAAAGCCTGCACAGATCGATAAAAAGGACAGGCAGACAGAACAGCTGAATAACCTGATGAATTACAACGGAAGGAAACAACATCCGGAAGAGGAAGAATAAGAAAGCGGATAGCAAACAGGGATTTGGGCCGTTAGGCGGAAAAGCATGGGGAAATATGGTTTGGCGGCAAGGAACAGGGCAAGAAGAAGGAACCGAGAGTTTAAAAAAAGAGACAGGGAGGATGGGCCTGAAAAATGAGAATCAAAAAAGAAGCAAGTGAAATTTGGAAGGAATACGAAAGAGGAATCTCTTATAATACAGGGATCAACTTATATGACAACGTAGAGCGGAACAACAATTTTTTCAATGATAAACAGTGGGAGGGCGTGAACGCACCGGATCTTGATAAGCCGGTATTCAATTTTTTGAAGCCGGTGGTAAACTATTATACGGCAATGCTGATTTCGGATGATATCGCGACCAATGTGGAGTTGGCGAACCGGCCAGGCAATGGGGACGGGCAGAAAAAAAGGGGAAAAAAAGGAGCGCAGGCAGATGGGAAAAACGACCAGAAGGCATTGCGGGAGCAGCCTGTCGGCGGTTCGACTGATTTGCAGGCGGGAACGATTGGGGAACCCAGTCTGGATGAAAAAATTCCAAAAATTATCGCGCAGGAAGTGGATAACATCATCGAACGCTCTAATATGAAGTTTAAAAACAGGAAAATGATACGCAACTGCGCGGTGGACGGCGACGGGTGCTTTTATATCTGGTTTGACCCGGACGCTGAAACAGGCTTTGACTATAAGGGCGAAATTAAGGTAGACCTTGTGGACAACACAAACGTATTGTTTGGCAACCCATCTGAGGGTGAAGTGCAGGAGCAGCCGTATGTACTGATTGCTTACCGCAGGCTGACGGAAGAAGTGAAGGACGAGGCCCGCATGAACGGGATGAACCCGGACGAGGTGGTAGCGGATAATGAGAGCTACTATGTGAACACAGAAAAAGACAGGGACAACGACTATACGACGGTAGTCCTGAAAATGTGGAAAGAAAAAGGAACCGTACATATTATCAAGTGCACGAGGAATGCGGTGATCAAAAGAGAAGCTGATACGGAATACAAGCTGTATCCGTTGGCATGGCTGAGCTGGGAGACCATGAAAAATTGCTATCATGGGATTTCACCGCTGACAGGAAAGATACAAAACCAGATATTTGTCAACAAGCTTTATGCCATGGCGATGATGTATACGACGAAGATGGCGTTTCCCAAGATGCTTTATGACCGTACCAAGATAGCGGCGTGGGACAACCGGATCGGGAAGGCGATCGGCGTGGCGGGGAATCCGAACGAGGCGCTGTTTGCGAACTTCCAGTCTGCCGATATGAGCAACAATGTGATGAACATGGTGCAGTCTACCATCACGCAGACCAAAGAAATGATGGGAGCGTCGGACGCGGCTCTTGGAAATGTGAAGCCGGACAACACATCGGCAATTATTGCCGTGCAAAAGGCGGCGGGTATGCCGCTCGATATCCAAAGGATGGATTTTTACAATTTTGTGGAAAGCTGCGTTCGCATCTTTATCGAGATGATGCGCGTCGATTACGGAACGCGTTGCGTTACGCTGACGGACAATGAGGGAAATGTGACAAAGGAGGAATTTGATTTCGGCCTGCTGAAAAATTATGCGCTGAATTTGAAAATCGATATTGGGCAGGGCTCCTATTGGTCTGAGTTGATGCAGGTTCAGACGCTTGACAGTATGATGAAAAACAAGATTATACCGGATGCGTTAACGTATCTGGAGGCTGTGCCGGAGGGGTATATCAAGAATAAGAATAAGATCGTTGAAAGTATACGGCAGGCGCAGGGCGCAGCAGGGGGAATGATGGGCGCCGGGATGGATGGAATGCCGGAAATGCCTGGAGGACAGGCGATGGGAGCGCCGCCCTTCGCATCCGGCGTGCAGGGAGAAGGCGCAATGCCGAATCCCGCAGACATGAGTGACGAAGAGTTGCAGGCATTCATTGCCGACATGAAGGGGCAGATGGGAGATACAGAAGAAGGAACTGGAGAAAGCCCGGATGTAAAAGGCATGAGCGATGAGGAATTACAGGAATTTATCCGGGAGAACAAAGCACGGATGGATATGGGGACTGACGGGGCGACGGAGGCTGAGGAAGCGGACGGCCCACCGGACGGTAGTTTTTCTGCGGAAGAGCTGATGAAAATTCTGGAGGAACTGAAAACGCTTAAACCGCAGGCGGTAATCGAGGCAGTAGAAAAGCTGGAGACGACCGAGGAACAGAAAATGTGGCTGGTCAGCGAGCTGGAACGGCAAAGCGGAAAAATGAAATAACGAAACGGGCATACAAAGGATACGCATGGCGATGGAAGGCAATGCGTATTTTTTGTGCGGAAAAAGAGGAGAGAAAATGGCAAATACGAACAAGAAACCGGATTGGTGGTATGACAAAAAGCGCTGGCAGGGAATGCCGGGCGGCGGGCCCGCGACAGGCGGGAACCAGAAGCAGGAAAAAAAGACAAGCAATACAAAAACCAAGCCGTCAGGCGTGGACGGATACAACACAAGCAAGCGAAGCGAGCCGTCGCGCCCGACGAAAAGCCAGGCTAAGAAAAGCAGCGGGAATACATCGCGTCAAAGCGAAACACAAAATAAAACAAACAGTACGAATGAGCCTGAGCAATCGCAATGGAAGCCGGGCTGGAAGAGCAGGCCGTCCGGCGTTATGGGACTTAATATGGAGCCGGAGATCAAACCGGCGGGACAGCTGAAAGAACAGACACAGCCGATATGGGGCGCAAAGCAGGCGGAAAACGGTTTTGAAAATCAATTTGGAATGGTAAAAAAGCAGGATGGGAATAAAACCGCAAAACCCAATGAGAATCAGGAAAAGCAACGAAAAGACAAGCTTTGGGAAGCCGTATTCACAAAGCCGATGTGGGAATGGCTCAATGAGCTTAAAAAAGAAGATAAGGGCCCGTTTTTATCTGATGAGGAGTTGAACAAAAGAAAAGAAGAAGAGGAGGCGAAAGCACAGGAGGAACGGGCAAAAAAGAAAGAAGAGAAAGACCGATTTGAAGCTGAATATGGAAAGCTGAGCGAGGACATTGGAAACGCGTTGAAGGGCGTGAGCGAGGATGAATACTGGGCAGGCGTGGAAAACGGAAGAAAAAAAGCCGCGGCAGATGATTTTAATAATATGGCGGGAGGCTACCATCCTGAAAGGATGATGTCGCAGATTGCCAAAAATGCAGAGCTTGGGACACAGGAAGAAAATATGCTTGCGTATTTATCCGGAACAGGGCAAACAGAGCTTTATGACAAAACGCTTCAGTTGTTCGAGCAAAAAAAGAAATATACCGACGAGGCGGACGAAACACTGGAGAAAGAGCGTGACGAGTTGCGTGCACACCCGCTGGAGATGAAGCCGGAAAAAACGGCGGAGGGATATGAAACAGAGCAAAAGGCATTGGAGAAGCGGCTTAAAGAGGAGCGTTCGGCAAGGGCTGAAAGCACGAAGGAGCAGACCGCGAAGGCGGGCAGGATACAGGCGCTTCAAGAGCAGATAGACAATACGAAATTCCTGAAGGAGCATGCTGTGAATTACGGACAGGCCATGCAAAAGGCAGAGGAGCTGAGGGATTACGAAGCGATGGCAGGGCAGCCGGGATTTGAGGAAAAAGCGGCAAGGGGCAAGGCGCGGCTGGCCGAAGCGGAATCGAGATCGACAGGCGAATTTGATCCGTTCCACGAGGGGAACGAGGTGGTTTCTCAGATTAACCTCAATGGAAGCTCTTATGCAACAGATGAGCAGAAAGACGTATTTTATGCAATTTACGACGACAAGGGCTTGCCGGAGGCGCTGAATTACCTGGACCTTATCCGTGGCGAAGTGAGCGCGAAAGCCGGAGCGGAGGTGGTAGAGGCGATCAAAGAGAAGGATGATCCATGGATGAAGCGGTATATGCTGGGCACGACGGCAGCGGGGGCGGGACTGGAAAGCTTTTTGGGTTCTATGAGGCAGACCACGGACCTTATACGGGGAAGCACGCTGGCGGTGGAGGACGGGATGTATAACGCGGCGCGGAACGAGTACAGGCCGGAGCTTACGGAGGTGGACGGACTGTGGAACGACGTGGTATATAACGTATCGAACGCGGCGCCGGCGATTGCCGCGGGGGCGGTGAACCCCATATTTGGAACGGCAGTATCGGCGGCGAATGCGTTTGGCGGAGCGGTAAACCAATCGTTGAAGGAAGGAAAGCCTGTGGACAAGGCGGTGGCTTACGGAGCGGCGGTAGGTGTGCTGGAAGGAACGACGCAGTATTTGATCGGTGGTATTTCCAAGTTGGGCGGAATGGAAAAAACAGCGGAGAAATTTTTACTGAACTCAAACAAGGTGATTGAAAACACCTTTAAAAGCAGGGCTGGACAGGGAATTCTGAAGTATTTGCTTCAACAGGGAATTGACAGCGGAGGAGAATTTACACAGGAAAGCATGCAGTCGTTTTTGGAGCCAGTACTGAGGAACCTGATTTTTGGGGAGAACAACGAGATCAAACTATTTACAGAGGAGCAGCTGTATAGCGGGCTGGTTGGCGCGCTAACATCGATTGTGGCAAACGGGGCCGGAAAAGGAATGGACGCAATGGGCCGCGGGCTCGGGATCACGGGAAGGACAGGGACACAAACGGGCGATATGGAAAGCGCGGGAGCAACCAACCTTTTGGAGGGAACGGGAACGCCGATGCTGGATATGCTGTCTGGC
Source organism: Christensenella sp. KGMB01412 (assembly GCF_055522415.1). NCBI lineage: Bacteria > Bacillati > Bacillota > Clostridia > Christensenellales > Christensenellaceae > Christensenella > Christensenella sp. KGMB01412. Next base: position 21,980 of record NZ_JBVFVW010000011.1, on the reverse strand, counting down.
AAGGAAGCGGCAGACGGGCTTAGAGGACAGAGCAGGGACGCTGCGGCTGTGCAGGAAGGAACCGCCGGATCGGGCATTGACGCGGGACTGACAGGCAAAGGAAACAGGGCGGCACCGGGGCTTTTGAGTGAAGAAACGCTGGCTGAGGCGACGCAGGCACTGGCGGGCAAGGAGACCGGGATTGACGGCGCGAGGACAGCAGACAGCCAACCGAAAAGCGCGGCACAGGAGATCATGGAGTATTTTGATACGCCGGAGGGGAAGAAGTTCACGGATGCAGAGGGGCGCGGGGAAGTAAGCCTTGAGGAAATGATTGGGAAAGCCGCGCGGGAGCAGCAGGGCATGACGCAGGGAGAAGCGGAAGCGGCGGCAAGAGAAATTGTAGGGGAAATGACGGGAGAAAGACAAAGAAATGAAAAAAACAATGATATTGAGAAAAGAGCACTACAGACGAATGAAGAGGGTGATATAATATTAAAAGGCAAAAGGTTTGATAATATTGAGAAAATTATTGAATCTGATTTTGAAGATTTGCCAAGAGAATCATTAGACAATCTAACAGCTAGAGAATGGTATTATAATAAGGTTGTCGATATACCTAAATTGGTTGATCGTTCATTATCGTTTGAAGAACAAGCCAAACAAGCTTTTGAACTGAGAAATTTGTATAGGAAACAAACAAGAGGTTTAATGGCGGATGTAGAAAATAGAATGAAATTAGAAAGAAAAAGACCTAATCTAACGTTTGATGAATTACTCCAAAAAAAGATGAAAACGAAGCATATGACAAAAGAGGAAGCGGTGGAAGATATCTATTTGACAGCAACAAAATTAAACAAAAAGTATAACAAATTAGTAGGAATGGAGTGAATTAAATGAAAGAATATTTTATATCACCAGATTGTGACGAAAAAATGTTTCAAAAAGTATCTATGCTAATTAATAGTGCTGAAGGAATTGAAAAAAAAGAATTGTTGATTGACGCAGATGATACTATGATTCAATGCTATAAGTATAAAGGGCGTGAATTAGATATATATAATGATACAGAAATAGGAGGAATATATATTAAATCTGAGGATGATATTTCGAAATTATTGGCTAAATGCGGTATTGATTTTTACTAAAACAGGTTGCAGAAATGGAAATGCCGACAGAATAAATCTTCTTATGTCTGCACCATGTCCGTCAGGGGGCAGGTAATGTCCGGAAAAATATCGTATAATGGTAACATGGAAACAGAGGCCGGAAAGAGCGAAGAAAACCGCTCTTTTTTTATGCCTTAAAGTAAAGGAGGACAGCATAATGAACAGGGACGTTTGCAGCGAATGCGGATGCTCGCTGCGTGTGACAGGAAGCAGGAACGTTGTGGAGGGAGACGATTCGAAAGAAACGCCGACAAGGCTGTTTGCGGTATTGACACTGGAATGTGTAAACCCGAAGTGCATTGCATACGGCGTGAAATCAGAAATACGAAATGAACAACCGCTTGGATAGCGGGATTGCCGGAACCGGCGAGGAAGGCCGCGTTCTTAAGGTACAGGAAAGGAAACACCATGGAAGATATGATTACACAGGAGATCGAGGACACGCTGGCAGAGGAAATGTCGGCGGAACAGGAAGCTGATTTTGAAAAAGTGTTTGACAGCGATACGCAGGCGGCGGACGCCATGGAAAAAACAGAGAAGGCAGATCGAATGTACAACACAGACATCAGCGAAACAGATATTGAAGACGCTTCGAGCGAAGAAAATAAAAACGCTTCAAGCGACAATATGGGAGTAAAGGTCTTTTTAGACGGACAGGAATATGTGTTTTCCAAAGAAGAAATAGAAAACCAGAAAAATACTCCCAACGAAGAACAAAGAATTTTGGAACGGCTCGCACAGCAAGCGGGGATAAGCAAGGAAGAACTGATATCGAGGGCGGAACAGGCTGAGGACGAAGCAAAATGCGCGATGAGGGCGCAGCAGTTGAGCGGACAGGGCTATGATTATGAAATGGCAGAGCATATTGCCCGGATTGAGCTGGAAAACGCAAGGTATAAAAACAATCCGGGAAACGATCCGCAAATGAAGGAAAAGGCGATTGTTTTTTCCGGAATCGACGAGTTTGAACGGATGTATCCCGATGTTGAGGATTTGCCTGACACTGTGGTAGAAGAAATACGCGCGGGGGCATCTCCGGTGGCGGCGTACCAGAATTATTTGCTCGAGGAGCGTGAGCAGGAGCTTCGCGCTTTGAAACATGAAAAAAAGAATAGAGAGAAATTACCAGGGAGCGTGAAAGGCCTGGGCGTGGAAGCGGAGGATCCGTTTATCACGGAATTAATGAAATAAAAAGGAGAATATAATATGGCAGTTAATTTGGCAGGAAAATACAGCAATAAGATCGCAGAAAAATTTACAAAGGAAAGCTATGTGGCGGGTAATGCCTCGATGGAATATGATTTTGCAGGTGTGAAATCGATCTCAATTTATACGCCCCAGACGGTTGATCTTAACGACTATAAGCGCAGCGGGGAAAACCGTTTTGGAACGCCGGTTGAGATGCAGGACACTGTGCAGGAGGTAGAGCTTTCACAGGACAAGGGATTTTCAATCACAATCGACAAAGGCAACAATGTGGACCAGATGAATACAAAGGGTGCGGCGAAGATGCTGAACGCACAGATCAAGGAGCAGGTGGTTCCCTACATGGACAAATATACGTTGAGACGCTGGGCCGAGCAGGCGGGAACAATCGCGGGGACAGACGCGCCTACGAAGGAAACGATTGTAGAGAAAATTTTTGAAGGCGCAAAGGTGCTGGACAACGAGCTTGTACCTGATCAGGAAAGGGTACTTTATATCCCGACCACGTATTACAATATGCTGAGACTTTCCAAGGAATTTCTGGCGGTAGATACGCTGGCGGAAAAGGCGCTTGCAAAAGGCTATGTAGGTATGATCGCAGATATGCAGGCAATCAAAGTACCGGATGTGTACTTCCCGGAAGGCGTTTATTTCCTGATTACATTTAAGGGCTCGGTGATTAACCCGAACAAGATCAAGACGATGCGCGTGCTGAACGACGTCGCTGGAATCGACGGAAACGTGCTTGAAGGAAGGAATTATTTTGACGCGTTTGTACTGGGCGCAAAGGCGGGCGGCGTATATGCGGCTGTTGACACCGCGAAGGTGCTTGCGGTGCCAAAGATTGCGATTGCGTCGAACGCGGCGACGATCACGGCGGTATCCGGCGTGACATTCAAATACACGGTGGACGGGACAGATCCAAGGTATTCCAAATCCGTAAAAACCTATACGGCGGCGGTTTCTTTGGAATCGGGACAGACAATCAAAGCGTTTGCGGAAAAAGAGGGAAGTTACCGCAGCGCACTCGCACAGGCTGTGAATGCGTAAGAAATAGAAAAAAGGAAAGCAGCCATATATATATGGCTGCTTTCCAAAATTATCAGAAGGAGAAATTCGGTTTACCAGGGTTCGCCAGGGCAATTACAGGTCGCACCGTCACGGTTCAGGTAACCGCCGTGGCCTTCGTCGTCAACAAAGCTGATATATACCTGTTTGGTAGAATCTTTAGCGCGCTCTTCGGCTTCTTTGATGGCCTGTTCTTTTGCCAGATTATCCAAATAGATTTCTGTTCCCTCTGAGGGATCGCGTACGATTATTTTGTATGTCATAATGAGACCTCCTTACAATCTGTTTTCTTTACATAATACTTATAAACACATTTGGAGGGATAAGCACATTAATTTCATTAAATGTAAAAATTTTTTAGCTATGGGAGAGCGGCAAAATGACAGAAAGGCAACAACGTTTTTGCAGGGAATATATCAAGGATGAGAACGCAACACAAGCGGCGTTGCGAGCGGGGTACAGTGAAAAAAGGGCGCGGCGGACGGCACAGGCGATACTGGCTGACAAACGGGTGAGACGATATATAGATGAATTAAAGAACAATGAGAAGAACAGGAAGCTGGCACAGACATGGGAAATATTACAGTATTTTACTGCGTTGATGCGTGACGAGGTGTTTGAACAGCGCATCGAAGTTGACCAGGAGACAGGGCAGGAAATACTGGTCAGGCAGCCGGTTAAGGTGGCTGACAGGACAAAGGCGGCAGAATTTTTGGCCAAGTATTACAGAATACTCGATGAGAAAGAAGAAGACAAGGGCGAGGATGTGATTCGAGTAGAGCTTGACGACAACATTAAGGAGTGGGCGAAATGAAGGCTGTACTGAAAATGGTAAAGCCATACCCCAAGCAGGCAAAATTTTTTGCGGAGAACGCAAAGTATGTGGCATACGGAGGCGCGCGCGGCGGCGGGAAAAGCTGGGCGGCGCGCATGAAGGTGGTGTTGCTGGCGCTTAATTACGACGGGATACAGATATTGCTATTGCGGCGTACGCTGCCGGAATTGAGGGAAAACCATGTGATCGTGCTATTGGGCCTCCTGAAAGGGATTGCAAAATACAAGGAAAGCACACGCGAGTTTTTGTTTCCAAACGGAAGCAGGTTAAAACTCGGATATTGTGCAGGAGAGCAGGATGTTTTACAATACCAGGGGCAGGCATACGACGTGATTTTTATGGAGGAAGCGACGCAGTTTACGGAATTTCAGTACCAGACGCTCACGGAGTCAAACCGCTCGTCAGGGCTTTGCAGGAAACAATTTTTACCGAGGATGTATTTGACTTGCAATCCGGGCGGCGTAGGGCACGCATGGGTGAAGAGGCTTTTTATAGACAGGGAATACCGTGAAAGCGAGCGGGAGCAGGACTATGCGTTTATACAATCGCTTGTTTATGAAAATGATTTTTTGATGAAGCATTCGCCGGACTATGTGCGAACACTGGAAAATTTGCCGGAGGACCGGAAAAAGGCAATGCTATACGGGGACTGGGATATCTTTGAAGGACAATATTTTGGAGAGTTCAAGCGCGAAATACACGTAGTGCAGCCGTTTGTGATACCGCAACACTGGCGCAGGTATGTGACGCTTGACTATGGGCTCGATATGCTGGCATGTTACTGGATCGCAATGGACGAAAGGGAGAATGCGTTTGTATATAAAGAGCTGTATGAAAGCGGGCTGAAGGTATCCGACGCGGCGCAAAAAATTATAGAGATGACGGATGAACCGGTTTACGCGTATTATGCCCCGCCGGATTTGTGGAACAGGCACAGCGATACGGGGAAAAGTACGGCGGAAATATTTTCCGAACAGGGAATACTGCTTGCCCGGGCCAGCAACGACAGGGTGCAGGGCTGGTACAATTTGAAGGAATGGTTGAAGCCATATTCGCTGTTAAATGAAGCAAATAAACAAATGATACAGGATAATAAGGAGCGGGACGCGCATTTGAAAATTTTTGAAAACTGCGTCAACCTGATCAGGACGCTTCCTGCTTTGCGCTACGACGGTAAGAATCCGAATGATTGCGCACGCGAGCCGCATGAATTGACTCACGCGCCGGACGCGATTCGTTATTTTGTGGCGGGAAGGCCAATACCTGCCGACACGATTGCTCCACAGGGCAGGCATGATTTTGATTATGACGAGCAGCTTGCCGAACTGCTGGAATTTGGACAATAAGCCTGAAATGGATGTCGGATGAATGGCGGGCAGCGTCGGATAAAATATAGTAACATGATAGTATGGAAAAAGTGGAAGGACGAAATAATTCGTCCTTTTTTCATGCGCAGAATCGAGGATATCTGCAAATGCGGAAAGGAAAAGATATGGAAGATAAAATAACAGTGAGGGATCTGTTGCGGCAGGCAATGTCTGTAATGGGTGAGGAAGCCGGATATGAAAGCGGATATGCGACATTTACAGTGAATCTTGTAAACCAGCTGATGATAGATTGCTTTGAGTGCAATAATACGCGCAGAATTTTTACCGGAAAGGAACCTTTGGAAGAAATTCCGGCAGTAAAAAATATGGAGGATATCATCCCTTTTGAGCATGAAGTAATCAGTGGTGTGATGAGTTATGGGCTGGCTTACTGGCTGCTTTTTCAGGACGACGAAAATGACAAAGCCAATATTTGTAACGCAAATTATGAAACGAACAAGATCAAATATGCAAAGGCGGTCACGGAAGAGGTAGAGGACGTTTACGGAGGTGATGGAATATGACGGTTGGAGCAAAGCTTCCGCCTTCCAACGGAACCAAGGCAATAGAGTTCAAGGAGTTTAAAGGAGCGGATTTTGAAAGCGAAATTGGCGCTGTATCTTTATCGCGTTCCCCTGACTGCCTGAACATGATATCGGACCAGAGCGGGAGGCCGGTGAAACGGTTTGGTTATGAAAAGCTGTTACAGCTACAGGGCAGGATAAACGGTATATTCCGGTTATCCCATTTGAATGACAAAAAAGAACGAGAAGAAAAGCGATTAATTCATAGCGGCGACAAGCTGTATTTATGGAAGGACGATAATACGACCACTGAGCTATACACAGGCATGAACGATATGCGAAGCTGCGCATTTCAAATGGAGAGCCAGTTATGGATATTGGATGGAAAAAAGATGATGCGTTATGACGGAAAGGTTGCAGAGCCGGTGGAAAAAACAGCGTACGTGCCGACATCCACGATCGCTGCGCCGCCATCTGGGGGAGGCGAGACCAAGGACCAGTTTAACCTGCTGACGCCGCTGCGGATCAATAAATTTTTGGGAAATACGAGCGCAACGGTATATCAGCTCGATTCGACTGATATTTCTGGAGTGGAAAAATGCGAAAAGCTCGAAGCGAACGGAAACTGGTCTGTAATTCAATCGTGGAGCGTTGAACCCAAGTCCGGGAGAGTGACGTTTGCAGGAGCTATTGGGAACTCTCCGGTAACTGGGGAAGATAATGTACGCATTACCTATAAAAAGGAGAATCAAAAAGAAAATCAGGCGGACAAGATCAACAAGTGTACGACGGGCGTGCTATGGGGACTGGGGGGATATAACAGGTTATTTGTTGCGGGGAATCCGGATTATGTCAACCAGGATTTTGTATCGGATTTTACCGACGGAACGCAGGCGCTGCCTACCTACTTCCCGGAAAATATGTACGCCCAGGTTGGACAGGACAATACGAAAATCATTGGGTACCTGCGGAGCGGAAACGAGCTGGCGATTTTGAAGGAAGATAACGAGCAGGATGCGACCGTGTTCCTGAGATCGGCAACATTAAAAGATGACATTACAGTTCTTTTCCCGCTGAAAACCGGACTTGCAGGCGTAGGTGCGGTTTCTCCGTATTGCATGAAGGATCTGAGGGACGACCATATGTATCTCTCGAAGCAGGGAGTATTTGCAATTACTACGAACGCGGTGACGGCCCAGCAGTATGCACAGGCAAGAAGCGAGCTGATTAATAAAAAGCTGTGCAGGGAACCAAAGCTCGAGGAAGCCGTGGCGGTAGAATATCAGGGATATCTTTATATCGCGGTAAATGGGCACGTTTATGTGGCGGACGCCGCGCAGCGAAACTACAAAGGAAAGAATGCCGAGCAATACCAGTATGAATGGTATTACTGGGAGAATGTGCCTGCGCGATGTTGGTATAAGGAAAACGAAAGATTGCTGTTTGGTACTGATGATGGATGTGTGATGAGGTTTTATAATACGAAAATTTCATCGTCGTATAATGACGACGGAAAAGCGATCACCGCGTATTGGATGACGCCGGCAATCGCTTTTGACACATATACAAAATACAAAACGGTGCGCAGGATTTACACAAAGCTGAACCCGTACGCAAGGTCAAGTGTCAAGCTCTATCTGAAAGAGGATGGGGCCGAGGTTCTGGTGGATGATAAAAAAGCGGACATCATGAACTGGGATGATGTGGATTTTGAACGGTTTACATTCAACACCAATACGGATGTAAATATTATTTATACAAAGGTAAAGGCGAAAAAGATCATTACAACGCAGTTTAAATTCGAAAATGATGTATTGGATGAAGCGTTTGGAATTTATGGAGCGACGGTCTACTATGACCTGAAGACAAAGGTAAAATAGGTAATGTGAAGGAGAAAAGAATGAATATTGATAAATTGAAATTTACAGATGCGGATTTTAACGGACAGGATGTTTCCAGCCTGCCGGATAATCCTTCTGCTGAAGGCATATCCGCTTCTGAACTGAAGGCGCGATTTGACAATATTGGGAAGATGATGATTGCGCTTGGAAAACACAATGAACTGATCGATGCGCTGATGGATACGGAAGCGGGGAAAAGCGGTGCGGAAAATATTGGCGTTTCAACAATTTTTGGTGCGGAAGGAACGAACGTACAGGATGTTTTGGAAAGCGTCAGGAGACTGGAAGTTGAGGACAAGGCGGAATTATTGCAAAAATTCAACGAATATGTTGCGAAAACCGACATTGTCCAGATGAGGGGACGGTCAACGACAGCGGTGATGAGCCAGAAGGCGGTGACAGACGCGATTGATGCCGGCGGCGGTGGCGGCGGTGGCGGCGGGGAATTTGAACCTGTAGGATGTATGAAATTTTTTGCAGGTGAGACATTGCCGGATGGATATTTATGGTGCGACGGCGCGAGTTATCCAACAAATGGGGATTATAAAACTCTTTTTGAAATTATTGGTACGAGATACAACCAGGCCGATGATATGGCAAATACATTTCGCGTTCCGGACATGCGGGGACGCGTGGGAGTCGGTAAGGATGAGGACACGTTTGACGCGCTCGGCAAGGCAGGAGGAGAAGAAAAGCATGGCCTGACTGTGGAGGAGCTGCCAAGCCATGACCATGTCAAGGCACCTGGAGGATATACGACGCCGGCAAGCGTAACACAGGCTGACCCAAGATATTGGTATTATCCAAGCGGGGCGATACCAACGCCCGGAGCGTTGAAGACCGGGGCTACTGGTGGCGGGCAGACACACAATAATTTACAACCGTACCTCGTATGCAACTATATCATTAAATACGGCAGGTCTTATGAAGAAATAGGGGTAACTGCTCCGCCGTGCATCTGGGCGTTTTCTGATTCCGACTGGCTGGAGAACGAAGCCGGCGGATATGTACTGAATATCCCCGAACGCGAGCATAGGCGGGGTGAGCATTGCGTATTGACTGCGCTTTACGATACGACGGAAACGGATAAGATGAAGGCAGTGCTGTTTGAAATGGAAAAAAACAGCGCAGGTGATATTGTGATCTATTCGAACACGGCATTCGAAGGGACGGCATACATTGACCGTGTCTATTTGGTACCTGCGGGCAGGGTGTTATCTGTCAATGGGAAGACGCCGGATATGGATGGGGACGTTCCGGTTGTGGAAGCTAAAAACCAGAATCTGATCATCAACGGCGACTTTCAGGTGTGGCAACGCGGGATGGAAGCATTAGGTGGAAGCGGCGGAAAATATACAGCGGACAGGTGGCTGCTTTTGACATCCAATCCGATTGAAGATATTAATGTAGAAAAAGCAATAGGCGTCAGACAAAAATTTGGTGTCAATGCAAGAAAAGATATCACGTTAGATACGAGATTATCACAGTATATTGAAATTGTGAATGCCGATTGGATCAATGGGAAAACATTCACTTTATCATTTGAAGCGATTGCAAATATTGCAGGCAGAAAATATACCGCATTTGTTTCAAAAAAATCAGACATCGATAATACGTTTGGCGTTTTACAAGTGGAAATGCCGGAAGCAAACAAGGAATACAAATTTACGTTGACGTTTGCTGTGCCGGAAGGAGCGGTCACAGAAGAGGATATCCTTACAGTTGGATTCGGACTTGCTTCGTCTGAGATAGGAACATATGGCGCGGACAGTGTGAATATATTTAAAACGGGGAATCTTTGTATTGATCATGTGAAGCTGGAATATGGAAGCGTTGCGACTCCATTTGTGCATAGGCTGTATTCAGAGGAATTGTTGCTTTGCCAACGGTATTATCAAGTTCTTCCATCGGATTTAAACGGTGCTATCGCATACACACCAACCAATGCCAACGTATACGTTAAGTTTATAGCGCCAATGCGGATCGTACCGACGATATCGGGAGTTTCATTCTGGTATGTTGCATATAATGGAGGATTATTGGATAAACTGACCATCCAGGAGATATATGCCAGGGGAAATACGGGCATGGCATTCACTCTTGGAACATTTGCGTCCAAACCGGCACAAGCCGTTTGCGCATGGGGAAATAACGCATTGATGAATCTTGATGCAGAAATTTATTGAGGAGGCAAAAATGAGTATTAAAACAACAAAACCGGTTGAAGATACGGAAAAACTGGGCGGACGAGCACCAGAATACTACGTACCGGAAAGAATTGAAAATGAAAATGGTACGGCGATCAAATTTGCAGATGGTACATTGATCTGTATGAAAACGGTCACTGTTGGGGATATTGACCTGACGGCGCATATAGGCGCTACTTATACCCATAATTATGCAATCTCTTTGGGAGGATTTGCATTTCCATTTGTAGGGGCATGCTACAGAAGTAAGGAAGTATCAATTACAAATACGACCAATACGCCGATATGGCTCAGTACACTGGCCGATGATTCTTGCTGGGTAACCGGTTCTGCGCAAATAAAAGTAAAAGATGTGAAAATTCACATATTGGCAGTTGGTAAATGGAAATAAGCGATTATGAAAAAACAAATTGAAAGCCAGTAGAAGAAAAGAGCAGGATTCATGGAAAGAGAGGGACAATAAATGGCACCAAATTGGGATGATATATACCGGGACAAATTTAACGAAAGCTCAAAGGGTTTTGATGAGCAGAGAAAGCAATATCAGGATGCACAGGCAGCGGAGCAGGCTGCCCTTGACAAGCAGAGGGATACCGCCTCCAAAAGGGCGCAGCAGGAACTGGAAAGGGCTAGTCAGGAGGCTTATATTGCGCGAACCATGGCGAGCAAAAAAATGCCTCAAATGCTTGCGGCACAGGGAATCAGCGGGGGAATGACGGAAACGACAGCGTCTAATATTTTCAGGGATTACCTGAGATCAAAAAGTGCTGCGGATGCCTCCTACAACACGGCGATGTCAGATTTGCAAAACAGTTATATGACAAACAGCTCGACACTGAAAAGCAGTTGGGCGCAAAAGCAGGCGGAGCTGGATCAGCAGCAACGGTCGCAAGCCATGGAACAGGCTAAATTTGCATATGAAATTGCCCTGAAAGAAGAGGAAAGACGAAAGCAGGAAGAGGAAGAACGCAAGAGACAGGAAGAGGCGGAAAGACGGTATACAGCAAGTAAAAAATCCAGTTCAGGAACTGTAAAGAAGAAAACAAGTTCTACGTTTAATACGGTTCCGACATCTTATATTGATGCAAAACGTTGGCAGGCAGCACCAGCTGGCGGTGCTACTCAATCAAAACTTCCTTCCTATTTTTATGATAAAAAACGCTGGCAGGGCAGTCCGGGTGGAAAATAAGGGTAAAATCCAAAAATTATTCTGTCCTGACGGCTATGCAAAAAAATAAGAAAGAGAGTGAACAATGAGTATAGAAGTTTCATTGATACTTGCGATTTTAGCGGGTTTTGTCGGCCTTGCCGGCTGGCTATCAGGCAGGGATAAAAAGATTTCCGGTGAAAGCAAATGGCGCGGCAGTGTGGATGCAAAATTGGATGCGATCATGGGGATCAAACAGGACGTAAAGGTACTGGAGGAAAAAGTCGATTTGCAGGGCGAGAGGATCACTGCAGTGGAGCAGAGTGCAAAGCAGGCGCATTGCAGGATCACAGAACACATAAGTAAATAAGGAGAAAAGGATGTTTGAATTTGTAAAGGATTATGCCCTGAAGTTTAAAGGGACGCTTGTACCGCGCAAAAGTACGAAGCGGATTTTGCTGCATGAAACGTGCGGCGGACCGTTGGAAACGGTACTGGGCATCCATGCTTACCATCTCTCAAGAGGACACAAGGGCATTGATTACAACATTTGTGTGGAAAAGGACGGAGGAGTGGTATGGGGGCGGGGGCTTGAATACTGCGGCGGCAGCGTCAACAATTCCAATATTTCCACAAAAGGAATGAACGACGATTCCGTAGCAATCGTTGCACTTGGAAATTTTGACATTGATCAAATGCCGGAGGCACAGAAGGACGGAATAAAGCGCATCACGCGGGAAGTGGCGCAGTATTACAGGATTACCGAGATCAAGGGACATAATGAGGTAGCGGGCAGGGATTACACGACTTGCCCTGGCCAGTACTTTCCACTTGACGAGATAAGGGCTTATGCGCTTGGCAATGATCAGGCGCTGCAGCCAGCGCCAGAGCAGACACGGGAAGAAGAACATGAATTTTCAAACCTTTTCCGAAATCTGAAGCTTGTATCACCCATGATGCGCGGGGATGACGTGCGGAAAGCGCAGGAACGGTTGGAGTGCCACCTTGCGGAGCCCGGAAAGATTGACGGTGTTTTTGGTAAGAATACAAAGGCTGCGACAGTCCGTTTCCAAAAGGCCCGTATTGCGGAAGGTTATGATCTTGGCAGCGCGGGCGCAGACGGTGTGATCGGGCCAAAAACGTGGAAGCTTTTGCGATAGAAAGGAGAACAGCATGAATTTAAAAGTAAGGGTAAAGAATTTTTCATTTTGGGTATCGGTGGTAATTGCCGTTATCGCGCCTGTACTTGCTTATTTTGGCATTACGGGAGCGGATCTCACGACATGGCAGGCGATAGGAGATCTGATTGTAAGAGCGGTCAGCAATCCATATGTGGTGTTCCTGATGCTGGCGGCGCTTTACAATGCACTTGTTGATCCGACGACAAAGGGCGTTGGTGACAGTGCAAGGGCGCTCGGATATAAGATGCCGGGAAAATGATTTGAAAAATAAAATAGAAATCAAAAAAGCCGTGTTCCGTTCTGGAATACGGCTTTTTTGCGTTCCGAAAAGAAAAATCAACCAACGGTTGAGAAAATACACAGAGCTGTTGATTGCTTTTTTATGGCGTTTTCGCGTATACTTTGCGTATCGGTTGCAGAAAAAGAAAGAGAGAAAACGGAAGAGCTATGGATCAGATCGGAACAGTAATCAGAAAAAGGCGAAAGGAGCTCGGATGGACGCAGGAGCAGCTGGCAAATCATCTTGGAGTTACCTACCAGGCCGTATCCAAATGGGAAAATGATTTATCAATACCAGACATACAAATTATGCCGGAAATTGCAAAGATATTCAGGATATCGCTCGACGAGCTGATGGGAACGGACGATATTGGCCAGCAGCAAAGGGCTTATTTTGGAAATATATTCGGTGGCGTGCATCAGGACATTCACGCGGATGTGGGCAATGTTTTTGGAACGGTCAAAGGCGATATTTACGGAGACGTCAAGGGCAGTATTTTTGGCCGTGTGAGGAATATTTATGGGAATGTGGAGGGCAGCGTTTGGGGCAAGGTGGAAGGCGATATTTCCGGATGCGTGGAAGGGAGCCTTTACGGACGGGTTTCGGGTTCTGTGAAAAATGGCGTACACGGAAAAGTAATTGGTAAAATTATCGGCGACGGAATCAATGTGGGGAAAAAAACAAAGAAAAAGGATGGGAAATAATGAAAATTGCAGTTGTGCATGGGGCTATGCACAAAGGAAGCACCTATCATACCGCGCAAATATTTTTGGAGTTGCTTGGAGGTGAGATAACGGAATTTTTTCTTCCGGGGAATTTTTCAGAGCCATGTAAAGGGTGTTTTTCCTGCTTTGTGAACGGAGAACACACATGTCCGCATGCGGGGCAGGTAAAACCGATTATGGAAGCATTTGAGGAGGCAGACCTTATTGTGCTGGACAGCCCTGTTTATGTTCTTGGGATGACCGGACAGCTGAAATGCTTTCTCGATCACACCGGGTACCGGTTTATGGTACACAGGCCGGATCCCGGGATGTTTTTTAAAACAGGGCTTGTGATATCCACTGCGGGAGGATATGGAACAAAACAGGCGAATAAGGCGATGAAGAGCTGCCTTTCAGGGATATGTATTCCGAAAGTTTTTTCATTTGGAGAAAGCGTATTTGCTATGAATTGGGAACAGGTAACGGACCGGAAAAAGAAACAGATCGAAAAAAAGGCCGCTAAGGTGGCGAAAAAGGTGAAGCGTAACGTTGCCTCGCCCAAACCACCGGGACTTTTCGCTAAATTCATGTTTCTGATGATGCGGAAAATGCAGAAGAACAACAAATGGCTGCCACTCGACCGGGAATACTGGGAGGAGCGCGGATGGCTGGGCAGGAACCGTCCGTGGAAACGCAGTTAGGAAAGTAAAAAAAAGGATACCGCTTTTATGGCGGTATCCTTTTTTCGTTGCGCCCATTATCATGCTGTTATATAATAAACAGGTGCGGCGGAAAGGGAGAATGTAAATGGCAGAAGTGTTGAGCAAAGCGATCGGATTGATTTGTATTATCCTATTGGGATATATTTTAAAACGCGTTGGTTTTTTTGGGCCCAAAGATTATGTACTGGTTTCCAAGATCGTTTTTAATATTACCTTCCCTGCCACGATTATTGCAAGTTTCTCCAACTTTATCATGGATTCGTCGCTGTTGTGGCTGATTGTGATCGGACTTGCCTGCAATCTCCTGATGTCTGGAATCGGCTACCTGATTACGCTCAAAAAAAGTGCGGATGAAAAGGCCTTCTATATGATTAACCTTGCGGGTTATAACATTGGATGCTACACTCTTCCCTTTATCCAGAATTTTCTTGGCCCGGCGGGCGTTGTCATGACCTGTATGTTTGATACGGGCAATTCGATTATGTGCACGGGAACTACCTATGCGATTGCAAAAGGCGTTACAGGCAAAAACGATACAAAGGGAATCGGCGGGATATTAAAAACCTTGTTTGCGTCGATCCCGTTTGACGTTTATATTATCATGCTTATCCTGACGTCCTTTCAAGTCAGGATGCCGGAATTTGTGGTTTCAATCTCTTCCACGATTGGCGTTGCAAACGTATTCCTCGCCATGTTTATGGTTGGAATGATGTTTGAGATGAACATCAAAAAAGAATATATTAAGGATGCTGTTGTGATCATTTTGCTGCGGTATGGCGTTGCGGCGGTGCTGTCCGTGCTCGTTTACTTCGTATCGCCGTTTTCGCTCGAGATACGGCAGGTGCTTGTTATCCTGCTGTGCGGGCCGATTCCGGCAATGGCGCCGGTATTTACAGAAAAATGCAAAGGAAATGTGGCGCTTTCAAGCATGGTCAATTCTATTACGATTGTGCTTAGTACGGTCATTATTACAACGTTGCTTGCGGTGATGGACATTACCTAGAAGAATATACGCATGGGAAGACGCAGGGGCCTGTAACCGCCTGCGTCTTTTTTGTACGAAAAGAACCGTGACCGGCACGCCGCCGGATCAAATAGAAAGAATGTATTTACGGAGTGGTTTCAATTCTATAAATATCACGTTTTGGAATTCCCGGAACGGTTTAACAAAAGTTAAGAATTTTGTCCTTCTATTGTCAGGAAATATTAAGAATATACCTTTGATAAACGCCTTTGGATATGTTATAAATAAAGGGTAGAGCGAAAGGAGCAAACAATTATGAATTGTGAAAAATGTCATCAGGAATATGACGGCCGTTTGGACGCTTGTCCCTACTGCGGAAATGCGACGCCGCAGCAAACATATGTTCCGCCTGTGCAACAGCCGCAGGATACCCAATATCAGCAGCCGCAGCAAAATCAACAGTATCAGCAGCCACAGCAGAACGCACAGCAATACCAGCAGCCGCAGCAAAATCAGCAATATCAGCAACCGCAGCAAAATGGACAGCAATACCAACAACAGTACCAACAGCAAAATCAACAGTACCAGCAGCCGTATGGACAGCCGCAATATCAGCAGCAGTATCAGCCGGTACCTGTACAGGGAGATAAAAGAGGTATGGCGGTTGCGTCGCTTGTATGCGGCATCCTCGGCTTGATTCTGTGCTGGGTGCCGTTCGCGGGACTGATTATCAACGCTATGGCGATCATTTTCTTTATTCTTGCGCGTAAGGATGGCCCGAATGCTCAAAGTGGTATGGCCACAGCGGGATTTGTATGCGGAATCATAGGTTTTATCGTTGCTTTGTTTGTAACAATAGCAGTTGGAATCGCGTGCACAGGATTATGGTGGCTTTATTAGTATCCGGTAGATGAGTTGTCATTTATAGAGAAGAAAGGATAAAATAATGGAATGTAAACAATGCCGTCAGGACTATGACGGAAATTTAGAAGCCTGCCCGTTTTGCGGCGCGCAAAACGAAGCGCAGCCTGGGGAGCAGTCGGCTCAGCCACAGCAGCAACCAGGCGCGCAGCAAGATACGCAGTATCAGCAGCCAGTGCAGCAGCCAACTCAGCCGGAGCAGCAACAGTATCAGCAACCGGAGCAGCAGCCGGCTCAGCCACAGCAGCAACCGGGCGCGCAGCAGGATGCACAATACCAGCAGGCGCCGCAGCAGCAGTATCAGCAGCAACAATATCAGCAGCCCCAGCAGAACGCTCAGCAATATCAGCAGCAATACCAGCAAGTTCCGGTACAGAATCCGGCAGACAATGGAAAAGGTTTTGCAATCGGCAGTTTGGTATGTGGTATCGTTGGTATCATAACCTGCGCGGTACCGGCTTTGGCTATCGTTCTTGGCATTCTGGCAATTATTTTTGGAAATCTGGCGAAAAAGAAGCTGCCTGACGGACAGGCGGGCATGGCGACGGCAGGATTTATCTGCGGCATTGTTGCTATTGTGGTCGCGGTGATCGTTATGATCGTGGTTGCCGTTATGTTTGCGGCAGTTGCAACGGGATTGAGTTATTACGACTGGATGTATTATTGATCAGATGAATGCTAACGCAGGCATATCCAAAAAGGATGTGCCTGTTTTACTTTTGAGGGAAGCGCGATGATATGGTCAGGAAGCGTTGAGCAGATTAATAAATCCAAAGTTGTGAAAAAGTTGTGAAATTTTTTCACACATACTGGCAAGTGTGTAGTATAATAAAATAGTATACGTGGATTTTGGAAAAGGAGAAACTATTATGAGTGAGAAAATTTCTCCGGCGGTCATTCGCAGGCTGCCCAGATATTACAGGTATCTGGAAGAGCTGGAAGGCAAGGGGATGGATAAAATATCCTCCTCTCAGATGAGTCTGGAAATGGGGCTTAACGCTTCGCAGATCAGGCGCGACCTCAACTGCTTTGGAGGGTTTGGACAACAAGGATACGGTTACAGCGTACAAAAACTGAAAAAAGAGATTGCGCGCATTTTGGGGCTGGATAAGCGTTATAATGTAATCATCGTAGGGGCGGGACGCATCGGTCAGGCGTTGATGGGTTATAAAAACTTTATGCTGGAAGGCTTTAACGTAATCGACATTTTCGATAACGATCCGTCAAAGATCGGAACGGATATACAGGGACGCAAGGTGCAGAGTATTGCGGGCCTTGACACCTATTTGAAGGACGGGGATATCGACATTGCGATTATCTGCACGCCAAAGGAATATGCCCAGCAATCGGCGGATCTGCTTGTGAGCTTTGGAATCAAGGCAATCTGGAATTTTGCCCCGACAGACGTTGCGGTAAGACGCGGCGTTGCTGTGGAAAACGTGCATCTTTCGGACAGCCTGTATGTGTTGTCATATAAATTGAAAGTAAGTAAATAAGAGGAACGGCACTATGAGAGTTTTTGATTTGGAAACCTACAAAAAAGAGGCTTTTATCAATATTACCCGCAGCGTGCGTGAGGAAGTGATTAAGAGCGGCGTAACGAATGGCATTGTGATCGTGCATTGCCCGCATACCACCGCAGGTATTACGATCACTGAAAATGCGGATCCCGACGTGTGTGCGGATATGATCCGCGCGCTTGACGCAATTACGCCGGATATTGACTACCGGCATGCCGAGGGAAATTCCCCCGCCCATTTGAAATCGATTCTGGTGGGAAACAGCGTCAGCGTCCCTGTAAAAAACGGGGATCTGTGCCTCGGCGTCTGGCAGGGAATTTATTTTTGTGAATTTGACGGGCCGCGTTCCCGCCAGTTTTATGTAACCGCAGGTTCTGCGGAATAACTACTTTGTGATAAGCGGGAGGAATCTCGTTTGCGCACTGCGCAGTAGAAGGATATTGAGAGGAAAAAGAGCAAATGCCCAACGATTTTGATGCAAACAACCGGGAAGAAAAGAACACAGAACATACGGCAAGAAAAATAGGCGAAGAGCCGTCTATGCCTGAAAACGAAATGCAGGCACAGCCGCCTGCAGAAGAAGCGCCCGCAGACGAGCCGGCAGCGCAGTCCGCGCCGGAAGAGGCCGATACGCAGCAGAGCGTACCGCAGGAAACGCCAATAGATGAGCTGCCGGAGGAGGAACCATCGGCAGAAGAACCGGCAATGCAGACAGATGCGGCAATGGGTGCCGCGGGCAGCGAAGCTTCGCAGGGAACCTTTGGCAAAAATAAGATGGAAGGCCAAACCGGGAAAAAGGAACGGAAAAAATGGAGCACGAAAAAAATCGTCCTTGTGACGGTGCTTGTAATCGTTATTGCGGCTGCGGGCGTAATGGGATATTTGTTCCTTGGGCCTAAGAATACACTCGCGGGAGACAATCTTCAGGAAATACTGGACAACGGAACGTTTTATGACGGCGTGAGGCTGGCAGGCGTAGACCTTTCGGGTATGACGCTTGATGAAGCGCGCCCTTTGGTGGAAGAAAAAGCGGACGAATCCTTAAAGGAAATTTCGATTGATTACAAGGTGGATGAAGATACCTTCAGCCTTACCGCAGATCAACTGGGTGCAAAGGCGGACGTTGACCAGGCGCTGCAAAAGGCGCTATTGTACGGGCGTGAGGGTAATTTCGCGCAGCGCATGAGCGCAATTAACGACGCAAAGCAAAAGGGCGTGGAAATAGAAATGCCCGTTACCTACGATCAGTCGGTGATCCTTGAATCGCTCAAGGCAAACGATGATAAAATCAACGTACCCGCGCAGGATGCAGGCGTTAATTTTGAGAAGATATCCGACGAAGGCTCCATGACCACAAATTCCAAAATTACCCTGACAGACGAGGTCGTGGGCAAAGAGGTAGACGACGAGGCTCTTGCAGAAACGATTTTCACGCAGCTTGGGCAGAATAATTTTGAAACGGTGGTAGCAGAAACGCAGGTGACGCAGCCAAAGCTGACAAAGGCGCAGCTTGAGGACCGATATACGATGCTTGGAACCTTCAAGACGGAATATGGCAGCTCTGCCGAGGGCAGGCGTTATAATATCTGGAAAATGGCGGATATTATCAACGGCGTAAAGATTGAACCGGGCGAAACCTGGTCGATCAACGAAGAGGCGGGCCCGAGGACATATTCCCGCGGCTGGAAGGGAGCGCCGGGCATCAGCAACGGCGAATACCAGGAAGAAGCAGGCGGCGGAATCTGCCAGGTTTCCTCAACGCTCTATGGTTCGATCCTGCGGGCAGAGGTAAAAGTTGTGGACCGCACGCATCACTCGTGGCCGCTTACCTATGTGGACGGGGGGCTCGATGCGACGATCTCAACCGGCGCGCCGGACTTCAAAATACAGAACAATTATGATATTCCGATCTATATTGTAGCGACATGCGACGGCAGCGCGCGAACGATAGAGGTTTCGATTTATGGGCCGAAATTTGAGGACGGCCTCACGCGAGATTTTACCTCGGTAAAAATCAGCGAGTCCTACAGCGGAGGCGAGAAGGTCATTCAGGATCCATCCATGGCGGAAGGACAGCGCAGGGTGAAGCAGGATCAGCATCCGCGCAGGGTTTATGAAGTGTATAAGCACTGGTACGACGCGGATGGCAACGAAGTGAAGAAGGAGAAGTTCTCGACGGAAACCTATGCGGCATTCCCGGCGATTGTATATGTCGGAACCGCACCGGCGGCAACGCCGGCTCCGGTAGAGACGCCAACACCGGAGGCGCCAACTCCGGTACCACAACCAGATCCAACGCCGGCTCCGGTAGAGACGCCAACGCCTGAGGCGCCTGCGGAGGGGGAAGCGGCATAAAAAACAAGAGGCCCGGCGTGTTTATCGCGCGGGCCTTTTTTAATGCAATTTAAATATGAAAATTGTTTGAATAAATGAAAGTTGTGTTTACATTCATAAGGCGATAAGCTATCATAGATAGTGAATAATTCAAGCTGAAAACAGCAGCGTAGGAGAGAAAAGAGACTATGAGAAAGTACAGGCCGGCAAGAGGCCATATAACGACGACGCGTGTGGTTAACCCAAAAAGAATTGCGATATTTGCGGCGGCGATTGCGGCTGCAGTTATCGTAATTTTATTTTGCGTATATATGTTTTCCGAAGTGAAATTAACGGACGAAAAGCAAAAAGAGCTGTTTGAAACAGGTACGTTTGTCGAGGGGGTATCGGTAGCCGATGTGCCGCTTGGCGGGCTCACATACCAGCAGGGTGAGGAAAAGGTAAAAGCGGTTGCCGACAGTATGATGAACGACAACAAAATCGAGTTTACTGTAAAAGATCAGCCTTACTCCTATTCGCTTTCAGAAGTGGGCGCCTCGGTGGACTACGAAACGCCTTTGCGGGAGGCGATGCTTTACGGGCGTGAAGGTACGCGCTGGGATTTGCAGTTTGGCAAAGTTGAGGCGAAGAACTGGCCGATTGACTATGCTTATGATGAAACAAAGCTTGCATCCCTTTTGGAACGCGATGGAGCGGAATGGGGCGAGGAAGCTGTGGAAGCATCCTTTGTCGTGGAAAAACAAAAAGACGAGGACGCGCTCACTACGGGCGGTACGCTTGTAACGCAGGAAGCAAAGGACGGCTGGAAGGTAGATGTGGAAAGCATCAAGTCCGCCGTCAAAAATGAAATAGAAACAAAGCAATTTGCGCCCTTTGAAGCTACGGTAGAAGTGGTGCAGGCGCAGGGTTCTTCCAATCCCAAGGAAATGGTAAAAATGGGAAGCTATACCACCAAAATTGGTTCAAGCTCTTCCAAGGGCAGGAAGTTTAACATCTGGATGATCAGCGACAAACTCAATGGCGCGGTATTCAAACCGGGAGAGACCTTCTCGGTCAACGATTATGTGGGAGACCGCACGGTAGAACTTGGATGGGCGCTTGCGCCGGGAATTGAGAACGGCACCTATACTGATCAGGCGGGCGGCGGAATCTGCCAGGTTTCCTCCACCTTCTATAATGCTGCTCTGCGCGCGGAAATGGATATCGTGGCAAGGCTGCCGCACAGCATTATGGCAGGATATGTGGATCCGGGCATGGACGCGACGATCTCCACCGGCGGACCGGATTTCAAGGTAAAGAACCCATATGAGGACGATATGGTCATGATCGTGACCTGTAATATCCCGGATATGAAGGTTACGGTGGATATTTATGGCACGGTGGAACGCGACTATTACCTGAAATTCGAGAGTGAGCTGATCGAAAAGCAGGATTTACCGGCCGTTAAATATGTGACGAACTCTGAACTGGATAAGTACGGCATACAGCGCACAAAGGTCGGACAGCAGGGTGAGAAATACCAGATATGGGGCCAGAAGTACGATAAAGAGACAGATCAGAAGATCGGCGACAAGTTCAAGGTGACGACCTCCACCTACAACGCGAGTGCGCCGGTAGTGGAGCTTGGCAGCGGGATACCAATCCCTGCGGACGGAACGTCAATCGAGGAAGTGAAAGCGCAGGCAGCTGAGCTTAAGGCCAAGGAGGAAGAGGCCAACAATCCGCAGCCTTCTGCGCAGCCGTCCACAGAGCCTTCGGCTCCGCCTGAGGAGACGACCGATCCGGTGACCGATCCGGGGAATGCACCCGCTGAATAAGAGGTTTTTGAGCGGTTGTTATGCTTGACAAACGCCGCGGAAAACCTTAAAATATTATACTATAGCGTATTATGATTCGTTGAAAGTAAATTTGAGGAAAAAACCTCATTCAACAAAATGATTTTTCGGGAGGA
>NZ_JBVFVW010000010.1:0-72275 GCF_055522415.1 Christensenella sp. KGMB01412 | reverse complement strand
CCTTTTCTGCGCCGGATCAGGTAAAGTCGATCCCGCCGTTGATGTTAATCAGCTGCCCCGTCACATACGAGCCCGATTCCGACGCCAGCCACATAATTGCCCCTGCATAATCCTTCCCGTATCCATAACGGTGCAGCGGGATCGTGTCAAGCTCCTCTTCCTTCAGCTCGTCGAACGTCATTCCACGTTCCTGCGCTTCCTCGCGCATGAACCCCCAGTGCATTTCCGTCGCGGCAAGCCCCGGGCACAGTGCGTTCACATTCACATGGTACGGCGCCATTTCAAGCGCCAGCGCCTGCGTCATCGTGTGCACCGCTCCTTTTGACGCTCCGTAGGTCGCGCTCCCCGCGTGCCCCACCTTTCCAAAGAACGAGCCCGTGTTCACGATCGTCCCATAGCCCTGTTTCCTCATCTGCCGCGCCGCATATTTGCACCCGTGGAATATCCCCTTGAAGTTCACAGCCAGCACACGGTCAACGTCCTTCATGTCCGTATCCGCTACATGCGCCGCTCCCGCGTGCATCCCCGCGTTGTTGTAGATGATATCCAGCCTGCCAAATTTCTTTACTACGCCTTCCACCATTTCCTTTACCGCTTCTTCATCCGACACGTCAAGCTGCACGCCGTACCCCTCGTTTCCCGGAAACTGCTCCTTGATTTCCTTCCATGTCTCGTGTACCTCCGGCAGCAGGTCTGCGATTACCACATGTACGCCTTCCGCTGCCATTGCCTCCGCGCAGCCCCGGCCCATTCCCCGCGCCGCTCCTGTTACGATTGCTACCTTGCCTTCCACGCTCCTGAATTCACTCATCTTTTTGCCTCCTTTTTACTTTCTTTATTTTTGATTTTTGGCAGCATGCCGCTGCCGTATTTTTTAGTTCCCTGTCATTGTTATATTCCTGTCATTTTTCCCGGACGGGGCCTGTGGATTCCCGCACGACCAGCTCCGGCTCAAGGGTTATTTTCTTTTGTACGTCCAGTTCTCCCTTAATCAAATCCCGCAACATCCTGAACGTAATCCCTCCCATTTCAAGCAATGGCGTATTCATGGTCGTAAGGGAGGGTGCAAGCAGCGGCGCCACCCAAATATCGTTATATCCCGCCACCGAAATATCCTCCGGGATTGAGAGCCCCTCGCTTTTAATTGCCCTCATCGCGCCGATCGCCACCATATCGTTGCCCGCACAGATTGCCGTGGGCCTTTCCTCCAGCTTCAGCAGCTCCTTGCATGCACGGTAGCCCGACTCCTCGTCATATTTTGTTTCAAGCACATATCCGGAATTGTATTCGATTCCTGCTTTTTTCAGTCCCTTGCGGTAGCCTTCCAGCCTCCTGATTGCCGTATCCACAAAGAGCGGCCCGGAAAGGTGGGCGATCTTTGTGTGCCCCATCTGCACCAGATGCTCTACCATATCCATCATTCCGCCTATATCGTTCGTGCGAACATAAGGCGCGCTGGCGTTCGCCGAGGCGCGGTTCACCATGACATATTTGATATCGCTTTTTTCAAATACCCTGACCACATCGTCCTCAACGTAGCTTGATCCAAGGATAATACCTTCCACAAACTGTGATTGCAGGATTCGTATATACTCTTTTTCTTCCTCCGGATTATCTCCCGTATCGCACAGGACGATTCCGTACCCCGCCTCACGCGCTGCCAGCTGAATACCTTTGACGATCTCTGTAAAAAACGGATTCATAACATCAGCGATCACAACGCCTATCATATTACTGGAGTGCATACGCAGGCTTCTCGCAACCGAGTTTGGGGCGTAATTCAATTCCAAAATGGCCTGGTCTACCGCGCGCCGCGTTTCCTCCCTGATGTTAAGCGTTTTATCTTTATTGAACACGCGCGACACCACGGCGGACGTTACCCCTGCCTTCATCGCCACGTCTTTGATCGTAATTCTTTTTTTGCCATCCACGTTTTTATCCATAAAGCTTCCAGTCTTTCTGCTTTTATACAAATGCTTTTTTCAGCGTTTCTACGTCCTGTGCAAGAAGCCGCTTGGGTGAATTTCCTTTTGTTGATAAGGGTGGCTGCGTATAATAATTTTCGATCACAATAAATCCACGATAGCTGCTCTTCACAATTTTCTCCGCAGTTTTGAAAAACTCCGTGTCGCCCGTTCCGAGAAGCGCTCCGCTCAGATCGTTCCCCCTGCCGTCCTTCACATGGATTTCATAGACCTCGTCCTTGAGCATCTCAAATAAATCCGGCGTGGACAGCTTGTATTTCAGGTAATGGTTCTGCGAGTCGAAATAGATCCCGAAATTGTCCGCGTTCACCAGCCTGACCAGCGAAAGCATATCCTCCGCGCCCATATTGTTTTCGGTGGTCACCATAAGGCCCTGCGCCGCGGCCTCCCGGCAAATTTTTCTGTAATTTTCCACCGTCATCTCAAAGGCGCTTTTTCCGCTGATCTCGCTTTTGTTGAAGGACGGGCACATCAGCATGGGCATACCCATGCGCTTGGCAATACGTATCCCTTCAAAAATGAGTTCCATCGCTTTTTCGCGCGAAGCCGGATCATTTTGATCGCACATACTGATATGGTCCAGCACCGTCATGGAAATCGACGTAAACGTCAGTCCGTATTTTTCCGCGGCTTCCATATATTCGTCCTGAAGCTCCCTGCAAAGCAGGCCCTGCCCGCGCAAGGCCTCTTTTCCAATCCCAAGCTGGATCGCTTCAAGGCCTGCTTCGGATACGATTTTGCACAGCGCCGCCCCGCGGGCTTCAAGCGCCCATTCGCATAACCCGAATTGAAATCGTTTCATGTCCTTTTCCTCCGTCATACCGCTTTTGTGCCTGTAATTGTGATCGCCTTGATCAGGTTTTCCTCTGTAATCTCGTCACCCGTGAATTCCGCAGTGATCTCTCCTTGTGTGATCGCGATCAACCGGTTGCTGATGCCCATAACCTCGGGCATCTCCGACGAAATGACAATCACGGCGATCCCCGACTCCGCCAGCTCCGCAATCAGCTTGTGTATCTCTGCCTTCGATCCGACGTCGATACCCCTTGTTGGTTCATCGAGAATCAACAGCTGCGGTGAAATGCTCATCCATTTGGCGATTACGATTTTTTGCTGGTTGCCGCCGGAGAGGTTGACCACCTTTTGCTCCGGGCTTGGGGAGCTTATGCTCATTTTTTGTTGATACTCATTGTAAATTTCCTTCGTTTTCTGGTTATCGATAAAGCCGTGCCTGCGAATCCACGGAAGCTTTGCCATACTGATGTTTTCCCTGCATGTCATATCGAGGACGAGTCCTTCTTCCTTGCGGTTCTCCGGTACAAAACCAATGCGGTGCTTTTGTACCGCGTCGACACTGTTCCTGATCTTCACCTGTTTTCCATTGAGGTAAATCTCGCCTGAATCCGGCCTGCGTATGCCAAAAATCGTTTCTACAATTTCTGTACGGCCCGCTCCCACAAGTCCGTATAATCCAACGATTTCACCTTTGCGAACATGAAAGGAGATGTCCTGATATACGCCTTTCAGGCAAAGCTTTTCCACACGGATCACTTCATCGCCCGGCACAGCGTGGCTTTTATGAAAATAATCGTCAAGCGTACGCCCGATCATGCTTTGCACGATATCCTCGAGCGTAATATCTTTCGTATTAAACTCGCCCGTAGGCTGTCCGTCCCGGAATACAAGCACCCGGTCGCTGATTTCAAATACCTCGTCCATTTTGTGGGTAATATAGACGATTCCAACACCCTGCGCTTTCAGGCTGTTGATATTCTCGAACAACGAATCCTTTTCTTTTTCCGTAAGCGATGAGGTTGGTTCGTCAAGAATCAGTACTTTTGCCCCAAGTGCAATTCCGCGCGCGATCTCTACGAGCTGTTGCTGGGCAATCGGCAGTGCCGCTACGGGTGCTTTCGGATCCACCTCGCATCCAAGCTTTTCCAGTACGGTTTTCGCATCCGTATTGAGTTTTTTCCAGTCTACAACGCCATGCTTCATCGGCAGGCTTCCCAGATAAATATTTTCTGCCACGGAAAGGTCCATCACAAGCGACAGCTCCTGGAATATCAGGATTATTCCGTCCTCTTTTGCCTCCATTGGGTTCCTGTAACGAACCGGCTTACCCTGATATAATATTTCTCCGGAATCCGCATCTGCCTGGTGCACGCCGGAAAGCACCTTCATAAGCGTTGACTTCCCCGCTCCGTTTTCCCCGCAGAGCGCCAGTACTTCGCCATATTTTAAGTTCAGGCGGGCGTGGCTCAATGCCTTAACGCCCGGAAACGTTTTGCTGATGTCGTTCATTTCGAGCACATAACCATTTCCTGTATTCTCGCTCATATCCATTTCCTCCGGTTTCTTATCGATCTATTATCATCCGGCTCTTGCCGTTTATATGCCAATTCATTCAGGCAGCGCCGCCGGAACGCGTCCGGCGGCTTTTGCCCTGTTTCAGTTTCTTACCATGCCGGGAGATCGATCGTTCCGATCGTTTCCGGCGTTACCTTTGGCGTGTCGATATAGCTGAAAAACTCGACTTCCTCCCCTGCCGCTACCTGCAAAGCAACGTCCAGCGTTGTTTTTGCATCGGTCATAGGCGACTGCAGGACTGAGCCTGCAATTTCTCCGCTTTCAAGATACCCCTTCGCTTCGTCGTCTCCGAAGAAACAACAGCTGATTACTTTGATCTGATCCATTCTGCCCGCTTCTTTAATCGCGTTGATCGCACCAATCGCCATATTGTCGTCCGCGCAATACACCGCGTCGATATCGCTGAACTTCAGCAGGAAATTTTCCATCTGCTGCTGTGCCTTTTCCCTGTTCCAGTCTCCCGGCTGTGAATCCGCAATCTCAATATTGCTGCCCTCGATTTTACTCCTGAATCCTTCCGAACGTTCCGTGGCGGTGGTGTATCCGGGCAGTCCTGTAATTTCTACAATTTTTGCCCCGTCCGGGAACGCCTCCATCATCATTTCACCGGCAAGCTCGCCTTCCTTCACATTATCCGGCCCGACGAAACACTTGATGTAGTCGTAGCCGGATTCGTCAATGTTGGAATTGGCAATGACTACCGGAATGCCCGCCTCGCTCGCCTTTTTGGCTGCAGGCACGAGCGCCTTGCCATTTACCGGCCAAATAATAATTACGTCGCAGCCCTGCTGGATCAGGTCGTCCACCTGGTTGATCTGCTTGGTTACGTCGCCTGTTGCGTCAAGCTGCACAAGGTCAACGCCTTTTTCCGCTGCGTATTCCCGCAAAGTTTTGTCGTGCTGCGTCTGGTACGCATCTGTTCCGACGTTGTTTGCAGTGCTTCCGATTTTGTACGATCCCGCACTGCTTTCGCCCTCCTGCACCGTAGCGCTTGCCTCCGCCGTATTTGCAGCCGTACTGCCCTGCGCCTCGGGGCTTTCTGCGCAGGCTGCAAATACCCCCATCAGCATAACGATTGCAATCACCAAAGCGAGCCTTTTCAAATTTTTCATGTTCTCCCTCCTTTTATTTTTTATTCCTTACCGGTTTTATACCGGCAAAGCAAAATTAAGCAGTATTGGGCTTTAGTATCTTATCCAGATACAGCACCGCGATCAGGATTACACCAGTAATCAGCGTATTGTAGTAAGACTGGACATTGAGCAGGTTCATGGCGTTTTCAATGATTCCGATCGTCATCACCCCGCCAAGCGAAAACCACATGTTTCCATATCCGCCGACCAGCTTCGTTCCGCCCAGTACAACCGCCGCGATAACCATAACGTTGGTGTCCGGCCATCCGAGCGTAGGCGTTGCGGCGTTCATTTTAGACGCATACAGAATGCCTGCCGCAGCAGCGCAAAGCGAGCAGATTACAAAATTGATAATCGTCGTCTTTTGCGTATTGATGCCCGCATTTGAAGCAGAGTTTTCATTTCCGCCGGTTGCATAGGTGTTCCTCCCATGTTTTGTATACCGCAGCACAAGCTGGGCGATTACCAGAAGTACTGCGAAAACAATAATCAGGTTGGGAATTCCAAGAAAATTCCCGGAGCCAAAATCGCCAAACGCGTCGCTGATCCCCACAATCGCCTGCTCCTGGGTATAAAGGTACAGGAAGCCTCTTACGCCGAGCATGGAGGCAAGCGTTACGACAAAGGCGTTAATGCCCACCTTTGCCACCAAAAGCCCGTTGATCATGCCGACCGCAAAACCAACCAGCAGAGCGATCAGCACAGCCGGCAGTACGCCAAGCGGCTGCAGTCCAACCGCGAGCGAAGCGCAAAGCCCCATAAGCGTTCCAACCGAAAGGTCAAAATAGCCGTTGATAATCAGGAATGTCATCCCTATCACCATGATGCCTTCCGCAGAATTCTGTTCGATAATATTGACAAAATTGTTCCCGTTAAAGAATCCGTTTACAAAAATAGAGAAAGCAATGATAAAAACCGCAATGATCGGCAGGATTGTATTTCTTTTTGCAAACTGCTTTACCGACGCCATACTCATACCAGCACCTTCTTTCTTTTGGTTGCGATATCAATCCATACCACCAGAATGATAATTACCCACTGGGCGATCCACTGTGTGTAATATGGAAATCCGATCATAACAAATCCATTTTTCAAAACGCCCATGATCAGCACTCCGATAAAGGTTTTCGCAACGCTGCCGCTGCCGCCCAAAAGACTCGTCCCCCCAAGGATTACGCCTGTGATTACGTCAAATTCATAACCCTCGCCAATCGTACTTTGTGCTGCTCCAACCCTTGCGCCCAAAATTACTCCTGCAACCGCAGTCATCAGCCCGGATAACACGAAAGTCATCATAACAATCTTTTTGTCATTGATCCCCGTAAAGCGGCAGGCGGTGCTGTTCCCGCCCACAGCCATAAGCTGCCTGCCAAAGACCGTCTTTTTCAGGACTATTTCAAAAATAATGATGCAGCCCGCATAGATGATAATTGGCACGGGGATTCCCCCAAGGCTGCCTTTTCCCAGCATGGAAAACCATGTAGCGTCCGGGTTGCTGAGCGAGCTGTACTTCCCTCCGGAATAAATCAATACAACCGCCTGCAGGATACCCATCATACCAAGCGTAACAATCATGGAATTGAGCCTTAAATACCCTACCAGCCATCCGGACACAATTCCACTCGCGAGCCCTGCCGCAACGGCAATCAGCATCGCGGGAACCGGGCCAAACGTATCGTGCAGGCTGATGGCCAGAACGCAGGTCAGCGAAAGAAGCGAGCCGACCGATAAATCAAAATTTCCTCCCCCGATGATTACATAGGTCATTCCGCACGCCATGATCCCCACAATCGAAATCTGCCGCAGGATCAAAATGATGTTGTCGGCTGTAAAAAATTCTTTTGCCGCAAAGGAAAATATCAGCACAATAATAATCAGTGCAAATATGATTCCCTGCTTTTTCACAACCGTCCATGCTTTGTTGCTGTTTTGCAAATCCATTCCCCACTACTCCTTTACCACGGTTGCTGAAATTTAACGAAATTTATCCCGGAATGGTGCCGGATTTCCCCCAAAAGGCAAAATATCCGCTAAATAGATTTAGCAGATATTTCTACTTAAAATGATTATTGTGTTTCTTATTATCTATATTTTCCAATATATCCCAAAATAATTTTATTAAATCGTTAAAATTATCTATTGACATTGTATTACTGCTGTGTTATATTAAATCCAACTTAATGAAAAGCATAATTAACTCTAAATCATGCTTAGTTTCCACGCTTTTATGATAAAAACTATATGAATTGTTGAAGTTTATTACTCTGTTTATTTTTTTAACCGTTGTTAAATCGAATTAATTATTTTATCAGGCATTCTTCGTTTTATTCGCATCATAAAAAATCAAAAACAAAAAAATTCTATCATTTGGATAGAAGGAGGCATAAATTAATTCTATTGTAAAGGAATAGTAAAAGAAGCTGAAAAATCACATTTAAAATGCGTTTTTTCAGCTTCTTTCTGTTTTTTGATACTGCTATGATACTAATAATTCGAGCTTTTTTGTGATTTCGCTCTGCTTGTTCGGATAGAGATGCGCATAGGTATTGAGCGTTGTCCTGATGTCCTCATGGCCGAGACGTTCGGCGATCAAAACCGGCGAGCATCCAAGTTCGATCAAAAGAGACGCGTGCGAGTGCCGAAGATCGTGAATTCTGATTTTTTTGATTCCCGACTCCCTGCATCCGATGTCCATTTTATGATACAGGTAGTATTTTGTAAATGCAAACAGCCATTCCTTTTGCACCGGTTTTTCAAGCCTGCCCATATATTGTTTCAGTTCTTCTTCCAAAAAATCCGGAATTGCAATCATCCGTTTGCTTTTCGGTGTTTTAGGCTCGGTGACCACGTCCTTTTTGTTCAGCCTCTGGTATGTTTTATTGACGTCGATATACCCGTCCTTCACATCCTTTGCAGTGAGTGCGGTAAGCTCTCCGACACGCATTCCCGTCCAATACAAAAGCGCAAACGCCAGATGCGTCCTGCTATCGTTTTCAAAAAAGCTGTTAAACGCAAGAAACTCATCCTTCGTCCAGAATTTCATAGCGTCCGCGCTTTTTCTTCCAATGCTTCCGGCCCGCCTGCACGGGTTTTCCCTGAGTCCGTAATAATTCACCGCATAATTAAGAATCGCGGAAAGCTGGTTATTGATCGTCTTGAGGTATGTCGCCGCGTAGCCTTTTTTGATCAGTTCATTCTGCCAGTGCCTGATGGTCGTTGGCTTGATCTCGCCGATGGGCATATCTCCAAGATAGGGCAACAGCTTTGTCCTTGCAAGCAGGCGCTTGTTTTCCATTGTGGAATGCTTCAACCGGTTTTTCATATCCGACAAATAAAGCTCAGTCAGGGAAGAAAAGGTCATTTGCGGTGATTTTTGCAGCTTGTCGAAATAGGCCCGCTCCCAGCTGCGCGCATCCTTTTGCCTCATAAAGCCGCGTTTCATCTTCTGCTTTTTGACTCCGTTCCAGTCTGTATAATAAAATTTACAATACCATGTATTTTGCTGCTTATCCTTATAAACCGGCATACTACTCCTCCTTGGGCAACTCAAATAGTCGGACTTTTTTGTCCGATACTGGTTTGATACTGTTTTTTCGATCATAAATATAAGAAGTTCAATCAGGAGGTACCAAAAATGCAAGGGGCGCCTGTATGTTCCTGCCTTTTTTAATATCCGGGTTTCACGCAAACTCCGCTTTTCGGTTTATGACAGTTTCCCGGCAATATCGCCTGCCAGTTTGGCAAACGCCGTTATGAGCTGCAAAATATCCTTTGCTTTCACGCTGCTTTGTTTGCCGGAAGCCATACGCGCAAAATCCATTCCCTTTTGCGTCAGGGAGACTTTGTAAGGAATTTCATCAGCATCGTACTTTTCAAAGCCCGGATTTACCATCGATAATCTTTCCAGATAACGGAACAACTCCAGAACGTTTTCCGCCCTTACTCCTGTTCCGGTAAAATCCGCTGTTTGCGCGGGATTATTTTTCAACTGCAGTACGAGCCATAAAATCTGTGCAAGAGCATTTTTATCCGGCGGTTTCCTCGCGTCGTTCGGAATCATCCAGCGGTTGCTCGAATCTTTAAATGCTCCGCTCACGAGCCCGTTTTTGCAATAATCCGCAACCGTCCCCTGCTTAACGTCCCAAAACCCGGCCATTACTTTGGTTGTAACGTATCGTTTGCCTTCAATTTCAAAACTGTCTTTTCTCATCTATTGCTCCCTTACCCGCATTCTTTTCACAGCAACCCCTGATGTCAATATCATTTTAACATAACCACAGGCATACGCATAGTTTGCCTTTTGGTTCTCAGGCCAATACCGGTACCTGCTTACAGCGCCCGTCTTGGCCTTGTGCCATTACTACGGGCAGTGTTTTTAAAGCAACAAAAAAACATACCGCTAAATTGCGATATGTTTTTTTGTTTTAATCTTATAATTGGGGGCCAGCGGAAACAAGTGCTTTTCCTGCTTCATTTCCCTCATATTTTGCAAAGTTCTTGATAAAGCGCTGTGCCAGATCTTTTGCTTTTGCTTCCCACTCGGCAGCATCTGCGTAGGTGTCGCGCGGATCAAGAATGTTCGTATCTACGCCCGGAAGCTCTGTTGGAATCTCAACGTTAAAGTAAGGCAGCTTTTTCGTCGGCGCCTTTGCAATAGAGCCGTTCAGGATCGCATCAATGATGCCACGGGTATCGCGGATGGAGATACGTTTTCCTGAGCCATTCCAGCCAGTGTTAACAAGGTATGCCTTTGAATTGTTCTGTTTTGCCCTCTTAACAAGTTCTTCCGCATACTTTGTCGGATGCAGCTCCAGAAATGCCTTGCCGAAGCAGGCCGAGAAGGTCGGCGTCGGTTCTGTGATTCCACGCTCCGTACCGGCAAGTTTCGCCGTGAACCCGGACAGGAAGTAATACTGCATTTGTTCCGGAGTCAGGATCGATACGGGAGGAAGAACGCCGAACGCATCTGCCGACAGGAAAATGATATCCTTTGCCGCCGGAGCCGCAGAAACAGGTTTTACAATGTTTTTGATGTGGTCGATCGGATAGGACACGCGCGTATTTTCCGTCACGCTCTTATCTGTGAAATCGATCTTGCCGTTTGCGTCAAGCGTAACGTTCTCCAGAAGCGCATCGCGTTTGATTGCATTGTAGATGTCCGGTTCAGATTCTTTGTCCAGATCAATCACCTTTGCGTAGCAGCCGCCTTCAAAGTTAAAGACGCCCTTATCATCCCAGCCGTGCTCGTCGTCTCCGATCAGAAGGCGCTTCGGATCCGTGGACAACGTGGTCTTGCCTGTACCGGAAAGTCCGAAGAAGATTGCGGTATTCTCACCATTCAAATCGGTGTTTGCCGAGCAGTGCATCGAAGCAATGCCCTTAAGCGGCAGATAGTAATTCATCATGGAGAACATGCCCTTCTTCATCTCGCCGCCATACCATGAATTCAAAATAACCTGCTCGCGGCTGGTAAGGTTGAACAGTATGCCTGTTTCAGAATTCAGGCCCAGCTCTTTGTAGTTATCTACCTTTGCCTTGGAAGCGTTATATACAATAAAGTCCGGCTCGAAATTTTCCAATTCTTCTGCCGAAGGCGTAATAAACATATTCGTAACGAAATGCGCCTGCCATGCAACCTCCATAATAAAACGGATTGACATACGGGTATCCGCATTGGCGCCGCAGAATGCGTCTACCACAAACAGCCTTTTGCCTGAAAGCTCTTCCATAGCAATTTCTCTTGCTGTTTTCCATGCTTCCTCACTGAGCGGGCGATTGTCGTTGGGCTGCTCATCAGAGGTCCACCATACAGTGTCCTTTGAATTCTCATCCATGACAATAAATTTGTCTTTCGGTGAACGCCCAGTATAGATACCGGTCATAACGTTTACCGCGCCGAGCTCGCTTTCCTGGCCCTTTTCAAAACCCTCCAGGCCCGGTTTCGTCTCTTCTTCGAATAGCATCTCATATGAAGGATTGCGAACAATCTCCTTCACGCCTGTAATTCCATACTTACTTAAATCAATATTTGCCATTATTACACCCTCGCTTTCCTAATAGCTTAATAAAATATTGTAGTCTTTTTATTATCTAACTTTGTGAATATAATGTCAACTCCCAAACAGCCTGAATTCCCAATAAAACCGGAAATAACGCACCCTTTGCGGAGTTGCCGAAAGCATATAAAAAAACCTGTTTACTGTATCAAAAAACGGTAACAATTCCACTATCCAAATAAAAATGTTCAGAACTGCTACCGCCGATCAGTATGGTCTGGGTGACAGGAATTGAACCTGCGACCTCTTGAACCCCATTCAAGCACGCTACCAAACTGCGCCACACCCAGATATATGATGCCTTCTCCGGCACCATAATATTTTATCAAATTTTAATCAAAGATACAATCCTTTTTTCTTATAATTTAAGACAATTTTTCTTATAATTCAAGGCCATCCACATCCGAAAGTTTGGTTTGGATACGGATGGACCGTTTTTGTACGGTCTCCAGATGGTTTTGCGCAGCATTGAGTGAGTTTTGCGTCTTTTGTATCATTGCCGCAAAGGTTTCAAATTCGGTTTTTATTCCACCCAGCATGTCGATAATGGCTGCGGAATGCTGCTTGATGGACAGCGTACGAAAGCCGGTCTGCAGGCTGGTCAAAAAAGCGCTCAGCGTAGTCGGCCCGGTGATCATCACACGGTATTTAGTTTGCAGCTTATCCACAAGCCCCAGACGAATGATCTCTGAGTACAGCCCCTCGGATGGCAGGAACATAATTGCAAAGTCTGTTGTTTTTGGCGGATGGATATATTTATCGCTGATTTTTTTGGCTTCTGCGAGTACCGCCTGCACGAAATCCTTTTGCGCCGCGGCAAGAGCCTGTTGATCTCCCGCGTCGCTCAGCGCAAGCACCCTTGCGTAACGGTCCATCGGAAATTTTGAGTCGATGGGAAGCAGCACGTCCCCGCCCTCTTCACGCGGCATCCGCACTGCAAACTCAACGGCATTGTCCTGTTCTATCCGTGCATTTTCTTCAAACTGAGACGGCGAGAGAAAATCGGACAGCAGCTTATACAGTTGCACTTCCCCCCATATGCCCCTCGTCTTAACCCCTGCGAGTATGCCCTTCAAATCTCCGATCCCGTCGGTAAGGGCACGCACCTCTCCCATGCTCTGATAAACCTGGCGGAGCTGTTCGTTCACGCGCTGGAACGAGGTTGTGAGCCCGCTTTTCAGCGTCGTATCCAGCTTTTGGTCTACCGAATGCTGTATCTCGCCCAGTTTTTCCTCCACGGCGCGCCGCAAAAGCTCTACGCTCCCGTTATTCGCGCTTGCCGTTTTATTGACCATATCCATCATCATACCGGACAATATCTGAAACTGATTCGAAATTTCCAGCCGCAGCTTTGTTTCGTCCGTCGTCTTTTTCCCCTGACGCACGATCAATACGATGCACAGTACGATCAGTATTCCAAATCCTGTTAAAATCATTGCAGTTTCATTCATAATAAACACCTCTTTTCTATGATACCATACCCATCCGCAAAATAATGGTAAATACAATGAATTATTCCTGCGGCTTTTTCTCCTGCAATCCAGTTTGCCCGCCCGGCAGCAAAAGCAACAAAAAACAACGGCTTTCAGAAGAAAGCCGTTGTTTTCTTTTCATCGGTTTATTATCAAACCGCATTGTCTTCGTTTTTCTGTTTTTTTCTGAGTCCAAACCACGCCATTACCGCCTGCAGTGCAAGCAGTACTGCAAACAGCCATGACCACGCATCCAGCAATGCCATCAGCGCCGACATATCCTGTGTCGCCAGGAACAGTACCACAAGGGCGATGCCCGCCAGGATTCCAATCAATTTGTAAATCCAGCGCTTCTTTCCCGAGTCTTCTTCCTGCTGCTTCCTCTTTTTAAGGAATATCCTGAGCACAAGAACGATAGAAAGCGCCGCGCCTGCGATCATCAGTATCAGGTTCAGAAGCGACCATGTCGGTACTTCCGCTACGCCGTGCAGCGGCATACTGTTTTCAGAGCCTCCGATTGCGGGAACCTCTGAGTCCCCGATCGCCTGAGCCGCTTCTTTCCCCGCCGGTTTGGATGCGCTGTTTGTCTTTTCATCCGGCTGACGTACATGATCTGTTCCTGCTTCCACGTCGTCTGTCCCAGATTGCGTTCCGTCGCTTCCCGCTGCCGGTTTCTCCGGATTTTCCGGATTTCCAGGATTTCCAGGATTAACAGGGTTTTCCGGCTTGTTGTCCCCGGCCTCTCCAGCCGGAAGCTGCGCCTGTGCCCGCAGGTGAATATCGCTTGTGGCAAGCGTGAGCGTATTGGAAGAAAATCCATTGCTGTCCGCGCCGAAATCGTCGCCCAGATTTTCAATGTCGTCCGCCATGCCTTCGCCCGGCCTTACTTTCACCTGATAATCTCCCGCATCTGCCGCAAACCAGCCCTCGCCGTTTTCAGGGCTGAAACGGTATTTACCCGCTTCGCCTACCGGCTGCGTCATAATCTGCGCGCCGTCTACGTAAAGCCCGATGTCATGCGACCTGTAGGCCGCGCCGTTATCAAACTCCACGGCGATCTTTATCGGCTCAAGTACAAAATCGTGTACCGGATTGGGGTTGGCCGCATTCCCCGTGCCGTTGCTTCCAACAAACGCAGCGTCAGGATTTTTCACTCCGTCCGGCAATGCTGCATGGTCGAGCAGGAGCGTATAGCCCTTGCTTGCAGGCTCATCCTTCGTCGCACGGATTTCAAAGCGGTAAGCGCCGTTTTCATCCGTGGTGGCAGAGCCCGTTTCAAGTCCGGTTGCGTAGAGAACAGCCCCTTCGATGTTTTTTCCGTTTGAGCTGACCGTTCCGCTGACCGTTCCTTTATATTTGACTACGGCTTTGACCGTTGCCGTAACGCTGTAATCGTAGCTGTTCACGTAAGTAAACGTTACTTGATACGTTCCCGGAACGTTTGCATCGAATCCATTGAGGCGGGCGTCTGCTCCCGATACCTCAATACCTCCGTCCGTGATGGAAACAAGACTGCGCAGGTACTCCTGCCAGCCAGCAAAGCCGTCCGGCAAAGCGTCTCCCATAAACAGCTCAAGCTCCGCATCCGTCTTTTGAAGCGTATTCTCCGGCCGTTCGATATGGATCGTACGCGTAACGCTTGTCGCCTGCGCGTCGCCATCCCTTTGCGTCGTATACGTAATCACGTAGGTACCTGCTTTTGAGGCATTGACGTAATCGAGCGCCTGCTTGATGCCAAAATCAATGCTGCTTCTGGTTCCCTGTGCATAGCCGATATCAAGGCCCGGAACCATACCCGGCGCATTGTAACCGCTGTTTTGGAAGTCTCCGCTTCCATTGAACTCTGCGACTGTCGTCTTTTGTCCGTCTGCCGGGGTGAATTCCACCTTCACGGAATCGATCGCAAGCTCTGTAAAGTCGTCATACGCGATCACGCTATCCCATACGGGAATATTGCCCTCCTCCAGCATCGCTACAGTTGTCTCCTGTTCGATGGGCTTTTCACCCATACCGTCAGGTGCGGCTAAAATCGGTGCGTCTGACTTTCTCAGCTTGACTGCGGCAGTGTTTGCACGCTCGCCTTTCATTTCGCCGCCAAAATCAAACAGCATCTGTCCAATCGCCGTAGAGCCGTATTCCGGCTTTGTATTCTCCACGACCACCGGCACGCCAAATTGTGCAGTCATCCTGAACTGCTCTTTGTCGCCCAGAGTTTTGAACTCATAGCGGAACGCAGTCACCTTTCCAAGGTCTCCGTCCGGGATATGCCCGTTTACTTTCGTCCAGGTTCCAAGCGTTTTTAATTCGTCGAGCGTCCATGCGGATTTCTCCCACAGCAGTTCCTGCGTCGTGTAATAGACCTCGTAAGAGGTTCCCGCCCCCGCGGTGAATACCGGCTGTCCTGTCAGCATTGTACGCCATTTTTCATCAGAATGGTTGTTCCTTGCGGGCAGGATAAAATATGCCTGTGCATCCGTAAGGTTACTGCCCATACCGTTATAAAGCTGTACCAAAAATTGCTCGCTGCGGCTGCCTGCCCTTATCTGCGGGAAAGAATCCGCAACGTTGCTGTTGTAGGACTGGTACCGGTCACGCTGTGCGTCTGTGCGGACTGCGGCATATACCTGTGCGTTTTTTGAAGCGGTCAGGTCGATTGACGTTGTACGCGAGTTGTTGGAACGCACTGCATAGCTGCCGTTGAGGATCGCTCCCTCAGGCAATACTCCGCTTGTGTTGACTGTCGCTCCTCCTGCACCACTCATATAGACGCGCGCCGCCTTGTCGCCCCATGTGCCGACAAACACGTCGTTTGCCGTCATCTCAATATAACTTGCCGATGCTTCCGGCGGCATATTGACTGGTACGCTCACGCGCAGCCTGCTGGCATAGTGGCCCTCTATCCACACGTCCGCACCGGACTCCCCGTGGATTTTCACCTCGATGACTTCCTTGCCGTCGCTGTTTTTTCCAAGGCTTTTCGCCGTATATTGCAGATTTGCAGGATCGTCTCCCAAAAGCTTAAAGCCCCTGCCTCCCGTCGTGTTCTTAAAAAGCTGTATATTGTCGAGGTCTGCCTCCATTCCATCCGGCAGCAGGAAATATACCACCGGGTTTGGCAAAAGCGTCGTATTGAGCGGATCATTCCCATCCGAGCGCAGCGTTGCGGAATACGGGTAATGCGACGGATAAAACTGCATGGTCAGGTAAAACTGCTCGCCCTTTTCGATTGAGCTTACAGGATTCTGGGTGCTGTTTGGCTGCGCAAACGCAAGCGTCGTTCCATCCGTATATACGTCCACCCAATAATCGTCCGCCACCACAGCCTTTGCAGAAAGCGTCCCTTTCAGGTTAACTGGCTCCCCGTTCCCGTTCACCGCGGATGCAAGCGTAAAGGTTGCCGTACTGCCCACAGCCATATTGTCATTGGTCACACCGGCAAATTGCAGCAGGTTTTTCGGATATTCAACCGGCCTTCCCGAAGCGCTTTTAATTGCCTGTATCCCATTGACCGTAACAATAAGCGGTTCCCCAAAGTTGTGCCCCTGCACGTTAATGGTATCGTAGTTTTTGTCTTGCGGAGCCATTTTTGTAACGCCGTTGACCGTAACGCTGTCGTACTGGTTATTTCCGTTTGTACCGGGAATACGCAGGTGCGTCACCTTGGTATTTGCCGGTATATTAAACGTAAGCTCCACATCGCCCTTCATACCGGGTAAAATAATCTCCGTTTTAAAAAGCTCCTGATAATAAAGATGCTCCGTTTTCGCTCCCGTGCCCGCATACTGCGCTGAATTATATTGCAGGTAACCTGCCGATCCGTCCGCGACGGCGCGCCGCATCACAACGCTCGCTTCATCGCTTGTTACAGGCTTTATGATCATCGATGAGGGTATATTTACATTAATCAGCGGAACGCCGCGGTCATTGAAATCTGTAAATTCCGCAGCCATTCCTTTGTCCGGCGCAAACGTATAACGCTTTCCGTTAATCTCCATCGTCCGCAGTATCTCCATATCCTGAAAATCGATGGATGTATTTTCCCCGCTGAAATCCTCCGTCGTTTTGAAATAAAAGGGGTGATATCCCGGGTTATAGTCAGCGCTCTTTTTCGTTCCGCTCTGCGTGTAAGTTAATGCCGGGCTATCCTCCTCCACAGGATCAAGTCCCTGGTCGTCGCGGTAAAAAGTGACCGGCGGCGCCAAAAAACCGTAGCTGCCGTATACCGCAGGGTTCTGCCACTCCAGATACGTGTGCGTATTCCCGCCGGCAGTCACACTTACCTTACTGAAATCAAGCGTTACTTCAACCTGGTCATAGCCGATATAGTTTGCTCCGAAATAGCCTGCCCACACGCCGCCGTTCGTTTCCACGCCCGCGGTTTTCATAGAAACAACCGCAAACCCCGCTTCATATAAACCTGTCGACGCCCCTTCCGTAATGCTGACCGGTGATTTCATGGAAACCATGTTGCTCAGGCCAGCCGACTTGAAGAAGGCGTCCAGATATGCGGTTTTACTTTCAACCAGTTCGTCATCCAGCCCATCAACAACGCGGTAGAGCTTCACATCCACGCGCAGCTTTTCGTCTGGGTATACCTTTTGGGGAGCCGCCTCAAACGTGACGCTTGTTTCAGCGCTCACGGTTCCCGGAGCCACGTCATAAACAAGCGATGGATTTCCGTCAACCGGGCTTCCGGCAATAAATTTGCCGCTATTTGCCACACGGAAGCCTGATTCTGTTTCGCCCGGATCATTGTTATAATAAACCGCTACAATTTTGTAGCCCACCGCTTCGTCCGAGCCGTCCCTTACAAGGGAAAACTGTAAAGAATCGGCAAGGCCTACCTCTACCGTAGAGGAAAGTGTTCCGCTTTTCAGCCACCCAAGGCCAACCGAGCCCGCCCCAAGCAGGCTGCCGCTGCCCTGAATGCTGTTTGCTTCAGGCTCCGCTTTCTGTGTTGGTTCAGGCAGC
Organism: Christensenella sp. KGMB01412; assembly: GCF_055522415.1. Classification (NCBI taxonomy): domain Bacteria; kingdom Bacillati; phylum Bacillota; class Clostridia; order Christensenellales; family Christensenellaceae; genus Christensenella; species Christensenella sp. KGMB01412. The sequence goes on along the minus strand of NZ_JBVFVW010000010.1, from coordinate 54,288 downwards.
TCTTCAGGTTCTCCTGCCGGTTCTTCCATCGCCTCCTGTTCCTGCGTGCCGGAGCTGCCGTTTCCGCTTTCAAGCGGCGGTTCGTTCGTTTCCGCACTATCATTTGCCACTTCGGCCTGCGTATCATGCAGTGGTTCTCCAAACACCGTAACCGGTGCGGACACAATTAATACCATACAAAGCAAGACACATATCACGCTAATCAAATTTCTTCTGTTCTTTGTCACCAAACCATCCTTTCATATCTTCGCCACACAGCATTTGGGGCCGTGTGAAATCTATATTTTCTATTTTCTAAAATCACTCTGGACGCCCGTTTCATGCTGTTTTCAAGATCAAAACCAACGATATTCCGGTCTGCAAATCATCTTGTTTCCGGGCTATTTTATTATCTCATATTGTTGTTTTTTCATCGACAGGCCAGTACTATTTTCACGCGACATGTGTGAGTGTAGTGTGACAAATTGAAGACAGCGCCAAATCTCAAATTCATGGTTTCATCGGCGCTTTGTTTCGTTTATAATATAATTGTTTTAGTATGGATATTGATCGGGGCGAAAACAAGGACATGTGTCCCGGGAACCGGAAAGGCGGCAATTTTATGTCCCGCATAAAAAGACTATTACTGATTTTACTGGCATTGTTACCGGCTGTGGGTTGCGTATCATGCGCCGCTCCATCGCTTCCGTCCGCGCAAGGCACGGCTGCCACGGCAAGCGGCAGCGTAACCATTTCCTTCCCCTTTACAAGCCAGGATGGGGTGGCTACCAATCAATTTGCCGTATGGATCGAAAACGAGTCCGGCGAATATATCAAAACTTTATTTGTAACAAAATTCACTGCTGATATCGGGTATCTTGAACGAAAGGACGCTCTCCCCAACTGGGTGGCGCAATCCGGTATCGGGTATGACGGCCCGCGCGATATCGACGCCGTGACCGGCGCTACGCCGTCCTCCGGGGAACTATCCTACACATGGGATCTCACAGATGAAGACGGTAATCCTGTTCCCCAGGGCGTTTACCGGTATTTTGTGGAGGGTACGCTTCGCTGGGAAAGCCGCGTACTGTATACGGGAACGATCGACGTCAATCAAAAAGCGGCTTCCTCAAAGGCAAAGCCGCAATATTTTGGTCACGGTTCAAAGGAATGCGATATGATCGGCAGCGTGCAGGCAGTCTATACCCCCTGACGGCGGTTGCTATTCCCTCAGAAGTCCCGCATACCATGCAAGGGAATCTGCCGAAAGCTTTTTCAATATTCTACCACTTCCATTGATGCTTGTAGTGTGCCTGATGTCGTAATGCCGGGCAGTGGTTGTAAGCGTATCTATCACAAGCTTATCATCAAGTCCCTTGTGCGCGCCCGCCATTGCCACCAGAAAAAAGCGGCCAAGTGCAAAAAACATCGCAAGACGTCCGAACTCTTCAAACGCATTATTCTTTTTCATAGAGATTGGAAAAGCGGCGTTAAACACAGTAGCCACAAGAAAATTTTCCAGAATAAATTCATTTTTTTCCATATATGGCGCATAATATTGCTCAAATATTTTTTGGTAATTTTGTATTTCCTCTTCAGGAGAGAGCTCATCGGAAATCATAAGCCCTTTTGATACCCTGTCTATAAATTCCAAAAATTCCATAGACGGCTGCTCTTTTTCTTCCTCAGATACGATTTGCACACTACTGATTATGCTGGACATCTGGAGCTGGATATCAAAACGCCGGGGCAGCTTTTTAAGCTCTTCCCGGAAGAAACCTTCGCCTGCCATCGCGCCATACTTCCTGACCAGGGCAAGCGCCCCTTCCTTCCCGCAATCGTCAAGCGCCTTCATAAACATCCCAAGAATCACGACGCGCTCCCACACCCTGTAATCCCTGTTTTGCAAAAGAGAGAGGATGAAAAAACGGATGTCCTCAAAGTAAAAAAGCGGCGTATCCACAATCTTTTCATTCTGCTTATCGATAATACTTGCAGGCGCATGGTACGTATCGTTTTCAAAAGGAATCCTCACAAAGCAGATTCCATCCTTTTTTGAAAGCGTTATCGCCGCCGCGGCCTCGCACGTAAGCGAAAGCCCACGGTAATACACCCCGTTAATAATATATTTGACACGGGGAAACGTCCTGCAGACGCTGCCCAGGGCTTCCGCTCCCAATTCCCTTTGAAGCCTGCATAACCTTTCCCCGTCAAGGAACGGGCAGTAGGAGTTTCCTTCTTCAAATACAATATCGGCATACTCGTTGACCGGATCCGCAACGTTTTTGGAGTTGTTTTTCCTGGTATACCGTTCGAGCAACCGTCTCGTATCCTCACAGACCGGCGCACGCAGGTATTTCTGATAGGTTCTTTTATCGATACTGATTTTCCAGGCGCTGGAGCAGCACGTATGCAGGCATTTCGATCCAATACATTCAAATTCTCCCAGAAAATCCGGCGCAATACAAATTACTTCTTTTTTCAAGCTTTGGGGCATCTGTATACCTCTCCAATATATTTTGATAAATTTTACAGCACAGAACAAATTGAAAACTGCAATATGATTCTTTATTTATATCGTTATTTCACCCCAAAATATTAGTCATCCAAAGAACAAAAAAAGTTCCTTCCATTTCCGGAAGGAACTTTTTACAGCAATTTATCAAAAGGTTGGTTACAAGCTATTGGTATAAACTGCGTACGCAAACGATTTTACATAACCTGCTTTCAGTTATATCGCTGTAAAATTCCCGTTACGGCTGCATCTGCTGTCCGCCGGTTACATTGATTGCCTGGCCTGTCATGTAGGAGGAATCCTCGCTTGCAAGGAAAATCATACAATTTGCAATGTCTTCGTAACTGCAGCCCCGTCCAAGCGGAACCTGCGCTTCGTATTTCTTGCGGACCTCTGCCTCCGTGATCCCCTGGTTTTTGGCATATTGCTTGTAGAGGCTGTTTACCCAAAGCGGGCTGTCCAGCATATTTCCCGGACAGATCGCGTTCACGCGGATATTTTCCGCCGCCAGCTCCAGCGCAAGGCTTTCCACCAGCCCGATCCCACCGAACTTTGACGACGCATAAGCGGAATTTTTGGCTGAGCCTTTTTTGCCTGACTTGCTGTTGATCTGCACGATCACGCCGCTTCTCTGCTTACGAAATGCGGGCACCACAGCCTTCGCCACATTGAAAAAACCGCACAGGTTCACGTCGATTACCTTTTTCCATGTGTCCGGGTTAAATTCCCCGATTGCACCGGAAATAACGATACCCGCGTTTGACACCAGTACGTCGATCCTGCCATATTTTTCGATGGCTGCGGCTGCGAAGGCTTCGCAGTCCGCAAAATCCGTCACATCAAGTTTCATTGCGATTGCATCCGGCAGCATCCGCGCCGTTTCCTGCGCCCCTTCAAGGTTCATATCGCCTACTACGACCTGCGCGCCCTCTTCACTGCAACGCTGTGCCAGCGCCTGCCCAAGTCCCTGCGCCGCTCCCGTGATCGCGACCACCTTACCTTTTAACTTCATACATCTTTCCATTCTTTTGCCCCCTTTACCTGTTTGTTTGAATTATTTATCTTCCGCTGCATAACGCCAGAATAGCCGCCACAAAAATGCGGCGGCTCCCGGCAATCCATAAAGCAGAGGAAGCAAATTATTTGTAAACCGGTCCGTAAGCCTTGCATGCACGGTAATCCGCACCTTCAAGGTCTGACGTCCCGAACGCATCCCATGTGCTCGGCCTGAATATCCGCTTGCTGTCCACATTGTGCATATTCACCGGTATCCGCAGCATCGACGCCAGCGTAATCAGGTCTGCTCCAATGTGTCCGTAATTGATCGCCCCGTGGTTTGCCCCCCAGTGCGCCATTACGCTGTATACGTCACGGAATGCCCCTTCGCCGGTAAGGTTAGGCGCAAACCATGTGCACGGCCAGCCCGGATCCGTCCTGTCCCAGAGCGTCTTATTTACGTCTTCCGGCAACTCGCACGTGTATCCCTCGGCGATTTGCAGCACCGGTCCAAGCCCTGCCACAAGATTCATCCTGCACATCGTCACAGGCATCCCACCGCGCGTCCTGAACGTTGACGAGAATCCGCCTCCGCGGAAATATCCCACGTTTGCCGGCGTCCATACCGTCTCGTCAAGACACTTCTGCGCCTCGCCCTCACTGATTTCCCAGAAAGGCTTCATGGCCGGCTTTCCGTCCTTTTCCTGCGCGCCCGTTGCATCCAGCGTCGCTGCGCCTGAATTGATCAGGTGGATAATCCCGTTTTTCGCATAGCCCGTCAATTCCTTTCCCGTTACCCGTTTTACAGCCTCCGGGCTCCAGTATGTCCTTACGTCGCTGAAAATCGACGCCGTATTGCTCAGTAAATGTCCGAACAGCATCGACACCCCGTTCAGGCAGTCGTTTTCCGTAGCAACAATGTACGGATGCCGGATTCCGTTCCAGTCATAGCTCGAATTGAGCATTGCTTCCATAAAATCGCCATTGGGCATAAAGTCCGTCCACTGCCTCTGGCCCTGGAAACCCGCCGCAATCGCACAGTTTCCCATACCCTCTTCGTTAAACCCATTGTTCCGAAGGTATTCGCTGCCCTGCATCATGTCCCGCACGATCAGCGCCATTTTGACGACGTACTCCCATTCCGCATCCTTTTGCTCACGGCTGTGACCGTTTTCTCCATTATATATATCGTCGTTTTCCTTGCAGTTTTCCTTTACCCACGCAAGCGCACGTTTGAACTCTTCTTTGTCGTAAATACCGTTTTCCACCCGCCGGATGATTTCGCTCATGTCCTTATATTCACAGCGCATCCCAAGATATTTCTCAAAAAAGTCCGGGTTTACCATGCTCCCGGCGATTCCCATCGCCACATTTCCAACCGATAAATACGACTGCCCCTTCATTTCGCCCACAGCTACCGCTGCGCGTGCAAACTGCAGTATCTTTTCCTTAACATCGTCCGGTATCTCTGTACAGTCTGCTTCCTGCACGTCCTTTCCATAAATCGAAAATGCCGGAAGTCCCTTTTGCGAATGCCCTGCCAGCACTGCCGCAAGGTACACCGCGCCCGGACGCTCTGTTCCGTTAAACCCCCAAATTGCTTTTGGGATGTGCCTGTCCATATCCATTGTTTCGCTTCCATAGCACCAGCACGGCGTTACTGTCAGCGATGCGCATACGCCCTCGCGCGCAAATTTTTCCGCGCATGCCTGCGCCTCCGCAAACCCGCCGATTGTGGAATCCGCGATCACGCATTCCACCGGATTTCCAAATCTATCCTTTAAATTCGATGTGATCAACTCCGCCGCTGCGCGCGCCATCCACATCGTCTGCTCTTCCAGGCTTTCCCTGATTCCCTTTTCCCGTCCGTCGATTGTCGGTCTTACCCCTATTTTTACCATTGCTTTGCTCTCCTTTGCACAAAATCGTGTGTTTGCCGCAAACCGCCTTCCGGTCCGCGTTTTAAAACCTTATCGCTTTGCACATTGCTCTGTGAGCAATCCGCAAAACCATAAATGGTTTGCGTTTGCCCGTAGTATTTATTTTTCAGGATTTATGAGCGCCAAATGATGTGTCTACTAAGAATTATAGTCTCGAGCTCCTGATAAAACTACGTCCTTACATTCGTAAACATACGTCCTTATTTTCCACTTTAGTTTGAATGAGGGACGGGGATTGCGCCCCGTCCCTTATCCAAGTTGTTCTATGAATTAATCATAGACCAGATCAGCAATCTCAGGGCTGTCGATGTTGGATGCGTTATACCATTTTGCACCTGTGTCAACATCAGAAACTTTTTCGCCCTTCGCAGCTTTCACTGCGAGGTCAACCGCCTGATAGCCGATTTGGTAGGGGTCTTGTGTTACAGAACCCAGGAACCAACCGTTTTTAACAGCCGTTTTCTGTGTTTTGCCCGCATCAAAGCCGGCAACTGTGAGGTCTTTGTATTTTCCATTTTCCTTGTCGAGGTCTGCGCCGTCGTTCGTCGCATTCAGGAAGCCTGTTACGCTGCCTTCATTCGAGCAGAACACGCCGATCAGGTTCTCTTCGCCCAGAGCTGCGCTGCCGATATTTTTCAGGTCAGCTGCGTCTGTTGTGGGAGCGATGTGTACGGAAATGATGACCGCCGGATCCTTTGCCGATTTCGCAGCATACAGGTCATGCCCTTCAACGGATACCTGATCCGGGAAGATTTCTTCTGCAGCAGCTTTGAATGTATCGATAAAGCCCTGCGTACGCTGTGTAACGGATGTGGATGTAGCGTCCTGAGAAAGAACCGCAACCCTTACAGGCTTATCTGCTGTAGCAGCTTTCACTTTTTCCATGAATGCAGCGTCTTTCATCATTTCTTCCGCCGCGATGCCTGCTGCAGCTGCATTATCCGTAGCCGCCGTTGCAGCTACCTGTCCTGCCGGTGCATCCGGAACGCCGGAGTCAAAACCGATGATCGGAATCCCTGCTGCCTGTGCATCTGCAAGCTGGGAAGTAACGGAATCTGTAGCAAGCGCTGCAAGGCAGATTGCCGACGGATTCTTGGAGAGAGCGCTGTTGAGCATGTCAACCTGCGCCTGGATATCGCTTTCACTCGGAGGTCCCTGGAAGTTGATTGTAACCCCAAGGTCCGTCGCAGCCGCTTCCGCGCCCTTCTTAACGACCTGCCAGAACTGATGCTGGAACCCTTTTGCCACGAGCTCTACCGTCATATCTCCGCCTGCCGCTTTGGATTCGGACGCCGCGGGAGAAGCTTCTGCCGATTCACTTGGAGCTGTGGACGCCTCAGTCGAAGCTGACGCCGACGGCATTGTCCCTCCGCCTGCGCATGCCGTAACTACCAATACACATGCGAGAACCACTCCTAAAATTGCAACTAGTTTTTTCTTCATTTTTATTCCTCCTTAAAGAATAGTCGCTTATATTGCCAGCAGGCTTTCGCCTGACAAAGCACAATTTGATTGAACTGTTATGCTACCTTCACCTTGTTTGCAGATTTCTGGCGGTAGATGTCCATCAGCACCGCGAGAATAACCACTACGCCTACAAAGAACGTCTGCCACTGCGGCTGGAGCCCGATTGCCGTCAGCCCTGTTTTGAGGACCGCCATGATAAATACGCCGATCATGGTGCCGGACATTGAGCCTACGCCGCCGGAGAGCGATGTGCCGCCGATTACAACTGCCGCGATTCCCTGCAACTCGAGTCCGTTGCCGGTTCCGGGCAATACCGTCGTATAAGTAGCGCCATACATCAGTGCCGCAAAGCCGCAGAAAAGTCCGTTTACCACATACACGAGCGTCAGCCATTTTGCCGTCTTCACGCCGGATAACCGCGCCGCTTCTTCGTTGGAGCCGATTGCAAAGGTATATTTACCAAATTTTGTTTTGTTGAGCAGGAACATCGCCAGCAGGAAAAAGCCAACGAGCCAGAAGATACCTGTCGGGAAACCCCCGCTTGTTTTCAGGAATACTGTTTTAAACCAACCGTCCGCCTCTGCCGCTGTGGGCCAGCGCTGTGTCTGTACCGATGTGATGATCGAGCCAAGACCCTGGGAGATCATCATGGTGCCGAGCGTTGCGATAAATGCGGGCAGTTTCAGCTTTGCCACCAACACGCCGTTTAAAAGTCCGAACGCTACCGGGATCATGATCGTCAGGATCATGGCTGCGATGAACGGCCAGCCGCCTGTGTTGTACGCATATCCGCCGATGAGCGCGCCGCACATCATGATCGTACCGATCGAAAGGTCGATACCGCCTGTGATGATAACAAACGTTACGCCAAGAGCCAGAAATCCGACAAAGTACGCGGACTCAAGGATATTTGTAATAAACTGGACGCCGTCTACGTTATTTCCAATTACCCCGTATAAAAAGAAGAATGCGAATAATATAATCAGCGCGCCCAGCGCGAGCAGCTTTTGCAGCTCCAGTTTCTTTCCACTTTTTTGTTTGATTGCTTTTGCTTCATTACTCATTTTTCCCTACCCCTCACTTAACTTCTCAATGTGGCAAATTTCATAATGCCTTCCTGTGTCGCTTCCGCAATGTCGATCTCGCCGGTCATCTTTCCTTCACACATTACGATGATCCGGTCGCTCATACGCAGCAGCTCCGGCATTTCGGATGAAATCATGATGATCGATTTCCCTTCGCCTGCCAGTTGGTTCATCAGCTTGTAAATCTCGCTTTTGGCTCCAACGTCAATGCCTCTTGTCGGTTCATCGAAAATCAGGATGTCGCAATTTTTTACCAGCCATTTTGCGATAACCACCTTTTGCTGGTTTCCGCCGGACAGGTTCCTTACCAGCTGTTTGATTGACGGCGTTTTGATATTGATTTTATCCACATATTCGTTTGTGACTTTTGCGATCTTTCCTTCGTTGACAATCCCGCCGTTCACAAAGTTGTCCATGTCCGCCATGACCGTGTTGTCTGCAACGGAAAGCCCAATCGCAAGGCCGAATGCCTTCCTGTCTTCCGAGAGATAACCGATTCCATTCTCTACCGCGTCAAACGGAGCCATGATATTGACCTGTTTGCCGTTGATAAATATCTTTCCATCCGTCATCGGATCCGCTCCAAAAATAAGTCTGGCCGTTTCCGTACGTCCTGCGCCCATAAGGCCCGCAAGTCCCAGTATTTCGCCTTTTTTGAGTTCAAAGGAAACATCGTGCACGTCCGGTGAGGAGAGGTGTTCTACCTTCAGCACAGTAGGCGCGCCATCCGGAACCGAACTCTTTGTTTTTGGTTCCTCATAAATCGTACGCCCTACCATCATGCTGATGATCTGGTCCATATCCGTGTCCCCGGTCCTGACCGTATCCACATACTGCCCGTCGCGCATTACTGTAATATCGTCGGTAATGATTTTAAGTTCTTCCATCCTGTGAGAGATATAAACAATCCCTACGCCTTTTGCTTTCAGGTCGTTCACAAACTTAAACAGTTCGTCGATTTCAGACGTTGTAAGCGCTGCCGTCGGCTCGTCCATAATCAGGATATCCGAATTCAGGGAAATCGCCTTGGCGATCTCTACCATCTGCTGCTTCGCAACAGAAAGCCTGCTAACCGTTGTATTTGGATCGATATCCAGATTGAGGGATTCCAAAAGCGCCTTTGTTTGCCTGTTCACTTCCCTTTTATCGAGCACCAAACCCTTTTTGGGTTCGCGTCCGATAAAAATGTTGTCAGCCACCGTGAGGTGCGGCATCAGGTTCAGCTCCTGGTGGATCATGCTGATTCCATCCTCCAAAGCATCGCCCGGTGTTTTGTAATGAACCTCGCGGCCCTTTACGACAACCGTCCCGCTATCCCTTTCATAAATTCCGGTAAGCACTTTCATAAGAGTCGACTTCCCAGCGCCATTTTCGCCAATAAGCCCGTGCACTTCGCCTTTTTTCAGCTCGATCTGTGCATCGTCAAGCGCATGAACACCCGGAAAGCTTTTCTGTATCTTCTTCATGCTTACAACAACTTCAGCCATTTTACTAACCACCCCTTTGCAGATAATTCAATTACAACTATTAACTGATGAAAATTTGGAAGAACCGATTTGGTATAGTTATAATATAAAGCGGTAAGCGTCAAAAGATAATAAACAAAACCATACAAAACATTAACGATTCCATACACTTGTTTTCATAATTCATGATTTGTTACAAATTCTTCATAGTTTTGTTTGAAATCATTGCAAAATCAATTTGGTTAGCGTAATGATGGAAATTCCTGTTTTATTTGGCAGTGTAACAATGTTATGTTACACTGATCCCAATAGAACATAACATTGTTACGTTCGAAAGGAGTGAACTGACATTGAACCTGATCTCAAAAAAAGACCTGCTCGCAGTAACAGGCATCTCTTATGGCCAGTTATACCGCTGGAAGCGCCAGCGGCTGATTCCGGACGAATGGTTTTTGAAGCAGTCGTCCTATACGGGGCAGGAAACTTTCTTCCCTCGCGAACAAATGTTAAGCCGCATCCAATCCATATTGGAGCTGAAGGACCAGTATTCCATGGAGGAGCTTGCAAAAATACTCTCGCCGGAAACCTCGGATACCTCGGTCAGTATCGAGGAGCTTGGCACGATCGCCGAGCTTAAGGATTTTCTTCCCATGCTGCCTGCACTGTTTGGAAAGGAACGGTACGACTTTTCAGATATCGTAATCCTTTTGTGCGCCGCCCGGGCCGCAAAAAGCTCAGGGCTCTTAATGCCGCAGATAGAAGCCTTGCTGCGCGAGTGCATCCCCGCAGCGTCCAGGCAAAAAAAGCTGGATCGGATGTGCTGCATATTTTTTGCGGATGGAAATCCCCATATCGTATTTACGAAGGATACGGACGAGCTTGTCTTTGACAACCGCATTGAAAAAAAAGCCTGCGTTTCTATGAATGAAACTGCAAGCGAGCTGAAGCTTGATTATCAAAAAATTTTTACAGATTAACGGAGGATATTATAATGAATGACTTTTTTTTGAACGGAGTCGGTACGATGACCGGCGGCGTATTTGATGAAATAAAAATTGACGGAAGCGGAAAGTGCACGGGCGACCTCAAAGCCAGGCACATCAGCGTGGATGGTTCCTTTAAATGTATGGGCAGCGTGGAGACTGAATTTTTGGATTGCGACGGTGCAGCTGAGTTTGAATCGTATGTCAAAGCGACCAGGATTGATGTGGACGGCATGATGAAGGTGAAAAACGGCACACGGATCGAAGCGGAGGAAATTTTGTGCGATGGCCTTATTCGCATAGAAGGCGAGATTTCCGCCGACCGGATCAAGGCGCACGGCTGCATCAGCGCAAATGAGATCGTTGGCGATCATATCGTCATCAAGTCACATGTCAGCAAATTCCTGCGCCTGTTTACAAAGGACCTTTCCACAGTGCAGCTGATCGAAGCCACGACCATTGAACTGCGCGGCGTGACGGCAGGAACCGTAAACGGGCAGGACGTCCGTATCGGGCCATATTGCAGGATCGGGAACCTTGATTGCAACGGTACGCTTTACGTCGATCCCAAGGCGGAAGTGAAAAATATCACTGGAAACTATACTCAGGTATCGGAATGAGCACTGACAGCAAAACCAGGTCAAGGGAATATTTTGACAGGCAGGCGCGCGACTATGATAACTCCAGCGACGGAAAATTTGTCGCGCCCATGTACGCGGAGATGCTCGAACGGATTGCAGGGATCGCTCCCGCATCCCTGCTGGATGTTGGCTGTGGGACCGGGAACCTGCTGCTCCCGCTTGCGGATTCCGGAATTTCGCTTCATGGCGTAGACCTGAGCAAGGAGATGGTACTTGTTGCACGCGAACGCCTTGCCGGACGTGCGGAGGTTATCGTTGCAGACGCGCAAAGCCTGCCCTATCCGGACGAATGTATGGACCTTATTGTGTGCAATGCCTCCTTTCACCATTATCCCCGGCCCGGTGATGTGCTGCGCGAAATGAACCGGGTACTCAGGCATGACGGCAGGTTGCTGATTGGCGATCCCAACCCGCCCGCAGCGCTGCGCGGGCTGATGAATTTCTTTGTCCGTTTTTCGGAGGGCGGGGATTTTCGGTTTTATTCCCGCCGCCAATTCGGGCAAATGCTTTCAGGAAGCGGATTCGAGATGACGGACTGGCGCAAGCCAAACTACAAGGTCTGCATACTGGAAGCAAAGAAAACAAATCCGCCGTGTTGTGCAGCTAAAAAATATCCGTTCAGTGATTGAATTATTTCTTCTAATATAGTAAGATTTGATTTGTGTCGCGTTTGCGCCACACAATTCGCAATTTTATTGGGGGGAATAAAAATGAGTACGGATAACGAGGCAAAAAAAGCAAATCCCGCTCCGCTGGGGTTGCTTGGTTTTGGGATGACGACGCTTCTTTTAAACCTGCACAACGCGGGTATCATTGGGCTGTCTGTCGTCATTGTGGCAATGGGTTTTGCCCTTGGAGGCGCAGCGCAGATCATCGCGGGCGTACTGGAGTTTAAAAACGGAAACACCTTCGGCGGAACGGCCTTTACCGCCTACGGTTTTTTCTGGTGGTCGCTGATTTTCATCTGGTGTAATCCGACAGGCGGCAGTATCGCTGCGGCGGACGGACAGTCCATGGGTTTCTACCTTCTTTTGTGGGGCGTATTCACGCTGTTTATGTTTATTGGTACTTTGAAGCACAACCGTTCCATGCAGGTCATTTTCCTGACACTGGCGCTATTATTTGCGGGCCTGTCTATCGCGGACTTTACAGGCATGGAAGTGATAAAAACAATCGCCGGGTACATCGGCATCGTATGTGGCGCAAGCGCAATCTATACCGCTATGGGCCAGGTGGTGAACACCGAACACGGCAGGCAGGTTATGCCGCTGTAAAAAATACGACTTTTTATAGCAATTTGTCGTATGTTTTGCATAAGTTGCTTTCAGTGAAATCGCCTTGGCGCCCGGGGAAGCTTTCCGCCGGGTTGCTTTGTACAAATCAATATAAAACACAAAGCCGGTCTCCAAAAGGAAACCGGCTTTTCATTACGCGATCAACGATTCATTACTTGGAAGCAGCCTTCCATAAACCATGCAGATTACAATATTCATAGATCACAAAATCATCAGAATCAATTATAAAGTCAGCCACCGGTTTATCGCCCGGCTTTAAGAGATATCTCTGCATCCTGTTTGGCGTTTCCACAGCGATCCATTCAATATGGTGTTCTTCCAGCATTGGATGCTCTACGCTGCCAATTTGGACATGGAGTTTATCTCCGTTTTTCTCAAAATACGGTACGTGTTTTTCCTGTGCCGCGTCTACTGTATTCGCTTCCAGCTTCACCATCGGTTTGCCACAGCAATAAAGCTCTCCGCCTCCATCCTTAATGAGACCGACAATATTTCCGCATAATTCGCATCTGTAAAATATCGCTTTTTCTTTCATCACATTCACCCCTGAATTCTTCCATTAAAATTTTTTGTAATTGTTTTTGACGGCCTTTCCGCCGTATACTATTTTAATAAACCTTCCTTCTGGCCATAAACCCGATTTTCACAGATATCCCGAAAAAAAAAACGGTATTTCCAGGAAATACCGTTTTGGGGATTTTACTTATTCCACATTCAATGTCAGCTCGAGCGCAACATCCGCTTTCTCCGCCGCTTCAATCAGCTCGTCGGTGAGTACCGTGCCCTTTTCGATCTTAAAGCTGCCGTCCTTGCTTTGCACATCCGCGCCTGCCTTGCGGCCAATCAGGAACTCACGCTGCTTTTTCTGGTAATCGGTGAGCTCTTCTGCTTTTTCTGGGGCGTCAGCCTGTGGTTTCTCCTGCTTTACTTCCTGCGTAAATGCTGGAATGGACGCTGCCCCCTCCTCACTGATAAATACCATATCGTTTGCCATTGTCGCAATTTTATCGCCTTCAATCTCGCCGCCGTCCTTGAGGTCAAGCGAAATAATTTCTCCTGTTTTCTCGTCAAAATCATAGGACTCTATGGTTCCGATAATATTTCCGTTGCTGGATACGGCTGTCGTCCCCTCCATATAAAAGGCTTCCATCATTTCGCTTTCCGTATTACCCAATGCTTTGATGTTTTCTATCGTGGGAGTCGTCACAAAATTTTCACCCACTCCAAAGATATCCTCCACCTTTACAACCGAAAAGAAATACGATTTCCCTTCGCGCAATATCAGGTACTTTACCTTTTTTGTATTTGCATCTATCATGAAATCCGTTACGATTCCCTTCTGCATACCTTCCTTGATTCCCATAATCGGCAACCCGAGCAACTGTGTCGTTTTTTTCATGATCATATCCTCCTGATCTTATTTTTCATATCATTTTATTTAATGACCTTATTGGTTCCCTGCAGGATTTCCGCCTTGATTGCAGAGAAGTGGTCTTTTGATATCAGTTCTTTTTTCTCCAGCTTGCCGTCCTTGTAATAGTTCCTGTATACCTCAACGTCGTAGCCCTTATGCTCTTTTTGGATCAACTGTCGAGTCCCGGCGGGAATCTCGTCGGTTTCAATAATATCCGGATCGCCCGGATCGGTTTCCTTTAAAATATTATTGACGATTTCAATTTCGGTTCCATCGGGTAGCGGCTGGCCATAGAGGTTTACCCTTACGATCTTTCCGTCAAGCTCGGCGCTGATATAGATTGGATATTCGCTCGTGTTTTTGATGATCAGGTCTTTATCGTCCCAGTTGAGCGTCGCATCCAGGCCAATCGGCAGATATTCCGACGGAAAGCTGTGGTGCACACGCTCCACGATCTCCATATTCGCCCTGAGAGCCGCATTATAAAGCGTGCCGGACAACTGGCATATCCCTCCGCCAAGCTCATTTACCAGGCGTTTACCGTCTGCGATTGCCGCCGCCTCCTTAAAACCTTTTTCAGCCGTCCTCTGTCCTACCAGCTCATTAATGGAAAGCTGCTGATCCGGTTCCAGCTTAAGCCCGTTTACCGCCTCGCACATCAGACGTATATTTGTGTTCCTGTTCGCATTATCTGTAGCAATCGTCTCGCACGAGCCGATCAAAACCGTATTCTCTTTCAGATCCTCCTCAGACACCTTCGGATAAACGATCTCCCCCATTACCTGCAGCGCGTCAAAATTTTTGTTTTGGATACGCTCTGAAAGCTCGGCGATCACACCGGCTGTGTCCGCTGTAATTCCCTGTTTTGACGCGGTATAGGTAAAACGGCGCGTATCTTTATGAAACGTCGTGCTTGCATCCGTTGCCTGCACGCTGTTTTTCCCAATAAATTCCTCCACGCTGTTTCCAAGCGTTTGCTTGTCTGTCTCTATGCCTGAATAGTACCGTTTTCCGGCCTTTTGTTCCAGTGCGGTTTCATAATTTTGTACAAGTGATTTATCCGGATCTTTCTCTGCCTCAAACGCCTGATCTATTATCTCATGGATATTGGACTTGATCCCAAGCTCCTGGGCGTTGAACGTTTTCTCTTTGTCATTGAATGTCAGCTTGATTTCAACGTCCTGCGCTTCCTGTTCAACGGTCTGGCATAATGTCGCTTCCGCCTGTTCCCGCGTCCAGCCGCTTACGTCCACATCATCGATCCAAACTCCCTGTCCAAAAACAGGCGCTTCCACAATATTCTTCATCCCCGCGCCTATTCCAAGCAATACCGTTGCGCCCGCAAAAATAAATACGACAAGAAGATTGATCGCAAGTTTGTGTTGTCCAGTATTCTTTTTTCCCTGATCCTTCCCCTTGTTTCCAGGGTACCGGTCGGAAGATTTCCTTCTCATTCCTTACTGTTCTCCAGTGTAAGCAGTACCAATTTCAGCTTCTGCTTCTCATCGCTGCTCCACTGATATTCCCCTAACATCATAAATACTTTCTCCAGAGCCTGTTGCTTTTGCTTTTCCTGAATCAATCCAAGAAGCTCCTTCATTTGTTCATTCTTTTTCTCTTCTTCTGTTGTTTCCGGTTCTTCCGGCTCCTGATGTTCCTCCACGAAAACCGCCTCCCGCGTTTCCGTTTCCATGGCATCTTCTACCTGATATTCCAGTTCTTCTTCATGCTCTATTTCAAGTTCCACTGGCTCCAAGACCTCTTCCTGTACCGTTTCACCTGCGTTTTCTGCCTGCGTTTCTGCCTTCTTATCCACTGGTACGTCCACAGGTTCTTTCCAATCGGCAAAATATGGTTCTTCCTCTTTCGCCGGCGCAACCTCAATTTCCTCTTCCATTACCGGATGTGTTTCCGCAGTATCCGCCAACGCTTCATCCGGTTCACTATTTGCCAGTACCTCGCCCACCGTCCTGCCGGCAAGCTCTTCCATCATCTGCGTATCAACATCCAGCCGGCGGCGGGAAGGCCGTTCCCCTTTTGGCTTTCTTTCCGCCTGCACTAACTGGCGTTTGTTTTCAGCTTCCTGCATACGCAGCCGTTGCTTCTCTTCGCGCAATTCCCTTCGCTCCGGAGCTGCGGCAGCATATTCCCTTGCCTTCTTCCTCGCAAGGAAAATTACAAAATACAGCACAATCAGAAATACAACCGTAAACATCCCGGCCAGAATCAGCTGCCCGACATCGTCAAAAGAAAGCGCATAATGATAAAACAGCGCCGCCGCAACAGCAGCAAGCGCAACAATCAGAATTCCGCCCAAACGATAAGCCGGACTCTTTCGGTTGATCACCAAGACCACTATGATTCCTATTACAGCCAGACCGATTATATACTGCATCCGGTATCATTCCCTGTTCTTAATTCGGCATTTTGGAAACCATGCGTGACAGCCGCGTCAAAACAATTCCAAGCGCCGTTTATCTTGTAATAAAAAATATTCATGCGTATTTTATTTTATCATTATCCAGATTGAAAATCAAACTATTATTCATGAAAAAATGCCTTTATGTTCACATTTTTTGGCATTTTCAATAATATATACAGCGGTTACTGCCTTTTTTAAAAACAATACTGTTTCAGTCTTGTTTTTAAAAAACCCCTGTTTTATCAACAGGGGCAATCAAATATCCACGTTTTCGCGAACCGCTTATCTTTTATCCTTTTTCTTCGAAAAATAGGAAATATATTCCAGCTTTGGAGCATCCGGGAACAAGAATTCATGCAGGTCCATAAAGTAGTCATCCGTCATGCTGGCGATATAGTCCACCACTACCTGATTCGGCTCCTCCTTAAGATAAGCTTCCTTCAGTCCGGCCGCCCGCGCAAAGCCACGGTATACATGGTTGATGTGATGCCGGAAAATGGGCGTTCGTTCGTCGCCGGCTTCAAAATCCTGCAGGAGCTTTTCATACACCCGTTCGAACATTTTTTTGATCGTTGGATACGGTTCGTTTTTATCCTGCGGCTCGTATATCCGCTGGAAATTCACCTGCTTTTCATAAGCGAGCGCCTGGGCGTATTCCGCGTCCAGCTTGATATATGGTTTTGCGTAGCTGTTTGACACCACGTTTGTAATCAGGTTGTTGATAAACTCCGAATTGGTTGAACCAAGCACATTATTCTCAGAAAACGGCTGCACACCGCCGATCTTGAGCGTTTCCGCGTCCAGCCTGTCCTTTCCAAGGTAAGCAATAACGTCGGAAAGACGTACCACGCATCCTTCCAGTGTGGAAGGAACGAGCCTTCCAACCATGCTCTCGTCGGTATAGCATTCCTCCATCAGGTCGTCAAATTTGCCAAAAGCTTCCTCCGGCTTATCGGTGCCATATGTGTGCGGGCGGTATTCCCCGCTGACCTTTTCCCCGTTATGGCACAGTATGCCGTCCAGCACCTGCAGGCTGATGTTGAGCGACAACACCTTGTCCAGTATGCGCGCGCTGTGCACATTGTGATTAAAATAGCGGCCCGTATGCGCATAATAAAGCGCGGACAGAAACCGTTCTCCGGCATGCCCAAAGGGCGTATGCCCCAAATCGTGCCCCAGAGCGATTGCTTCAATCAGGTCAAGATTCAAATTCAGCATCCTGCCAATATTGCGCGCAATGCGCGACACAAGTTGAACATGCAAAATACGCCGCGTGATGTCGTCGTTTTTGTACAAAGAAAACACCTGCGTTTTGTCTGCATACCGGTTAAAATACCGGCAATACAAAATCCTCTCGCTGTCCTTGGAGAAATTAGGCCGCTGTATACGGAATTTTTCTTCCTCCCTGCGCATCGAGCTTTCATCACGTGTTGCATAGGCGCACATTTCATTTTGCTTACGTTCCAGATCCGCGCTTACCGCTGCCTGTACCTGCGGATCGAGTTCAATGTATTTCTTTTTCATGCTCATTCATCCTTTACAGCCTTATTATACCATAAAATCAAAAAAATCCAGTATTTTCGCGTAGCGGCCATTATCATTAAAAATATTGATCGGCTGACGGGCAAGGTTTGACCGGCCCGGCAAGAGTGTATTATTATAGTGATGAAAATCAATGGAGGATAAACATGATGAAAAAAAGCTTTCTTGGAATATTAGCGGTCACTGTAAGCTCGCTGTTTTTATTTGCGGGTTGCGCGCCCGCACCGGCTTCGGAATCGCCCGTACCCACTGAGGATCTTATTCTTGCAATTACCGGAGAGGTAACGGAGATCGTTCCTTCCGACGATGTAACGCAGATCACGGTGGATGCAGGAAAAGACGGCAGCAGCCAGTCAAATTATTCGCTCATGATACTGAATGTCGACAAAAACGTGCCCGTTACGCTGGACGGCCAGACTGAAAACTTTAAAGAGGGCGCTATTTCAGTCGGCGACGCGATTGAGGTATACCTCTCCCCCACCACTCCTGTGACCGCTTCCGAGCCGCCGCAGGCCACTCCCGTTTCTATCGTTATCGTTGCACAGTCCGGCGGAACGCTGCTTGAAGGCTCAACCGGACAAACGAGCGTTACCGGTGAGATTACGGAAATCACCAAAGATAAGGACTACTATCTGGTATACGTGCAAAACGAGCCGGATGGCGAGCCAGTCAACGATTTGCGTGCAGTCGTTTCTTCCGATACAAAAATCACTTCGGAAGACACTGGAAGTAACATGGCTGTGGCGGATTTAGCGGTCGGCCAAAAGGTAACGGTTTCTACGGACGGACGTATGACTTTCTCAATTCCCCCGCAGGCTAACGCACAGACAATCCTTGTGCATGACGCGCAGGCAAAATAAAAAACCAATAAAAAAGCTCCTGTTTGATCGGGAGCTTTTTGTTTTGATTCAAATAAATCATCCGTTCGTCCTGTTTGGATTCCTTTCGCGAATCGCGCAGATTTCATCTTCCACAAGCATAAACGTTTCTGTGAGTACAGGTGAAAAAGCATGATATTCGCCTTCTTTGATTTTACGCATCGCCGTCTCATGAGAACAATTTTTTGTCATTGTAAGATAATCGTATTTGTGGGCAATCGCTACTGCCTGCGCGCATATTGGAATATCATCGCCGGATAAATTATCCGGGAAACCGGAACCGTCCCACTTCTCGTGGTGATACCTGCAGATATTATAGCAATATTTGACATACGTTTTATTTTCAATACTGCCAAGCGGCTCTATGAGTTTGCATCCTTTGATCGTATGCTGCTGCCAGATCAGCGTATCCTCAGGAGATAATCCGCCCGTCTTATTCGCAATCGATTCCGGGATCAGCAACTCCCCGATATCATGCAGGATCGACGCGATGGAAATCGTATCGATCACCTGCGGCGTCAATCCATACTTATCGTCGTAATACTCGTAGAGATATTTCAGCAACTCTTTGGTATAAAGCCTCACACGCTGCATATGTTCTTTTGTTTCCGGCGTTTTCGTTTCCAGTACGGAAGTCAGTACCGCCACAATAATTTCATTGATATTGGACAGCGTCTCTGATTTTTCTTCCAGTACGTTTTCAAGATCATTTTGGTACCGGAATAACGCAATCATATTTTTGACGCGACGCAAAACGACCTCGGGTACAAAAGGCTTCCTGATAAAATCAACCGCGCCCATCGAAAGGCCTTTTTCTTCCGCTTCTGCAGAATCCTCAGCGGTAATCATGATTACAGGCACATTTTGAATCATGTTGTTAAAGCCCATATATTGCAGCACGTCGTAACCGTCCATATCGGGCATCACAACATCCAGTAAAACCAGCGCAAATTCATTTTCGTTCTCTTCCAAAAGCCTTACGGCTTCTTTGCCTCCCGCCGCACATACCGTGTCATACTCAGGCTTTAACAGTTCCTCAAGCACAGCCCGGTTGAGCTCGACATCGTCGACAATTAATAATTTTTCTTTCATAGGCCGCCCCCGCTTTACTTTACTTCCGCTTCGATTGCCTGTGCCACGTTTCCATAACGGCGGTAAACCTCGTCCAGTTCGTAATCCGTTTCGCCTGCCCTGATTTTCTTGCAAATCACATCGCAGGCTTCGGCAAGTTCTTTGATTCCAAGCGTTGCGCTCACACCTTTAAGCGTATGCACCGCGCGAAATACCGTATCCGTATCCACTTGTCCGGACTTTTCCAGAATATGGATATTGTCATCCTGTAGGAATTTAATCAAAAACTTTTCATACAGAGCTTCATTCCCGCTCATGCGTTTCAGACCGTCGTCATAATCGATTCCCGCTGCAATTAACTTTTCCCGATTCATTCGTGAACCTCCTCACCCTGCCGTTCATTAAATTCCCCTACTCTTCTTATCATACAAAATTTTTTGCAAAGCTGCAAATATAATCTCCGGTTCGATGGGCTTTGACATGTGAAGATTCATACCGTTTTTCAACGCTTCCAATTCATCCTCGTAAAAAGCGTTCGCCGTCATTGCTACAATAATAATATCCTTTGCCTGCGGATGGTTGCTTGCACGAATCAGCCTTGTCGCTTCATATCCGTCCATCTCAGGCATATGCACATCCATTAGTACCACATCGTAATACCCCGGCTCTGATTCCAGAAATTTTTCCAAGGCCTTTTTCCCATTTTCGGCAGTCTCTACCTCAAACCCGACACGCTTTGTGAGTTCTTCCACAATTTCAAGGTTGAGCGCGTTATCCTCTGCAATCAATAAGCGCTTGCCACTGAAATCGTATTTCGTTTCCCTGCAAACAGGAAGCGCCTCTACCTCGCCGCCCGCACGCCGCAGTATGCTCGAAATATCCTCGATCATCACGGGCTTCAGCATAAAATCGTTCACGCCCACCATGAGCGCCTCTTTTTCAATATTTTTGTAATCATACGCCGACATCAACACAATGTAAATGTCATTCCCTGCCTTTTCCCTGATCCACTCAGCCGTATGGATTCCATCCACATCCGGCATATACAGATCGATCAGGCATACGTCAAACCTGTTTGCGTTTTCCTTAAAAAGCAACGCTGCGTCAAATCCGGATGCAACCGCTTTCACCTGAACGCCCATCTGCCTGCACAGCAGCTCCAGATGGCCTCGCACTTCAATGTCGTCGTCAATGATCAACACACTCAGCTCCTTCAGATGTTCGGACAACTGTTCGCCCGGCTCCTGATCCGCGAGCGCCTCCAGCCACAGGTTAAACGAAAATGCGCTTCCTTCACCTTTTTTACTTTCCACCTCGATCGTACCGCCCATAGACTCTACAAGCGTTTTGCACAATGCCATTCCAAGGCCTGTTCCGCCATATTTCCGGTATGTGGACGCTTCCTCCTGCTCAAACGGCTCAAAAATACGCGACATAAATTCTTCATTCATGCCGATTCCACTATCCTTCACCTTGAATCTCAGGCAAATTTGGTTGCCGCGCTTTTCAAGCTCCCGGACTGTAACCCTGATCATGCCCCCCTCTTTTGTAAACTTGACAGAATTGGAAAGAAAATTGAGCATCACCTGCTTGATGCGCATTTCATCTCCCTTCACCCTGTCATGCACAACGTTTTTGAGCACAACGTCAAACTGCAATTTGTTTTCTTCCGCTTTGGGCTGGATGATAACCGCAATGTCGCCGAGCATTTTATTAATACTGAATTCCTTGTCTTCGATCTCTAGCTTACCGCTCTCAATCTTGGACATATCCAATATATTATTGATCAGTTCCAGTAAGTGCATAGAGGCCATATTGATTTTTCTGAGACACCCCTGCGCCTTCTCAGGATCGTCCATGGAATATTCCAATATGCGCGTCATACCAATCACCGCGTTCATCGGCGTACGGATTTCATGACTCATTCTTGACAGGAATTCCCGCTTTGCCAAATTGGCCTTTTCCGAGTTTTCCAACGCCGCCTTCAGCGCGCTCTGCGACTCTTTAAATTCTGTAAGATCACTTGTCATCAGAACGTATTTAACTACCTCTCCACCTTCAATGATCGGGTAGCGCTTGGTTACAATATCCTTCTGGAGCCCTGTATCCGGATCTTTTATCTGATACTCATATTCCAGAATTTCGCCAGGGCTCGTGTTGAAAAAATCCCTTGTTTTGTAAAATTCGGTTTCTTCAAAATAGGCGCGGGAAATTTCCATATTTTTTTTGTAATCTTCCGCGGCAAATCCCAAAATGCGCTCTGCATTTTCACTGATATACTCCACTCTCTGCGCTTTACAGTCATACACCATAAAAACTGCGTCTACATTTTCCGATATTATGCTGAACAGCTTGTCGTTGTGATAAATATTTGCATTGCGTTTGCTGATCGTCCGCACACTGAGCACTGAAAGCAGGAGGGTAAGCGCTACAAGCGCAATTCCCCATACAACCGCCGCCTGGTTGGTCTGCTCGTTGAGTATATAGGATTCCTGAACATAGCCGCTCATAGCCTGCTGTGAATCGTCAATAATCTCCTGTACCAGCTCCTCCGCCTCAAGGTACAACGGATATGCTTCATCCATCAGCAATGTGGTGGCAGCATCCTTTTGACCGGCTTTAATCAACGCAATTCCCTGGTCGTGAAGAGCCTGTATCTGGTCAAAATCCTCATAAAGCTTTTCTACCGTGGCTTTATCGCCCTCATACTGCGTCATCAGGGTGTTCTTCAGTTCCTGCTGCAACGCCCTGTACCGATACATGTTATCAAGCGCATCCTGTTGCTGCTGGCGGTTTCCATCCGAGTTGAGCAAATCGAGCATCGTATTACGCGCATATAATATTTCCAGCCGCATCCTCCACGCGGCATCGTTTACTGCATACGGTTTCTGGTAAATCTGGCTGGTATACTCTGCCAGATTATCTGTGTTTCCAATCGTCATATATGCAAAAGCTGTGACCAGGATTGATATTATGATCACTGTTATGACCAAAAGCGCATTAATATTTTTGGGGCTCCACTGTTTCTTTTGCTTCATAACTTCCCTCTATTAATGTATATATGTTCTGGATTCAATAAATATTCCCATTTCAGTCGTATTTTCATAAAAAATCTTGAATTTTGCATTTTATTGTGACCATCCGTGCAAAATTCACCCCATATCATTTTATTTCGAGACATGTTTGTTTGGTTCCTGTTTTTTAAAAAAATAAAAGCAGACACTTCCGGCCCTGCGCCAGGATATGCCTGCTTATTCTGTTTTCCAAACCGTGGGTTTCCCCTGTATAATTTTTTGTGCAACAACCTGAAAGGCCGGTATAATGGTTACCGCCATTATTGCTGATTTTCCTGTTGATCCCGCAATAAAATGCTTCATCTTTCCCTCTTTGACAGGTAAATAAATACAATGCCAAGATATTTGTAAACCGTCGCAATGAATAAAAAACATTTTTTTATTATTTTACAATAAAAGAAGACACAGGAGACCTGTGTCTTCGAGTCAGATAGCTGCTCTTTTACGCAATAGCGTTCCGCTCGGCGGATGTCCACCCGGCGCTTGTCATATGGCAAGCGCCAGCGTGACGATGCGGCAGCAAAATGCACCGTAAACCTTATCGATCAATAATTACAACTTCCCTGCGCGCGTCTTTTACCTGCATAAAGCGCTTCTGGTAACTTATTTTTTTGGAATCCCTCTTTGCAAGCGGCAGCCTTCCCTCACGCATATCACAAGCCAGCTGCTCCACATAATCATAAAAATGCTCCACCGCCTCACGAGAAGCTTTTGCGTGGTATTTTACCTCCAGCATTTTATTTTCAATCAGGATATCGTCCTTTCCCTGCGTTGCATAGAAGACAAGTGCCGCCGATCCGTACTGTATCAGGCGCCGGGCGGCGTTCCGCGGCCCAATATGCTCGAGCGTATCCGAAAAGCCGCATTTCAGGCAAATCATCCTGCCTCCAAAAAAACGGTTCCGGAAGGAATTCCTGCCACAGCGCGGACAAGTGTAAAATATCCCACGCGGGCTTACGAGCACGGGCTTTTCCAGTCCTGCCGCTTCCGTTTTATACAAAACCACAGCCACAAGCTTGTTAAATTCCCCTGAGGTCAGCTGTGCATGCTCCTCACCGCTTGTGAGCCTGTCGCCGATGCTCCCCAGCTTGTAGGTGATTACCGTGCTTTTATACTGCTGCGCAATGCCTACAAGACCATTTGCAAGGGCGTGCATGCCGTTTTTACTGCGAAAGCTTTTCCCTTTTGGTATCCTTCCTTCCGCAACAAGCGTCCCGTCACGGTCCGTGACCGCGTAACATACCGCACAGCTGAGACCGCGCGTAATGCCAAGATAAGTTTCGCTCCTGATTGTCTGCGGATATTCGCAGGCCACGTTGACAGAAAGATAATACTCTCCTTCCTTACAGGAC
This sequence comes from Christensenella sp. KGMB01412, assembly GCF_055522415.1. Lineage (NCBI taxonomy): Bacteria > Bacillati > Bacillota > Clostridia > Christensenellales > Christensenellaceae > Christensenella > Christensenella sp. KGMB01412. The sequence goes on along the minus strand of NZ_JBVFVW010000010.1, from coordinate 30,168 downwards.
AAACGTGCTGTTTTAAACATTTTGGGATTTTTAAGGCCCTGGAGCAAAATCTCGTGCTGCCTTTTGCCAAAGGAAAGCGGAACGACAAGATACCGCTCCTGCCGGTTGTCTGTTTCGAGGGGTTCATTGCCCGCATACACATACCTCAGTTTTGTATCACCGCGCGCTATGCCGCCCCTGCGCGCCTTGTCCTTAACGCTCATCAGGTATATTTTTGCATAAAACCGGCCGGACTCTTCATCATAAAGCAAACAGTAATCCCTGTTTTTCGCATAACGGCCAAACAGGATCGGCTTTTGCATATGCAGCGAGGAATACAGCCTTCCCAGTTGGGCTTCAAATTCCTTTCGGCATATTTTCCGTTCGTCAAACTCCCCCACAAGCTCTGTAAATCGCTCCTGAAACGCCTCCTCGTCCAATGCCCCATGCGGGTAGCGAGCCGTCTTTTGCGTTTTACGCAGGGAGAGCCAGCCAACCATTGTCATCGCATAATCGAGCTTCAGCGCATCCTTAAAAGGCTGTACTCCAAACTGGTTTAACTCATCCATGACTTCCTTTTTGAGCAGCGCCGTAATACGCCGCGTCAGGAACCCGCTCCCGGACTTCATTTCGCTGGCGATTGGCCCGACGTTTTCCCTTGTATGCCCAAACAGGTAGGTAAGCGCACGATTATAGCGGCTTATCGCATCGTCGATTACCGCTTTTTTCGCGCCCGAAAGATTATGCAGTTTCAGGACAACCGTCTTGATCACCATTTAGCAGTACTCAATCTCCACATCTTTTCCCATTTTCTTCAGAAGCCTTGAAATATCCTTTACCATACGAAGCTTCAGGCTCAGGTCTATTGGCAGGTCCGGATTCTGGTGCGCCGGATTTGCAGCGCGCCCTACAATGAAGTGTGCCTTTGTGCAATCCTCCAGAAGCAGCTTTGCAAGCTTAGACGCTCCGTCCTGTTTAAAAATATCGAATATCTCTTCCATTTTACTTTCTTCGGAAAGATATGTCTGCATGATCTCAAACGTTTTCGCGAGCGTAACCACGCCCTCTGTCACAAGGTCAATGCCGTCGATCATGCCGATTGGCGGGACTCCCGGATCTTTATAGTCAATCTTAACACGCAGCTCCCTGCCGGAAATACGGCTTACGATCTGCGAGGTCGTCCCCCCGCACACCACCTTGATGCCATCCACATCAAGCAACCGTCCCACGATTTCTTCGTCGCGCCCGCAGTCTACCGGCGGCCCGACCATGATGTGCGCCGGGCAGGAATGCCGCACCCGCGTGGTTACAAAGGTCGTATCGTCGCCGGGCTTATTATCGTAAAGCGAGTTGCAGGCCGAAAGCATCAGCTTGGTCATTGCCCGTGCGGGCATCTCCTTGCGGTAAGCACGGCAGGCATATTCCACAATATTATCGCGCTGCCAGCCAAAATTCAGCGTCTGTCCGACGCCCGCGTGAATCGCCCCGTCCGAAAAGGCAATGCACATATCGCCTTCCTTCATCACAAAATGGCTTTCCAGTATCTTTTTGTCACCGATTTCAATTTCCGTTTTATCAACCGGCAGTTCTTTTCCGTCACGTAAAATGATAACCTGCGGATTATCGAACTCCATCAGGTGAGCTTCGCCGTTTTCATGTACGCGCAGAATGGTAAAGGTACAATACGCGAGCCCCCGCACCGCGCATACCGGCAGTGTGGATGCCATTGTCTCCACCGTTTCATAGATATCCGCGCCCTCGGAGATCATCGTTGCCGCAATCTTACTCGAAAGCGTGGAAAGGATATTCGCTTTTACCCCGCTGCCCAGGCCATCCGCCAGTACGATGGTCGTAAAGTTTCCTTTACGAATGATCTCCACCTTATCCCCGCACAGCTCTTCGCCGTATTTGAACAGGCTTTCATTACTGGTTTCAATATATACGCTCATCTTCGCTCTCCTGAATATAATTCTTCAGCTTGGTAAGCGCCAGTTTTGTCTCCGCAGTGGTCTCTCCAAGGAGACTCGCAATCTCCTGTGCCACACGCATCTGCTTGTTGATAACCTCCTGCGTTACCTCTACTGTTTCCGCGCGCATCTCATTGATCTTTTTCTGCTGGTTCTCATCCTCGGTGATATCCTTGATGAGCAGCAGGTACATCGAGTTTTCCTTCACATAAATGGTGGACTGCTCCACTGTGATGTCAAGGTCCTTATAGTACACTTTACGGTCGTAAATATTTTCCCCGCTTTGCCTGACCTCGTCGATGTCGTCGCAATCGATGATCATGGAAACAGGCCTGCCCACATAATTCTTCTCGTTCAGCTTAAAAAGCTCCGCAGCCATGCTGTTGTATTCCATCAGGTTAAAGTCGCTGTCCAGTATTACAATCGCATTCGGCGTATTGTCGATCACCACGTTGGAAATACTTTCCGCCTTCTCACGCATAAAGGGCAGGCACATTTTGATGTCCGCTTTTCCCTGCAGCACGGCAATCGCCTTATCGCGGCAGGTCGGGTATCCGCAGCCGCCGCAATTCAGCTTCTTATCCTCAGACGTTTTGCCCATTTTGACAAAAATCTGCTCGATCTCCTCTTCCGAGGGCTGGCGCTTGTGCGCGCTGCGGTCTTTATACGGATGCGAAAAATCAAGCTTTACATCCTCCGAAACAGGCGCATGCGGCGTGCTGCGGTTTTTGGCATAACGCAACGTGCGGTCCTTTACCTGAAGGAACGGATGGTTGATTTCCTTTAGCCCCGGCCCGCCAAGGCAACTGCCGGTGCATGCGTTCATTTCAAGGAAATAGTCCTTCATATCGTCGGATTTCAACGAATCCAGTATTTCCATGCAGCGGTCTACTCCATCCACCGCCACGCATTTATAATTTTTGCGGACCGGCTTATCAATGGTTTTGATGATACCGCCCGGAATTGGATACAGCCTGTTGATCGTCGCTTTCATTTCCCGTACGTCCGGATCCTCCGCTTCAAGGTCGATCCCTTCGTCTTCCAGCCACTTCATCAGCTCGTCAAAAAGCAATACTGCGTCAATCGCGCCGCCGCCCGCTTCATCCTGCGCTTCATGGATTTTGGAGATGCACGGGCCGACAAAAACCGTTTTGATACGGCTCCCGTAGACCTCTTTCATCATCTTGCCATGCGCCGTCATGGGCGCGTCCACCGGCGCAAGGTATGGCACAAGCTCCGGATAGTACTTTTCCACCAGCAAAACAATCGTCGGGCAGCAGGTGGTGATGATGTTTTTCATCTTGTGTTCCTTCATCAACTCGCCAAAATTCCGCGACACCTGCGCGGCGCCAATGGATGTTTCCTCTACACCGGCAAAACCAAGCTTTTTGAGCGCGGATGAAATCTTCGGAAACGTCGCGTCTTTATAGCAGCTTGCAAACGAAGGCGCAACCGAAACGTATACTTTATCCCCGTTTTTGAGGTAACCCTTTACCTTTTCGATACTGCTGTTGATATATTTCGCATTTTGCGGGCAAACCAAAAAGCAGTGTCCGCACAAAATACATTCCTTTTCCGTGATCTCCGCCTGCTCGTTTTTGAAGGCGATCGATTTCACCTGGCAGCTTCTGATACATTTATAGCAATTTTTACAATTTGCTTCTTTAAATTGAATAATACTCACTTTATACAGCGCTCCCTTCGGTCGCTTCACGAAAAAGATTGCATCCCTTTCGCGAGCCTTCCCTGTCAGTAATAAAAAATAGACCAAAACCGCGACAGAGCTTGCCGCTCCGCCACGGTTATCATAATTCAGAAAATAATACTATCTCTCAAGCAGTGTCAAACCTTTGCCAGCACCTGGTTTTTGAAAAACTCGCCTACATTATCTGTGTTGACGGAAAAAATCTCTTCACCGATCTGCACCGAAACCGCGTCCGTGCAATGCCCGAGACAAAATACGCCCGTAAGCTCCACCTTGTCGCCCAGCTTGTTTTCCTCGATCATCTCCTGCAGCTCGCTGACAATATTGTAGCTCCCCTTTAAATGGCAAGCGCTCCCAATACATACATTGATCACCATCATTTTACTGTTTCCTCCCCTTTATTATAATCCACGTGCAACAGCTCATGAATCTTATTCTTCAAAACACCGCCATAAAGCGCCATCATTACAGGGTTTTCTTCAGAACGCTTCACCTGCGAAAGCTTATCCGCATCGTAAAGGCCCTTAGCCCTGTCCTCTTTTTCCTGCTTGCGCGCAAACGGCTGGCCCGCGCCCGCGATACATCCCCCGGGGCATGCCATTACTTCTACAAAATCGTATTCCGCTTCTCCGCTCTCCAGCTTTTCAATCAGCTTTTCCGCATTTGCAAGGCCGTTTACAACGGCAATCCGCAGTCTTCCATCCCCGAACGGGAGGCTCGCTTCCTTTATGCCTTCCATACCGCGCACACCTGTATATGCGATATTATGAAGCATATTGTTGCTCTTATCGTCCACCACACGGCGAATAACAGCTTCCGTAACACCGCCGGTCACGCCGAAGATCACGCCCGCGCCGGATGTGATACCAAACGGCATATCCGCAGCTTCAGGATCGATATCGTCAAATACGATACCCGCCTGCTTCAGGATACTGGCAAATTCCTGCGTTGTAATAACGCCGTCCGTATCGCGCGCGCCATCGCTGCGGACAAATTCCGGACGGACCTGTTCGTCTTTTTTGGCTGTGCACGGCATAATCGCAAATACGACCGTTTCCTTACCGTCCACCTCCTGTACCTGCTTGAAGTGCTCTTTGATGACCGCGGAAAAAATCTGCATCGGCGATTTACAGGTGGAAACCTGCTCCATCAGCTCCGGATGCTTATGCTCCGCATATTTCACCCATGCCGGACAGCAGGATGTAAAGAGGGGCAGCTTTTTGCCCTCTTTGTATTTCTTCAAAAACTCCTTGGATTCCTCCATAACGGTAAGATCTGCACCCATTGTGGTGTCGTAAACCTCATCCACGCCCATTTTCCGCAGCGCGCCGACAATCTTGCCCGCGACGTTCGTCCCCGGTTCGAGGCCGAATTCATCGCCCAGTGCCACGCGAACCGCCGGTGCAAACTGTACCACAACGCGCTTGGTGTCGTCGTAAATCGCATCCCAGAATTTCTGTGTACAGTTCCTGATCACGATTGCGCCTGTCGGGCACACAGAAGCGCACTGTCCGCAGTTCACGCAGTTTGTCTCCGCAAGCGGCCTGTTCCACGCAGTAGAGACCGTCATCTCCGAGCCGCGGTACGCAAAGTCAATCGCGCCCACATTCTGTATTTCCGTGCACATCCGCACGCAGTCTCCGCAGAGAATGCACTTGGACGCATCCCGGATAATAGACAGCGACGAGTCGTCGATCTCCGTCTGCTTTTTGGTGTTTTCAAACCTGACGTTATCGATGCCAAACCGCAGCGCCAGCTCCTGCAGGCGGCACTTGCCGTTTTTCGGACAGGTGGTGCAGTCGCGGCAATGGCTCGAGAGCAATAGCTCCAGAATCATTTTCCTGTGACGGAAGAGCTGCGGCGTATTGGTTTTGATCTTCATTTTATCGCGCGGAGGCGTAGAGCAGGATGCGATTACTCCGCCCCATTCGTCTTCCACCACGCACATACGGCACGCACCGTAGATGGAAAGCTCCGAATAATAGCAGAAGGTTGGCAGGTCGATTCCCGCCTTCCTGATCACCGCGAGAATATTCTGTTCCTGGTCAAACTCTACAATCTGACCATCTATAATCATGTGCTTTTTATCTGTCATCACACTAAATTCCTTTCGTTTGCCGGTAATTAAAACTGCTCTTCGATTGCGCCGAAGCTGCACGCCTCTTCGCATGCGCCGCATTTGATACACTTTTCAGCATCAATCGTATAAGGGCTCTTCACCACGCCTGTGATCGCGTTTACAGGGCATTGGCGCGCACATTTGCTACAGCCCTTGCACTTTTCTTCTATGATCACATATTGCTTCATGGCCTGGCAGTTTTTCGCCGGGCACTTTTTATCCACAACGTGCGCCATGTATTCGTCCTCAAAGTACTTCATCGTACTGATTACCGGCGACGGAGCCGTTTTCCCAAGCCCGCAAAGCGCCGTTTTGGAAATCGTATCCGCAAGCTCGTGCAGCATATCGAGGTCTTCTTTTTCTCCCTTGCCTGCAACGATGCGCTCTAAAATTTCAAGCATCCGCAGCGTACCCTCGCGACAGGGAACGCACTTCCCGCAGGATTCGTTCTGCGTAAAGTTCATGAAGAACCGCGCAACCTCAACCATGCAGGTGTCTTCGTCCATCACCACAAGGCCGCCGGAGCCAATCATTGCGCCAACTTTTTTAAGCGAATCAAAATCAAGCGGAAGATCGAGATGCTCTTCCGTGAGGCATCCTCCCGACGGGCCGCCGATCTGCACAGCCTTGAATTTCTTGTCGTTTTTAATACCACCGCCGATATCGAATATGATCTCGCGGAGCGTCGTACCCATCGGCACCTCGATCAGGCCCGTATTGTTTACGTTCCCCGTGAGTGCGAAAGCCTTCGTTCCGGGGCTGTTTTCCGTTCCCATTTTACGGTACTCCCCGGAGCCCTCCAAGATGATCATCGGCACATTTGCATATGTTTCCACGTTGGAAAGCACCGTCGGCTTATTAAACAGCCCATGCTCTACCGTGCGCGGCGGTTTTACCCTTGGCATACCGCGGTTTCCTTCGATAGAAGCTGTGAGCGCGCTTCCCTCGCCGCACACGAACGCGCCCGCTCCCTGGTTGATTTTGAGGTCGAACGCAAAGCCGCTTCCCAGAATGTCGTCGCCCAAAAGGCCGAGCCTGCGCGCTGCCGCAATCGCCACCTGCAGCCTCTTTACCGCGAGCGGATATTCCGCACGCACGTAAATATATCCCTCGTGCGCCCCTGCGGCGATTCCCGCGATCATCATTCCTTCGATCATACGGTGCGAATCGCCTTCCATAATGCTGCGGTCCATAAACGCGCCCGGATCTCCCTCGTCGCCGTTGCACACCACATAACGCTGCGGCTCCTTCTGGCGGGCTACCTGCTGCAGCTTTTTCCCTGTGGGGAAACCGCCGCCGCCACGGCCCCGCAGGCCGCTGTCAAGTATCTCCTGTATGATTTCCTCCGGCTGCATTTCAAACAACGCCTTCGCAACAGCCTGGTAGCCGCCGCGCGCAATATATTCTTCTATCGATTCCGTATCCGTATGCCCGCAGTTGGAAAGCACCATCCGCGTCTGCTTGCTGTAGAAGGGAATGTCCTCCTGCGCCGCATATGCTTTCCCATCACGTGTGAAAAGCAAACGCTCTACCGCTTCGTCGCCCACAAGGCTTTTTTCAAGAATCTCCTCGCAGTCCTCCGGCTTCACCTTCAGGTACAGCCATCCATGCGGCTCGATCCGCAGCAGCGGCCCCATCTCGCAAAAACCGTGGCATCCGCTTTTCTTAAAAGCGATCTCCTCGTGCGGCTCTTCCTTGAGCTCCACCGAAACCGGCAATCCACGCTCCTCGGCAAGCTCTTTCAGGCGCTCGTAGATTTCCAGCGAGCCGCCGGCGACGCAGCCTGTGCCCGCGCATACCAGCACCTTCTTGTACTGCGCGTCAAGCGACTTTTTATATTGATCTTTAAAATCATTTAATTCCTTTATATTTTGTATCATATCTATTTAAGCTCCCTTGCATTCATCGATCCGGCGCGACGGCCTATTTCAGCGTATCCTCTGAATAGCGCACCTGACGGTGCTTCCAAAGGGGAAAATACGTTCCCCTTTGGGCATCCCCCCGTTTAAAGATGTTTCATTTCGCGTTCCCGCTCACGAAACCAATTTATTCCTGACGACATCTATTAAGCAGGTTCGCTATTTACAAGATCGTCTATCAATTTGCACGCCGATTCCGGCGTCATTGCCGGGTATACCTTGTCGTTTACGGTAAGGACAGGCGCCAGCCCGCACGCTCCGAGGCACGATACGGTCTCAACCGTATACAGCATATCCTCCGTCGTCTTTTTCTTTTCCGTAAGCCCCAGCTTTTTTCGCAGCGCTTCCAGAATCGGAATCGATTTCCTGACATGGCATGCAGTTCCATCACAAATTTTGATTACATATTTCCCTTTGGGTTCCAAAGAAAAATTTTCATAGAATGTAGCGATTGAAAAAACCTTGGCCTCTCCTACGCCAAGCTTCTCCGCCACATAACAAAGCGCGTCCACAGGCAAATAACGGTATTCCTTTTGGATTTCCTGCAAAATCGGTATAACCTCCGATTTTTTGGTGTACTCTGACAAAATCCTGTCAACTGTCTGCTTTACTTCCGCGTTCTCCACGTGTCCCATCCTCCCAGATACTGTATTCTTGCAAAACGATTTTACATACTTTGTTAAATATTTAACACATACTATTATATTGTATCTGTTTTACGGGAAATATTCAATCATTATTATAGGAATTTCTAAGAACTTTTTGTTAAATTATACTCTGGAGTTTTTTCCATTTGCAGACGCCTCCTGAAAAGCGTATAAATAACAAAAAACCGGTTTTCGCAAATTGCGAAAACCGGCCATATTCCAATCCTTTTTGATTATCCTGCGTTTTCTGCAAGAGCCGCTTCCCGAAGCTGCTCTTTTTCTTCTTCGGAAACGGTGATATCCAAAATACGCTCCGCATCCACGCCCATCATTGTTTTGGAGTCATACAGCACGATAAAATCAACATATTCGCTGCGCTCAACCCCGCTTGGAATACTTTGCAGCTCTGTCTTGGAGTAAGCGACAAGCGTTGTGATCTCATCCACCATAATACCTGTATACTGGTTGTTCCTGTTGAGCACGATCACAACTCCGCGGTTTACTTCCTTATACGTCTCGATCAGCTGATCAAGCAGCGGGATGACCTCGTTATAGCAGGTGCGCTTTGCGTCCTCCAGCCTTTTTTCTGCCGCTTCCCATTCCTTCCTGGCCATAAGCTGGTTGATCTCCCCGCCGCAGCAATGGATAAACTCATGCGGCGCGGCAATCTTTTTCAGCACAAAATTCAGGCTGATATTATCTGTATGGAACTGATCGTACCATATCCCAAATTTGCACTTGTGCGGATCAACGGCCTTTGTAAAGGTTACCCGCTTTTCCACAGCTTCCTCCAACGCTTCAATCCAATCCACGTGCATCTGCTTCATTTCAGCAAATCGGTTCACATATTCCGTAAGGTTCATCATATTGAACAGCGTACGCATCTCCACCACCGGAATGGTCCGGTGGTTATAATTTGTCACGCCCAGAAGATACGGCGGGTTTCCCGGCATCTCCGTAATCTTTTCCGGAATCACAATCGAATCGACAAATTCACTGGTAATGCAGTAATCCGCATTGTTCAGCTTAAATGTGACCCATAGCTTGTTTTCATCATATGTTTCCATCGCGTATCCTTCCTGCGGTTTTATTCTATATTTACCTGTTATGTTTGGTATTATTTTCTTTATTATAGTCGTTGTAGCGCCTGAACACAATAGAAAGTTAAGCTCCGGCTTTGATTTTTTCTTACTTTTTTCGGGTAACGCGCGTCATTTATTGGGCAACGTTACCCGCGGCTACATCTCGCGGTACTCCTTGGGCGATATTCCGACAAGCTTTTTAAATACGATACTGAAATAAAAGTGATCGGAAAAGCCAATTTTATAAGCAATTTCATAAATCTTCAAATTGGTCTGCCTTAAAAGCTTTTTTGCCTGATCGATACGCAGCAGGTTCAGGTATTCGCTTACCGTGCTGCCCGTCTCGCTCTTGAAGAGCTGTCCGAAATAGTTTTTACTCAGGCCAAGCGCTTCCGCCACATCTCCAACGCCAAGCGCTTCGCAGCATCTTTGGGCAAGTATGGCCTTGCTTTTTTCGATGATCGCCCTGTTTTTTTGCCTTGTATTCGTTTTCGTATACTGCTGAATTTCAAGAAGGTATTCCGTCGTTTTTTTCATCAACTCGCGCGCAGTCAGCTTATCCGCCAAAACTGCGACTGGATAACCGCCCGACGCTTTGTAATAGTTTTCCAGATTCCCGCACACCTCCTCCAAAACGCCCAACGCGCCTGCCACTGCGTTCACACATAAAAGCTGCAGCGCGTCAAAGGAAACAAAGCCCGCCTCGCTTTGAAGCCTTTTACCAATTTTTTCCAGGATTGTGATTGCCTCCGGAATATTCTGGTATTTGATCTGAGTCATGATATTTTCCCGGTCAATCTGGAAGGACAAAGGATCGGGATTGGTTTTGATGTCCTTGATTCCAACGATGCTGCCCGCATCGATCTCCTCCGCATAAAAAAGGGCCTGCTGCGCGTCGGAATATGATTGTCTTAAATTTCGCAGGTCTTCCACACTGCTGCCGATGCCCGCGCGCAAAAGCACACCGTAATCCGTTCCAAAGGTTTCCTGAAGCGCCTCCACCTCAGTCATAAGCGCAGCGATCCCGCCGCAGTCCGTAACAAGCAATGCAAACAGCTTTGTTGAAATATGGAAAAGAATACATTCCCTGAGCCCGGAAAGCTTCTTTTCAATGATCTCTCCAAGCGCAAAAAGTTTTAACTGGTATTCTTCCTCCCCTTTGGAATCACTGCCGTTTTCGATTACCGCACCTAATAAAACCACTTGGTATTGCGCCGCGCCTTCGTCAATTCCAAGAAAGCTTTTTACATTTGCAATGCGCTCCATTTCGATCTTTCCGTCTAACAAATCCTGGAAAAATCGGTCGCGGATAGCCGGCCGTATCTTCTGTAACTGCTGTGTCAGCGTCTTTATTTCTTCCTGCAGCGCCCTGCGCTTCTCAATCTGGCGTACCAGCGTCCGAAGGGCTTTTTTTACTGCCTGCGGCGTTACGGGCTTTAGAATGTATTCGCTTGCGCCGTATGCCATCGCCGCCTGCGCGTATTCAAATTCATCATGGCCGCTCAGGATAATAACTGCCGTATTGTTCCCCTGCATATTGCTCATTTCACGCAGGACGTCGATTCCGCTCACCTTTGGCATACAAATATCAAGAATCAGGCCGTCCACCTGCTTTTCCCTGAGCACCGAAAGCACCTCCTCCCCGTTTTCTACTGCGGATATTTCCAGTTCAGGAAACGCTTCGGCCTCCTTTACGATCCCCTCTCTTACCAGCCATTCATCGTCACAAACCAATATCCTGTACATCCGGCGCCTCCTTTCTTTGCTTCATGCGCGCGATGCAAACCGTCTGGTTGTCCACACGGTGCAGTGTAACGCCATATCCCCGGCCAAAATGGAACCGTATCCTGTCGTTGACATTTTTCAGTCCGATCCCGTGGTCTCCTTCAATCGGAAGCCCGTGCTCCAGATTGTAATTGATCCGTTCAAATCCGGCTTCCTTCGCCGTCCTGCCGTTATCCCAGATTTCGAAAACGAGGTTCTCTCCTTCCGCCTTGCCAATCACGCGGATCGTTCCTTTCCCTCCGGCGTCCTTGATTCCATGGTAGATCGCATTTTCCACAAGAGGCTGCAGCACGGTTTTGATCATAAAGCCGTTTTGCACGCCTGTTTCTACATCAAATATAAATTTAAAACGGTCCTGATACCGTATCTGTTGTATCTCGAGGTAGCTCCTGACGCATTCCACCTCCGTCCGCACGCGGATAAATTCCGCGCCTTCGCTGACCGTAATACGGAAAAGACGGGAAAGCGCGTTCACGAGTTCAATGACTTCTTCTTTTTTGCCCCTGTTGGTAAGCCAGATAATGGAGGACAGTGTATTATAGAAAAAATGGGAATTGATTTGTGAGGTAAGCGCGTCGTACTGGTCTTTCTGGTGCTGCAGCTGCATTTCGATCGTTTTCGCGAGCGATACCCGCAGCCTTTGCGTCATATTGTTAAAGCTCTGCGTCAGCCTGCCGATCTCGTCTGTATAAAGCGGGATAAAACGCGGCGTGAGGTTTTCATCCTCTACCGCGTCCATAATACGAATCAGCTTTTTGATCGGTTTTGTAATGTTTTTGGATACCACAAATGCAAGCAGCGCGCACAGGCATACCGCAAAAATCAGGACGGCTATCGTTATGACGATGATGGAATCGCTCGCGGCAATTACCCTCGCGTAATCCACAACGCCCAAATATCTCCATCCCGACGGCGGCGTGGCATAATAGGAGAATAATTTTTTTCGTCCGTCTACGGTTTGGTAAAAGGAGCTCTCTTCCTCATCCGGCATGGAAAAACCAAACAGCTCCTGCACGTTGCTTCCAATGAGAGCTTTATCCCAGGAGGATAAAACGGTTCCATCCGGGCCTACCACAAGGACATTATCCGCAAATCGTACTCCGTTTGAGGTAATGCCGCTGATCCTGCTTTCATCGTAATTTGCTATTGCAAGCCCAAGCTGCGTTTTTGTGCCATAATCTTTGATTCCGCGGATAAATGGAAGGGTATAGGCGCCGCCCGCGTCAATCGGTTTTCCCCAAAAGCCGTTTTCCCCGTTTGCAAGCCTTAATTGGTATTCCCCAAGATTGCCCGCAAGGGCCTCCTCATATTTACGGCCGGATTGGTTTGTATAAGCTTCCCCGCGCGAAAAAATATAAGCCGCATCCATTACGGAAGTTACAGAATCCTCATAGAGCATCTTCTCCACCTGGAAATTGACATTCATGTATTCCGTCCCTGCGTCCGCCTCCGACAAAACTTCTATCATGCGTTTATTGCTGCCCAGCCCAATAGCCCGCAGCTCAATCCCGCGTTGTTGTTCCTGCACCTGCTGTTGCACCTGCCGCAGGTCGAAAGCCATGTCCTTCATATAACGCTCTTCCCCTGATTGGAGGGAATTTTGAAAGGTAAACGCGCCAAGAAATAAAATCGGCAGCAACGCAAGCAGCAAAAACCAAATAACAAGCTTTTTACGGAACTCCAGATTATTATACCAGGTATGAATTTTTCGCATGTTTTCCCCACCCATTTCGATCATAGCCGAACAGGGCGACAGAAATAAATCCATTCACCCTGTGCGTTTTCCTTATTCTGTTTTACGAACCCACTTTGCTTCCGGAACCATAGGAGTTTCCCCCGGAGGCAGCGCGTCCGCCCCGCCTCCAGGAGGAAGAAAAATCACTGGCGCAACTCAATAATGCTCTTCCAGTCCACCTTGCTGTCCAGATTTTCGCTGTCCACAGCGATATATTGATAGGTTACTTCCTGTTCAATCTCTTTGCCTTCAATGAAATCCTTGGCGACCTCCAAAATCTTTGCATGGTCCATCGGATTGCCAAGCAGGTATGCTTTCATCAGCTTATCGCCGGAGGAAAGCTTTTCAAGCGCTTCCTTGCCCCAGCCTACGCACGTTACCACAGCATCCGATCCCATAGACTCGATCGCAGCGGCGGCGCCCGCTCCCGACTCGTAATTGATTGCAAAGAACAAATCTACATTGTCCGGGTTTGCGGTCAAAATATTTTCCGCTACCGCCATGCTGTCCGCTCTGGTCGCTTTGCCATCCTGACGCGAAATGACGTTCACGCCTTCAAGCTTTGAAACTGCATCCGAGAATCCATTGGCGCGCTCTCCGCAGACAACCGGCGACGTGGGATAGTCGAGTATCGCTACGTTTGCCTTGCCATCGAGGTTCTCGGTGATATAATCGGCGGCCCATTCGCCCATGCTGTATCCGTCCGCGTAAAAATCGCAGATGGTATACGCGGTAACGTCCGTATTGTCTTCCATAATGCCGTCATAGGTGAAAACAGGCACTCCCGCCGCCTTGGCGGCTTCCACGCACGCTACGCTCCCAACCGGATCTACAGGCGACATAATAATCGCGTCCACGCCTTCCGAAATAAAATCCTCCACCTGCTGGATTTGCTTGGAAAGGTCTGCGTTCGCATCCTGCACAATCAAATCGATTCCAAGTTTGTCTGCCTCCAGCTTCATGCAGTTTTCGATATCCGTATAATATTCATCCGTACGGTAATAAAGCGACAGTCCCATTTTGAGCCGTTTTCCGTCCGTTTCGCCGCCGGCGCTGTTTTCAGAGGCGCTTTCCTTTGCTCCGTCCGCGGAGGACTGCGCCTGCTCACTCGCGGAGGCTTCCGCTGCGGGCTGCGCGCAGCCCGCAAATAACATAGCTGCCATCAAAACGGCAAGCAGCAATACACCAATTCTTTTCATATCTATTTTCCTCACTTTCCCTTCCTGTTCGGTTTGCTTTTCTTCACACAGGGAGCTTTCCCGCTCCTGTCCTGTCCCATGGATCGTCAAGCGCCAAGCCCCGCAGGTCGGCGATTACATTCTTTTTTTCCGCTTCGTACATACGCCAGATTACGCGATGCCCCTGTAAGGTTGCCGCGCCTGAAGTAAGCGGTTCCTTGTCTTCAAGGATACAATCCGCAAAATGTTCGATTTCATATTTGGGAAGATGGCTTGTGGGTTCGCATTCAAAAATAAGGATTTCCTGATCTGATTTTTCGAAATATTTTGTAAAGTTACTGCTTTTGTGCAAATACATTTTACCTTCGTTTAAACAACATTCTACCATACCATCTTCAAAAAATGTATTAATTGCATAGCTGTGGCGCGTCCCTTTTGCTCCCCATGTCCCGAAATGATAGGCGAGCCTGCCCCCCTCAAACTCGAAGATCGCATTGCTGGTACCCTCCATTTCCATCCATGGCGTACAAAGGTTTGTTCCCATATGCGCACCCTTTATTGGTTTGCCGAGATACCACAGTAAAAGGTCTACGTAATGACAGCCGTGGCTGAAAAATTGCCCGCCGCCAAGGCGCGTCGCCGAGGTTGTCCACTCATCCTCATAATAGGTGTACTGTTCCGTCCAGATCGACATCTGGAACAGCTCCCCGTACTCCTTCCGGTCAATGATTTCCTTGAGCTTTGCGATCATCGGATGATATCGCATGATATAGGCGACCATCAGCTTTACGTGGTTTTCTTCCGCGGCCCGGATGAGCCCCAGGCACTCGTCCTCGCTGAGCGCCAGCGGTTTTTCCATCAGCACGTGCTTTTTATGGTTCAGGCAGTCCATGCCAATTTCGTAATGCAGGTCATGCGGCAGCGCCAGCAGGAAAGCGTCCGCTACATCCATCAGCTCCCTGTAATCCTCAACAGCCAGCGGACAATCCAAAAATTCCGCCATTTTCTGTGCGCGTTCGATTACAATATCGCAGCACGCCACCACTTCAATTTTATCCTGCAACTCACGAAACGCTTTTTCGTGAACGTCGGAAATAAATCCACAGCCGACAAGCGCCAGTTTTACTTTCCCCATCCGTCATTCTCCTTTTCGTGTTTTGATGCTTTTATTATAAAAATTTGTTTTCCCGCAATACATAGAATAAAAAAAGAATTCTTATAAAAAAGAACTATTTTTACATGCGGATGGATTTTGATCAAACAAAAAACAGGCCGGAATCCCTGCCTGTTTTTTCAATCCTGTAATTTTACCATGCCAACGCGCTATGCCTTCACGCTGACATAAGCCCTGATAGCGGCAGCCATAAACTCTGCAAGCCCCGGCGCGTGTGCGTCGATGCTGTTGCGGAACCGTTCGTCCGCCACATACATTTCCGCCAATCCAGCAAGTATTTCATCCGTGCAGCGGTAAAAATTGCGCGAGATGTGCTCCTGCCATTTTCCCACCAGCGCCTGCACCTGCGGCGCGTCCGGGCTTTCCGATCGATGTGCGGCAAAGCCCGCATAGATTTCATTGGCCTCGTGCTCGATGCGCTCCCAGTCCTGCGCGCCGTATTCCGCTGTCTTTTCGCTGCTTTCACGGTACGCTTCCGTTCCGCCCCAGCGCTGCTTTGCTTCATCGGCGTATTTTTCCTGTGCTTCCCTGATTTCGCTCATATCAAATTCTTCAAAGCTCATTTTTGTTTCTCCTTCCAAGGTTTTATCCACAAGGCTTATGAGCCTGCCAAGCCTGCGCTGCCTGAGCAACAGCAGCTCTTTCTGGTTCAAAAGCGCCTTGCGCGCGTCAAAGGCGGGATCGTTCATAATCTCTGCGATCTCCTTCAGGGAAAAATCAAGTTCACGGAAAAACAGGATTTGTTGCAGGCGGGAGAGCTCTTCCCTGCCATACAGCCTGTAACCGGCCGGTGTGACCTCGCTTGGGTGCAAAAGCCCGATCTCGTCGTAATAATGCAGCGTGCGCACGCTGATTCCGCAAAGCTTCGATACTTCCCTGACTGTCTTTTTCATCGTTTTCCCCTTTGGCGCGGGGGCTGGGCCGCGCAGGCCGCATGTCCCCATATGCTTACCTTACACTATAACGTAACGTGAGAGTCAAGCGCATAAACAAAAAAAGTTTGATTCGTTTTCCGTGCAAACAGTAAGAGGCAAAATCCTGATATAAAAAACAGGCCGGATACCCGGCCTGTTTTTGTCATATTCTTTTTTCAGCCGATCGGTTTTGCGTTTGCAAGCAGGTATTTCTCCGCTTCGCTGGACCACAGGCCATTCGTTTTCTCCACGATTTTCGCAAGCTCCGCGTACATCGGATCTGTTTTTCCAAGCTCTGCAAAATCGTCAATCGCCACAAGCGGCATATCGATCTGCGTATAGATCAGTTTTTTACCACCCGGGATATCGTGCAGCTTGAGCGTAACCTCCGGCACGCAGTTCAGGCCGCCCACATGCGTAATCATGACGGATGGAGTGAGCTTGCCCGCTGCCATCATCTTAAGCACGTCGCGCATATCGTCCGTATTCCCGCCGGAGTTGCTGCAGATATGCGTTGCCGCATAATGTACGTCATAGAAGTTAAATTCAGCCGTAAATTCGGTGTTGGTAGGGCCTGCAAAGAAGTTGAGGCAGCCATCCATGCCAAGGAGCCTGTCTCCCATCTCCACAACCGGCTTCACCGGAGCCATCACATAAACGTCGTCAAAACCCGTGCCGCCGGAAAGGCCCATCACATAAGCCTCGTCCTTTTCAGCCGTATTTACATAGTGAAGCTCCACGCCCTGCTTTTTGGCTTCTTCCACGGTGAAAAGCTTTTCCGCGCGCGCAAGCCTTACCGGATCAATGTCCGTGACCACCAAAAGCGACGGACGGCGGTCTGCATGGATCGCGTAATCGATGGTGCCAAGGCCCATCGGGCCCACGCCTGCGAGAAGCGCCATTTTTCCGCCTTCCTTAATGCCCATCTCATGCTCATACGAACCAAACTTCGTATGATAGTTCACATGAGCGCCGCCTGCAATGCAGCTCATCGGCTCTGCAAGCGAACCCTGGTAGAAGGAATCCCCTTCATATTTCAAAAAACAGTTGGTTTCAAATACTTCCGGCGGAATCACGATATATGTTGCATCCCCGCCATAATACTGATAAGAATATCCCGGCGCTTCCAGCGAACCCTTATAGAACATTGCCGGCTGCACGGTGAATTTGTCGCCCGGCTTTGCCACGCCCTCGAGCTTCTTGCCAACCTTCACAACCTCGCCGCAAAACTCGTGACCAATAATCGTCGGATGCTCCGCAACGTCATTTGGCACGCGTTTGTGGTCTCCCCCCTGGATTGCCGCTTTGTAGCTGGACATACACAGGCTGTCTGATACCACTTTTGCCAGTATCTCGTCGTCCTTCATTTCCGGCAGTTCAAACTCCTCCAGCCGCAAATCACTTTTTCCATACAATCTAACCGCTTTTGTTTTCATACCAATTCTCCTACTCCTAAGATTCTATCATTGTAAAAAACCCTTTGGTGCAATCATACCATAAAACTTATACGATTTGAACGTCCCGCCGTTTTGCTTCACGGACGATCTCTCCTTCGAGGCTGTCGTCTGAAACAAGTACGTTGATATCTTCCATATATGCAAATGTAAACGGCATGATCTTATCGACTTTTTTGCTATCCATTAATATAATCGTTTTCCGCGCCCGGTTAACAACTTCCTTTTTGATTTCGCATTCCGTGTAGGTTCCGCTCGTAAAGCCATTTTCTACCGAAAATCCGCTTGCCGCCATAAAGGCGATATCGATATTTACCTCACGGATAAAATTGCAGGAATTGATTCCTGAAACGGAAATCGTAGAACGGTTGACCTGTCCGCCGATGAGCGTAACGCTCGGCTTCTGCTTTTTGATCAGCTCCATTGCGATATTCACGCCCGAGGTCATAATGGAAAGGTATTCGTCCTCCATTTCGCGTGTGAACAGCATCATCGTCGTGCCTGCGTCCACATAAATGGAGCGCCCCCGCTCAATGAACTGCAACGCCTTTTTGGCGATCACATATTTTTCCGCTACGTTTTCCAGGGCGCGCTCAGAATAAATATCCTCCGCGGCAATCGACAGCCTGCTCATGGCCACCGCCCCTCCCCGTGTACGCTTTACATAGCCGTTGTCTTCCAGAAACTTGAGGTCGCGACGCAGCGTCATGCTGGAGCAATTCGGAAAATGCTGTTCTAGGTCTTTCAGTTTTACCTCTCCGCGCTCGCGAAGCAATTCTTTGATCTCTTCCCGTCTTTCCGTATTCATCTTCAAATCCCTTTGCGTATTTTTTTATATTGTAACATAATAATGTTCATTTCTCAACAAAAATGTAAATCTGTTTGATAATTTTTATCATTTTTATATTTGATTTCTGTTGTTTTCATAATTTAATAAAAAAAATTTTTAATTTTTTATATTTGAACGAAACCTGAAAAAATTGCGGAAATGCGTCAATATCGCTTTTTTTAAATGAACGCATGTTCACAAGTCTCCAAATTCTTATTTAAGCGCATTAAAAAGCCTTTTTTCGGCTTGACAACCTACCCAAATGTCTTTATTATTTTATTAAATGAACTATGGTTCGTATTAAATTTTGACGAAAAATGCTCCGTCATCAATCGTCCGAAACAGGGCGCTTTAGATATAGAAGTTTTGTTTACAAAAATGGACAGCTACCTGGTAGCAAAAGAATTGGACTTATATGGAGGTTTATTATGGCAAGTATGAAAAACGCAATTAAAGGGGCGGGAGCAAACGTTGCTTTCTCGGCTGCCTTTAAGTATCTGGAAAAAGATCCGGTGAAAAATCTTCCCAAGCTGTTGAAGTGGGCGGATAACTTCACCAAAGGAAACCGCTGGAACAGTTCTGTTAAGAACTTCCAGGACTGGTGGGATGAGCAGACCTGGCAGGGCGTACTGATGAAGCGCGTGCTGACGGACGTCAATACAAATTACCTGAAGAGATTCATCCTGAACTTCTTCCTGAACTCCGGCGTTAAGGGTATGCCGATCGCACAGGAGAAGGGCAAGGAAATGGGCGTTCAGGTTCCGTGGGCGATCCTGATGGATCCGACATCCGCCTGTAACCTGAAATGTATCGGTTGCTGGGCTGCCGAGTACGGCAAGCACTACAACCTGACCTATGAAAAGATGGACGAGATCATCGAGCAGGGCAAAGAGCTTGGTATCTATGTATACCTGTTCTCCGGCGGAGAACCGCTCGTTCGTAAAAAGGACCTGATTCGCCTTGCAGAAAAGCATTCGGACTGTGCGTTTGGCGCATTCACGAACGCGACGCTGATCGACGAGGATTTCGTTCAGGATTTGCTGCGTGTGGGTAACTTTACGTTTATGATTTCTGTGGAAGGCACGCCCGAGGAAACGGACGCCCGCCGCGGCAAGGGCACATACGACAAAGTTATGAAGGCGATGAAGCTTTTGAAGGACGCGGGTATTCCGTTTGGTTATTCCGCCTGCTACCACAGCCAGAACTACAAGACAATCGCAAGCGACGAATGGAACGACACAATGATCGAAGCCGGCTGCCTGTTTGGATGGCTGTTCACCTATATGCCTATCGGCAAAGACGCTGTGCTTGACCTGTGCGTAACGCCTGAGCAAAGGGCTCATATGTATCAGAGAGTACGCGAAATGCGTGAATACAAGCCGATCTTTATCCTTGACTTCTGGAACGACGGCGAATATGTCGGCGGATGTATCGCAGGCGGAAGGCGTTACTTCCACATCAACTCCAACGGAGACTGCGAGCCGTGCGCGTTCATCCATTATGCGACGCACAATATCAACGAGTGCACGCTTGAAGAGGCTCTTGGCAGCCCGCTCTTCCGGAAATATCAGGAAGGCCAGCCGTTCTCCGATAACCTGCTTCGTCCGTGTCCGCTGCTTGATAATCCGGACGGTCTGCGTAAGGCCGTCAACGAATCCGGCGCACATCCGACGCAGGACCTCGACCTTGAGGGCGTTGACGTGCTGACGGCAAAGACAGATACGATTGCGAAAAACTGGAAGACCAAGGCAGACGAAATCTGGAGCTGCGGTCACTATCCGTTCAACGGCATCATCAACCACGCTATGGATAAGCGCGTTGATACCACAAACGGCCAGGGCGCTGCTGCATGCGGTAACTGCGGACATGTTCCGTGCGACCGTGCAACAGAAAAACCCGCTGGTTTGGACTAATCCCGGACAAACAAAAAGCATCCTTTGAAAGGATGCTTTTTTTATTCTCCCCCGCCTCAATCTATGTTACAATAGCAGTGGCAATTTTCAAAAGGAAGTATCGAATTGGAACAGATTATTTCTACCTTCCCCACCGCGCTTGAAATCATCGGCCTCCTTGCGTTCAGTGTATCCGGCGTAATCATTGCGCTGCAAAAGCATCTGGATCTCATGGGGATTATTGTCCTTGCGATCACGGCTGCGTGCGGAGGCGGCATCCTGCGCGATATCCTGCTCAATAAAGGTATCCCTGCTTTTTTTACGAACTATTCTTATATCGTCACGGTTGCAATCGCAATCGTCGGCGCGCTTGTATTCAACAAAATTTATTCCCGCAGCCATACTGTGCTGAGAAAATACAATGTAGGCAAAGTTCTTGATGTTGCCGACGCGGTGGGCCTTGCTACCTTTGGCACGTCCGCAGGGCTGATGGTTCTGGATCAGGGCGGCAATATGCTTACCTGCGTCTTTATCTGCACCATCACCGGCTGCGGAGGCGGCATCCTGCGCGACATCCTTGTACTGCGTATGCCGATCATCTTTTCAGGAACGATATACGCGGCCTGCTGCATCGCCGGTTCGGTGATGCTATACCTGCTCTATGGACACCTGCCGCGCGAAGTGGTCACCGGGATATGCTTCGGCCTGATCCTTGGCCTGCGGTTTCTGGGCATTTTCCGCGGCGTTGGGCTTCCAAAGCTCAAATACCACGCGGAATAAATTGATCAAACTGGCTCTAGGGCCTTCCCCTGACAGGAGAAAACAAATGCAAAGCAAGGAAATAGAAATAAACGGTATCCCATCGATTGTCTGGGGCGGGGATTCTGAAACGGTGGTCATCGCCGTCCATGGAAATCAATCAAACAAAAAAGATACGCCGATCCGGATTTTTTCCGAAGAGGCAGCGGCAAACGGCTATCAGCTCCTTAGCTTTGACCTGCCGGAGCACGGCGAACGAAAGACTGAGGATACGCCCTGCAAGGTACAGTATTGCGTAGCCGATTTGATTGCCGTCATGCAGTACGCCAAAGCGCGCTGGAAGAAAATCGGCCTCTATGCAAACAGTATCGGCGTTTATTTCAGCCTGCTTGCTTACGCGGATGAACACCTCTGGAAAGCATGGTTTCTTTCTCCCGTTCTGGATATGCGGCGTTTGATCGAAAACATGATGGACTGGTTCCACGTTACTGAAACGCAGCTTCAAAAAGAGCAGGCCGTTTGTACGCCGGTTGGACAAACTTTGTACTGGGACTATTATTGTTATGTGAAATCGCATCCTGTCGCCAAATGGAACACGCCCACGCATATCCTGTACGGCGCTCATGACGACCTCTGCGAAAAAGAGACCATATTGGATTTTGTGGCAAAATTCCCCTGCGATCTGCAAATTGCAGAGCATGCGGAACATTATTTTCATACGCCGGAAGAGCTTCAGGCCTTAAAGGCCTGGATCAAAAAAACTCTTTAGCCGGCACATGGCAAAGCCCTGTTTCCAACCTGTTTATGCCGCAGCGTGGAATTTTTGTCTCCGAAGTGTTCGATGGGAGCCACTTCCTCCGCAACGGAAACTCCACAATAACCGACCTCTTCATTTCTTTTATTTTATCGCCCGCCTTACCTTGAATGTCCTATCATAAAAAATCCCTTTCCGAAAATCTGGAAAGGGATTTTACATGATTGATTTTTTATAATTTTTCGATGAACTCCGCCAGCGTTTTCGCGCTGTGCTTTTTACCCCACTTCTTTTGGGCTCGTTCCATTTCCTTCATTTTGATATCATTGAGCCGCAACTGGGAAAGCACCTGCCCAACCGGCTGATACTGATTGGAATGAACTGCCAGCGAATTGTTCAGCAAAAATGCAAGGTTCATGTTTTCAACGCCCGGCATGGGCTTCATCAAAACCATTGGCTTGCATTTTCCGATCGCCTCGGAGGTCGATAAACCTCCCGGCTTGGTCACGACCACGTCTGCCGCGTCAAGATACTGCTCCATATTATCCACAAACCCAAGCACATGCACAGGATTTTTGAACTCCATTCCTTTCAGCTTGTTTTTGAGCCGCGTATTGGAACCGCACACTGCGACAAGCTGCATATCCTCAAGATGGTCTATTTCCTCCATAACCGGAATCATGCCCGAAAAGCCCATTCCCCCCGCCGCAAGGAGTACGGTAAAAACATCCTGGTTCAGTCCAAGCGCCGTGCGCGCCTCGCACTTATCCATCGAGTGCGCAAATTTTGGTGCAATCGGAATTCCCGTCGCAAGTATTTTGTTTTCCGGTATGCCGCGCTGTGTAAACTCCGGTATCATCAGCTCATTCGCCGCGACAAAATAATCCATTGCCGTATATTCCCAGAACGGATGCAGAGCGTAATCCGTGACGATCCCGATGCTTTTAATGCTTTCGTCATAGGTTCCCGCCTCTTTTAACGCGGTAATCAGCATTGCCGTCATTACAATCGAACAAACGATTACATCCGGCTTTGCCTCGTCAATATAACGCTGCAGCTTGTTTTTGGCAAGATTTGCAAACGCCCATGGAAAATACATTTTCATATCTGCGCGGCCATTTGCTTTTTCCGCGGCTTTGTAGATGTTTTCATTGAGCTTGGGAATAAACCTTCCCATTGCCGTATAGCCCTTGTCAAAACCAAGGCCAATCGCTTTATTCAGAAACTTATAAGTGTCAAGTATATCACATTCATGCCCTTTTTTCAGTAAAGCCGCACGAAGGGCTTTACTGGTGGAGTTATGCCCTTGTCCGACGGTCATGCTTAATACGAGTACCTTCATGTTGATTCCTTCCAACTATTATTCTTATCATTGTAACTTTAATATAACATAAACCCAAAACAGGTTCAATAAATCAAAAATGAAAGTATTCTTACGATTTACAGCGTATCACTTATGGCTTCACATGACTGCGCCGCCATAAGGTTCGCTGCACAGCAGTTTCTAACAAATACTTGCTGCATAACCATTTGGCAAACTGCAATAATGAGCCCGCTTCTCCTTATCCTGCCCCATATTTTTCTTTCGGTATCTGGTTGCGGCAGGCAAAGCGTTATGCTATGATAAGTAAGGTTTGTTTTGGAAAATTCCTCATTACAGCGGGGATTTCCGCACAATACCAAAATGATATCCAGGTGGTTACGCTATGAGTAAAAAAATCGTTTTGACGGGCGGCGGTTCCGCAGGGCATGTAACGCCCAACCTTGCGCTTGTTCCAGGTCTTTTGGAGCATGGCATAGAAGTGCACTATATAGGCACGGCGGACGGCATAGAGCATACGCTGGTGCACGATATTCCATATCACGCAATCAGCGCCGGCAAGCTGCGTCGTTACGCAAGCGCAAAAAACGTAAGCGATGTTTTTAAGATATTCAAGGGTTATGGAGAAGCAAAAAAAGTATTGCGGGAAATAAAACCCGACCTTGTTTTCGCAAAGGGAGGCTTTGTATCAGTCCCCGTCGCGTGGGCCGCGGCAAAGCTCCAGATACCCGTCATCCTGCATGAAAGCGATTATACCCCGGGCCTTGCAAACAGGCTTTGCACCAAAAAGGCACAAAAAATATGCCTTTCCTTTGATACGCCCCAGGCCCACGACGGCAAGGGAATCCTCACGGGCTCGCCTGTGCGTGCCGACCTTTTGACCGGCGATAAAAAAGCGGGTCTTGCAAAACTTGGGTTTAGCGGCGAGCTTCCCGTGTTATTAATAATGGGAGGATCGTTGGGCGCCCAGGCGGTCAACGACGCTGTAGACGCCGTGGCGGACGAGCTGCTGCAAAAATACAGTATTGTCCATCTTCGCGGCAAGGGAAAACTGAACCCCGCACTAAACGGCAAAGCAAATTACAGGCAGTTTGAATATATCGATTCAGGGCTGAATGATATTTTTGCGGCTGCCGACCTTGCACTTTCACGCAGCGGGGCAAATGCGGTTTTTGAATTTCTCGCTTTGAAGCTCCCGGCATTACTGGTTCCTCTTCCATTATCCGCAAGCCGCGGCGATCAGATCCTGAACGCGAATTACTTCGTGAAACGTGGTTATGCGAGAGTATTAGAGCAGGAGAACCTGAACGCGGACACATTGCCTGAAGCTCTTAATGACCTGATGGCAAACCGCGAAGTATTGATTTCCAATATGGAGCAAAGCACCGAAGCCAACGGTCTGGAAAACGTCCAGCGTATTATTTTAGAGAGTATCGGAGTAAAATGAACATTCAGAATTTTGTAGAAAACTATCATACCCTTCCTGCGTCCGAACGCAAGGAAGGCCTTGCTGAAATCATCAAGGGAGAAAAGCTTCAAACCGTCTTTAACCTGGTCAGGGGTTCGAGCGCACGCGCTGCTTTGCGTGTGATTGCGGACGCTGACAGCCGCGCCGCCGATTTTGTAAAAGCAAATATCGACGGCATTTTAAAGATTTTACGCACAGGCGACGCAAAAATGCGTATGCACGCGGCACAAATCATTGGAAATACATGCGCAAGCCAGTATCTGGACGACCTGATCGACGCGATCATGCACGAACAAACCATGTTCACGCTGCCTTCCTACCTGCTTGCAATCGGGCGGGCGAAAAACGACCGGGCAAAGCGTTTTCTGGATTCCTACCAGCTGCGCAGCGATCTCGAAAAACACCGCGAGGAGGAAAAGGCGGCGCTCGACAAAGCGCTTGCAGGGTTTATCATCCGTAAAAAGGCGCGTGTGCGCGTTCTTCCCAACGATATTGTCGTGCTGGCTTCCCCTAATCTGAACGTAACTTATTCCCAGTGCAAAGACGCGGGACTGAGCCCTAAAAAGTTTGGAAAATACATCGCTGTTTCCGGCCTTACCAATTTTTACGATATTTACCAGCTCCGCGCTTATACGGACGCATATATTTATTTTGGCTGCGCGCCGGTCGCCCAGCTCCCCGAATTTTTGGCGCAGAGGGAACGGGCAATCATGCAGCGTACAGGCGTGACAGGCTACCGCCTCGAGGTGCGCAGCGTTTCCCACGAGGTGCGTCTGGACCTCATCAAAAAATGTGTGGCTGCCATGAATGAGCTTATCAATACGCCCTCCTCTTATTCCATTGAAATACTGATCGAAATGGATGGAGATATGGCGCAGGTATTTTTGAATCCACTGACCGACGACCGGTTTTCGTACCGTAAAAAGGCAATATCCGCCAGTGTGAATCCCGGCGTTGCTGCAAGCGTATGCGCTTACGCAAGCGAATTTTTCGATCCGGACGCGCGCGTGCTCGATAACTTCTGCGGCAGCGGCACCATGCTTTACGAACGCGGCTTTTATCCGCACCATTCGCTCACGGGCGCCGATATCAACATGACGGCAGTGGAAGCAGCCAAGGAAAACAGCCGGTATGCGCATGTACATCCGCAGTTCCACTACATCGACTGCCTGAAATTCACCGCCAAAAGATATGACGAAATCATTGTCAATATGCCGTTTGGGCTGCGGGTGGGCAACCATTCCAGGAATGAACGGCTCTACCGCTCTTATTTTACGATTCTGCCTGAAATATTAACCGACGAAGGCCTTGCAGTGCTATATACGCACGAAAAAAACCTGACGGAAAATCTGATCAAAAGCAACGGCCGGTTCAATGTATTGAAGCGCGCAACCTTCGACGCGGGCGGCCTTTATCCGGCGGTTTATGTTATCCGCAAGAAAAAAACAAAGTAACCTGAAAAACAGGCGTTGCCGTCAGCGGGCAACGCCTGTTTTTATTTTCTTCCCGTTTTATTTGATATCATCCTGATACATCATCACGCTGGGCGTCATATAAAGGTCGTCCACTTCTTCACCCTGCAGGTATGCGTATGCCTTTTCCACGCCAAGCTTTCCGAGCGTGTAAGGATCCTGATTGACAGAGCCAAGCATTTTTCCTTCCTTGATGGCCTCCTGCGCGTCCGCGGCAAAATTGATTCCGACAACTGAAATTTTGCCGGTCATTCCCGCTTCTTCAATCGCGCTGATCGCGCCCAGCGCCATCTCATCGTTGGCAGCAAATAATCCGGTAATATCCGGATGTGCGGCAAGTATGCTCTGGAATACCGTATATCCTTCGTTGCGGTTATAATTGGCAGGCTGCGACGCTACGATCTCAATCCCGCTGCCGTCCTTCTCCATTACGCTCAAAAATCCGCTTTTGCGTTCCTCAGCCGTTTGTGCGCCTGCCGTTCCTTCCAGAACCGCTATTTTGCCCTTGCCGTCCAGCGCTTCGATAAGCGCCTTCGCGCATTCCTCACCCGCCGCGTAATTATCTGTGATGACGCAGGTGACCGACTCTGCGCCCATGTTTTCCATTTCTGTTTCGTCGGCCGCAGTATCAATATTGACAAACGGTACTCCCGCCTCGTTACAACGCTGGATAAATGGTACGATAGCGGTTGACGATAAAGGCGCGGCGATGATTGCATCCGGCTTCTGAGACAGGAAATTATCAAGTATCTGGATTTGCTTGTCAATTTCCGTATCCTTGTTTGTCGCCTGAACGTCGATTTCAATTCCAAGCTCCTTGCACGTTTCCTCTACTCCCCTTGCTTCTTCCAAAAAGTAAGGATTGGTCAGGTTCTTTACCGCAAAGCAGAATTTCAGTTTCTTTCCATCCGTTTGGTCTGCCGCAGCGCTGCCTTCGCTGCCTGCGGAAGCAGCATCAGCCGATTCTGCCGCAGGACTCGCGGCCTGCTCCGCCGGAGCGCACGCGCAGAGCGCAAACACCATGACCAGTAATACAGCGACTGCCAACATCAATTTTTTCATTTTTTCCACCCCATTTTCTTATTTTTTCTCGTTTACAGGTCGATATCCCGATGCTTCCAGCGATCCTGCGCCGCCGTAAAGCCATATCGTTTCCATTTCCTGCTGCGGATCCGTATTGATGAAATAGTGAACGTCTCCAACAGGAACGTAGACCACGTCTCCCGGCCCGATCTCAAACTCCTCGTCCCCGCTGATTGCCCTGCCATGCCCGGAAACCACATACAGGATCTCTTCCGCGCAGTCGTGCGTGTGCCTTTCATGCGACGCACCGTTCGGCGGAAAAACCGTACGGCCCAAAACGGCCTTTTTTGAGCCCATTGTCTGCTGTGAGCAAATCCACTGCACTGCCATTTTGTTCCAGCCGTCTTCCTCCTTCAAGCCCGTATCAACCGGAACGTCCTTTAAGTTCCTCAACCGTTTTACCATTGCTTCTCTCCTCCCTTATTTATTTTTCCTGTTCCTGCTCAGCATGTCCATCATGACCACACAGATGATAATAGAACCGATCACAACCTGCTGCGGATATGAACCAACCCCAAGCTGTATCATGCCGTTGCGCACGACGCTCATGATAAGCGAACCGATAAAGGTGCCTGTGATTTTTCCTTCGCCGCCCGCCATACTGGTGCCGCCTATAATTACTGCCGCAATCGCGTCCAGCTCCTGTCCTGTCCCTGCGATTGGCTCTGCGGAATTGAGCCTTCCCGCCATCACGATTCCCGCGATGGCGGCGCACAGACCGCTTACCGCAAAGGCGCTGGCTTTAAAGAATGGTATCCGTACGCCGGAAAGCCTTGCTGCTTCCTCATTTCCGCCGATGGTATAGAGGTATCTGCCCATCCTTGTGTGGTTTAATATGAAATATGCGGCTACAAAGCAGGCGACCATCAGCAGCCATGCGTTTGGTATGATTCCAAGCTTTCCGGAACCAATCGGAACAATACTTGTCAGTACGCCCGTAATGGGCCGTCCGTCCGTAATCATCAGGGCAATCCCCTGCGCGATGCTCATCATCCCCAGCGTTGCGATAAACGGTGGAAGCTTGCCCTTCGATACCAGCGCGCCGGTCAGCGTGCCGCAGCCAAGCCCTGTAAGCACGGTCAGCGTGACGGCGACAAACCCAGGCATACCCGCTTGCAGGCAGGAGGCCAGAATGACTCCGCACAGCGACAGCACCGAGCCAACCGACAGGTCGATTCCCGCTGTGATGATGCAAAACGTCATCCCTACAGAAAGAATTCCATTGATCGACATCTGCGTCAGCACCGCAGAAATGTTAAGCAGCGACGCAAAATGCTCCGTGACGAGCGATAATACAACGCACAGCGCTATCAAAATCATTACCAAAATGAATTGATTGTTGTGCAACAAATTTTTTTTGCTTTTTCCTAATTGAACATCCATCTCCTGATTCATCCCTGATCCCCTCCTATCATTGCAGTTAAAATATCTTCCTGGTGTACGGTATTATCAAACTCCCCTGTGATCCGTCCTTCCCTGATGGTCAGGATGCGGCTGCATATTCCAAGCAGCTCAGGCAGCTCTGAAGATATGACAATGACTGCTTTTCCTTCCTTTACAAAATTATTGATCAGCGTATATACCTCTGTTTTTGCACCTACGTCAATCCCCCTCGTCGGCTCGTCCAGAATCAGGATATCCGAGTCCGCATAAATCCATTTTGCAATGACGACCTTTTGCTGGTTTCCGCCTGACAAGGTCGATACTGCTTTCTGCGGATCGGGAACGCTGATTTTGAGCATGCTGATATATTTCGCAGCCTGCTGCTCTTCCCTGTTTTTCTTTAGTATTCCCATTTTTCCGCTGTTTTTTTCCAGGTTTGCAATCGTGATATTTTTTGCAACGTCGTGCTTTAATACAAGGCCCTGTTTTTTACGGTCTTCCGGCAAAAGCGCAATTCCCTTACGGATTGCATCGCGTGTATTATGGATTTTCACTTCTTTGCCGTGGATAAAAATACGCCCCGCATCCAGCTTGTCCGCCCCAAAAATCGCCCTTGCGATTTCTGTACGCCCCGCTCCCATCAGCCCGGCAAATCCCAGCACTTCACCCTTGCGCGCAGTAAAGGAGACATCGCTGAACACGCCTTCCCGTGTGAGTCCCTCCACACGCAGGACTTCTTCCTTGGGAATATCGTCAAAATTTACTTTGGGGAACTTGTCCTTGATTTCACGTCCGACCATCATCTGGATCAGATCATTTTGACTGGATTTTTTCGTATCCATATTTCCTGCAAGCCGTCCGTCACGCAAAACGCAGATATTATTTCCGATCTGGAAAATTTCTTCCAGCCTATGCGAAATATATACGATCGCAATCCCTTTTTCCGTCAATGCCTGTATGGTTGTAAACAGCTTTTGTATTTCCTTTTCGGTCAGCGCCGCCGTTGGTTCGTCCATAATCAGGATACGGATTTTCCTGCTGAGGACACGCGCCACCTCAATCATCTGCTGATAGGCGATCCCCAACTCCTTGACTTTCGTATGCGGATCAACGTCAATTCCAACCAGTTCCTGCAGCAGCCGCTTTGTCTCCCTGTAAATTTCCTTCCATTTCACAACGCCAATCCGGTTCGTTTTCAGGTCTGAGCCCAGAAACATATTTTCCGCAATGCTGAGCTCCGGCACAAGCATAAGCTCTTGGTATACGGTGCCAATTCCAAGCTGTTCGGCGTGGATCGGACTCTTGATTTCGACTTCCTGCCCGTCGATGGAAATGGTTCCTCCATCCTTTTGATGCGCGCCGGATAATATTTTCATCAGTGTCGATTTTCCCGCGCCATTTTCACCAATCAGCACGTTTACCTGCCCCGGATATACATCGAACGACACATCCTGAAGCGCATAAAAGTTTCCGAACCGTTTGTCAATATTTCTCATTTTCAATACAGGCTCCACACATCCCACCCCCTCTTACTTGTTTTTAATGGGTA
>NZ_JBVFVW010000009.1:0-89247 GCF_055522415.1 Christensenella sp. KGMB01412 | reverse complement strand
TCCTGTTACAGAATCTTCTTGAGCAGTTCAACAATGTGGCTCGTACTCTCGGCAATGTAAGCGCCGGCGTCCAGAAGTGCGCTTTCCTTGCTCTGTGCGCTTCCCGTTCCGTCAGCAGAAACAATCGCTCCCGCATGGCCCATGTTTTTGCCTTTCGGCGCGTTCTTCCCTGCAATCAGTGCAATCACAGGTTTCGTCACATATTTCTTGATATATTCCGCAGCCAGTTCTTCCTCGCTGCCGCCGATTTCTCCAATCATCACAATCGCTTCCGTTTCTTCGTCTTCCTCAAAATCCGGCAGCAAATCGATAAACGTAGAACCCGGAATCATATCTCCGCCAATCCCCACGCAGGTTGACTGGCCGATTCCTTCCTGCGACATCATCATAACTGTTTCATAACAGTTTGTCGCGCTTCTGCTCATCACGCCCACGTTTCCTTCAATGAAGTACTTGTGCGGCATAAATCCGGCTTTGCATTTACCCGGTGAAATGACTCCAAATGAATTTGGTCCAAAGAGCCTCGTACCCTTTTCACGGGCAATATAGTAGCATTTCATCATCTCATGCACAGGCGTGTGCTCGGAAATCGTCATCACAACCGGAACTCCCGCATCCACCGCTTCGCATACGCTCGCAGGCGTAAACTTCGCGGGTACAAATACAACCGATGCGTTTGCTCCTGTTTTTTCCACGGCTTCTTTTACGGTATTAAACACCGGAACGCCCATCAG
Organism: Christensenella sp. KGMB01412; assembly: GCF_055522415.1. Lineage (NCBI taxonomy): Bacteria > Bacillati > Bacillota > Clostridia > Christensenellales > Christensenellaceae > Christensenella > Christensenella sp. KGMB01412. The sequence continues at coordinate 88,513 of NZ_JBVFVW010000009.1, read as the reverse complement.
CTCTGTGCCGCCCTTGCCGGGCGTAACACCCGCCACGACATTCGTACCGTAGTCGATCATCGTCTGTGTATGGAAAGAGCCTTCCCTTCCTGTCATTCCCTGCACCAGCAGCTTTGTATCTTTATCAATCAGAATACTCATTGTTACGCCTCCTTTTCCATATTCCACAGCACGTCGACCGCGTGCAGAAGGGTGTCAGCTTTTTCGATCGGCAAATCGGAGCTTGCAATGATTTCAGCCGCCTGCTCTCTGTTGGTGCCTTCCATACGCAGGACAACCTTTTTATTTCCCTTTTCTTCCTCAAGCGCCATAATCGCGCCCTTTGCAACCTCGTCGCATCTGGTGATGCCGCCGAAGATGCAGATAAATACTTTATCGATTTTATCGCCGGACATCATAATCTGTACGGCTTTTTTAATCTTTTCAGCAGTTGCGCCGCCGCCAAGGTCAAGCGCTGCGCCCACTGTCATTCCCTTTTTTGAAATCAGGTCGATACAGCTCATCAGCATTCCGGAGCCGTTCGACATAACGCCAATCGTTCCTTCTTCCTCCACCGGAACAAAATGAAGCCCATAGCCCCTTGCGTCGATCACGCGCTGGTCGTCCTGCATCTTGTCGCGGTATTCCACAACGTCCGGCAGCTTGTAAAGCGCGCTGTCGTCAATCTCAACTTTACCATCAAGGGCAATCAGCTGGTCGCTTGCATCCACCACAAGCGGATTGATTTCGATCAACATTGTGTTGTAAGCGTAAAACGCCTCCAATAGCTTTTCAACAATCTTTTTTAACTGGTCTTTATATTGTTTGTCCGCGCCGGTTTTATCCATTGCGTAATCGATCGTATAGTTTTGCACGCCGCGGAACGGATCCATCGGAACCTTCGCGATTTTATCCGGATTGGTACGCGCGGTTTCCTCGATATCCATGCCGCCCATTGGCGAAAAAATCAGAAGCGGTGATTTGGAAAGCCTGTCCAGCATAATGGACACATACCATTCCTTGACCGGGCTTGCCTTTTCCACAATCATCAGCTCATTCGCTTTTAATCCGCGAATATCCATGTACAGCATCTTTTCGCAAAGCTCTGCCGCCTGCTGTGCATCGTCTGCGAACTTCACGCCGCCCGCTTTTCCGCGCCCGCCGATTTGTACCTGTGCCTTAATTACCACAGGATAGCTGAGGTTTGCCGTCTCTATTTTTTCAGGAATCCCCTCCAGATTATCGATCACAACGCCTTTCATTGTGGGGATATCAAATTTTTCCATAATTGCTTTTGCTTGATATTCGAGTAATTTCATAACAGCGGATGAACCGTCCCTCCCTTTTTGATACGGGCTGTATGCCCGTTATACACTTTGTGCTTTGCTGCTTCGGATGCTCATTCGGCATCCTTTTTATCATCTGCCGGGCGGAAATCCCGCCCGGCAAAGTCATATTTATTGCATTATTCCCAGATTTCAGCATCAGACGGCTGTTTCCAGCCCGGTTTTACGCGAGCAATACGCGATTTGTTGAACAGGTGGAAATAGGAAAGGTTTTCACTGATGGAGTTGTTGCCCCAGCTTCCGCAACCAAGCGTTGTCGTAGGCGACAGCGAGTTTGCGAATGCACCGCCTGCCATCGTTGCGCAAATCTGGTTGACCACCAGGCGCGAAAGCGGCAGCTTAAGTCCTGCGTAATTGATATGCTCGTCGTCGTTGGACTGGATATCAACAGAGTGGCCGGCGCCCTCGTACATCAGGTTCTGGTAAGCGATCTCTACCGCGTCTTCCCATTCGTCATATTCATATGCCGTCATAACAGGACACATTTTTTCCTTGCTCAGCAGGTCGTCTTTGCCATATGCGTCAGGCTTTAAGATGATAACCTTTGTTCCTTCCGGAACGTCAATTCCTGCGAGCTCCGCAATTTTCTGAACGGACTGGCCTACGGCATCTTTGTTGATTACGCCATTCGGGAAGATTGCCTTCCTGAATACGTCAACGCGTTCCGGATCATATACATAATAGCAGCCCTGGCTCTTGAATTCATTGATTACTTCGTCAAATTTTTCTCTTGGCGCGATAATCGTCTGTGTGCCGGAGCAAATAACGCCGTTGTCAAAAATCCTGGATGCGATCATATTGGAAGCCGCCTGCTTGATGTCCACATCCCTGTCGATGATTCCCTGTACGTTTCCGGGGCCAACGCCAAAGCTCGGCTTTCCGCTGGAATAAGCAGCCTTTACCATACCCGCGCCGCCCGTTGCGATAACAACGTTTACTTTCTTCATCAACTCGTTTGTAAGCTCGATGGAGGGTTCTTCAATAACGAGGAATATGTCGCGCGGAACGCCCATTTTGTCGAGCTGTTCATAATACAGCTCCGCAATCCTCTTTGCGCCCTTTTTGCCGCGCGGATGCGGCGCGATGATAATCGCATTTGCGCCTTTGATTGCAAACATTGCATTACACATCGGCGTAACGATCGGGTTCGTGCACGGCGTAACGGCGCCGACAACGCCCATTGGCTTTGCCATGATTACAAGGCCCGCCTCTTCGTCCTCTTCAAGGATTCCAACCGATTTTTTGCCTTTGAGGTTGTTCCAGATGATTCTGGATTTCCCCTGGCACTTAGCCACTTTATCTTCGTAAACGCCCATTCTCGTTTCTTCAATCGCTATTTTGGAAAGCTCTACTGCATTATCAAAAATAACTTTACCAAACATTTTTACGATCGAGTCAATTTTTTCCTGCGAATAGGTTGCAAGTTCTGCCTGCGCTTTTTTAGCGCGTTCCACCAACTGGTCAATTAACATTGCGTCTTCCATCATTTTTTCTCCTTTGGATTACCCTTAGTCCTATTATATTCTTGCAACGCCGCTTTTTACGGCTGCATCATAAACTGCTTTTGCAACTGCGTCTCCCACGCGCTTATCAAACGGTGCGGGAATTACGTACTCTGCCGAAAGCTCTTCATTGCCGATGAGGTCTGCAATCGCGTAAGCTGCCGCGATCTTCATTTCGTCGTTGATATCGCTTGCCCGCGCGTCGAGCGCTCCCCTGAAGATACCGGGGAATGCAAGTACGTTGTTGATCTGGTTCGCAAAATCGCTCCTGCCCGTTCCAACAACCGCAGCGCCCGCGTCTTTCGCGTCGTCAGGCATAATTTCCGGCGTGGGATTGGACATTGCAAAGATGATCGGCTTTTCGTTCATCGTTTCCACCATTTCCTTTGTCAGGATGCCGGGGCCGGAAACGCCAACAAAGATATCCGCTCCTTTTATTACATCCTCGAGGCCGCCTTTGATCATCTCGCGGTTGGAGATTTTTGCCATTTCTTCTTTTGATTCGTTAAGACCGTCCCTGCCTTCATAAATAGCGCCCTTGCGGTCACACAATATCACATTTTTGAGGCCCATACTCATCAATAGCTTCGTGCACGCAACGCCAGCCGCGCCTGCGCCCGCAACTACGCACACCTGCTCTTCCAGCTTTTTGCCGGTAAGCTTAAGGGCATTAATCATCGCCGCCGCCGTAACCACCGCCGTACCGTGCTGGTCGTCGTGGAAAATCGGAATATTGCAGCGTTCTTTTAATTTTTTCTCTATTTCAAAGCAGCGCGGAGCTGCAATGTCTTCCAGATTGATTCCGCCAAAGCTTCCGCTGATCTGATAAACCGTTTCTACAATCGTATCTACATCCTTGGATTGAACGCACAGCGGAAAAGCATCCACATCGCCGAAGGATTTAAACAATACGCATTTTCCTTCCATAACGGGCATTCCCGCTTCCGGTCCGATGTCCCCAAGGCCCAGTACTGCAGTTCCGTCCGTTACGACGGCAACCATATTCCACCTGCGCGTGAGGTCGTAGCTTTTGTTTACGTCCTTGCTGATTTCCATGCAGGGCGCGGCCACGCCCGGCGTATAAGCAAGCGAGAGGTCTTCCTTGTCAACCACCGGCACTGTGGCGATCACTTCAATCTTTCCCTTCCATTCATAATGCTTTTCTAAGCTTACTTTTGCATAATCCATTTAAAACGGCCCCTCCTATTATTTTGTTTTCCATTTTCCCTTTGAGATATTCGTTGAATTGCCTTAAATTGGTCTAACCATTATTGGTCTTACCATTATACTAATATACCACGATCGTAATGTCAATATATAATTTGCATTTTAGCTGCAAAATGTGTTATGATCATACCAATAGACAATATGTATTTTGTTAACAGAATAAAAAAGTACCCCTTCGGCCTTTTTGCGCAGGGGGTTTGCATTGAATAATAAAAGGAAGAGTGAGACTTATGCCCATACTGGAACCATTGAAAAAGACGAGACTATACGAGGATATCATCGACCAACTTCTGGAACTGATCAAAAACGGTTCCTTAAAGCCGGGCGACCGTTTGCCCTCCGAGCGCCAGCTCGCCGAGGAGCTGCACGTAAGCCGCACGGCGATCAGGGAAGCCCTGCGGTCTATGGAAAGCCTGGGGTATCTTGATTCAAAGGTTGGCGGAGGTACCTACATCCGTTCCGTTACGCTCGATAATGTGATTTCGCCTTTTTCAGTGATGCTTTCACAGGATGAAAAGCTGATTCGCGAGTTGATCCATGTACGCGAACTTCTGGAAACCGAAGCCGCTTCCCTTGCAGCGAAAAATATCACGCCCGAGTACGCGGACCGCCTTCTGAAATCGATTGAAAACATGCGCAAGGAGATCAAAAAAGGAAAGAGCGGTATCAACGGGGATGACGAGTTTCACAATCTCATCGCAGAGATTGCACAGAACAGCGCCCTTTCCCTGATCTGCGAGCTTTGCTCCGAGCTCCTGACCAAGAGCCGCGAGGCAACGATGGACCTTCCGGACCAGCCCGCAAAAACGCTCGAGGACCATACGCGCATCGCACACGCAATCATCGAGGGTTCCTCCGTTAACGCTTCCAAGCTCATGCGCCAGCATTTGCGGAAAGCGCAGAAGAACCTTGATAACGCAACCATGAAAAAAACAGCAAAAGAAAATTGAGGACAGTCTGATTCAAAAAAACGGTATCCATAAATATGGATACCGTTTTTCAATGTCGTTTTTAGCCAAATACTATTTTGCATTAACCCTTCTTATCGCGTTTTTTCATCATGTAAACCCTGACTCCCGTAAGTACGGCTCCGCACACAACGGCAATCGCAACATACATTGCCATATTGACATGATCCCCTGTTTTTACGCTTGAGTTAACAGTTTGTCCACTGCCGCCCGTACCGTTTCCGTTGTCTGCCGGGGGCGTCGGAGCCGGTTCCGGCGTCGGAGTTGGATCCGGTGTTGGAGTTGGCGTAGGCGTAGGGGTTGGATCCGATTTCCATCCTGCTTTATATGTAACGTCTTTTGTTACCGTATCAGCGACATCCGGCGTCCAGCCTGTAAACGCATAACCCTCGCGCACGGGTGTTCCGCTGACAAACGCTGGCGTCGCTTCCCCATACGGGATATCCGCGTGTACGTCGTCCGGAAATACTTCTTCGCCATCCACGCCGTCGTTATATGTTACAGTATGTTTGTTTTTCTCCCATTGCGCCGTATAGGTCGCATCTTCCGTTACCGTGGGGGCAATCGCCAAATCCCAGCCGGTAAAGGTATGTCCTTCATGCGTGGGAGTTCCGTCGGTATAGTCTGGCGTAACGCTGTTATGCGGCAAATTCTCATGGACATCGTCCGCAAACGCGACGCCCTCCAGGCCATCCTTATAGGTAACCACATGAACGATCCCAAGCGTTAAATCAAGCGCGCTTGTATCGCCGCCTACAACCGGATAGACTACCGGACTTTCAGAAGTGATATACCGTGCCCCGGCCTTGTCCTCAAACCAGTTGTCACGCCCCGGAAGATTCATGTCGGCCGCCGGGAGCAGAGTAGTTGTGCAGCCCGCCACCGCAGTGTAATCATTTCCTGATGCAGTGGCTTCATTATCATATATTTTACTGCCGGTAGACATGATAAATTCAGCTTTCCCTGTGCTTCCGCTTTTATTAAGGTAGATACCGCCGCCGGAATTGGTCGCCGTATTACCTGTGACTTCGCAGCCCTTCAATGTAACCACCGCGGGCTTTGACGCATTTCCGACCACATAAACCCCGCCGCCGTTTTTCGCCGTATTACCTGACATTGTCAGGTCTTCCAGCAGGTTTTCACTATATTCAACATAGATCGCCCCTCCGGCATTTGCAGAGGTGTTTTCGCGGAATGTCCCGCCGTTTACGACGTTTGCGCCGCTTGTTCCCCTTTCCAGATACAGTCCGCCACCCCCTCCGGTAAAGGTAGAGGTTGTCTTATTCCCGGAAATTGTTCCGCCGACCAAAGCAACCTGCGAAGCCGCATAAACTGTGTCCGCATGTACTCCGCCGCCCTGGTATGCTGCGGTATTGTTTTTGATCGTACCGCCTGCGATAATCGTCCCCGCATAATAGGTCGTTCCATCATGGGTATATCCCGCTGAATAAATGGAGTTATTTTGAACCCCGCCGCCATAACTGGCTGAGTTGTCCTCTATCGTTCCGCCCTTCATCAGGAATAACGCCGCATTGCCCGGCGATTTCGCCGTACTGACTCCGCCGCCGTTTGTTCCCTTATTACCGGAGATCGTGCCTCCGTTCATCGTAAAACGCCCGTCTGATATGCTCACGCCGCCGCCGGCATCCTTCGCGTAATTATCGCCGATCGTACCGCTGTTCATGGTCAGGCTGCCCCCCGAAGCAACCAGAACTCCTCCTGCATTTGTCGCATTTTTAATGCTCGAGAAGGTTGCGTTATTTTTGATCGTACCACCGTTCATGGTAAAACTTCCCCCTGCAGAAACCGCCCCGCCGCGCAGCGCACTGTTGGAAGTCATTTCGCCGCCATTCATGGTGAAGCTTCCCCCTGTCATATAAACCGCGCCGCCATTGTTGTTACCATTATCAGCACACTGCGTGATCTTTCCGCCTTCCATCACAACAGTGCCTGCGCTTACAGAGATTCCGCCGCCGGCGCCCGCAATATTATTCTGTAAGGTTGTATTGGCGTTCATATTGAATGTTGCCGCAGCATTGCTGACTGCAACAATACTGGCGGATGCAGCGATACCGCTGTTCGTGGTCCCCCGCTTCAAATAAGTGTTCTCACTTCCGGTCCACACAGCTCCGCCGTCTATTACGATGTCACTTGTCCTGAGCGAGCCGGTAACCGCCAGCATACTCGCCGTATATCCTGTATCACGAATGATCATTCCTGTGGATTTCGAATTCTTGAGCGTCAGCCCTCCGGCTATGCTGATTCCCTTTTGCTGTTTGACCGTGCGTCCATTGATGTCGATCGAAACCTGCTTTCCTGCCGGTACCGTAATTGGAATATCGATCACAAAATCAGCGGTATCGTCCGCCAATACAAGATCAACACTGCCGTTGTCGATTTCCTGCTGCAACTCTGCCGCGTCTAAAATCGCATTTGCATTTAATATTCCAACATCGCTGAACAAGCTCATTTCCTGCTCGGCTTCTTGCACGATTGCATTTTCCTGCGGAGTTTTATTTTGTTCCGCCATGCCGCTATCAGCGGAGTCCTTTATCACGACAGAATTATCGCCGGATTTCTCATCGGGATCTTCCTGCGTATCGTTATCGTTGCCTTTTTCCTGTTCCTCCTGCTGTTCCGTTTCCTTCTCTGATGCGTCACTTTGAATCTCCGACTCCACAGATTCTTCCATTACATTATTTGTATCGTCAGATGCCATGACGGAAGTCGTTGGCACGAGAACTGCAACAACCATGAGCAACGCAATACATATTGCAAAAAACTTACTAAACTTTTGTGACATTATTTTCATAGATATTTATCCTTTCTGGAAGCGTAATTACAGACCACAAGAACCGACCAGCAGCACATTCCGGGGAATGGCCGATCTTTTGGCGGCGACTTGATTTTTATCAGGAATGCAAATTGACAAATCATGTGTTTCAAATCGGGATTCTGCACTGTTTTCCGCTCTGTTTTTGTCTCTAATTTATTTATATCAGATATTGGAAAAGAGCCCAATTCCTATAGGCACATACCACGGGCAGAGTGTGACAAATGTGTGATTATAAAAAAACAGTACTGAACGGCAAAATATATTTGACAAAAATGTCCATAAGGATTATATTATGTATAGCTGCTATACAGTAGTTGTATTAAACTGATTCGGAGTAATTGCAATGAATGATTATGTCAAGCTGTCTTCACTTATGGAACGCGTGATCCACAAATACAACCAGTGGGAAAGCAAAAAGCGTACTTATGGTACTTCTGTCCCCTTATCACGTGCGGAAATCCACACGATAGCAGCGGTTGGCGATCATCCCAACATCAATATCACAACGCTGGCAGCGGTTCTTGGCATTACCAAGGGGGCAGCATCCCAAATGATCTACAAGCTTGTGGATAAAGGAGCTGTAGAAAAAAGAGTGTCTCCGGATTCTGACAGTGAAGTCGTATTAAATCTTACAGAGCAGGGACAGATCAATTATGAAATGCACAGGGAATACCACCGCCAGACAAACGATGAAATCCTTATCATGCTAAGAGATATTCCCCAGCCGCTTTACGACCAGCTGACTGAGCTTTTATCTGTATTTGAGCGGAGTATTGACAAAAGATTAAACGAGTAGCGAAAAACCGCCTTGTAAATAAGCCGTCGTTATTGGCGGTGTTTCTTTTATCCATTTAGTATAGTTACTATATAGTTTTGTTACTATATTATATAACAGCAAAACAGAAAGAAGGAAATCCAATGAATGAAAAGCAGAAAAGAAGATACCTTTTAGAAACGGAAAATGTAAAAACCGCCCTGTTGCGGCTTGGTATTCCCACAATGATCGGGATGCTGGTTTCAGCGCTTTATAATATTGTGGACACCTTTTTTGTCGGCAAACTGGGCACCTCACAAACAGCCGCAGTATCCATCGTCTATCCTGTCACAATGATCGGACTCGGAATCGGTCTTCTGTTTGGAAGCGGCGCAGGCTCTTATATTTCGCGATTATTGGGGCGCAAGGAGTATGACAAGGCATCGGCATGCAGCAGCACTGCAATTTTTTCAGGTATTCTTACGATCCTTGTGGTCATCAGTGGAATGCTTCTCTTTTTAGAACCGATGATGAGACTGTTCGGCGCAACGGACGCCAGCATTCCATATGCGCTGGATTATGGAAAATTTTATATTCTTGGATTGGTGTTTAATGTGTTTAACATCATGGTCAATAATATGCTTGTAGCTGAGGGCGCTTCCTCCTTCAGCATGGCGGCGATGCTGATTGGCGGCGGTGCAAACCTCGTTCTGGATCCCATTTTGATCTTCGGATGCGGCATGGGGGTTCAGGGCGCTGCCGTTGCAACGCTGATTTCGCAAACCATCTCCGCCGTCTTTTACCTTGTATATCTTACAAAAGGAAAAAGCTATCTGAAGCTGTCCCTTCGTTATTTCAAGCCCTCCCGCCCTTTATTTGGAGAAATCTTCAAGATTGGTCTCCCTGTGTGCATCTTCCAGTTCCTCACCGGCGGCGCAATTATGCTAACCAATATTGCTGCCAGCCCATTCGGCGAATCTGCAATCGCTGCTATGGGAATCGTAAACCGACTGATGTCTCTGGAATCCAACGCCCTCTATGGCTTTCTAAAAGGCTATTCCCCCCTTGCAGGCTACAATTACGGCTCAGGCAACCTTGTGCGCGTCAGGGACGCCACCAATACAGCGTTGCGCTGGAGCACAGTTTCAAATATCGTTTTTGGTATTGTGTGTATTCTTTTCTCATCTCAGTTGATTCATTTATTCAATCAGGAATCCGCACAGGTTTTGCAGATCGGACGGCTTGCTCTGACCGTTGACGCCATTTCCTATATGACGCTTGGTATACAGATTGTGATCGGAAATTATTTCCTGTCCATCGGCAAGGCAAAACAGGGCGGCTTGCTGAGTATTTGCAGACAAGGTTTGTTCTTTATTCCCTTCCTGCTCCTTCTTACGCCTCTTATGGGGATAACGGGCCTTATCCTTGCCCAGCTCGCTACAGATATATGCGCTACAATCGTTACCCTCCTCATGTGGAAAAAAGAAAAAGCTTTGTTGCCCGCGTTGTGAGATAATACCCGCGGTAGTTCCATCGTATTCAGGATAAATTCATAAAACAAAAACAGGCACACCCGGTTTTCCGAATGTGCCTGTTTTATTTTCAATCGTATTGAAAATTTATTTTGATTTAACAACCGCATGCGCTGCAGCCAGTCTCGCGATCGGTACACGGAACGGTGAGCAGGACACATAGTTGAGGCCAATGCTGTCGCAGAACTCAACCGTGGACGGATCTCCGCCGTGCTCGCCGCAGATACCAAGCTTGATATCCGGTCTTGTCTGGCGGCCAAGCTCTACAGCCATCTTCACGAGTTTGCCTACGCCATCCTGATCGAGTTTAGCAAACGGATCGGATTCGTAGATTTTCTTCGTGTAATAGTCGTCGAGGAACTTGCCCGCGTCGTCGCGGCTGAAACCAAACGTCATCTGCGTAAGGTCGTTCGTACCAAAGGAGAAGAACTCCGCCTCTTTTGCAATCTCGTCGGCAACAACAGCAGCTCTGGGAACTTCGATCATCGTACCAACCTTGTAATCGATTTTCTTGCCCTTTTCTTCCATAACCTTTTCTGCTGTTTCAACAACAAAATCTTTTACATATTTCAGTTCCTTCTGATCTCCAACGAGCGGGATCATGATTTCAGGAACAATGTCGTAGCCGGTTTCTTCAATCACTTCGATTGCAGCTTCCATAACGGCCCTTGTCTGCATCACAGCGATTTCCGGGAACGTAACCGCAAGGCGAACACCGCGGTGCCCCAGCATCGGGTTGAACTCATGCAGGCTGTCGATCACACCCTGAAGTGCATCAACGCTCATGTTCATCTCTTTTGCAAGCGCTTCGATGTCAGCCGGAGCCGTAGGCAGGAACTCGTGCAGCGGCGGATCCAGGAAGCGGATCGTAACCGGGTTGCCCTTCATTGCCTTGTAAATGCCCTTGAAGTCTTCCTTCTGCATCGGCAGAAGCTTGGCAAGCGCTTTTTCCCTCTGCTCAACCGTCTTGGAAACGATCATCTCGCGCATAGCCGCGATCCTGTCTTCCGCAAAGAACATGTGCTCCGTACGGCACAGGCCGATACCTTCCGCGCCAAACGCCATTGCCTGCTCTGCATCGTGGGGCGTATCGGCATTCGTGCGGACTTTCAATCTTCTCAGCTCGTCAGCCCAACCCATAACGGTGGCAAAGTCGCCTGAAACCTGCGCTTCCTCCGTCTCAATCGCTTCACCGTACACGTTACCGGTGGAACCGTCAAGGGAAACCCAGTCTCCTTCTTTATAAACGGTGCCGTCTTCTGTCGTCATCGTTTTTGCTTTTTCGTCGATTCTCAGTTCGCCAACGCCCGCAACACAGCAGGTTCCCATGCCACGCGCAACTACAGCCGCGTGAGAAGTCATGCCGCCACGAGCCGTAAGGATGCCCTCGGACGCATACATACCTTCGATATCTTCCGGCGAAGTCTCCTGACGCGCAAGAACAACCTTGTTGCCGTTTGCAGCAGCTTCGGTAGCAGCTTCCGCTGTGAAGTAAAGTTTACCGCACGCAGCGCCCGGGGATGCCGGAAGGCCTTTTGCGATCGGCTTTGCAGATTTCAGCGCGGCAGCGTTGAACTGCGGATGAAGCAGCGAATCAAGCTGTTTGGGCTCAACCTTCAGGATAGCCTCTTCTTTCTTGAGTTTTCCTTCGTTTACGAGGTCAACAGCGATTTTGAGAGCCGCCGGAGCCGTTCTCTTACCGTTTCTCGTCTGCAGCATATAGAGCTTTCCGCCTTCGATGGTAAACTCCATGTCCTGCATATCTTTATAATGGTCCTCGAGGGACTGCGCGATATTAGCAAACTGTGTGTACACCTCTGGCATCTGGTCTTTCAGATGCGAGATCGGCTGCGGCGTTCTGATACCCGCAACAACGTCTTCGCCCTGTGCGTTCATCAGGTATTCGCCATACAGCTTCTTTTCACCTGTGGAGGGGTTTCTTGTAAATGCAACGCCTGTACCGCAGTCGTCGCCCATGTTTCCGAATACCATTGCCTGTACGTTAACAGCCGTACCCCAGCTTGCCGGGATATCGTTCATGCGGCGGTAAACGATCGCCCTTGGGTTATCCCACGAGCGGAACACTGCCGTAACGGATTCCAGAAGCTGCTCTTTTGCATCCTGCGGGAATTCCTTGCCCATCTCTTTTTTGTAAATCTCTTTGTACTTTCCAACAAGCGCTTTCAGATCGTCTGCATTCAGCTCTGTATCCATTTTAACGCCCTTGGCGTCCTTCATAGCCTGCAGCTCGTGCTCGAACTTTTCCTTATCGATACACATAACGACATCCGAGAACATCTGGATAAATCTTCTGTAGCTGTCGTACGCCCAGCGCGGATTGCCGGACTTTTTCGCCATAGCTTCTACAGCAACATCGTTAAGGCCGAGGTTCAAAATCGTGTCCATCATGCCAGGCATGGATGCCCTTGCGCCACTGCGGACGGATACGAGGAACGGGTTCTCCTGATCGCCAAATTTCTTTCCTGCGATCTCCTCGGTTTTTGCCATTGCGTCGTAAATTTGCTCGATGACTTCATCGGCAATTTTCTTGCCGTCTTCGTAGTACTTCGTGCAAGCTTCCGTAGAAACAGTAAAACCTTGTGGAACCGGCAGCCCGAGATTGGTCATTTCAGCCAAGTTCGCGCCTTTGCCGCCCAAAAGGTTTCTCATGGAAGCATCGCCCTCTTTAAAAAGGTATACATACTTTTTTGACATTCTAAAAACTCCTCCTGAATTTATATTATTTAAAATGATTTACAATGCTAGTGATTTCTTTGCAGAATACCACGTATATTATACATGAATGAATGCAGGAAGACAACCAAAGATTTCATTTTCGCTCCGCATTTGTGTGAAAACATTTCATTGTTTTCAGCTTAATCTCCATCATGGCGTCAAGATAGCGTTCCAAAAGCTTAACCACGCCGCGCGCATCCCTTTCCTCAAGAGTAATCCCGTTTGCCTCTTTCGGTTTTGTATTCGCAAGGATAATAAGCCCCAGAAGCACGCTGCGCGGCACCTTTACCGCCTTCACATGCGGGCTGCATTGCGGGCATATCTCCCCTCCCTCCTCAAAGGAAAACGCCGCCACCGGCCCCTGCACAGGCGAACCGCACACCGCGCAGCTGCCGATTGCGGGGAAAATCCCCATCATCTCCACCACGCGCGCTAAAAAATAGGCGAGCGCCTGTAAATATGAAAGTTTTCCCTGCTCCATTGCAAACAACGCATAAATCAGCGTCAAAAAAAGGTCTTCATATTCGTCCGCATTTTGCAGCAGCTTGTCGGTAAGCTCCAGCATAACGCAGGCAGACATATATTTGTCGTAATCGTTCTGGATATGATAAAATTCCTGACGGATGAGCGCGCCTGTCAGGAACAATTTATCATTTTTTTTATAAAATTCGAATTCTCCGCACGCAAGGGGTTGCGCGATTGGCCCAAACTCGCTTTTCAGCCTGCGCGCGCCGCGCGCCTGCGCGTCGATCCTTCCGTGCGAACGTGAAAACAATGCCAGTATTTTGTCGTAATCTTTGTAATCTGTTGTACGCAGTACAATGCAATAATGCTTTTCCACTCTCTAATTTTCCCTGTAGCCCAGCGTATGCAAAATGGACGTTTTATTGCGCCAGTCCGGCTTCACCTTTACCCATACCTGTAAAAAAACCTTGCCGCCAAACAGCATCTGCATATCCTCGCGCGCCGCGGAAGCAATCTTTTTGAGCATCCGTCCGCCCGCGCCAATAATAATTCCCTTGTGCGATTCCTTCTCACAGTAAATCACCGCGTCAATATTCGTGAGATCCCTGTCTTCCTCGCGTTCGAGCTTCTCTACCTCAACGCCAATGCCGTGCGGTATTTCCTTGCCAAGGCTCTTAAGCGCCTTTTCGCGGATCAGCTCCGCTGCAATCACTTGCTCGGGCTGGTCTGAAATCATGTCCGCCGGATAATACATCGGGCCTTCCACAAGGTATTTTTTCAGGTGCTCGACCAACTCCTTCACGCCAAGAGCCTCCTTGGCCGAAATCCTGAATATCTCGCTGCCATACTGCCGGAGCGTTTCTTCCACCTCCGCAATGCGCTCCGCATCCGTCGCGTCGATCTTATTGAGTGCGATCACAAGCGGAATGTCACGCTTTGAAAGGCGCTCCAATACCTCCTGGTCCCTTTCACGCACGCCCACCCGCGCATCCGCAATAAAGAGCACCGCATCCACATCTCGCGCCGTCTGTTCCGCCGTTTTCAGCATAAATTCCCCAAGCTTGTTTTTGGGCGTTTGCAGGCCCGGCGTATCCATAAAAATCATCTGGTAGTCGCTGCGTGTCAGCACTCCTGTGATACGGTTTCTGGTCGTCTGCGGTTTTTTGGATACGATGGCCACCTTCGTACCTACCAGCGTATTTAAAAGCGTTGATTTGCCCACGTTGGGGCTGCCCATCAGGGCAATAAAACCTGATTTAAATTCCATTGTCTGTTTCCCTCCATTGCGTTGATCTATTTCTTTTCCAATACCCCGCTGCTCAGAAAACAAACATTTCACTGATTTCAAACATGAGTACTGTAATAACCACGCCAAGCAGTGCGCCAACCAATACCTCTGCAAAGGTATGTACCTTTGTTTCCATGCGGCTCTCCGCTACGATCAGCGCAAGTACCGCAGCAAAGGTCGAGGTCACCGGATCTCCGGAAACAAAAGCGATTGCAGTAAAAAGCGCAAATGCAAACGCCGTATGCCCGCTTGGCATACCGCCCTGCACATAGTTACCGCCTTTTTTCATAAACCTTGATTTCATGAAGATAACCGCAATGAAAACAAGCATCAGCGCTGCAAAGGTGATGTACGCCGGAAGATTATTGATAAAACTGACCGACGCGTAGGAAAGCGTATAGAGTTTTCGGAAAAACACCATATACCCTACGGCGAGCGCGCTTGCCGCAGCCACCAGTACAGCTCCCGCCGCAACGTCCTTTGCAAGGCGGGCCAGCTCGTTATATTCCCCGCGCGTCGCGAGGTCTACCGTCGCCTCGATCGCGGTATTGAAAAGCTCCGCAAAAAAAACGAACGCAATCGACATCGCAAGTGCGATCATCTCAAAACGGGTTACCTGAGAAATAACCGCCGTAACCGTTACAACTACAGCCAACGCGACATGAATCTTCATATTGCGTTCCATTTTAAAGGACTGCAAAAAACCGTTAATCGCATGGTTAAAACTGCTCATCAACGATTTTTTCGGCCTGAACTTTTTATTCTTTTCCTGATCAGCCATCCATATCCCTGCCAATATTTACAGAATCAAGAAGCTCCCTTTGTTTTCCTGTCATTTGCCGCTCGTCCTGCTCTGTCATATGATCGTACCCCAATAAATGAAGCGTTCCATGCAGCGCAAGAAACGCAGTCTCGCGCACCAGCCCGTGCCCGTACTCTTCCGCCTGCAGCACAGCGCGCTCGAGCGATACCGCGATATCGCCAAGGAAAAGCCTGCCGTCGATATACTCCGCGTCTATCTCATCCAGGCTGTCCTCAAGCAATTCCCCAAGCTCATAAGCCGGAAAAGACAGCACATCCGTCGCGCTGTCTATCCCCCTGAATTCCCTGTTGAGCGCACATATCCCCTCATCGTCCGTAAAAAGGAGATTGACGCATGCAGCGACTCCCGCGTCATGCTCCGCAGCGCCCAGCGCCGCCTTGACCGCTTCCTTCATCTGCTGTGTCAATTCTATTTTATCCTGTTCGTCAAAGAACGTTATCTCCATCGTCTGCTCCGTGTATTTTGATATCCGGGTACTTGATCCTCTGGTGGTATACCCCGTCAAAAATATTGATAAACGCTTCCGCGATCAACTTAAGATCACGCCTGTTAAGAGGTGCGTTATCAAGCTGCCCTTCGTCGTAGCGGGCTTTAATCAGCTTGTGCACCATTTCAGAAATTTCCTCGCGCGAGGGATTGTCAAGACTTCGCACCGCCGCTTCCACAATATCCGCAAGCATTACAATCGCCTGTTCCTTTGTTTCCGGCGGATTTCCCTCGTATGTGAAATCCGCAACGTCCACATTCGGATCTTCCTTCTGCGCCTCATAATAGAAATATCCAACCGTACCACTCCCATGATGGTTGCGTACGATATCGATGATTTCTTTCGGCATACCCTGCTTGTGCATCATTTCCACGCCCGCAGGAACGTGCCGGCGGATGATCGCCGCACTCTGCTTTGGCGTGAGCGAATCGTGCGGATTGATATTATTCCGCTGGTTTTCCTTGAAATATAACGGGTTTTCCACCTTGCCTACGTCATGGAAATAAGCGCCCACCCGCGCCAAAAGCGAAAATCCTCCCACAACGTTGCAACCCGCCTCCGCAAGGTTTGCCACCAGGATACAGTGATGGTAGGTTCCGGGCGCCTCAAGCATCAAACGCTTTGTCAGCGGATGCGTCGGATCGGAAAGCTCCAGTAGCTTTGTCGGAGTGGTAAGCTTAAAGGCATTTTCCATAATCGGCAATACGCCAATGCTCACAATGCCACACATCACGCCGCTTGCCGTAATCATCAGCATACTGTACAGCGTCTGCTCGAGGCCCGCAGGCTGGTCCTGCATAAGCGGCACCTGCAATAGCCATACGATAAGCGAAATCACCACGCCGGGGATCGCCGCCGTAAGCCCCGCCAGTACAAGCCGCGAACGGTAACGCATGTCCTTCAGGCTATAAACCGCAAAAAAGCTCCCCGTAAGCATAATCAAAAGCAGCATCAGGGAAACCGGGCCAAACAAATCCTGCCCACCCGTGGTCACGCTCATCAGAAGCAACGACAAAAATACGCTGTATACGATTGCATTCTTGGGCGACAGCAAAATCGCTCCCAGAATGACGAATAAAAAGGCCGGCATAAAATGAAGCGCCAGAAGCTGTGCAAGCGATGTTGCGCCGTAAGCCACCGCCGTAAGAATCGCCAGAATGGCTATCTTTTTGACATTCATCAAAAGCTTACGGTTGAATACCGCAAGGAATATCGCATACAACACAAATATCAGTATAATATATGTCACCACCGCGACATAAGGCTTTACGGAGGTTGACTCCGACGCCAAAAGCCCCAGGCTTTTCAATACTTCATAGTTGTCTTCTTTTACGATTTCGCCCTTAACGACGATGTTCTGCCCCTTTTTATATTCAATGGGCGTTACCATCGCCGCAACCCTGTCGCGCTCGGCCTGCGTCGCCTCTTCATCAAACACCTTGTTTGGATAAAGGTCGTTCGAAATAACCGCCGCCGTTAGCTCTTCTACCGCTTTGGTCATATCTGTCTGGTCTGAAACGGCCTTTGCAACGCTGCTTTTGACCTCATCGATATCGTCGTTTGAAACGCCCTCATAAAGCACATTCTGAACCTGCTTTAAAATTGAATCCCGCAGCTCTGTCAGCTGGTTTGAGGTAAGGCTGATCACATCGTACGTCTGTGCCGGCGTAATATAATCGGGCAGCATATCCTGCAATGTCTTAACATTCTCATCCGTAAGAAACTTATCCCACGCGGTTGAGGCCGGATTGAAAGGCTGCAGCGCGTATTGCGTTGGCACGGGCACCGGTTCAAGAAGGTTCGTATTTCCCTGCTCTACCGAAGCGATCTGGTCTGCAACCTCTTTTTGCTTTGCCTGCTGGTCTGCATTATACATTTCTTCCGCAGCGGCGCGCGCTTTTTCAAACCCCGCAAAATCCTCGTTGATTTTCTTGATGATCTGCTGCGTAATATTCGCATCCTGCTTGTAAACCGGCCCGATCTTCGCCTGTTCCTCATCGATAATGCGCTGCGTCGCCGCTTTATCCACAACGTCAGTAGGCGCTGTAATCGTCTGGTTCGATATCTCCCCTACGCTGATATCAAAGGTTTCCGGCATAACGGAAAAAAGCGCAATCAGTATGCAAATTGCAAGCGATCCGATTGCCATCAGCAGATTCAGTGCCGCTTTTTTACGGAAAACATCCTTGAACGCCCTCATATAGGTTACCTCAACATTGATCAAACATTACTTGCATTATACACTAAAATGCCTCCCGCGGCTATGTGTTTTTTGCCCTTACGCGGCGGTGTGGCCTCCATTCGCGCAAAAACGCCCGCAGGAAGCTGTGGGCGTCAATCCTGCGGGCGTTATCAATTCTATCTCTTTGCCGGAGTGCGGCCTTGCTGTGAAGGCGGCTTTTTTTCGTGCACTTTTTCATATTTATCGAATGCTTTTACAATCGCTTTCACAAGGCGGTGACGCACCACGTCCTTCTGCGTGAGGTAAATCACCTCGATGCCGTCGATTCCGGACAGGATATCTGCGGTTTTCTTGAGCCCGGACTGCCGGTTACTCGGCAGATCGATCTGCGTCACGTCCCCTGTCACAACCACCTTGGAGCCCTCGCCAAACCGCGTAAGAAACATCTTCATCTGCTCTATGCTCGTATTTTGCCCTTCATCCAGGATAATAAACGCATCGTTTAACGTCCTGCCGCGCATGTAGGCAAGCGGCGCGACCTCGATTACGCCCTTCTCCGAAAGGCGGGCGTATGCCTCTGCACCCATGAAATCATAAAGCGCGTCGTAAAGCGGGCGCAGGTATGGATCAACCTTGTTTTGCAGGTCTCCGGGCAAAAAGCCAAGGTTTTCCCCCGCTTCCACCGCCGGACGCGTTAAAATGATGCGCGACACCTGTTTATTTTTGAGCGCCACGACCGCCATCGCCATTGCAAGATAGGTTTTTCCCGTCCCCGCCGGGCCGATACAGATCGTAACCGTGTTATCCTTGATTGCCTGGATATATTCCTTTTGCCCATAGGACTTGCACTTAATCTGCTTGCCCTTGGCTGTAATCGCAACGATGTCCGACATCATTTCCGTCACCATATGCTGGTGCCCGTCGCGAACAAGGTCCAGCGCATAATTCACCGAATCGGGATTAATCGTTTCGTTCTTCCCATACATCTTTTTCAGGACCTCGATTACGTCAGCCGCTGTCTTTACCTTTGCCGTTTCCCCTGTAACGCTGATCCCTTCTTCCGTAGCGCGGATCGTCGTGCCCGTTTCCGCGGAAATAATATTAATGTTTTCGTCAAAGCTGCCAAACACCCCGGCCATCTGCTCCATACTGTCAAACGAAACATCGATTTGTAACTGTGTTACTGTCAAAGTATATACTTCCTCCTGCACCTTTTCGTGAATTTGCTATTGCAGCAGCTCCTTCGCCGCCTCGTAAACAGCTTCCGTTTGTGGAACGGCGGCCTGCTCGATCGTCTTTGTAAATGACACCGGCATGGCTTTCCCGCCGAGCCGCTTCACCGGCTTTTTGAGTGAAAGGCATGCGTCGCTTTCACAGATCACGGAAAGCACCTCCGCGCCCACTCCGCATTCTGCCGTAGCTTCGTGCGTGATAAGCACGCGCCCCGTCTTTTTTGCATTGTCGATAATCGCCTGCGTATCAAGCGGGCTCAGGGTTCGCAAGTCCAGCACCTGTGCGTTCACCCCGTCCTTTTCCAGCATTTCCGCAGCTTCAAGAGCCTTTTGCAGCATATGTGAATAGCTGATAATCGTCAGATCGTTTCCTTCGCGTTTTACGTCTGCTTTTCCAATCGGAATGGTATATTCTTCCTCCGGCACCTCTCCCATTGTATGATACCCCAGTTTGTGCTCGAAAAACAAGACCGGTGTGTTGCTTCTGATTGCGGACTTTAAAAGCCCCTTTGCGTCGCAGGGGGTTCCCGGAGCAACCACTTGCAGCCCGGGGACATGGCAAAACCACGCCTCAATGCTCTGCGAATGCTGCGCCGCGGCGCCCGTTCCGGCGCCCGCCGGCATCCGGAATACAATCGGCACGGTTACCTGCCCGCCCAGCATATAACGCATTTTTGCGGCCTGGTTGACAATCGGATCCATTGCCTGCATGATAAAATCAGAAAAAATATACTCCACTACAGGCCGGTAGCCCATCATTGCCGCGCCTACCGCTATTCCCGTGTAACCTTCCTCCGAGATAGGCGTATCCATCACGCGCGACTCGCCGAATTCTTCGATCAATCCGCTCGTCACACCAAAGCCTCCGCCATAAAGGCCGATGTCCTCTCCGATCAAAAACACCTTTTCATCCCTGCGCAGCTCTTCGCGCAGCGCGTCTGCGATGGCCTGCTTTACTGTAATCACTGCCATTATTTATTCCACCTCAATCAGCGTACACGAGCTTTTCCGCTTCACAAAGCGAATACTCTTCCGACTGTTCCGCAAACGCAACAGCCTCTTCCACCTCGTGCACAGCCTGCTGTCGAATCGCGTCAAGCTCACTCGCGCTGAATCCATTTTCACATAAATATCCGTAAAACCGTTTGATTGGGCACCGTTCTTTCCATTCGTTCTCTTCCTCGCGCGTCCGGTATACGCGCTTGTCGCTCTTTGAGTGCCCCAGCCAGCGGTATGTAACCACCTCAATCAGTGTCGGCCCGCCGCCGCTGCGCGCCCTCCGGGCAGCTTCGTCCGCTGCCACGGCGACCTCAAGCACGTCGTTCCCGTCAACCGTCGCTGCCGGAATCCCATATGCCACAGCGCGTTTTGCAATCTGCGGCACCGCCGTGCTCTTTTCCACCGGCGTAGACATCCCGTAAAAATTATTTTCGCATACAAAAATAACAGGCAGCTTCATAAGCGACGCCATATTAAGCGTCTCATGGAAGACTCCCTCATTCGTTGCGCCGTCGCCAAAAAAGCTGACCGCGATATTTGGTTTTTGATCCTTTTGAAAGGCAAGCGCAACGCCTGCCGCAAGCGGGATCGATCCCGCTACAACACCGTTTGTGCCATAATTTCCTTTTTTGATGTCCGCCATGTGCATCGAGCCGCCAAGCCCTTTGCAGCAGCCGGTTTCCCTGCCGAGCATTTCCGCCATCATCGCTTTTGCGTCCATACCCTTTGCAATGCACAAATTGTGTCCCCTGTGGCTGCCAAAGACAATATCCTCCGGACGAAGGACGCTTACTACGCCCATTGCGCTGCCTTCCTGTCCCACGCCAAGATGCGTTGTACCGTGCATCCTGCCGTCGCGAAACATCCGCGCAACACACCACTCAAACTCACGGGCCAGACACATCCTTGTGTAAATCTCCCGCAGTTTTTCTTCCGACAATACCATTTAATACCTCTATTGTGATATTTTATACAAAATACCTGATAAAAAACAAGGTTTTGTCACTTAACGCGCCAAAACCTTGATCATGCTTCGTATCAAACGAACAAGCTCTCAAAAAAGAGCCTTCCCATGAAGTCACCAAAAAAATTAATGCTTTCTCTTTCTGGCAGCTTCCGCTTTTTTCTTTCTCTTCACGCTGGGTTTTTCATAATGCTCACGTTTCCGAATTTCAGCCAAAACCCCTGCTCGCGCACATTTACGCTTAAATCTGCGAAGAGCACTTTCCAGCGTCTCATTTTCGCCTACGCGTATTTCAGACATTGATCTCCCCTCCTCCCGTACTCTGTTTTTACAACGTAAAAACTGGGAGCTATTTCATACCACTGTATTATAGTAAAATCCTTGCGCTCTGTCAATATCTATTTCAACTTGCGAGGCGCAAAATGTTTCAGCTACAGGCATTTTATGCCGCTATACCGTCGCTGCATGCCCTTTTCCTGAGATTGCGCTCAGCCCGGCGGCCATCCAAATTCGCGCCCGCCAAGAAGGTGCAGATGCAGGTGGTGAACCGTCTGTCCGCCGTTTGCGCCCGTGTTGAACACCAGGCGGAAACCGTCCTGTGCAAAGCCTTTTTCCGCCGCTAACTTTTGCGCGGCTTTGATCATTGCCTCAATATAGCAAAAATCTCCTTCTCCCACTTCCAAAATACTCTTGATATGCTTTTTGGGAATGATCAGGATATGCTCGGGCGCTTTCGGATCGATATCGTAAAAAGCATAAACCATATCGTCCTCATATACCTTATTACCCGGAATCTCTCCCGCGATGATTTTGCAAAACAAACAATCTTCCATTGTAAACTCCTGTTCCGGCGCGATTCGCGCGCCTGATTATTTTTATTGTATGGGCATTGTACACTGACGTGGAGGCAGGCGCATAAGGCACCGCCCTTCGGAGACGCGCCGTACAGTTCAAAAATCAAAACCGTGTACGGCGCGCTGCATCCGCCTATTAAAGCATAAGCGGTACAACGTGGTAACGGCTTCTGAAGCTCCTCATTGCAGCGCCTTATGTGCCTGCCGGCAGACATAGAAGTTTGCCGGGCTACGCACTCCGCTTTATAGAGCGTATGCCAGCGCCGTGTCAGTCTGTTGCATGAAAACGCCTTTGCGCACGCAGTAAGCAGGCTTTGAATGCAATGGACTGATGCGGCGTGAAATCAAGCGTACAGTATGTTAATATCCCATACAATCTTATTTAAAAGTCCGCGCCTCTATTTTGCGTATAGTATACCATTTTTGTATTCGCCCAGTAAAACGTTTTTCAATGCACCTTCCTGTGCACAGGCATGTACGCGCAGGTAACGGTCCGTATATCCTTCCATAAGGCCGTCCCCTGTTTTTTGCTCAAACAGCACATCCTGCCGCGTCCCTATAAACTGCATTGCAAAAGCCTGTTCAAGCTCCCGGGCGATATCAATGAGGATGTTTGCCCGCTCCCTGCGCACTTTTACGGGTACGCTGCCCTTCATGGATGCAGCGGGCGTTCCTTCCCGCTCAGAATACGGAAATACATGAATACGCGAAAACCTCTGTTCCCGCGCAAAATCACACGTCTGCCGGAACGCTTCGTCCGTCTCGCCCGGAAAACCGGTTATGATATCCGTGGTGATTGCCGGAAGGTTGAATTCCGAACGTATATTTTCAAGATACCCTGCAAACTGCCCGCTGGTATATTTGCGGTTCATCCGCCTTAAAACATCGTCGCTGCCGCTTTGCAAAGACACATGGAAGTGAGGGCATATTTTTTCAAGCGCAGCGAGTTCCCTTAGGAAACCAGGCTCTAAAATATGCGGCTCGAGCGATCCGAGACGGATGCGTTCAAGTCCTTCGACTTCATTTAATCCCCGCAGCATGGAAAGCAACTCCCCGCCGCCGTCCTGCCCGTAAGACGAAATGTGTATCCCCGTGAGTACAATTTCCCTGATATGATTTTGCGCAAGCTTCCTTGCCTCCGCAAGTATGCTTTCCTCCGCACGCGAACGTACGCGTCCGCGCACATAGGGTATGATGCAATAGCTGCAAAAGTTATTGCATCCCTCCTGTATTTTGATATATCCGCGCGTAAGCTCTCCGCCGGAGCTTACGGTCATTTCCTCAAATTCATCTGTCCCTGAAATATCACGGGCCCAGTTGACGCGCCTGCCCAAAAGCGCCTCATTTACAATTTCCACGATGCGCGAGCGGTTCTCCGTGCCAATGACCGCGCCCACACCCTCAATCTCCATAACCTTTTCACTGTCGCGCTGGGCAAGACATCCGCACACGCATATCACAGCCTGCGGATGCTGATGATGGAGGCGCCGGATCATATTCCGCGATTTTTTGTCCGCCATATTGGTGACTGTGCACGTATTGATCAGGTATACATCCGCCGCCTCATGAAAAGACACGCGAATAAAGCCCTCTTTCTCAAGCATTTCCACCATGGCGTTTGTGTCATATTGATTTACCTTGCACCCCAGCGTATACGCCGCTACTTTCATTCTATTTCCCCATAAACTCGTATCCGATCATCGCAGCAGCCGCAACTCCAGCTGTTTCCGCACGGAAAATAAGCGTTCCAAGCGTGCACGCCACCGCTCCCGCATCCACAAGCGCGCTGACCTCGTGTTCCGCAAAACCGCCCTCCGGGCCTACGATCACGCAAATGCCCTTTTCTCTGCGGAGATTTTGCTGCAAAACCTCTTTGATCGTCGTCTGTTTTTCATTTTCATACGCAAGCAGAACAAGCCCATCCGTATGCCTTACGAAATCTACAAGCTCGCGAAACGAACAAAGGCCGCTTACATCCGGAATGCGTGAACGCCCGCACTGCTTTGCCGCTTCCAGCGCAATCCTTCGCTCCTTTTCCACAAGCTTTTCCGCAGACTTTGCGTCAGGCCGCTTCACACAGCGTTCGCTCAGGAACGGAACAAAAGCGTCAACGCCCGCCTCCGTGCATTTTTGCACTGCGTAGTCGAGGTGGTCGCTTTTGATAACGGCCTGGAAAAGCGTAATTTTCACGGGGAGCTCGCATTTTGAGACGCTGCTTCCCTTTACCAGAACCGTTACCTCCTGTTCGCCGACCGCGCTGACCGCGCACAAATAATCCACGCCGCTTCCATCAAATAAAATAAGCTCGTCGCCAGGCTGCATCCGCAGCACACGGGCTATATGCTTTGCCTCCTGCCCGCTGACCTTCACGGTGTCTCCCGTGATGTCTTCCTTGAAAAAACGCCTCATCCCCTGTACTTGCAGGCCAGGGCGCGCCATTCTCCGTCCTCAAGAATCTGGATCACACGGTATCCTTCCTGCTCCAGCGAGGCCCTTACCTCGTCCACACGCGCATCAATGATACCCGAGCAAATATACATCCCGCCCGGCTTCATATAATTTTTCGCAATGCCGTTCAGCCTGATTACCACATCCGCAATAATATTGGCGACCACGATGTCCGCCTTCAAATCCGTCGGCAGCGCTGAAAGCAAATCTGATTTCTTTACTTCAATCATATCTCCGCAGCCGTTGCCCCGCGCATTCTCTGCCGTTACCTGCACCGCAACAGGATCAAGATCGAGCGCGTATACCTTCTGTGCGCCGAGCTTTGCAGAGGAAATTGACAATATCCCGCTGCCGCAGCCCGCGTCAATCACCTGCATTCCCGGCTCGATATATTCCTCGAGCAGATGCACGCACATCTTGGTTGTCTCATGGTTGCCGGTGCCAAACGCCATGCCCGGATCTATCTCGATCACGATCTCGTCGTTGCCGGCCGTATAATCCTCCCAGGTTGGCTTGATCACCACATAATCGGATATTTTGACCGGACTAAAATATGCCTTCCAGGCATTCTCCCAGTCCTCCTCATGCACCACCTGCGTAATCACCTCAAGGCTTCCGAGCGGCACATCAATGCTCATATGGCGCAGCTTTGCAAGCTTTTGCCTCACATGCTCCAGTATCTCCTTTTCGCTGCCGTCACACGGAAAAAACGCCGCAACGCAAAATGGCACGCGTTCCAGCACCTTCTCGTCAAGATAATCCCAGGGAAGCCCCTGCTTCGCGCAGGCCTCGTTATCCCCCTCGATACTGACTCCATGCGCTCCTACCTGCATCAGCAGCTCGGAGATAATCTCTTCCGCTTCCTTTTGCGTACGTATCCCAATTTTTAACCAGTCCATATGCTATGCCCCTTCAACATTTGTTCTGTCTTGCAGCATAGTAACAAATCGCAGCGCACGTTGTGCGCATGAAATTGTTTGCCGCATATCAGTTCCCTGCAAATATTGCCTGTGAAACCATTTGAAAAGCTGTAATCAACATTATAGCTGCAAACCAAATTCGGTTACAACCAAAAGTACTGTTTTGCAACAACTTTCACCCCGCCTTTCAAATATCAAGGCCACCCGGATACCCAGCGCTTTCCCGCTCCAATACCGGGTATAAAAAACGGTAAAGCCCTATGGCGATACCGTTTTCTCCAAGCTCTTAAAAAGCGTCGTTCGGCTTGTTGAACGTCGTGCCCTTGTCCTTGTTTTTGATCTTCTCTTCAAAATCGCGCAGCACTTTTTTCTGCCGCTCGTTGAGCTTCTTTGGTATCTGCACATTGGCGCGCACATACAGGTCGCCCATACGCGTGCTGTTCAGATGCTGTACGCCCTTGTTTTTCAGACGGAATACCGTCCCCGGCTGCGTTCCCGCCTCTACCTTATAACGCACCTTGCCGTCAAGCGTCGGCACCTCGATCTCGTCGCCGAGAGCAGCCTGTATCATACTGATATCCATATCGAGATACAGGTCGTATCCCAGCCGTTCAAAAAGCTTATGCGGTTTTACGGAAATCACAATCTGCAGGTCTCCCGCAGGGCCGCCCCGCTTTCCCGCGTGGCCTTCGCCGCGCATGGTAAGAATCTGGCCGTTATCGATACCGGCAGGAATATTCACGGAAATCGTACGCTGCTGCTGCACCGTTCCTTTTCCCTTGCACTTTTCACATGGCGAATCGACAATCGTCCCTTCTCCTCCGCAGGTACGGCAGGGCTGCACGTTTACAAAGCTGCCAAACATCGTTTGCTGCTGAACGCGTTCCTGGCCCGTCCCGTTACAGGTAGGGCATGTCCTGCGCTCCGTTCCCTTTTTCGCTCCGGTTCCGTCGCACTCTTCGCATTTTTCCAGACGGTTGATCGTGACCTCCTGTTTGATGCCATGTGCCGCATCCTCAAAACTGATACGCATACTGACACGGATATCATTTCCCCGCTGCGGCCCGTTTTGCGGACGGCTGCGCATCCCGCCGCCAAAGATGTTATCAAATATATCGCCAAAACCACCGAAGCCTTCAAATCCGCCGAAGCCGCCCTGTCCGCCAAAACCGCCCGCGCCATCCGCGGTGCCAAAGGTATCGTACTGCTGGCGCTTCTGGTCGTCGCTCAGAACCTGGTAAGCCTCGTTGATCTCTTTAAACTTCTGCGCGGCTCCTTCATCTCCCTTATTCATATCAGGGTGATATTGTTTGGCAAGTTTTCTGTATGCACTTTTGATTTCGTCCGCCGACGCACTTTTGTCAACGCCCAGCGTTTCGTAATAATCCTTAGCCAAGTTTTCCTATACCTCTTCCAACTAATCTTCATCCCAACCCTTAAAAGCCAAAGTACCTATTATTCATAATATCATACTCTGGCTTTAAAAGGGTTCTTATTTTTTTATTTTTCAGTCTGCTCAGTCTTTTTTGTCGTCTTTGTCCTTGTCCTCATCTACTACCTCATAATCGGCATCCACGACGTTGTCGTCTTTTTTGCCGCCGTTGGGATCGTAATTCGGATCAAAACCAGCGCCGCCTGCCGCGCCTGCGCCACCCGCAGCGTTCGGATCTCCGCCCGCCTGCTGGTAGATTTTACCGAACGTATCGAATGAAACCTTCTGCAGCTTCTCCGTAGCGGATTTGATCGTATCCGGATTGTTGGTCTTGAGCGCTTCCTTTGTCGCCGCCAGCTCGTCCTCGATCTTCTTCTGGTCTTCCTTTGGCACCTTGTCGCCAAGGTCTTTCAAGGTCTTTTCCGTCTGGTAGATCAGCGAATCCGCATTGTTACGCGCTTCCACCTCTTCTTTTCTCTTCTCGTCTTCCGCCGCAAATTTCTCCGCGTCCTTGACTGCCTTATCGATCTCATCGTCCGACAGGTTCGTAGACGCTGTAATCGTGATTTTCTGCTCCTTGCCCGTGCCCATATCCTTTGCGGATACGTTTACGATACCGTTTGCGTCGATATCAAAGGTAACCTCGATCTGCGGAACTCCGCGCGGGGCAGGCGCAATGCCTGTAAGCGTAAAACGTCCCAGCGTTTTATTTGCCGCCGCCATTTCACGTTCGCCCTGCAATACGTGGATTTCCACGCTTGTCTGTCCGTCGGCTGCCGTAGAGAACACCTGGCTCTTCTTTGCCGGGATAGTCGTATTCCGGTCTATGAGCTTGGTGCAGATTCCGCCCATTGTTTCGATACCGAGCGAAAGCGGCGTTACGTCGAGCAGAAGTACGTCCTTGACCTCCCCGCCGAGAACGCCCGCCTGGATTGCCGCGCCCATTGCAACGCATTCGTCCGGGTTGATGCCTTTGAAGGGCTCTTTGCCCGTAATCCTCTTTACCATATCCTGAACAGCCGGAATACGCGAGGAACCTCCGACCAGAAGGACTTTGTCGATTTCGCTGCTGCTTACGCCCGCATCCTTGATCGCGCTTGAAGTCGGTCCTTCCGTCGCCGCGACAAGGTCAGCCGTCAGCTCGTCGAATTTTGCTCTCGTAAGGTTCAGGTCAAGATGCTTGGGGCCGGACGCGTCTGCCGTGATAAACGGCAGGTTGATGTTTGTCTGCATCACACCGGAAAGCTCGATTTTCGCTTTTTCCGCAGCCTCCTTCAGGCGCTGCAGCGCGATCTTGTCGCTGGAAAGGTCAATCCCGTTGCTCTTTTTAAATTCGGCTACCATCCAGTCGACCACCTTATCGTCAAAGTCGTCGCCGCCAAGGCGGTTGTTTCCGCTTGTCGCCAGCACCTCGATTACGCCGTCGCCGATCTCCAGCAGGGATACGTCAAACGTGCCGCCGCCAAGGTCGTATACCAGCACCTTCTGGTTGTTGTCTTTTTCCAGTCCATATGCAAGCGCCGCAGCCGTCGGCTCGTTCACAATACGCAGCACCTCGAGGCCCGCAATCCTTCCCGCGTCTTTTGTCGCCTGCCTCTGCGAATCGGAGAAGTACGCCGGAACCGTAATTACCGCCTGCGTCACCGTCTCTCCAAGATATGCTTCCGCATCGGATTTCAGCTTTTGCAGGATCATCGCGGAAATTTCCTGCGGGGAATATGTTTTCCCGTCGATCGTGACCTTTCTGTCCGTGCCCATGTCGCGCTTGATGGACATAACCGTGTGATCCGGATTTGTTACCGCCTGGCGCTTTGCAACCTGCCCAACCAGTCTTTCCCCGTTATTCGAAAACGCAACAACCGACGCGGTTGTCCTGCCGCCCTCGGCATTTGGAATTACGACGGCTTCGCCGCCCTCCATAACCGCTACGCATGAATTTGTCGTTCCTAAGTCAATACCAATTACTTTACCCATTTATAACAACCTCCTGTTAAATATGTTATCAATTCTTTTTATTTCTTATGAAGCAACGCTTCATTTTGCCACTTTAACCATCGAGTGCCGCAGCACCTTTCCATTCAGGCTATAGCCCTTTTGTAAAACCTCAACGATCTGGTTGGATTCAAACCCTTCTTCTTCCACCTGCATGACAGCGTTATGAACCTCCGGATCAAATTGCCCGTCCGCCGCAATCTCTTCCACTCCAAGATTGCTCATAGCGTCCTTAAGCTGGCGCATAATCATTTCGACTCCCTCGGAAAACGCCTTGTCCGCGCAATCAGCCATAAGCGCGCGTTCAAAGTTGTCCAGAATCGGCAGCAGCACCATAACCGTGTCTGCCACGCCGTTTTGGAAAGACGCCGCCGCAAGCGAAGCGTTACGCTTTTTATAATTCTCAAAATCTGCCCGCTCGCGCTTCAGGGCGCTCAAATATTCTTCCTTCTCTGCCTCAAGCACTTTGAGCTTTTCCGCCGCTTTATCCTTTTTGGCGGATTTATGCTTCGCTTCCTTCTTATCGGGCTTTTCTTCCGGCTGCTCTGTTTTTTCTTCCAGTTCTTCCTGTTCTGCCGCCTCTGCCGTTTTTTCTTCCTTTACTTCCTCCGGTTCCTGTACCGGTTCCTTCTTTTCCGTTTCTTCACTCTTGTTTTGTGTCAATTTTAATTACCTGCCTTATTTGTTTTTATCTGTTTCCAGTAAACACGAAAGGATGTCGCTAAGGCTCATCCCCACGTAGTTGAGCACGGACAGTACACGGCCGTAATCCATACGTGTCGGCCCGATCACTCCAAAGGAGCCGATCTTTTCGCCGCCAATTTTATAGGTTGCGGTGACAATACTCATATCCTTAAAATCGTCATACGGGTTTTCCTTGCCGATCTTGATCGAAAATTCAAGGTCTGTCGCGTTGGAAAGCATCTTATACAGCGTATCCTTCGTTTCCAGAAGCTGCAGGAAATGCCTTGCTTTTGCAATATCCCTGTATTCCGGATAATTGAGGATATTTTGCGCTCCGCCAAACACGAGATCCTTTTTTTCGCGGTTCAGGTTGATCGCATCCAGAATTTCTCCCATAATGACCTTCTGTTCCTTCAGAACGTCCATACATTCTTTTTTTATAATTTCTTCCGCTTCCTTGAGGGAAACGTTTTGCACCTTATCAGTCAGCATGTTTGAGAGCATATCGAGCTGCTGCGTCTCCATGCCGATCGGCACGCTGATCATCTGATCCTGCACAAGCCCGTTATCCGTCACAAAAATAAGCATTGCCTTCGTATCTGTGATTTTCACGATCTGTATCCGCTTGAGCTTTACGCTGTCAAGCTGCGGGGCGGTCACCATGGAAATATGCTTCGTCACATCCGAAAGCGCCTTCGCGGCAGATTCCAGCACCTCGCTAATCTCGCCTACCCGCGCGTCGAAATAATTGCGGATAAAGATTGCCTCGTCCTTCGTGATCCTGTCTATGTGCATCAGGCGATCCACATACAGGCGGTATGCCTTATCGCTCGGCGTGCGCCCAGCGGACGTATGCGGCTGATCCAGAAACCCAAGTTCCTCAAGGTCTGCCATTTCATTCCTGATGGTGGCGGAGCTGTAATCAAACCCCGGCTTTTTGGAAAGCGTGCGCGAACCGACAGGAACACCCGTATCGATATAGTCGTCAATGATCGCCTTGAGTATTTTCAATTTTCTGTCCGATAATTCCATGTCACTCGCTCACTCCTTCCCTGCGAATTTCGCATCCCGCGATGATATGTTTTATTCATATACACAAATAACCGGTCTTAAACCGTTTTGTTAGCACTCGCCTTGCTCGAGTGCTAATTCCTTGATATAAAGATACCACCGCATGGGGTGGTTGTCAATATCATTTCTTAAAATACTACGCCATCCGCATGAACATTATATGAACAAATTGCGCCTTTTTCCTGACATTTTCCCGGCCCGGAATTTTGCAGGCCTATGAGCCTGCCGAGGGCCGGCAGAACGCGGTCTGCTTTGAAAATCAATGCTCTTTGCCCGGAAGCAGGGCAGTGTACGAAACAATAAAAGCGTTCCTGAGATCGTCAGGAATCAATTCGTTTTGCGAGTTGGAAACCGGCGCAAAACATCCTCTGGCAATGAGAGCCCGCGAGAGAAGCGCAGCTTCTTTCGCGAAGCACCGAAGGTCGCGCTCGTGCGGGGCAAAGCGACAGTCGGTACAGCCCCGCCCTGCACATAAAAAGGCCGGCTGACGGATACTGACTCCGCCTGCCGGCCCCTTGCCCTGCTTTTCTTATTGCCCTGCGTTTTAATCCGCCTGTTTGGTCTTTGCAAGAACGATCTCGCGGATGCAAACCTCCTGCGGCATATTGTAAATAAATTCCGCGCAGTCCGCCACCTGGGAAACATCCATTCCACGCTCGATCTGCTTTTTCGTCTCGTTGTAATCCGCAACGATCTGCTCGTCTGTGGTATGCGTCAGCAGCTCTGTTTCTGTAATTGCCGGCGCGATCACGGAAATCCTGACGTTGCTGCCCGAGACTTCCTTGCGCATCGCCTCCGTAATGGCGTGCACCGCGAACTTCGTGCCGCAGTATACCGAGTGGCTGTCAAATGTCTTTCTTCCCGCCACAGAGCTGATGTTGATAATCGTTCCCTCGTTACGCCCTACCATATCCGGCAGCACGACATGCGTGCCTGTGAGGATACCCTTTACATTTACGTCGATCATCCTGTCCCATTCCTCGTAGCTTTGCTTCACCGGGCTGCCAAGAAGCATAATGCCCGCGCAGTTGATGAGGCAGTCTGTCTTGCCGTATTTCTCCTCTGCTTCCCTGATTGCCTTTTCCATCGCATATTTGTCCGTTACATCCACAGACCTGCAAATGGAATCCGGCAAATTCAACTCTTCCATATTCTTAAGGCGCCTTGCCAGTAAAAGCACCGGATGCCCCATTCCCGAGAATCTCTTAGCAAATTCTCTGCCGATTCCCGAGCTTGCTCCCGTAATTACCACTAATTTTTTCATAACGATCCTCCTCGTCCCTTTTTTGATTTCTATCCTTACTATATCACGTTTTCATGAAAAAGTCATGGACGATCTTGCTGTCTTATTTTGCGTTATGTACCGCATCCGCCATTTCTTTTACATACCGTGAAACATACGGGCCGCACGCCTTTCCGTGCTCCGCCACAAGCCTTACGATCGCGCTGCCCACAATCGCCCCGTCCGCACGGGCCGCCATATCCGCCGCCTGCTCCGGCGTGGATATCCCAAAGCCGATCGCACACGGTATATCGCTCACCTCACGCACGAGCGAGATCATTTCCCCCACGTCTGTTGTAATCGCACTGCGTACGCCCGTCACGCCCAGCGAGGAGACACAATATAAAAAGCCCTCGGCTTCCTCTGCAATCATCCTGATGCGTTCCTTCGAGGTCGGTGCAATAAGCGAAACGAGGTCAACGCCGTATTCGGTACAGTAAGGCTGCAGCTCCCCCTTTTCCTCAAACGGCATATCCGGGACAATGAGCGCGTCCACGCCAAGCTGTGCGCTTCGTTTTACGAACCGGTCTGAGCCATAGGTAAAGACCGGATTGATATACGTCATAAACGCAAGCGGCACGTCTGTACGCTGACGCACGCGCTCCACCATATCAAAAATCAAATCTGTCGTAGTCCCCGCGGAAAGCGAACGTTCGTCTGCATTCTGAATCACCGGGCCTTCCGCTACCGGATCGGAAAACGGGATGCCGATCTCAATAAGATCAGCGCCCTGTGCCGCCATTTCCAGTATCAGTGTTTCCGTAATATCCAAATTGGGATCCCCCGCCGTCAAAAACGGAATAAACGCCTTGCCGTCTGCAAACGCCTGTCTTGTTTTAGTCATGGATATCCACCCCCCGGTATCTTGCGATTGCCGCCACGTCCTTATCTCCCCTGCCGGAAAGATTGACCACGATAACCTTGTCCTTTTCCATCTCCGGCGCGAGCTTTTTCGCATATGCGACGGCGTGTGCGCTCTCGATGGCCGGGATAATCCCCTCCGTACGCGAAAGGTACTCAAACGCCTCGACGGCCTCGTCGTCCGTCACTGGAACGTACTGCGCCCTTCCCGTATCATGCAGGTACGCATGCTCCGGCCCAATGCCGGGATAATCGAGCCCCGCTGAAATCGAATAAACGGGAGCGATCTGCCCGTATTCATCCTGGCAGAAGTATGATTTCATTCCGTGGAAAATGCCAGGCGTGCCGTTTGCGATTGTCGCGGCATTCTGATCCGTATCTGCACCGCATCCGGCCGCCTCGCAGCCGATAAGCTTTACGCCTTCCTCCCCGATGAAGTCGTAAAACAGTCCCATTGCGTTGCTTCCGCCGCCCACGCAGGCAAGAAGCACATCCGGAAGCTTTCCTTCGCGCTCCAGTATTTCCTGCCTGACCTCTTTGCCGATCACGCTTTGGAAATCCCGTACAATCGTGGGAAAGGGATGCGGCCCCATAACCGATCCAAGCACATAATGCGTGTCAAGTATCCGGGAAGTCCATTCGCGGAGCGTCTCGTTGACCGCGTCCTTGAGCGTCATTGTCCCGCTTGTCACCGGATGCACTTTCGCACCCAGAAGCTCCATACGGTAAACATTGAGCGCCTGCCGCTTTGTGTCCTCCCTGCCCATGAACACCTCGCATTCCATGCCCATGAGCGCCGCCGCGGTAGCGGTTGCCACCCCGTGCTGTCCCGCTCCCGTCTCCGCAATGACGCGCGTTTTTCCCATTTTCTTTGCGAGCAGTACCTGCCCCAAAACGTTATTGATCTTATGGGAACCGGTGTGGTTTAAATCCTCGCGCTTCAAATAGATTTTCGCCCCGCCGAGATCCTGCGTCATACGCCGTGCAAAATACAGCAGGGACGGCCGCCCCGCGTAATTTTTCAATAAATCCGCAAGCTCGCCCTGGAATTCCTTGTCGTCCTTATAGTAATTGTAAGCCTCTTCCAGCTCTATAATTGCGTTCATCAGCGTCTCCGGCAGATATTGCCCGCCGTGCTTTCCGAATCTTCCTTTTCCACTCATAACCTTCCCAGTACCCCCATGATTTCCCTGATCTTTGCTTCGTCCTTAAAACCGTTTGTTTCGATACCGCCCGAAATATCCAATCCCAGCGGCGTTACCTTTTGCAGCGCCTCGCTGATATTAGCGCTGTTAAGCCCGCCCGCCAGAAAAAACGGCTGCGTTAATTCCACGCGCGCAATCACGTCCCAATCGGCTTTTTTTCCCGTTCCCCCGTAGGCCTCTTTTGAAAAGCTGTCAAGCAGCAGCAGGTCTGCGCCGAGCGTTTGTGCCCTTTGGATATCCCCGCCGCTTCGCACGCGCACCGCCTTCCAAACCTCATACCCGAGTTCTTTTGCACGGGCTACATAAGCCGCATCCTCGTCCCCATGAAGCTGCAATACGTCAAGGCCCGCAACCCGGGCAGTCTCTTCGAGACTGTCCAAAGGCTCGTTAACAAAAACGCCCACGCTGCGAATACGGCTGTCCAGCTTTCCTATGAGGGCCGCCGCCTGTTTCCCGCTTACCTGCCGGGGGCTTTTCGCAAAAACAAACCCCGCATAGTCCGGCAGGTAGCGGTTTGCGTACATGATATCAGCCTCCCGGCGAAGGCCGCAAAGCTTTACCTTCATACGCCCTGCCGCAGGGCTTTCAGTTCCTGCCCGATATCCGCGCTGCGCATCAGCGTTTCACCAATGAGCACCGCGTCCGCGCCGTAGGATGCGGCTTCCTTCATATCATTATTCGTTACAATTCCACTTTCCGATACGATGATCCGCCCCTCCGGCACAAGCTTTGCGAGCTCCTGCGTGGTGTGCAGATCCACATCGAAGGTTTTAAGGTCGCGGTTATTGATGCCGATAATCCTGCCGCCTGCGTCCACCGCCTTTTGCAGTTCTTCTTTGTTGTGCGCCTCCACGAGGCATTGCAGGCCAAGCGTATCGGCAATACGCAAAAAACGCGTGATGGTAAATTCGTCCAGTATTGCCGCAATCAGCAACACCGCGTCCGCGCCGATCACCAGGGATTCGTACAACTGGTACTCGTCGATGATGAAATCCTTACGCAGGATGGGAATACGCACCTTGCTGCGGATCGCCTGCAAATACTGGCTGCTTCCTTTAAAGTAGTGCTCTTCCGTCAGCACGGAGAGCGCGTCCGCGCCCGCCTTCTCATATTCCTGCGCAATTCCGACCGGCGTGAAGTCTTCGCGGATTACACCCTTTGAAGGCGACGCCTTTTTGACCTCGGCAATCACAGACAGGCCCTTTTTCTGCAAAGCGGCTGCAAAGTCGTAAGGAATGCGCTCGTCCTCCGCCGCTTTGTCCATAATCTGTTTTTCACCCAGAACCTCTTTCTCATAGGCAAGCTGTTTCTTCCGGTATTCCAAAATATCATCCAGTATCATATTGGTTTCCTCGCTTTCCGTTCCGCGTTTTCCGCGATTCATTCAAACTGGTTCGTCATGCGCTTAAGTTCCTCGAGCTTTTCAAGCGCTGCGCCGCTGTCAATCGACATTGCCGCTTTTTCGATCCCATCGCCTGCATTTTCCGCTACGCCCGCGACTACAAGCGCGCACGCCGCATTGAGCAGGACAATGTTCCTGCGTGCGCCCCTGTCTTTTCCGCTGAGCACATCAAGGGTGATCTGCGCGTTTTCCTTTGCAGTCCCGCCGACGACCTCCGAAAGGTCTGTAAGCTCCATTCCGTAATCGCGCGGATCCAATTCATATTTAATCAGTTTCGCGTCTTTTATCTCACAAATTTTTGTTTTATCTGAAATTGTGACTTCGTCAAGCCCGTCGTTTCCGTGCACGACCATCGCCCCTTTTACCCCAAGATTACGCAGCACCATCGCCATTGGCTCCATGAGCGCTTCGTCGTATACGCCGATCAGCATATACTGTGTAAACGCAGGATTCGCGAGCGGCCCTAAGATATTGAACACGCTGCGTACGCCGATCTGCTTGCGCGGCATGGCGGCAAACTTCATGGAGCCATGGAACTTCTGCGCGAACAGGAAGGACAGCCCGCACGTTTCAAGGCACTCGCTTGCCTGCCCCGGCGTCATACCGATTTTTACTCCCAGGGCCTCCAGCACATCCGCGCTGCCGCTTTTGCTGGATACGCTCCTGTTCCCGTGCTTTGCCACCGGAAGCCCGCAGCCAGCTACCACAAACGCCGCCGTGGTGGAAATATTAAACGTATTTGCAAGGTCTCCGCCCGTACCTACGATATCGATCGCCACCGCGCTGTGCGGCATTACCGCAGCCTTATTCCGCATTACGCGGGCAAAGCCCGTAATCTCGTCCGTGGTCTCCCCTTTCATACGCAGGGCTGTAATAAACGAGCCGATCTGCGCGTCCGTCGCCCCGCCGCTCATGATGCAGTCCATCGCCTCGTAAGCTTCCTCCTGCGAGAGGTTCGCGCCTTCGATCACCTTAAAAATATACGGTTTCAAAATATTACGCTGCTCGGGCGGGAGAAGCTCCTCGTCATAATCAAGCGGTGTGATCTTCATTCCGGCAACGCGCGAAAGAAAATTCTCTATCAGCTTTTCGCCGCATTTGGTAAGGATCGACTCCGGGTGGAACTGTACGCCGTAGGTTGGATGCTCGTTGTGCCGTATCCCCATCACCTGCCCCGCTTCATCCCTCGCCGTAACGACAAGGCTTTCCGGCAGCGGCTCCTGCGCGATCAGCGAGTGGTAGCGCGCCACCTCTATTTCATCCGGCATACCGTAGTAAAGCGGGTTGTGTTCCGTAATACGCACCATGCTCGCCTTCCCGTGCATCAGCTGCTTTGCGTGCACAATTTTCCCGCCAAACGCCTGCGCAATGGCCTGATGCCCAAGGCACACGCCGAGGATCGGCACCCTTCCGCTGAAAGCCCGCACCGCCGGGGCCGATATCCCCGCAGAATCCGGATAGCCCGGCCCGGGCGATATCACGATCGCCTCCGGCTTCAGCGCTTCAATCTCATCCAGCGTAATCTCGTCGTTGCGTAC
Organism: Christensenella sp. KGMB01412; assembly: GCF_055522415.1. Taxonomy (NCBI): domain Bacteria; kingdom Bacillati; phylum Bacillota; class Clostridia; order Christensenellales; family Christensenellaceae; genus Christensenella; species Christensenella sp. KGMB01412. The sequence continues at coordinate 51,504 of NZ_JBVFVW010000009.1, read as the reverse complement.
AACCTTCACATCAGCGTACAACTGGCCGATGCCCTGGTATAAATTATAGGTAAAGGAATCGTAGTTATCGATCAATAATATCATAATTCCGCCGCCTCCCTGATTGCGTTCACCGCGCCAAGCGCTTTATTCTCCGTCTCCCTGAATTCCTTTTCCGGTTCGGAATCCGCCACAATGCCTGCGCCCGCCTGTACGTAAGCCTTATTATTTTTGAACAGAATCGTACGGATTGCAATGCAGGTATCGATGTTGCCGTCAAAGCCGAGGTACCCTACCGTGCCGCCGTAAAGCCCGCGCCTTTTGTTTTCAAGCTCGTCAATAATCTCCATCGCGCGCACTTTGGGCGCACCGGAAAGCGTGCCGGCCGGCAGTACAGACATCAGCGCGTCCACCGCGGTGAGATCCTCGCGCAGTATTCCCTTTACGTCGCTCATAATGTGCATCACCTTGGAATATTTTTCCACCTGCATAAATTTTGTCACTTCCACCGTACCGAATTTGCTGACCTTTCCCACGTCGTTCCTGCCAAGATCCACAAGCATCGTGTGCTCCGCGCGCTCCTTGGGATCGGAAAGGAGCACCTGCTCAAGTCTCTCGTCCTCTTCCTCCGTCTTCCCGCGCACGATGGTTCCCGCAAGCGGTTTGGTCGTCACAATGCCCTTTGTTACGTTCACCAGCATTTCCGGCGACGCGCCCGCGATGCTGTAATCCTTCAGCTTGAAATAAAACAGGTAAGGCGACGGGTTCGCCGCGCGCAGCACACGGTATACGTCAAACGGATCCGGCGGATTTTCCACTTCAAACCGCTGTGAGAGCACCACCTGGAAGATATCGCCGTTGCGGATATATTCCTTTGCGGTCTTCACGTTTTCCATGTACCGCTCTTTTGATATATTGGAGCATACGCTGATCTCTCCCTTGTGCGGCGTGCGCTGCACAGGCATGAAGGAATTGATCTTTTTTGCAATCTGCTCAGCACGCTGCCCGCATGCTTCATACTGCCGTGCAATGTCGCCGTCCTTATAGATGTTAAGGATAATCACCGCTTTATTGGAGAGATGGTCGAACGCCACGATTTCGTCATACATCATCAGGTGGCAGTCCGGCATATCGAGGTCGTCTTCCGGCGGGTTCACCAGCGTTTTTTCCATATAACGCACTGTATCATAGCCAAAATACCCGATCAGGCCGCCCGTCATTTTCGGCCTGTTTGGGAAAACCGGCGATTTGTAGCGGTCCATGATGCCCGACAAAAACGTGATCGGATTTTTAATCTCAGTCTCCCGTTCCTCTTTTCCCTCACGCGTGACCGCCCTGCCGTTTTTGATCCTGATCTCCATTTTTGGATGGATTCCGATAAAGGAATAACGCCCCCATTGCTGCGAATTATCCACACTTTCCAATATAAAGCAATTTTCCTCGTCCTGTTTCAGCGAGTGAAAAATATTGATCGGCGTACAGCTGTCCGAGAGTATTTCATAAAAAACCGGCACGACGTCGTATTCGTCCAAATATGCTTCTGTTTCTTTTCTGTCGGGATATAGCATTGGTTTCGTTCTCCTTTTCTGTTTGGTCGGTCTGTTCGCAAAATTGTGCGGCGGCCTGCACAGGCATTGCCTTCCCCGCACCGCATAGCGCACCTTCGGTGCTTCGCAAAAGAAACTGTGCTTCTCTCGCGGACTCTCATTGCCAGAGGATGTTTTGCGCCGGTTTCCGCCTCGCAAAACGAATTGATTCCTGGCGATCTCAGGAACGCTTTTATTGTTCCGTACGCCGCTCTGCTTGCGGATGCGAAGCAGAGAGCAACAACAGTGAGCACCCTCCGGAAGAACTCGTCAGGCAATATCCTGGTACAGGCTGTCCGGGCGTTTTTCCAATAAAAAAAGCTTCTCCTCCCTCTAAGGGACGAAAAGCTCGTGGTACCACCCAAATTCCGGATTAATAAAAATCCGCTCGTTTCCAGATACGGCGCAAAGCGCTTATATCCTTTCCTTTAACGCAGGAATTACGGCGAAGTATACTCGGCTTAAAGCCTTTCCCCCTGCTCCTCACAGATCCATTCACTGTCAGCGTATGTACGGGCATCACACCAACCGCCCGCTCTCTTGACACCGTGTTGCCAGCTACTTACTTCTGTTCTACGGATTTCCTATTGATTTAGATTTATTATAAATCCCTCATTTTTTCCTGTCAATAGTTTTCTCACTCTTTATTCTTAAGCAGCTGCGCAGCCTGTAAACCTGTTTTTTCCGCGAATCCTCAAAAGTTAACCTTTTCTTAACGTTACGTTTGCTATATTGGTGTTACCTGTTATATAGGTGTATGATTATCATAAACAGCAAAGGAACGATTGAAATGAAGTTATTGATTATAGAAGACGAAGAGGATCTTGCAAACGCGCTTGCCGCAGGATTTCGCAAAAAGGATTATGTTGTGGATATTGCGACGGACGGACCGGACGGGCTGGAGCTTGCGTTCATCAACAATTACGACCTTATTATCCTCGACCTCAACCTGCCCGGCATGGACGGGCTGGAAATTTTAGAGAAAGTACGCGAGTATGACCTGAAGCAAAAGGTGCTGATCCTTTCCGCGCGCAGCGATTACGGCCAGCGCATTGAGGGACTGGATCTTGGCGCGAATGATTACCTTGTGAAGCCGTTTGATTTCGGCGAGCTGGAGGCGCGGGTTCGTTCCCTTTTGCGCCGCAGCTTCACACAAAACAATGTCGTGCTGTCTTTTGACAGGTTCCGGCTGGATACATGCGCGCACCGGCTTTCTACCGACGCGGACGAACCGGTTGACCTCACCCCAAAAGAATATGCCATATTGGAATACCTGCTTTTAAACCGCGGCAAGGCCATCAGCGCCGAAGAGCTCATCGAGCACATATGGGCGAGTGACAACGACCTGTTTTCCAATGCCATCAAGGTGCACATCAGCGCGCTCCGCAAAAAGCTGGCGGCGCATACCGATAAAGAGCTGATTACAAATCTGCGCGGCGCGGGCTACTGCATCAGGAAGCCCGTGCAGGATATCGCTTCCAAACTGAACCGGAATAAATTTTGAAACGGAGGAACCAAGATTGAAAAAAATGTCGCTGCGGATGCGGCTCACACTGTTTACAATCCTGCTGCTCACTTGCGTTGCGATTGTTTTCACATTGTCGTCCATGTACAATGCGAATCTTTCTTTTGTCGTCCCTTATATCTCATACAGCACTGCGATAAAAGACCAGGACTTTCCAGTCCAGCCGGACGGCCAATCACAGGAGGCGTCCCCCGAGGCGACTATATCGTCTTCTACTTCCATTGAAGCCGCTTTTCCGGGCGGCGCCTATCATCCGCAGGACGAATCCACCATGGACTTCGACCAAAGCGTATCAATGATCACCGATTCCGCTTCGCGGTTTAATAACACGAGCCTGTTTATTATGCTCGGCGTAATCGCAGGAGGCGGCCTGCTCACTTATTTTCTACTGGGGCGGGCGCTTGCGCCTGTAAGGGAGCTGAGCAAAGAGATACAGGGCATCACCGAAAACGAGCTGTCGGAACGCGTGGCGGAGTCTGACCGGAACGACGAGATCGGGCAGCTGGCACGTTCGTTTAACACCATGCTTGAGCGGCTCGACAAAGCCTTTTCCGACCAAAAGCGATTTTCATCGGATGCTGCCCACGAACTAAAGACGCCCCTTGCTGCAATCAAGACCAACATCGATGTATTGCAGCTTGACGATGATCCAACCTCCTCGGAATACAAAGAGACAATCGAGGTTGTGAAAAAGCAAACCGGCCGAATGATCCGTCTGGTGGACGACCTCTTTACCATGTCCGCGCAGCGCGATTATGATTTCAACGACACCATATTCTTTGACGATATGTTTCATGATATTATCGGACAGTTAAAGCCGCGCATCGCGGAAAAAAACCTGTCCGTCGATATAACCGGCTGTAACCATACCACAAAGGGCAACTGCGTTATGCTTACCCGCGCGTTTTCCAACCTGATCGAAAACGCCATCAAATATAATGTAGACGGCGGCAGCATCGACGTATCCATGGCGCAGGACGGACATCGTTATATCATCAAGGTTGCGGACAGCGGTATCGGTATCCCTGAGGAAAAGCAAAAACACATCTTCAAGCCCTTCTACCGCGCGGATCATTCACGTTCGCGCAAGGCGGGCGGCGCAGGACTTGGGCTTGCAATCGCGAAGGATATTATCGACAGGCACGGCGGCACGGTGGACGTATCCTCCGTAGAAAAAGGCGGCAGTATATTTACTGTTACGCTTCCCATACTGTGTGAAAAACAGAAATAAAGTCTTTTTCAGCCAAATAAACGCTAAAAGCATCCGGAATTGTCCGGGTGCTTTTTTTGTATGCGGATTGCGATGCGTTTCCCCTGCGCGACGGTATTCACGGACATGATTTGTTTACGATTCGCCTCCTTCCCTTAACCATTTCTTAATCCTCCCTGCTGTATGATAAGCAAAGAAAAGCTTTTGGAGGATAGCATGAAAGTAAAGAAACCATCTAAAAAAATGATCGTTGCACTGGCAATCGTCATCGCCGGGATCAGTATCGCCAGTTACTTCGGCGTAACGAACGCCGCCGGCAGCGACCTGCCGGAGACCATACTACGCGAATATCCCGTTACCCGCGGCGATATCACCGCCGGCGTCAGCGGACAGGGCGTGCTGCATTACGACTCCACGCCACAGAATTTCAGCGACGTCGTCACCATAGGCGAAGCCCTAGTAAAGGCCGGGCAGACTGTCAAAGCGGGCGACAAGCTTGCCGTGGCGGACGAGAAAAAATTAAACGAAGCCGTAGAAGCTGCGCAAAGCGAGCTTGAAAAAGCCCGCATTGCTTTGAAGCAGGCAAAAAGCGCAAAAACGCTGGGCGAACTCAATGCACAAAAAGAGGCAGCCTCACAGGACGCAGGCAGCGCGGAAGCGGATGGTCAGCTCACGCAGGCCAAAAACGCAGTCGATTCTCTCCAGCAAAAGGTCGATTCTCTGACCGCACAGGTCGGTGAGCTCGACGCACAGATAGCCGCCCTTCCTGAGGGCGATCCGCAGTCCGCAGAGCTCAATGCCAGACACGAAGCCCTCTTAACAGAGCTTGAAGCTGCCAGACAGGAGCTTGAAAGCGCGCAGCAAAACCGCTCTTCCCTGGAAGACGCAAAAAGCAGGCAGGAGGAAGCGCAGGCCAAAAATGAGGCGATCGACAAAAAGATCGCCGGCGCCAATTCCGGCAGCCTCAGCAGCGCCATTGACCTCGCCCAGCTCGATGTGGACGCCGCGCAAAAGAAGGTCGACCAACTGCAACAAATCAAGGACGATCCCTACCTTTACGCAAGTACGGACGGCGTTGTCCTTTCCCTCGACGCGGCGGCGGGTGCTGAGACAAAGCCTGAATCCCCTGTCGCCGTCATCGGCGATCCCAATGCGAAAACAGTCGTTGTTCCCATCTCACAGTCTGATATCGGCAAAATCGAGGAGGGGCAGGCTGTGGAATTTACGCTGGATGCGTTCGGCGACCAGAAATTCACCGGCAAGGTTCTCTCGCGCAACCTTGTCCCGATCAAGGACAGCAATCCCATTTCCTATAACGTCACAATTACCGTCGATCCAAACGAGGCGGAAATGCTGGACGGCATGAGCGCCAACGCAACCATCGTCTTAAAGCAGCAAAAAGACGTATTGCAGCTTTCCAACAAGGCTATCTTTGTCCACGAGGGCAAACAATACGTTAAGATGAAAAACGACGACGGTACCCTGCGCGACGTGGAAATCCAAACGGGATTTTCAGACGGCAAGGTAAGCGAGATCACCGGCGGCCTTTCCGAGGGCGACACCGTTGTCGTGGAAGGTTGACATTATGAGACTGATTGAAACGCTGCGCATCGTGTGGATCAACCTGATGCAGAACAAATTCAAGGTGCTGTTAACGTCCCTTGGGATCATTGTGGGCGCGGTCACCATCGTTATGGTCATTGCCATCGGCAAAGGCGGCGAAGCAGAAATCGCCGGACAGTTCAAAGGCCTTTCCGCAGAAACCATCTATGTCAATCCTGATTACGGCAAGATGTTTGGTTCGGATATGGATATGTCCGCAATCCCCAAGCTGACGCTTGAAAATATGCAGCAAATGCTTGACGAAAACAGCTATTTGCAGGATATCACCCTGCGCGCCAGCTATTATGCCGAAGCCGTCATTAATGGCCAAAAAGCATCCTCGCAAATAACGGGCGTGCTCGAAAATTATGAAAAGATCAATAGCCTTGCTGTCGCGCAGGGCGTAAACATCTCCGACGCAGACGTAGAAAACGAGGCCCGCGTAGCCGTCATCGGCGACGGACTGGCGCAAAAGTATTTCAAAGGCCCGGAGGACGCAATCGGCAAATCCATCAAGGTCGGCGAGCAGCAATACAAAATCATCGGCGTTTTGGAACGCAAAGGCGACGGCATGCAGGGCGTAAATCCGGACGATACCATCTTTATCCCCTTTTCTACGGGCGAGCGCTTTTTGGGGGACGATTACACCATTCCCCAGATCGTCGCCATGGCGGATAATATAGGCCATGTGCAGGCTGCCATGAAGCAAATGCAGGGCACGCTCGACTATATTCTGGAGGACGGCAGCGCCTATATGCTCGAGGATGCGGGCAGCCGTATAGACGCGGCCATGGAATCCGCCCGCACCATGAACGTGCTCTTGATCTCCGTGGCGACCATCGTGTTTATCGTCGGCGGCATCGGAATTATGAACGTGCTTTTCGTATCGGTCAAAGAGCGCACCAGGGAGATCGGCATTCTAAAGGCGCTCGGCAGCTCCAAAAGGGATATCATGACGCAGTTCCTGTTGGAATCCGTCATCATCAGCCTGTTCGGTGGCCTTGTGGGCGTGGGCTTATCCTATGCCTGTATGCCGCTGATGGACTACACCGACATTCCCGTGCTGCCATCGATAGACGGACAGGTCATCGCGCTGCTGTTTGCGGTGGTGACGGGTACCCTATTCGGTTTTTACCCCGCATACAAAGCGTCCCGCCTAAAACCGATCGACGCTTTGAATTATGAATAAACAACCATGAAAGGAAAACAAAAAACATGAAAAAGATTCTTATAGCAGTCCTCTCAACCATATTGTTTCTCTCCCTCGCAGCATGCTCTGCGCCCGCAGCGCCGGAAGCTTCCAGCGTTCCCTCCGAAAACAGCGCCCCCGCAGAGGGCGAGGCTTCCCCTTCCGAAGGCGCCGACGGCACGGGCGTCAAGACTGTAACGCCCCTGTACGGCAAGGTCAAATCCCTTGTGGGCAACAACCTGACACTCGACCTCGCCAAGCAGCCGGAGGGCGGCGACGCGTCGACGGTCATACCGGAAGGCGCGGTGCCGGATACCGGTGAACATGAAGCGTCTGTGGGCAACAGCAAAAGCGTCACCGTTACCGGCGGCGACGAGGGCGCGAGCGAAGGAGAAGGCGAAGCCAACAGCATTTTCTTTGCCGAAGACGCAAACGGCAACGTCGTACAGGTAAATCCGGAGGACATGCCCAAATTGGAACTCGAATACACGGGCGAAACAAAAGATCTTACCATTCCCGCAGGCCTGAAGATTTACGACTCTGTCGGCAAGGAGATCAAAATGTCCGACTTGAAAGAAGGCAACGTACTGATGGTGATGCAAAGCGAGAACGGTTCTATCGAGTCGATCACCATTATGGAGTAGGCAATGGAACATTTTTTGGCGATTGAGAATGTGAACAAATCTTATACGGTCGGCGAAGAAAGCCTGCATGTTTTAAAGGACATCACACTTTGCGTAGAACGGGGCGAGTACCTGACGGTGCTCGGTCCGTCCGGCAGTGGTAAATCAACGCTGATGAATATCCTTGGATGTATGGATACGCTCGACTCCGGAACCTATTTTCTGGATGGCGAGGCTGTGCACGAGCAAGGCGACAACGAGCTTACCCTGCTCCGCAACAGGAAGATCGGTTTTATCTTCCAGAAATACCATCTGGTGCCGCAGTATACCTCATTGCAAAATGTAATTATGCCTCTTTTGCTGCGCGGCTACGCACGCGCGCAGGCAATCGAGGAAGCAGAGGAAAGCATTCGGCTCGTAGGGCTTACAGACAGGATCAGGCATCGTCCGAGCGAACTTTCGGGCGGACAGCAGCAACGCGTAGCAATCGCGCGGGCACTTGTTACAAAGCCCGCCCTGCTCCTTGCCGACGAGCCAACCGGCGCCCTTGACTCCACAACCGGAAAGGAAATACTGAAACTGTTCTGCGAGCTGAATGACGCGGGAAATACGATCGTCATGATCAGCCATGATATTTCCGTGGCACAGGCGAGTAAACGCATCATAACAATCAGCGACGGACGTGTCAGCGAATAAGCGTCTGTGATACTATTGCATCTGTAAGGGAGCGCCTTTGGCGCTCCCTTTTCATATGTTTTGTTTCTGGATTTTCTTCCGAAAATATGATATATTTGTAGCAAATTGAAAGAAAAGGGTAAACTTTAGGCGATGAGTAAAAAGGAAGAGGTATGCGCCCTGCTCGATGAAAAGGGCGTCGCTTATAAAATTGTGGAGCACGAGGCCGCCTTTACTATTGAGGATATGGAGCGGCTCGGAGTGTGCAGCCACGGAAACGTCTGTAAAAACCTGTTTTTGCGCGACGGAAAAGGCAAGCGGCATTTTTTGGTGTGTATCCATAAAGACAAAACGGCTGATCTCAAAAAGCTGGGCGAAAAAATTGGCGCGCGGCTTAGCTTTGCATCTGAGGAACGCCTTGCCAGATATTTAAACCTCACCAAAGGTTCTGTCACGCCGCTTGGCGTACTTTATGACAAAAGCGCGGCTGTCGAGGTGATCTTTGACAGTGATTTCAAGAACGAAAAAAACATCGGCGTGCATCCATGCGAAAATACGGCTACCCTGTTCCTTGATTTTTCAGATTTGGAGTCTCTTGTCAGGGAACATGGCAACAGTGTTGCTTACCTCAGCCTGTAAGCGGCGGTTATATGCTCTGCGGCAAGACGGCGAAAGCGGATTCAGAATATTGTCACGATGCCGGCGTCAAGTCAGCCTATTGTATGAAAACGCCTTTACGCACGCAATAAGCAGGCTTTAAATGCAATGGGACGACCTGACGCAAAACACAGCAAAGGAATTTTATTATGGAAGAACTGGTTACCTGCTCAAAATGCGGAAACGAATTTTCATTTGAACGTATCCCTGTGATCGATGTAAAAAAGCATCCTGTCCTAAAGCAACAGGCGCTGGATCTGTCCCTTTTTCGTGTGAAATGCGGTGAATGCGGGGCAGATTTGATGTTTCCCTATCCCTGCGTTTACCACGATCCTGATAAAAAAATAATGATCCGGCTTATTCCGGATCAATTTACGGTATACGACCTTCCTGCCGCACCCGTCCACAACGAAGACGAGGATACCCTGCGCGACGTACGTTCGATCCATAGCCTCCGTGAAAAAATACTCATCTTTGACCGCGGCATGGACGACCGTGCAATCGAGCTTTTAAAAATACTGACCGTCCAGCAAAATCCGGAACGCTTTGACGCGCACGATCCGGACGTGCTTCTTCTTGCGGATACAAGCGAGGATGCACTCAGCTTTTTTGCGCTCGCAAAGGATGGAAATGATTTTATACTGAAAACGCCTTTAGGCCTCTATGAGCAGATGCTCGGCGAGCTGGATCGGCTCGCCATCGACCGCCCATCATGCTTTCAGTTTGTAGATAATGAATGGATTCTGGAGCAATTCCGTAAAAAGCAGCAATCTTAAAGCCAGCCTGCGGGTTGCGCTTTACTGTTTCTTACCCGTCAATCCTTGTGCTGCTGTACGGAGTCCACTCCATTTCGTCCCCCATACCATGTGCATACAGGCAGGCCTGGTTCCTGCCTTTTTTCTTGGCCTCGTAAAGGGCGATATCTGCCTTCTGGTAAAGCTCTTCAAAGCTTTCCCCATCCTCCGGCCACAGTGCGGCGCCCACGCTGCACGTCACGTTTGCATAAATTCCGTTGTTTTCAAATTCGCTTTCAAACAGCGCTGTGCAGATTGCACGCGCCCTTTTCTCTGTCTCCTGCGCGTCCCGGATGGATTTTACAAAGACGATAAACTCGTCTCCTCCTATCCGGCCCACAATATCATCCCTGCGGAAAAGCTTTGATATCCTGCCCGCAGCTTCCGCAAGCACATGATCTCCAAAAAGATGCCCGTAATGGTCGTTTACATTTTTAAACAGGTCGATATCAATCACCAAAAGCGCCTTGGGAGTTTGATCCGGCGGTTCCGCCAGAAATGAGCGGATTTTCGTTTCAATGCCTCCCCTGTTGAAAAGGCCCGTAAGGGTATCGCGCTCCAGCTGGTCGCGCAAGAGCTCCTCGCGCCGCTTTTGCTCCTCTACATCTTCAAGGATTCCAATCGCACGTACCGCTTTGCCTTCGTCGTCGTAAATGTTGGTGAGCGTGATTTTTCTCCACAGGTAGCGCCCCTTCACGAGACGCGTCCTGACAACGCACGACGCAGAGTGTGCCCCCTCGCGTATCTTCCGGTACATCTCCAAAAACGGCTCCACGGTATCCGGATGGATCGTCCTGTTTTCCACCAGCGAATCCGGCACATTTTCCATATGGTTGGGAATTCCATACATTTCCGCCGAACGGTACGCATGAATCATCACACGCGTTTCAATATTATAATCAAAAATCGTATTATCAGTCTGTGCAAGCGCAAGGCGAAACCGTTCTTCATTGATGCGGAGCTCTTCTTCTATCTTTTTGCGATCCGTAATATCCACAACAATGCAGTCCGCTATATCAAGCCCGTCCACACAAAGAAAATTCCCCTCGACAAGCGCCCAGCGCACCGAACCGTCCCTGCACAAAATCCGGTGTTCGGAACGAAAGCCGCCGCGTCCCGCCTCTTTTGCGTCCCAGACCGTTTTATTGACCAACTGCAGATCCTCTGGCATAATCATGCCGATCATGCTGTTTTGCAGCTCACGTTCTATTTGCTCAGGCGTTCTCTGGTACATAGCGTAAAAACGTTCATTGCCAAAAACCAGGGTAAAAAATTCATCCATCAAAATCCGGCAGACTCCAACCGGCAAATTTTTGATCATACCCGTTGAATCGATATTCGTTTTTCCCTTTAAAACCACAGCCGGCCTTTGCGCCGCGCTGCCTGTGATATTCTTTTCCTTCACTGCTGGATTTCGACCTTCCGTTTTATCGCAGTTTATCAAATGAATGCGTAAGCAACATTTGCAGGAAACTGCTACCCTCAAGAGAACTCCACTTGCCTTTTCGGGCCGATTCACCTCGTACAACATGCGTTAATTGCATTCGCGGCGCTATGTGATTCGTTTCATTTATTTGCTGTAAAAAACTGTAAAAATGCAAGCTCCATATCATACCTTTTTAGAATTATATTGTAACAGGATAAACGCCATTCGTCTATGGTTGCCATCCTTAAATTTTTGCTGCCCGCAGGCGTGCGGGCAGCAAATCCCGTGCCATTCGAACTATTCTCTTTTGCGTTTTTTTACCGTACGCTTCACAAGCCCCGCAAGCTCAGCCGCAAGAATAACGGTAAATGCGATTGCAATAATCTTAAGCCACATTTCAAGCGGAAGCGGCACCGTATTAAACAGCGCCCCGCCAAACTGCGTAATCAGTACCTGAAGCGAAAATGTTACCGCGAATACAAGCAGCATCAGCTTGTTGTTGCCGATATTGCGGAACATACTCCCATCGCCCAGCTCACGGCTGTTAAACGCGTTAAAGAGCTGGAACACCACAAACAGCGTGAAGAGAACGGTGGGTTCCTGTACGGTGCTAGCCCCCATAAAATTCCACGTATGCTGGCACAGGAACACAATCGAGATAAAAATACCGTTAAAAAGAATCCGCGAAAGCATACTCCTCGTTACGATACTCGAATCCCTGCGGGTTGGCTTTCTGTCCATAAGGTCCCCGCGGATCGGTTCCAGCCCAAGCGTAAGGGCCGGAGGGCCGTCCATAATAATGTTGATCCACAACAGCTGCAATGCGGTAAACGGCGAGGCGAACCCCACGAGGATCGAGCAAAGCACCACAATGACAGAGGACAGGTTTACCGTCAACTGGAACTGGATAAACCGTTGAAAATTCTCGTATATCCCGCGGCCCCATTGCACCGCTTTTACAATCGTAGAAAAAGAATCGTCAAGCAGCACGATATCGCTGGCCTCCTTGGAAACCTCCGTTCCGGATATCCCCATTGCGATCCCTACGTCCGCATTTTTGATTGCAGGCGCGTCGTTGATGCCGTCCCCCGTAACCGCAACCACATTTCCCATTTTTTTAAGCGCGTTCACCACGCGCATCTTGACCGCGGGCGTACTGCGGGCAATCACGCGGATTCCGGGCAGCATTTGCGCAAGCTCCTCGTCGGTTGCCTTTTCGAGCCTTCCCGCCTCAACGGCAATATGCCCATTATCCAGTATACCAAGGTCGTTTGCAATCGCCGTCGCAGTGACAATATTATCCCCTGTCAGCATCTTAAGATCAATGCCCGCGCTCCTGCAATGCTTCACCGCGGCAAATACATCTTCGCGTAATGGATCTGTAATTGCGACAAAACCGTCGTAGACCATGTCGCTTTCGATCTTTTCCCTGTTGTCCTCATAACCGCACAGCGTCCCAATCTCCTTGTGTGCAAATGCAATCACCCGGCAGGCCTTCTCCTGGAATCCGGTGATTCCCGATTCTATCTCCTTTTTCAACGAATCGTCAATGCCGCACATCGCGAGTATCTTTTCCGGGCTGCCCTTTGTATAGGCTGTCTTAACCCCGTCCCTCACGACAATACTCGTCATATTCTTGGTCTCCGAGCTGAACGGGAAGGAAAACTCCGGCTCGTTTGTACAACGAATTTTCCTGTAGTCCCACCCGGCCTTGTGCGCCGCCACCAGCAGCGCACATTCCGTTGGATTGCCGATAAATTTCATCGGTTCCTCTTCCAACGATATGTCTGCCGTGCTGTTAATACAGAAGTTAAACAGCAGGTGCTCGTTTTGGAGTTCATCCGGTACGCACATTCCGCTTTCAAGGCCGATATCGGTCACAGTCATACGGTTTTCGGTCAGCGTGCCTGTTTTATCCGAGCAGATCACGTTGATACAGCCTACCGTTTCGCAGGCGATCATTTTCTTCACAAGCGCGTTCTGCTTTGCCATTTTGATGATGTTGATTGCAAGCGAGACCGCCACAATCGTGGGAAGCCCCTCCGGCACAGCCGCGACAATCAGAATGATGCTTGTAATAAAGGCTTCAGATATCGTGTCCAGGGACGCGGTTCCATTCGCAAGGAACGTAAACAGCTGGATCAGGAATACAATCCCTGCCGCAATCGCTCCGAGCAGCGTAATGAGCTTGCCAAGCTTCGCCATTTTTTCCTGAAGGGGCGTGCTCGATTTCTCTGTTGCGGATAATTCCCGTGCAATCTTCCCAAATTCCGTCCTGTCGCCCACGGCAGTCACTACCATCCTGCCGCTGCCGCTTGTAATAAAGCAGCCTGAATACAGCATATTCAAACGCTCTGCGACAGGCGTATCCTCTTTTTCTAGCACAACGTCGGCATCCTTTGCCGCCGGCTCGCTTTCGCCGGTGAGCGATGCTTCGTCCGCATGCAGGGCGCAGCTTTCAATAAGTCTGCCGTCCGCAGAAATTTTGTCGCCTGTTTCCACACACACGATGTCTCCTACCACAATATCCTTTTGCAGGATCATCTGTACCTGTCCGCCGCGCACCACCTTCACCATGATACCTTCATTGATCCGGTTTAAGGCTTCGAATGCCTTCGCGCTTTTTCCTTCCATAATAACGGTAATCACAACCGACAGGAAAATCGCTACGAAAATGCCCACGCATTCGATAAAATCCGCTTCCCCACCTGTCACGGCGCGGATGATATTAACAATCAGCGCAATCGCTGCCGCCATGATCAGCATAATGATCATCGGCTCCGCCGCAGCCTGTGCAATACGCTTTCCAAGGGATAAGGGCTTTTCCCTCGTAAAGCTGTTCCCCCCATAGGTGCGCGCATTTTCCTCCACCTGTGCTTCGCTTAATCCGCAGGCTTCGTCTACTCCAAGCTCCTTTAGCGTTTCGTGTCCTGACTCCATGAACGCTTTCATTCCCAGACCTCCCAATGTTTTTTACAAACAAAAAACCCGTTGCGGCGCAAAAGCCGTACCGGGTCTTAAATCCAATAAAAAAGACCATGCACGCTCCTTTGCGAAGCAATACATGAGTCTCATTAATTAAGGCAAGCCAGACCGTCTCCGGTCAGTATGTTGACGTGCCGCATACAAAAGTGCCGTATGCCAATTACTCCCCCACGGAATATTTGTTTGACTGTAAAAAAATAGTAACATACGCCTTGTGCTTTTGTCAACAAAAAAGGCCCGGCAAATTTACCGGGCCTTTTACCTAAACCGCTTCGCGCAGCTCTATGATTTTATTGTATCCCTTTTCCATCAGGCTTTCCACCTGTCCGTACCATGACGAGGAACCCTCGCAGTAGCGTTTACTGACTGCTTTTGTGGTTTTTCCCGCATAGTATTTTCCGCCTTCGCTGAGATATCTGTCGCGCAGCAGGGTTGCCTGATATTCGATACAGTCTTCCTTGCTGTCAAATTTCATATATCCGCCTTTTCCGTTCTTAAGTCCGCCAAGATTATTGCTGTTCCTTGCAAGGCTGCTCTTTCCAAAGCCGCTCTCCAGCTTTGCCACGGCAATCAGGAACAATGCGTTGATTCCGTGTGTCTGCTCCTTTTCTGCATAGAATGCACCAAGGCCCTCAAGTCCCGTTCCTTCTACCAGCGCTTCCAGCTCTTCTGCTGAAAACCCTGTGACCTGAGTCAAATCACCCATATACTCGTATTTGTAAGGCGGCTGCTCATTTTCCTGTGATAGTTCCAGAATGATCTCCGAGACGTCCATTGCCAGCTCATTGACTTCCTGTTCTTCAGCGGGCGTTACCTCCGCTTGTCCTGCCGTTTCCTGTGCTGCGTCCTCCCGCGGCATTTCCGCCGCTTTTGCTGTCGTTGTTCCTGTCAGTCCGATAACGCATACGGCGACGACCGCAAGGACCGTTCCCGTAATGCTTCTCATGATTCGATTCATTCAACACCTTCAACTTTCCAAAAGACTATTTTTGCATTATAGTATAACTTTTCCATATTGGCAAGCTTTTTTACAATAAATTCACATATTTTTAGGGATGACTATTATTAAAACGCTTCTTTTTCAGTCTTGATTCCCCACATCATTTGATGTATCCTAAAAGCAGTAAGGGAGGGCTTTTTATGGCTTTTACAGAGAACGAAAAAACAGGGGAAAAAAACTATTTCCCGGATTTAAAAAATATTGACGAAATTTTAATTCAAAATCCTGATTTGGGATGCGTTGTCAGCAATAAAATCTCAGTGGAAGGATATGAAATCGGGTGTATGTACCGGGACGAGCCCCTTCCTGACGTCGCAGATTCAGGCTGGGTATTCCTCGCCGGGGATGAAGATGCGGATTACATGAATACGCCCGGCAATATGAGCGCGTTTCCGCTCAATACGATGGCGCATTACGATCCCGCTGTTATTCCCCTTTTGGATGCGGATGTTTTTACGGCATATTGCCGCGATGAAGACGGAAAACTTACGCTTACAGAGCATTTTTTTGACGGCGCGGACGAAGAATCATTACCGGATTGATATTCCGTTTTCAAAAAGGTTACTATTATATTTAGTAATAAATAAGAAACCGGAGCAAACAGATGACTCAAAAACAGGGTACGCTAAGCACGCACGCGCCGCGCGTCAGAAAAAAATATTTGCCGCTTCTCGCGGGGATTGTATGGAGCATTGCAGGCACAGCCGTTTTATCCATCGGCCTTCCTGCGCTCGTTTCCAATTACGCGCAGCTCCCATGGATATCCCTGCTAATCACCGCTGTCGTTTTCTTTTTGTTTTTTAAATTTATCTTTTTCCGGCTGTTTCGCAAACACATGGGGCGCATCGACGCATTTGAGCAGGAAAAGATATGCGCGTTTGCTTTTTTTGACGTAAAGGGCTACATCATTATGGCCTGTATGATCACGTTCGGCATTGTTTTAAGGATGACGGGCCTGCTGCCCCATATTGTCCTGGGAATGCTGTATACCGGCATTGGCCTTGCGATGCTCGGCGCAGCGGCCAGCTTCATCGTCTCTTTCATAAAAAAGCATCTCGCAACCGTAAAATAAACAAAAAGGCTCCGGTGGGAGCCTTTTTACATTGCTCAAAAAATAATTCTTATTTCATAACCTCGCCCACGAGCCTGTTCACAAGCCCGCCGTCCGCCTTACCCTTCACAAGTGGCATCAGGTTTTTCATGATCGTTCCCTTATCCTGCGCGGTTGGTTTTTCGATCCCAAGCTTTTGGAGTACTTCCTTTATGATTGCCATAATTTCCGCTTCATCCATTTGCTTTGGTGCAAACTCGCTCAGAACCTTTTTACGGCTGCGGTTCATTTCCACAAGGTCCTCCCTGCCCGCTTTTTCTGCTCCTGCAAGGCTTTCCTCCGCCTGTTTGATTTCCTTCAGTATAATCGTGTTTTCTTCTTCCTCTGTGAGGTCCTCCCGTTTGTCCTTTGCCTTTGCTTTCAGCGCTGAAAGAAGCAGCGTCAACGTTTCCTTGCGCTGCGCGTCCTTCGCCTTCATTGCCTCGACCATTTCTTTTTGCACTTCCTGCGTCTTGCTCATTCTGGCAGCCTCCTCAAATAAGTTCGTTTGTTACTATTATATCACGCTTTCGCATCATTTTGTCGTTTCATTTTGCATATGGTATGATAGAATGGTTATCAATATAATAATCAAATTTCGGGAGGCGTACGATGAATTTTGAATATGAAGAAAACCGCATTTATGCAAACGACGAAAACGGTAACCTGATTGCCGAGATCACCTTCCCGCCCGTTTCGGACGATACTGTAATCATAGACCATACCTTTGTCGATCCCTCGCTGCGCGGGCAGGGCGTTGCGGCAAAGCTTGTGCGTGCCGCCACAGACCAAATCCGTGAGACAGGTAAAAAAGCCGAGGTGAGCTGCGTCTACGCAGTACGCTGGTTTGACGAACACCCGGACGACTGCGATATTCTGGTGGGATAGCGAGCAAAAACAGGAGGCGAATTCGCCCGACATACTCCGGACAGGTATTTTGTACTCTTCCCATCCGGCCTTTTCTTTATGCTCAACGCGTGATATACCGTTTTCCAACACAAAAAAGAGCCTGAAAATCAGACTCTCGTTTTTTTGACCGGCAGTTCTCAACGCCATGGATACGTTACATAAACAAGCACAATCCCAATGGCAAAGGTCACGAGGCCAATGATCAGCATCGGACGCGTGGCCCCTTCCCATGCACGCTGGTTTGTAAAGGCCCGCCATCTGAAAACAATACCGCCGATCCCCATCAGTACAATCCCCGCCAAAAGAATGATAACGCTCGCTACAAAACCAATTTCCATGTTTACATCTCCGTCATTATGTTATCGTGCGTTATATATAAGTTGCCGGAGGCCTGTCAAAACAGAAACGCTGTAATTCAAACACTTTCCTTTCAAAAATCCCGCTCTCCATTCAGCAACGCCGCCACTTCCCGTTCATGGTCAAATAGCGTACATCCGCCGTGGTGTTCCGCGTCCGCGGCAATTTTACGCAGCTCCCCGAAAAATCCGGAACGCAGTACGGTTTCAATAGAATCCGTTTTCAGGTTCAGCTTTGAATAAGGCGAAAACGGGCACGGCTCCGCCCCGCCGTTTGCGTTGATGTGAAAAAAGCCGCGGCCTGACGCGAGGCAGCCGCCCATCATTTCCTCATCGCCCGGAAACGAAACAAATATCATGTCGTCAAATCCCTGTTTGAATCGTTCAACCTTCTCCTGCATATGCTCAATGTCGAATTTATCCAGCATCAGGTGCTCCGTCCCCGCCTCTATAGGCACGTATTCCACAAAAAACAATACGCCGCATCCGTCGTTTCGCAGGCTTTGCACATAATCGTCGTTCACGACGCTGTCCATATTCTCTTTCGTTACCGTCACGGACGCCCCAAACAGCATTTTCTTTTTCTTAAAATGCCACATCACATCATGCACCGCCTCATATGCGCCTTCCCCGCGCCGTTTATCCGTCATCTCTTTCCCGCCCTCAATGCTAAAAACAGGGATGAAATTCCTGTTTTGCTCAAATAGCGCAAAATATTCCTGATCCATCATCGTCGCATTGGTAAAGACCGGGAAAACCATGTTCCGGAAGCTTGCCGCCACTTCCATCACATCTCTGCGCATAAGCGGTTCCCCACCTGCCAGCAGCACAAACGTCACCCCCAGGCCAGACGCTTCCCGCAGTATTTTTTCCCACTGCGCGGCTGTCATCTCTTCTTCGGTATGCTCGGAACAGGCCCCCGTCGCACGCGAATAGCACCCGGCGCAATGAAGGTTGCAGCGAGACGCAATACTTGCGATGATCAGCGGCGGTACATGGAGGCCCGTTTCTTCGTTTCTTTGCCTTCGCTTCGCGCTCTTTTTGATCTCCGGGGCAATTTTTGCCAAAAAGGCAATTCCCTTTGGGTTATTCAGATAATAGCGGCCCGCAGACTTTACAAGCTGGGCGATTCCCTGATTCATAAATCGATTCAAATCCATATTTATTCTCCATGTGATATGTGGTAGTTGTTTGCAAATTCCTCAATGTGGCGATGCAGCAGGTCGAGCGCTTCTCCCTGCCGTTCCGGCTTGGAATTATACATCAGCACCAGCAATAAAATTGGCCCGTAAAATTGTGTTGCCACCGCGCGGGGGTTCGCCCTCCTGAAATACCCCTCCTGCATCATTTTGTCAAACAAGGCCGTCTGGAACGATAACGCGCCGTCTATAAACCACTCCTCAAACATTCTCGCCGCATCGTTATTCTTGTATTGCTCGATCATAAGGAGGTGTAAAAATTTAACCGCGTACGCATCCTCAACAAAAAACAGGAAGATCGCGTCCACCGCCTTTTTCAGCCAGTCCAAGTCGTTTTCGCCATACTGCCTGTATACCTTTTCGATATCGCCCTGCGGAAGCCTGTAAAACGTCACAGTCTGCTCAAAGCGTTTGTTCATGCCGTCAAGCAGCGTTTCAAAAATTTCATTCTTGCTTTTGAAGTGTTTGTAAAGCGAGCTGTCCTTTATTCCTACGGCATTCGCAATATCCTTTACAGATACGCCGTCATATCCATGAACCGAAAACAATCCCAGTGCTTCGTCCAGTATTGCCTGTTTTGTATTCCGTTTTTCCATTTCATCCTCCAAGGCTAGTGATCACTAGCCTCAGTATAGCTAGTATTCACTAGCTTGTCAAGCAAACTTTATTGCGGTTTGTTAAATGATCGCGCAGCAGGCTTTTGTTAGAAACTGCTATGCGGCAAACCTTTACGGCTGCCTGGCCATACGGCGCCATGAATTAATATGCTGTAATCAAAATACGATTCTTAAAACATTATGACAATCAAAACCATATCCGGAAAGGAATTTATTTCTATGCTATACTGTTCTTATATCATTTGATTGGAGGGCTCTGTTTTGTTGAAAAGGATTTTATCTGTTTTCCTGCTATGCGTCGTCCTGCTGCTTTCAGCCTGCGGCAGCCGAACGGCCGGAAAAGAAACGTCTATTATTACAGACGAAGCTTCACAGTCCCATCAGGCAGCGCCGGGCGATTCGCAAACAGTCCCGGAGCCACTCCTCCAATCCTATTACTCCATGCAAAGCACGCCGGTGTTTGAGTATATGCAGAATTCAAGCATCAAAAAATTCCTCGCAATGTGGGTAAAAGAAAAGACCGGTATCGAAAATCCGTTATGGAATTATGATTGTATGGCGCAGTATTATATTCTGGATAAAAATTTTGCTTCATTATCAGACGATAAACAGCTCTACTCCCTTCCCTTCTCTGATGGCAGCGGCAGGAACGGATATATTGTTATCGCATACTATGCAGATGGTCCGGCTATCTCAAATGAAGGCGTTGCAGAGACCACGCCATATTCATATGATTTCAAAGCGCATTCCGGTAAAATCATGGAAAACCTGGAAATGGCAGGCGTTGATCTTTCCGGTGCAAGCGCTTCGCGCGTGTCTCTGGTCGATACGGAAAATAACCGTGCAGACCAGGCCATTTTGTTTGCCGCCCGGCAAAATTCCCGCTATATCTGTTATCTGGACGATCCTGATTTTGCAATCGAGAAATCAGACCGCTAGAAGCTTGAATCGCGGCATCTTCTTTGATTGCCTTACGAAGACGGGCGCACTTTTGAGATTGACCGCATTACCAACGTCAGGCCGGCCGCAAGCCCCGCCGGCGGATATGACCTGCGGTATACCTGTTATTTCCTTGGCCAACAGCGGTATTTGTTCCTCGAAGATGACGGCAGGTGATTTGTAGAATTTGGCTGACATTTAATCTCTCTGTTTTCGGTATACATAGCATGTCTTCTATCTTCCATTCCACAATCTCACAAAAACGGCGTGAAGGTATCGCTTAGGCAATCAAGCAATCTATTTCACAAAAGCAAACAAAAAAGGCTTTACAAACCGTATTGCAAAGCCTTTTCTATTGGTGGGTCATCGGGGACTCGAACCCCGGACACCCTGATTAAGAGTCAGGTGCTCTAGCCAACTGAGCTAATAACCCATACTGGAGCGGGTGATGGGAAAGCTCCCGCTTCACTTCGCTCGCGCTCGCATGAACCCACGTGGGGTTCGATCCTTCGTCATTCCATACGACGAAGAAATTCTTCTGGAACGTTTATTGGAGCGGGTGATGGGAATCGAACCCACGCATTCGGCTTGGAAGGCCGACGCTCTACCATTGAGCCACACCCGCAAATCGGTATAAAATTTTTGGAGCGGGTGATGGGAATCGCTGTCCGCGCCTTTCGGCACGCCCACCGCGCTCGCAATCATGTATTCCTCTGTGGAGTACTGCTCGCTTCGCAACAATCACTTTGGGATTGTTGCGCCCTCACGGGTTCGCTTCCCCTCCACCGGGGAAATTCCTTTGGAGCGGGTGATGGGAATCGAACCCACGTAGCTGGCTTGGGAAGCCAGTGCTCTACCATTGAGCTACACCCGCGTCTTTTCCCTTCCTGTAACCCCCGCTTTAAAAGGGCGCGTTCCCATCGGAAGGATGGGAACGACTTTTGTGGAGCGGAAGACGAGATTCGAACTCGCGACATTCGCCTTGGCAAGGCGACGCTCTACCACTGAGCCACTCCCGCAAATCGGTATTAATTGGTGCGGGCGAAAGGACTCGAACCTTCACGCCTAAGGCACTAGATCCTAAGTCTAGCGCGTCTGCCAATTCCGCCACGCCCGCGTATCACACGCGTCCGTTGCGCGCAAGAATTATTATATAAGATTTTCACCTCTATTGTCAATAGGTTCTATTAAAAAGAAAACATTTTTTCTGCAGTTTTTCATGTCATGGGAATCGCCGCGCACTCCTGCTCCAGACGCTTTTTGCGTTCCTTCCAGTCCTGCATATATTTTGTAAGGAAGGCCTTGAACTCGGCCCCGTGATTGGGATAAATCAGGTGTGCAAGCTCGTGCAGCACCACATATTCGATTGCTTCTTCAGACGCGCACATCAAATAATAATTAAAGCGGATCGTACGCTGTGAGCTCGTGCAGCTTCCCCACAACGTTTTCATTTTACGCACCTTGATCGTAGGCTTTTCCTCATCCGGCTGGCCCACAAAAGGATACCATTTGTCCACCATTTCCTGCAGGTGCATTATCGCCTGCTGCACCCACCATTTTTCAAGCACATCCTTGTATTTGCCGGGATCGCCGCAAAAAATAGTCATATTGCCCTGGTTGATGGCGACTCCCGTACGCCTGTCCTTCACGATTTCCATGGCATATTCATTCCCCATAAACAATATGCGGTCTCCCTGCTCGTCCTTCACAAAATTTTTAATATGGCTCTCAATCCAGCCGCGTTTGGAATATATAAAATCATGGATTCTGGTATCGCTTATTCCATAAGGCGCACTAACGCACACGCTGCCGTCCCTGCACACGCGAAGCCGCATATTTTTCATGTCTTTTTTGCTCACAGCAACGTCGATCACACTATGATCGGATAATTCAATCTTCATAAAAAACCTCTCGTTCCTGTTTATTATAGCACAGATGGCGCCCAAAGGCCACTGTCTCTTGCGTATCCCCCCGGTTGATTAAATATTGTATATCCAGTATAATATATTCGCATCATATGGTATAATGAATTGCTACAACAACGAATGAAAATTTTATTTCAGGAGAATATAGATGGAAAACAAGACCAATATCCCTACAGATAAACCGGTCCATTTTATCGGCATCGGCGGCTGCTCGATGAGCGGTCTCGCGCAGATACTGCATTCAAACGGCTACACCATAACAGGCTCGGACATCAAGGAATCCGCTTTTACGAAACAGCTTGAAAAGCTCAATATCCCCATTTCGCTCGAACACGACGAAAAAAACGTGCACGGTGCCGGCCTTGTCGTTTATTCTGCGGCAATCAAGCCTTATAATCCGGAATACGCATACGCAGCGGCGCATGACATTCCCATGCTGGAGCGTTCCAAACTCCTCGGTCTTATTTCCAACCATTATAAACGTGTGGCGTGCATCTCCGGTTGCCACGGGAAAACAACGATCACCTCCATGCTGGCCCTCATCATGCACAATTCGCAGGAAGACTGCACGGTCCACGTAGGCGGTATGGTAGATTTCCTTTCCGGCGGCGTACACGTCGGTACAAACGACGCGTTCATTACAGAGGCGTGCGAATATGTACGCAGCTTCCTGACGTTGCATCCTACGCATACACTTGTCAATAATATCGACGACGATCATTTGGATTGCTACCGCGATATTGATGATATTTTCGATACCTTTGTGGAATTTATCCAAAAGCTGGACCAAAACGGCGTGCTTTTGCTCAACCAGTCCGATACGCTTGCATACCGGCTGAAAGACCACGCCCCCTGCCGCATCGTTACCTATAACGACGCGCCGAACAGCGATTGGTACCTGAAGGAGCCCACGTTCAACGAACTTGGCTGCGGAAAAGGTACGGTAGTTTACCATGGCGACGAACTTGGCGAGCTTGAGCTTACCGTTCCGGGCCTGCACAACCTGCGCAATGCGCTTGCCGCCGCAGCATTTGCATATGAGGTTTTCGGAGTGGACGTCGAAATTTCCATAAAAGCGCTCAGGGATTATCGCCTTGCGGGCAGGAGATTCGAGCTCGTTGGCGAACGTGACGGCGTTCGCGTTTTCCACGATTACGCGCACCATCCCAGTGAAATTTCCGCCTGCCTGGAAGCGGCTTCACTGGTGCCCCACAACAAGCTGTGGGTGGTATTCCAGTGTAATTCTTACACCCGTGCGCGCACACTCAAGGATAAATACGCGCAGTGCTTTGGCGATGCGGATGAGGTCATTATGCCGGATATCTATCCCGGCCGCGACACCGATACGCAGGGGATTCATGCACGCGACGTTGTCGCCGCAATCAATTCCGATTCCTGCAAGTGCATGTATATCCCAACTTTTCAGGAAATCAAGGATTACCTGCTGAAAAACTGGCAGCCAGGCGATATCGTGATGACGCTCGGCTCCGGCGACGTCAATAAACAGCAGCTTATTTTCTTTCAGGACTGACCAAAACTACAAACCCTCCGGCTATATAAGCCGGAGGGTTTTTTGATGTTCAGAAATCCCTTGTAAAAATGTCGCTGTGCTCAAGCAGGCTTTCCACGGTGTCAAAACCCAGCCTGTGTAAAAGCTCGATCACATACGGGTTATCGATTGGCGTGGGGTATGTCGCCGCCCTGCCGTATTCGTCCACATTCTTCCTGCCCTGCTCCCGGTCTATCACAGCCTTGGGGCCGCCTACGCAGCCGCCCACGCAGCCCATGCCCTCAAAGAAATTTGCGGTTGTCTTTCCAGCCAGCAAGTCGTTAATCATGGCTTTGCACGCGGGAACACCGTCCGCATGCTGTGTGCGCGGCGTGATCTCGCGCGCTGGCGAAAGCCGCTCTACCGTTTCGCGCACCGCCTCGCTTACCCCGCCCGTACGAGCATATATCCTGCCCGCACGCGACGAATGATCCTTATCGCTCTCCCGCATCTGCTCCGGATCGATTTTTGTCGCCTCAAAAATATCCCGCACCTCCTGAAAGGTCAGCACATAATCGATTGCGCCGGCAAGGTCCTTCTCACGCGCCTCTGATTTCTTGGCGATGCACGGGCCGATAAACACGGTCACCGCGTCCGGATGCAGCTGCTTGATCGTCCTGCCGCAGGCAATCATAGGCGATACCGATCCCGGCACATGCGGCATCAGCTCACGGTATATTTTCCGTATCATTGCAATCCACATCGGGCAGCAGCAGCTTGTGAGCTGGTAATCCGATTCCTTTACAATGTTTTTATCAAATTCAAGCGCTTCTTTGAGCGTCAATATGTCGGCAAACAGCGCAACCTCGATCATACCGTCAAAACCGATTGCCTTAAATGCTTCCCGCAGCTTTCCCGGCGTTACCGCGTTGCTGAATTGCCCCAAAAACGCAGGGGCGACAAGCGCGTATGCGGGCCCGCTGCCGTTTCTTACCGCCTCGAGCGCAGGCAAAATATCCTTGCTTGCCTGAAGCTTTTTGTCATCGCAGAAATCGATACAGCTCGCACAACCTACGCATCCGCTCGCATCAATCCTGACGCCGCCCTTTTCATCCTGCACGATCGCGTCAAACTCACAGTTATCCGCACAGCCCTTCTGCTTTTCCGGCGGGCAGTCGCAGCTTCCGAATTTCCATACCACCGGGTAGTCGCCCGGATGTAAAAGGCAGTCAAGCTCTTCCAGATTTTCGTTTTCTTCTTTTATCTTTTTGATTTCTTCCTCCGTCTTCCCCTGGATCGAAGCACGGAAAAGCCGGTCGTAGATTTTTTTAAATTCAGCCATGCCAGCGTTACCCCCTTGCCATTGTTTCCTTCTATATAATAATACCAAACCCTGCCCTGCAAACAAGTCGCTCGCGCGGCCTGCAGTCGGCCTTCTTCCATATCAGTCCCGTAGTGCCGCGTCGCTTTTCAGAAAATCGCGCCTTGTCCTGCCGTATCAGCGTACAGGTACGCTTGGGCCTTTTGTCCCTGTTCAAAAAAACAGCAATACTTTTGCATTGCTGTTTTTTTATATTTGCTCCGGATTTCAGTCTTCGAACAGCGGCGTACTGAAATATCGCTCCGCCGTGTCCGGCAACACGGTCACCACCGTTTTTTCCGGGCCCAGTTTTTTTGCCAGTTTCAGGGCTGCCGCAACGTTGGTACCGCTCGATATGCCGCACATCAGCCCTTCCATGCTCGCAAGCTCCTTTGCCGTGCATATCGCCTCTTCATCCGTGACAATGCAGATGTCGTCATATATTTCCGTGTTAAGGTTTTCCGGAATGAGCCCGTCCCCAATTCCCATTTGCAGATGGGTGCCGATGCTTCCGCCGGAAAGGATCGCCGCGTTTTCAGGCTCCACCGCCCAAATTGTAATATCAGGGTTCTGCGCCCTCAGCACCTCGCCAATGCCGCTGATCGTACCGCCCGTTCCCACACCCGAGCAAAAACCGTGAATCGGCCCGGATACCTGCTCCATGATTTCAAGCGCCGTATGATGCCTGTGTACCATCGGATTGGCAGGATTCGTAAACTGCTGCGGCACAAAAACGTTGGAGTCCTCCCGCTGCATTTTGAGCGCTGTCTGCAAGCATTCCTCGATGCAGTCGCCAATATTACCGTCGTCATGGACAAGCATAACCTGCGCGCCGTAATGCCGTACCAGCTTCCGGCGTTCCTCGCTGACCGAATCCGGCATGACGATCACAGTTTTATAACCCTTCACTGCGCCAACCAGCGCAAGCCCAATCCCCTGGTTCCCGCTGGTCGGCTCCACGATCACCGAGTCTTTCGTAAGCTTTCCCTGTTTTTCGGCTTCTTCGATCATGTTGAACGCTGTGCGCGTCTTGATCGATCCGCCGATATTAAGTCCCTCGTATTTCACCAGCACCTGCGCGCTGTTTTCATCGTTCATCCGGTTCAGCCGGATCATTGGCGTGTGCCCCATTGCTTCAAGCACATTGTTGTATATCATGGAATTCTCCTTTTGTAAACATTTTCCGCACCTTCCTATTATATGCCAAAACCTCCTGTTTGGGAATATACCCGCAGGATAATTTTAATGCACATTTTTTGACGCATGACCTCGCCTGTCCATAGAATCATGTATAATAGATATAGAAGATTTTTTTGGCAAGGAGGTTTTTTTATGGACCGTACGATACTGCACTGCGACTGCAACGCATATTATGCGTCTGTGGAGTGTATTTCACGCCCCGAGCTCAAAAAAGTCCCTATGGCCGTATGCGGCGATCCCAAAAGCCGCCGCGGCATCATTCTCGCCAAAAACGAACTGGCAAAACAGTTTGGCATCGTAACTGCCGAGACCGTATGGCAGGCGAAAAAAAAATGTCCGGAGCTCGTGCTCGTATCTCCCCACCGCGAGGAATATACCAAGTATTATAAGCTGATCAATGAAATTTATGCGCAGTATACCAGTAAAGTGGAGGCGTTCAGTATAGACGAATCGTGGCTGGACGTGACCGGCAGCCTTCACCTGTTCGGCTCGGGCAAAAAAATCGCAGATGAGCTGCGCGCCCGCGTCCGCAGCGAGCTTGGACTTACCATCTCTGTGGGCGTCTCCTTTAACAAGGTATTTGCCAAGCTTGGCAGCGATTATAAAAAGCCGGACGCCACAACCGTTATCACCCGCGAAACCTTTCGCGACATCCTCCATCCCCTGCCCGTTACGGACATGCTTTACGTTGGCAAGCGAACCGCGGACACGCTCCACCGTATTGGCGTTCGCACAATCGGCGCGCTTGCTGCATTAAAGCGCGAGGAAGCGGAGAAGCTTCTCGGAAAATCAGGCGAGCTCATCTGGGAATATGCCAACGGCCTTGACGATACGCCTGTGCGGGAGATTGGCGAATCCGAAGCAGCCAAAAGCATTGGCAACGGCATTACCTTCCAAAGGAATCTCGTCGGCAGGGACGATATCAAGGCCGGCGTACTCATGCTTGCAGACAGCGTTGGCGCGCGCCTGCGTTCCTGCGGTCTTTATTGCCAGACTGTGCAGGTACAGATTAAGGATCCCCAGTTTCGCGTAATTTCCCGCCAGAAAACATTGTCCCGCCCCATTCGCCAAACAAAAGACCTTTATGATGCCGGGCTCGATATTATTTTCAAATCGTGGGACGTATCCAAACCGATCCGCCTGCTTTCGCTTACGGCGGCTGGCCTTACGGAAAGCGGCTCCGGCGGTCAATTCAGCTTTTTTGACGCGCCGCAGCAGGATTCCCAAAAAATCGAAAAACTCGAGACGGCAATCGATGAAATCCGCAAACGGTTTGGAAAAAAAGCCGTTTCTTACGGTTCTATCCTCAAAACAGATATTGTTTCCAGGCAGGACGTTCCCCTCGAAAAGGAGGAGGACGACCTTCCCCACCCTTGATTTCCGGTAAATAGTTTGTGACGGCCGGCGCCGTTTTTTCTTCCATTCCCGGCACACTTTTTTTTACAATCAAATCTTGATTTTAGCGGCAAACGGCGTATAATTAGTGAAGTCCCGAGTTGATATTATTCACTTTATGGAATTGTTTTTAGCGGCCCTGCCGTTGCTATAAAAATTTTGAACAAAATGGAAGTGTCTTTATGGATTATCGTTTCTTATTAGACCTTGCGCTTATTTTGCTGAGCACCAAGGTTCTTGGCATGGTTACAAGGAAATTCAAAATGCCCCAGGTTGTGGGAGCGTTGCTCGCCGGAATCATCCTCGGCCCCGCTGTTTTCGGAATCATCGATAACAGCAGCTTCATCAAAACCCTTTCGGAAATCGGCGTCATTGTCCTGATGTTTACCGCCGGACTGGAATCGGATATCCACCAGCTGAAAAAAACAGGAAAAGCATCCTTTATCATTGCGCTTTTGGGTGTTATTGTGCCGCTCATTGCAGGCTTTGCCGTCGCGGGCGTTTTCAACGATCCCTCGGTTATCAAAACAGACCTTGAAACCAACCGTTTTTTACAGAATATCTTTATCGGCGTAATCCTTACCGCCACCTCGGTCAGCATTACCGTTGAAACGCTCAAGGAAATGGGCAAGCTGAGCAGTAAAGTCGGCAGTACGATACTTGGCGCCGCCGTCATTGACGATATCCTCGGCATCATTGCCCTCACGGTGATTACAAGCCTTGCGGATCCCAAGGTAGAGGTCGGCATGGTTATGCTTAAAATCGTGCTGTTCTTCGTCTTTGCAATCGGCGTTGGTTTCCTCATCTATTTCGGGTTCAAAAAATGGTCCAACCGGCATAAGCAGGACCACCGCCGCTTTGTTGTTGCGGCCTTTGTTATCTGCCTGCTGATGTCCTTTTGCGCGGAGGAATGGTTTGGCGTCGCTGATATCACCGGCGCGTTTATCGCGGGCCTGCTTCTCTCCAATACCAGTCATTCCAACTACATCGCCTCCCGTTTTGAAACGCTTTCCTATACGCTGCTTTCACCTATTTTCTTTGCGAGCGTAGGCCTTAGCGTTGTGCTCAACGATATGAATATGATGCTGATTCTATTTGCCATCATACTCCTTCTGACCGCCATCGCCACCAAAATCGTCGGCTGCGGGCTGGGCGCGCGAATGACAGGCTTTAACGGGCCGGAATCCATGCAGATCGGCTGTGGCATGGTGTCGCGCGGGGAGGTTGCCCTCATCGTTGCCAATAAGGGCGCGGCGGTCGGACTGATGTCCCCTGTCCTGTTTGGCCCGGTTGTCATTGTCGTGGTCGTCACCACAGTAATCTCACCGATCCTGCTCAAGGTTTCATTCAACTCCAAAAAAGCCAAACGCCTTGAAGCGGCGAAGCTCGATGATTCTGTGGAAGCGGGAGGATAAAATTATTTTGTCAGGTACAGCAATTTATGTTCGCCGGAAGCCGTTTTCTGCGGCTTCTTTTTGTTCTCCTCCGCAAATTCGGTCATGTTCTCCCAGTAACGCTTTGGCATATGCGTCATGCGGCATTTTTCGTTATGCCGCCCTTCCACTTCAATCGTATCGTAAAACATCTTCCACAGCCTGCGAAACCGCAGCTCTTCCTCGTCCGGCTCCGGCATACTGAAATTTTCCACCGAGTTGATCTGCATCCTGCCGTTCTCGTAAATAAGTACCGCCTCGTGCGTCTTATCATAAATCAAAAATTTTTCATTCGGATAGCGCCCGCGAAAATGGGGGGCCAGCAGTGGCAAAACATAATTTTTCGGAGTGATCTGCGCTGCCAGCACCTCTCCATAAACAGAAAAACGAATAAATCCGGTCAGCAGGTGCGTCTCATTGCCAATAAATTTTACCGCCCTAAACAGGGTGTTCACCACATCGTCCTGCAGCATCCGCATCACCTTTGCGCCATACCGGTATCCCATACGCAAAAACAACAGGATATACCGCTCCTTTTGCGGCAGGCAGGTCAAAAACGCCCGCCGCACAAAATCGAGCGCCTCGCGTCCTATCTTTTTGGGGATAGACGCCAGCACCCGCCTCGCGCGCACAGCGTCTGTTTCGATGATCTTTGCCGGAAAAAGGGTTGTCTGGTGCGTTTCCGGCCCAAATATCTCTTCGGGGATTTCCCTTTGGTCGTAGCTCTCAAAAACACAGCATAAAAGGCCCTCAAAGCTGCCGTCGTATTCATAATTGACCGTCATATCGTCTTTCATCCCGCTCACCTCCCTCATAGCTGCCCGGCCAGGCACTTTACGGTATCCTCCTGCAAAACCTTCGGCGGCTCGAAAAAGGATACCTGTTTATTCCCGTTTGCGTCATAGCCGCTGCCATGGTACATTGCAAGCGACTTTTTTGACATCATGGCGCACAACACCTCTTCCCCGCGCATCCGCACGTTCTGGTCCATCTTTCCCCTGCACGTTACAAAATAGCGCGCGCGCTTCAAAACCACTCCCAGCTTTTTAAGCCCTTCAAAGGTGAGCGAAGCAGTACGCCGCGCGATCAGGATACGCCTTGCGCTTTGCACGCCAATGCCCGGCACGCGCAAAAGCTCCTCATAGGAGGCCCTGTTGACCTCGAGCGGAAAATTTCCCATATGGTTAAGCGCCCAGTTGCATTTGGGATCGATAAACGGATTGAAATTCGGATTTTTTTCGTCGAGTATCTCGCTTGCGGTAAACTCGTAAAACCGCAGCAGCCAGTCCGCCTGATACAGCCTGTGCTCGCGTAAAAGTGGCGGCTTTGTATCGATCGAAGGCAGCAGAGAATTTTCCACCACCGGGATATATGCGGAGAAAAACACCCGTTTGAGCTGGTATTTCCGGTACAGCCCTTCCGTCAGGTTTAGTATCTGCAAATCCGTTTCCGGGGATGCGCCTACTATCATCTGCGTACTCTGCCCCGCGGGCACAAATTTTGGCGCATGCCTGTAGATGGCGAGCTCCTTTGTGTTTTCGCGCATACGGTTACGGATAAACCCCATCGGCTCCAGTACGGAGCTTTTGGACTTATCCGGTGCGAGGAGCTTCAGGCTGTTTTGGGAAGGCATCTCTATATTGACGCTCATACGGTCTGCCAGCATGCCAAGCCGTGCGAGGAGGTCGTCCGATGCGCCGGGAATCGCTTTTGCATGGATATATCCGCTGAAATGATATTCCTCACGCAGGATACGCAAAGACTCTATCATAAGCTCACATGTGTAATCAGCGTTTTTCACAACGCCGGAGCTCAGGAAAAGACCTTCGATATAGTTACGGCGGTAAAAATGTATGGTCAGGTCCGCCAGCTCGCGCGGGGAAAATATGCTGCGGGGCACATCGTTTGACTTACGGTTCACGCAGTACTTGCAGTCGTAAACGCAAATATTGGTCATCAACACCTTCAGCAGGGAAATGCACCTCCCGTCCGCAGCAAAGCTATGGCAGATGCCGCCCGAGGTCGCGCTGCCAATTCCATTTTTCGTGGCTGTCCTGTCTACGCCGCTTGACGTGCACGCAACATCGTATTTTGCCGAATCCGTTAAAATTTCCAGTTTTTGAAAAATATCCATCGCTTGTTTCCCCGCTGCTAAATAAAGAATCCTGTTTTACAAAAAGTATATCATGGCGAAGTGACAAATACGGTCAGTTTATAAAATTTAATGGAAAACGCATCGGCATCAATCAAAAATACTGACAACCGCCCGCAGCCGTGTTACACTGAATAAAATGTTACGTGATATTGATTCGAAAGCAGGCTTTGAATGCAGCAGACCGATCCGGCACGAAACGAAACGTCCCAAACACCATAGCATAAAGGAGATTAACATGAATTACGAATGGATCGATGGATATTGCCTTGGTAAAAAAGGCGTTACAAAGGATTACCAGCCCGAGTGGGAGGCAACCCGTTATTTTGTGGGCGGCAAGATGTTCGCCATGCAAGGCGGCGATAAGCAGGGCAGGCCGATCTTCACCATGAAACTCGAACCCTCGCTCGGTGATTTCCTGCGCGGTCAATATCAGGAAATTGTACCCGGTTATTATATGAACAAAACGCACTGGAATTCCCTTTATCTTGAGGGCTGCGTGCCGGAGGATGTAGTACGGGATATGATCGAAAAATCCTATGAGGTCACGCTTTCTTCCCTGCCAAAAAAGAAGCAGACAGAAATAACCGGAGCCTGAAACAGGTTCCGGTTTTGCTTATCCTGCCCATTTGCCTTCCAGTTTTTATTTACTGGTTGAGCATCTGGCCCACGGCGCCGCCCGGATGGATAAGCGCAAACTGTTCCAGTTTGTAGTCCGTCTCCTCCATGATCGCCACCTGCAGCGCGTCGAACAGTGCCACCAGCGCGATTACGCTCGACGTTGCCATGATGTCGTAACGGTCGCTTTCGTGATGCACGTCCATCTTCAAAAATACATCCGCCTGCTTTGCAAGCGGCGAATCCGGGTTTTGCGTCACTCCAATGAGCTTTGCCCCCTTCTTTTTGCATACGTCGATCAGCGGCAGCAGCTCCGCCGTTTTTCCTCCCTTGGAGACCACTACCATTGCGTCTCCCTCCTGCACCACTCCCATTCCGCCGTGCATCCCTTCCGCGGGCGAGAGGAACACGCCGTTGCGCTCGATACACGAAAGCGAATGCGCGAACTTCTTCGCAGCAACTCCCGTGCCGCCGCTGCCCGACGTTACGATTTTATCTGCCTTGCTGAGGATATCCACCGCCTGCCCAAACTCCGCCGTTCTTACGATTTCTATCACGCGGTTTACTTCTTTTGTCTCAATCTCCACCGACTTTACCGCGTATTCCTGTGATTCCTGTTTCATTTTTGCACCTCTATTTGCTGTAATAAGAAAACCGCACCTGTGTCTCCCTGCATTCCCCTGCGCCGACCTTTAGCGTGTGTCCAGCTTCCCGCGCGGCCTTGAAATCTCCGGGCAGGCTGGACCACGGCTCCACGGCAAGGGTATATGCCCTGCCAAACCACGGTGCGCTCTGGTGCCCGCCGTACATCCCCCATATCCACAGATAGGGAAAGACTTCTTTATCCCACTCCATACGGACGCCGATATCCTTTACCGGATTAAAAATCCTGTATTCCCCGTCCTCGAGCCCGCTCGCCACGCATTCGAAATAAACCTTGTCGGACATCGCGGCAGCCACGCTTACATCCACCGGTTTCCCGTCCCTGCCGGGCAGCATGGGCCATTTCCCGCTTACCGCTCCGTCAAACGGGCAGTTTTCACCGATTGTTTCCGGCAACACACTCACATCAGGCCTTCCCGCAAGCTCTATCGTAACGCCTTTCTCAATAAACGGGAATCCGAACGCCGGATGGTGCCCCCACATAAATTCAAGTGGCAGTAAGCCGGTATTGGTAACGCTTTGGCTGATCGAGAACCCATAGGAATCGAGTTCCATCGTAAAAACCTTTTCCAGAAAAAACGGCGAGCGTATCATCCTTGCCGTGCAGGCAACGCTGATTTTTTCCGCGCTGTCCTCTATGATCCTGCATTCCCAGGGGTAAATACACGCTTCGCCATGAACTCCAATTTCGGCTCCATAATAATCCGCAGGCGCTCCATAGGTTGGGAAAAGCTCCTGCCACCCTCCCGCATAGGTATCGATAAAGCTTCCTCCCGCCGCCGCTTTGCTGCTTGGGTAACCCATAGGCCGCAGCTCGTTGAAGGAATGCCACATACAGTCGACGTCCTTTTCCTTATGCAGTATTTCTACAATATCAGCGCCCTTCCCGGACGCGATCACCAGCTTAATCCTGTTGTTTTCGAGCGATATCATTTCAACGCCGTTTTGTGTGTAACGCCGTATCCGGCACCCATAATTGCGCGTACGCGATTCCTGTTCAAACACCTTTTCTCTCCCGTTTCATTCGCCGAGCAGCTTTTTTGCGTTCCCGCCGAATATTTGTCCGGCTGTCTGTGCGCCAAGCCCCAGTTTATCGATGGTATCCAGTATGTTGTTCACCTGTTCGTATACGTAAAACGTATATCCCGCCTCTGCCTCCGTGCCCTCGGTATGCGTGTTCCACGCAAAATCCTCTCGCGCAAGGTTTTGGTAGGCAGTTTTGGTCCATGTCCGTTTTCCATGCCACAGGAAAATCGGCTCGTCCGTCCCGAACAGGATACGTTCAGGGGATAACTTTTTCAGCGCAAGCTCGTAAACCGCGGGATTCAGCACCGCTGCCGTATCAAAATACAGCCAGTGGATATCCTCGCCCATTTTTTCGATTGCCTGACCGAAATGGTAGGGCGTAAAGCAACGCCCGAAATGCGCAATACACAGCTTAAGGTCTGGGAAGTCCCTGCGTATCTCTTTGAGCTCTGCGATATTGCGGTCATCCGGCATACGTCCCGCGCGCGGAAGGTGCATCATCACGACCTTGCCCAGTTTTTCCGCCAATGCAAATTGCTCGCGTGGCATAAAATCAAAAATTCCTACCTCAGCGCCTTTTTTGCCAGACACCATGTCCGGATAGGGCTTTACGCCGGAAAACCCATTTTCCATCAGCATTTTTTCCAGATAATCCACTCCATACTCCGGCTTGATACACAAAAAGCCGGAACGGATAGTTCCCTCGCCGATACACTGTGCAATATATTCGTTTGACGCTTCGATATCCGCCTCCCTGATTGGGAAGGGAAAAGCATTGATTTTATAATCAATTCCCGGGAACATCGTATCAAAATAGTACCGCGCGTCCTGCGCGCTCATCACATAGCCGCACTGGAACGCCCAGTCGTCCATAATCCGTTCTTTGGGAACATCTTTTACATGCTGCTCGAGGTTTACGTGCGTATGCACGTCATATACCTCCCGCGGCAGGCGCGGAAAAATCTTTTCCTCATAAAACGTTTTGTCCAGCACGCTCTTTTCAAAGTATGCGTATTTCATGCCGCCCTCCTCTACTGATAAAAGCGTTCGATGCAGCTCCACATTTCCATGTACCTGCTATATTTGCCTTCATAATATGCGGCTTCCTTTGCACAGGCCGGTTCCACACGGTCCGTATGCACCATTGCCTGCGCCGCTTTTGCATAGTCCGGGTAAATGCCCGCGCCTACCGCGGCGATCATCGCCGCGCCCAACGCGCAGGTATCCGTTTCGCGCATCTGCTCGATCGGCACGCCCGCCACCGCGGCAATGATATGCTTCCATATTCCGCTTTTGGCCGCGCCGCCCATGATCTTCAGGCTGCGCACCGGGCAGCCGTTTTTTTCAAAATCCGCAAGCGTCCGTTTCAGCCCAAACGCTACGCCTTCCATAATCGCCCGTGCAAAATCGAATTTATCGCTCGAAAGGTCAAAACCGGTAAAAGTCCCTTTGGCTGCGGGCTGCCATACCGGGTAATTTGCCCCGGCAAGGTACGGGTAGAAAAACACATCGTTTTCCTGCGCGATGCGCTGCTCCACGCCCCTGTTGATTTCCTCCCAATCCTCGTTCAAAAACTGGTTTTTGTACCATTGCAGGGACGCGCCCGAGCATGCCAGCGACGCAATCGATCCATACAGGCCCTTTATGGGATGTATGCCCGGCGCAATATACGTATCCGTAAAAAGCGGCTTTTGCGCTATACCCATCACCACCCATGTGGTTCCGGTGGAAAGAAGCATATCTCCCGCGCTGGTTGCGCCTGCTCCAATCGAAGCGCAGTACTGGTCGTGTCCGCCGTTATAAACGGGCGTGCCCTCAAAAAGCCCCATTTTTTCTGCCGCTTCTTTGCGCAGCCCACCAAGCAACGCCCCTGTCGGAAGTATTTCCGGCAGCTCATTTCTTTTTATGCCCGCAGCCTGCAGGATCGTATCATCCCAATCGTTGTCCCGTATACTGAAAAGCTGGCGCATCGCGGCGTTGGTCGGATCAACCGCATCCCTGCCGGTGAGGAAATAATTCATATATTCGAGCGTCGTCAGGTACTTCCGGCCCGTCTGCCCTTCTTTTTTCATACGTGGAATTTTTGCCGCGTCAAACGCGGGGCTCAGCTTCCATCCTGTCGTCTTGTAGAAATACTCTTCTCCCGGCGCGTTCCCTAATTGCCGCGCCTCTTCCTGCGCACGTCCGTCCATCCACGTCCACGACATGCCGAGCGGACGGAGCCTGCCATCCACGGCAACCGTACTGCCGCCCTGCGTGGAAAGGGAAATCGCTTCCACCGGCGCGCCGCGCATGGCCTTTACGCATTCCTTCACGGCAAAGACGCTTGCCCGGATCCATTCGTCCGCATCCTGCTCAATCTGCCGCCCTTCTCCAAGAAGCGCATAACCGCTGTATCCCTTTGCAAGAACCGTCCCGTCTTCAGATACCGCGATGGCCTTTGTCCCTGTCGTCCCGACGTCAATTCCAATGACAGGCATGATCTCCCTCCTTGCTTGCCCGGCCTTAC
Organism: Christensenella sp. KGMB01412; assembly: GCF_055522415.1. Taxonomy (NCBI): domain Bacteria; kingdom Bacillati; phylum Bacillota; class Clostridia; order Christensenellales; family Christensenellaceae; genus Christensenella; species Christensenella sp. KGMB01412. The sequence goes on along the minus strand of NZ_JBVFVW010000009.1, from coordinate 15,373 downwards.
CCGGCGTATCCTTTATTCCCCGATAACCTGTACCTGCACCGTCCGTCTGCGTCCGCGCGTCTGATCCATATCCACAAAATAAATGAACCCATAATCGCCCATGTCCATTTCACCGTCGATAAGCACAATGGTTTCGCTCCTGCCCAAAAACACCGAGCGCAGGTGCCCGTCGGTATTGAGCGTCTCCGGCTTCGATTCCCCGTGCTCTGCCGCAAATTCGGTGAGCCTGGGGCCCGGGTGCATATACTGCCCCTCCTTACGACAGGTGGGAATTATATTTTCAAATACATCGCACAAATCCTGCTGCAAATATTCAAGTCCCGTATATGCAACGTCAAACGAACATTCCTGCGTCATTACAGAGCAGGTCGTGTGGTGCGAGTATACGACGCAAAGACCGTTTTTGATCTGCGAACGCTTCAGAATATCGCGCACCTGTCTTGTTACCTCATGGAATTTTACGCCCTTTTCGTCGGACGCTACCTCAAATGCTTCCCTGAAAACCTTCATTGCTTTCCTCCCTTTTGCCTGTCCTCCCATGCCATACGCACATTGCGAATCATGTCGTCCACCATTTTCAGCGGATCTTTCGCGTTTACGATGCCTGACGCTGAGCCTACGCCCTCTGCGCCTACGTAAATATTGCGATACACCTGCTCTGCCGATGTGATGCCCGCCGCCTGCTCCACAAGGATATCAGGATAAATCCCTTTCACCGCCTCGATGGAAGCCTGCACATACGAAAGGTCGCTCGCCGTACCGGTGCCGATCAGCTCTGTTGGCTCCGGGTTGATGATGTCCGGGTGCAGCAGCGCGATCGCTTTTGTCTCCGCAATCGAATCCGCGCACGCGAATGACAAAAGGTCAAGCTCGTTCGCCCGTTCAATCGTTTCGCGCACCTGCGAAAGGGACATCGGGCGTTCGCAGTGGTTCATCACCACGCCCCGCGCGCCCGCGGCGGCAACCGCCTCCGGCATCACCTCCGCCGCGCCCCGTCCCGGGCGCAGCGTGTCCATATACGGCGCAATTACGATCAAATCCGTATTTTCTGCAATCCTGCGGATATCCACGTACGGCGCGGTGAACAGCACGTCAATATCATACTTTTTCCCAGCCTCGTCCGCCGCCTTCGCAAGCCGGAACACATCCTCGCCGTAAATATAATTCTTTACGCCCACTTCAAAAAAGGGCGTCCTGATCTTTGCCTTCATTCCTTATTCCCCTGTAATCTGGATGTCCACTACTCTTTTGCGTGCGCGCACCTGATCCCAGTCAATAAAGTAAATGTAACCGAATTCTCCCAAATCCAGCTCGCCGTCGCACACCACAATCGTCTCCGAACGTCCAAAGAAGACAGACCGCAGGTGCGCCTCCGTGTTGAGGCTCGTCCACTCGCCCTCTTCCGTACCAAGGCCCATGGCAAATTCGATGTGCTTGGGGCCGGGGTGCATATACTGTCCCTCATAGCGGCAGGTGGGGATCAGCTTTTCCATGATGTTGCACAGGTCCTGCTGAAGGTATTCATGTCCAAAATAGGTTTTGTCGTGCGAGCATTCCTGCGTCATCACAGAGCAGGTCGTGTGATGCGAATACACCACGCAGGTACCGTTCCTGATGCCCGAAGCCGCAAGCGCCTTTTTCACCTGCTCTGTCACGTCGTGGAAGGTAGGATTCAGGCCGTCCGACTGAACTTCAATTTTTTCGCGATAAGTTTTCATTATGGTTCTCCTTTGATTTTTCTTTTATAGTATGATTGTTTCCAACCCGCAGTATTCCGCAAAATACCCAAGGGCCTCCGGCGTTTCTCCATATACGATCACATTATGGTGCGTTCCGCCGTTTTTGCTGTACTCTTCCAAAAACCGTCCAAGCCCTCCTTCCGGCCGAAACCAGCCGTTTACGGATTCGCCCAGCTTGTTTTCCCCGTCAATTCGTGTCATTTCACCCTTTTTGACCAAAAGCAGGAACCTTCCATTTCTGAGAGGCGCAAGGTTCACAAGTACAGCCTCTCCGCCCTTCATGGTGCTGTAAGCCACCGTAGGGTTTTGTGCATCCGTAAATTCAAATTCCTTTTCCGTCAAAAACGGTTTCCCGGATGCGACGTTGTAATTGAATTCGCCCATATGACTCATAAATACGCTGCCATTCTTCCAGTCCGGGCAAAACATCTCTGAAAAGGTCACGTTGGGGTTTGTACTCAAAAGCGCGCCGACCAGCCCTGCCGTAATCACATCGCCCTCCCCGGCATAACCAATGCCGGCAGCCATTGCCTTACAGCATTCCACAAACGGCATGACCGGTAATCCCGGCCTTGAACCCGCTGTGGCAAGGAAGTTGATCGTAAACGCCGACAGTCCTTCGTCGCGCACCCATTTTCTCACGCCCAGGCCTGTTCTTGCCGATCTGTCGTAAACGTCCCTTGCAAGCGTTTTATCTATCTCAAAAACATTTTTATCCTGTTCAAATTCCGCGTTGATTTCTTCCTGCGATACCTGCCCTATGCGCTCCGCGCCCTTTTCCCAGTCGTATCGCACGGCTTCGATCCCCAAACAATCGCGCATCTCCCGGTCCCGTACCTGAAAATCGCCCATTCCTTCAAACGGCTCTCCAATAATACCCACCTTTGCCGTTTGGAATATCTTCGCGGCCTTTGCCATATCCGCGGCTTTTTTGATGCGGTCAATAACGTCCGAATGCTCGATATGCCCGGCAAAAACCGAGTATATCTTATCATTGCGTTTTAAAAGGTTGCACATGTCCTGTACGCCGTGTATGCCGTGGTTGAGCATAATCTGTGCTTCATCCGTCGACTGGTCAAAGCAATAGCTCGGCGTTGTATCCAGTATCAAAATCGGACATTGCGCGTTTTTGAGCGCGCCCTCCGATTCAAGCGACGGCGAATAGGCCAGATGCAGCGTAACGATTGCGTCAACATCTTTCTTTGTAAACGCCTGTATCGCGTCGTTAAATTCCTTTTTCGTCCTGCATACATTACTCGTATGTACGGTGAGCTGCGCGCCTTCAAGCGCTCCGACCACTTTTTTGTGGAATTCGTCAATCTGTGGACGCAGCTGTGGCATCGTACGGTCATATAGCTCCACATAAAGCGGCAGCAGTCCTATTCTGGTATTCCTCATAACGTTTCCTCATTGCGGGCATACGTTGCTGTTATACGTATGCCCGCGCCATCTCATACAAATTTTGTGTTAAGCTGTCGTCTGGTATTCGTATTTTTTCTCAAACTGTTCTACATTGTCCTTCGTAATGATAATCGAGCCGGAGTCAACATTCGGCGGGATGGGATTGATGCCCGCGCCGAGGTAATCCTCCACGACCTTAAAGTTGCCGTTCACATAATCGTGCAGCCACTTTGTTGCGATATATCCCTCTACATAAGAGTTCTGTGCAAAGGAAGCCGCGATTTCGCCATTCTTGATCAGCTCGAGCGTCGCAGCGTCCCTGTCTCTGCATACGATCGTCACTTTGCCGCTAAGCCCGGCTTCGCGTACCGCCGTTGCCGCGCCCACGCCGGATACCGCGTCCACGCCTACGATGCCCACTGCATCAGGATTCGCCTGCAGCGCCGTGCCGATTGCCGTCGGCGCAATCGTGGAATCCGCCTTGTCGTCTACCTCTACCACCTTGATGTCCGGATATTCAGCCAACGCCGCGAGGCAGCCGTCCTGGTTGTCTTCCGCGGACTTCTGCCCGAGTGAAAGCGAATTTGCAACAATCACAGTCCCTTTTCCGCCAACGCGCTCCGCAAGCTCCTTACCCATGTTGTAGCCGTTGTTGTACGGCTCGCAGCCGATAAAGGAAAGCCTGTCCGAGGTTACGTCGGAGTTGACGATGATCACCGGCACGCCTGCCGCAATCGCCGCGTCTACCGACGGGCCTGTTTCTTCAAACTGTCCGTGCAGTATGATGCCAGTAACGCCTTTCGCAACCGCCTGGTCAATCGCCTCTGCCGTCTTATCCGGCTGCGCCTCCTGCGGCCCTGCGAAATACCACGTTGCTCCCATTTCTGCACACGCGTCGTTTACGCCGCCTTTAAGCGCATCAAAGAACTCAAGCTGGTTGAGGCTCATGATCACGGCGTATTCCTCGCCCTCACCGCTTGCCGCACCCGCAGCCGTAGCCGTCTGTCCGCTGTCGCCCTCACTGGACGCAGCCGCTCCGCCATTGGCGCAGCCGGTCATAAACAGGGTTGCCATGATGAGGCAGATTGCGATGATGCTCATGGTTTTTTTCAATTTCATAATAGTTCCCTCCCTTAATTTTTCGGTTCCTGGAAAAACGGTTCTTTTTGCGTTTTTCTAAGAAAGTCCTGACACCAGCTTCATGATCGTTTCTTCGCTGGCTTCTCTATTATCGAGTATGCCCGTTATTTTTCCTTCGAACATACATACGATCTTGTCGCACGATGCGATGAGCTCCGACATTTCCGACGACACCAGTATGATCGCCTTGCCGTCCACCGCCATTTTACGGAGCAGCGCATGGATTTCTGCCTTCGCGCCCACGTCCACGCCACGTGTTGGTTCGTCAATCATGATGATGTCCGGGTTCGTGGTCATCCACATGGCGAGCAGTACCTTTTGCTGGTTCCCGCCCGAAAGGTCCATCACGTTTTGATTGGCGTCGCTGATCTTGATGGACATCGCGTCAACATACTTTTCCGTGTTTTCCCTGATGTCCTGATATTGCACCATTCCATGCCTGCTGAACTGTTCTGTGCTCGCCGCCGCGATGTTGCTATTCACGCTCAGCCCCAGAAACAAGCCCAGTATTTTGCGTTCCTTGGTGATATACGCCATTTTATATTTCTTGGCTTCCATTGGGTTTTTGACCGTGCGCTTTTTGCCTTCGATCTCTACTTCCCCGCTCTCTGCCCGGTAACACCCAAACAGCGTTTCCAATAGCTCCGTCCTGCCCGAGCCTTCCAGCCCTGCGATGCCAAGTATCTCCCCGCGCCGCAGCTCAAGGTCGATATCCCGCACCATTTTGCCGCGGTTGAGCTTGTCCGTACGCAGCACGACCTCGCCGATCTCGCTCGTCCCGACCTTATAGTCGTATTCCACGTCGCGGCCAACCATGTACCGCACCAGCTCTTCCTTGGTGGTCTGCGGCGTTTTTTCAAAGGTAATTACGTGCTCCCCGTCCTTTAGTACGGTGATCTCGTCTGCAAGGTACAGTATCTCGTCCAGCTTATGCGAAATATAAATTACCGTTACCCCGCGTGATTTGATATCCGCAATGATCTCAAAGAGCTTCTTTGTCTCTGTCTCCGTAAGCGCCGAGGTCGGTTCGTCGAGTATCACGATATCCGCGTTTTTGGAAATAATCCCTGCGATTTCGCACATCTGCTGCGCGCCAAGGCTCAGGTTGCTCATCGTGTCCTTTTCGCTGATGTGTGAAAGGCCTATATTGTCGAGTATTTCCCGCGCTTTTTTGTACATTTCATCGTATTTGATCATGCCGTGCCTTTGTGGAAGCCCGTGTGAGAGCACGTTGCTTGCCACGTCAAGGTGCATGAAGTTACTCAGTTCCTGGTACACGATGCCAATGCCAAGCTCTGTCGCTACGATTGGGTTTGCGATGTTCGCCTTTTTACCATCCACGAATATCTCCCCGGAATCCGCGCATTGCGCGCCGGAAAGTATCTTCATCAGCGTGGATTTTCCTGCGCCGTTCTCGCCGATGATTGCGTGTACGCTTCCTTTTTTGATCGCAAAGCTCACGCCCTTCAGGGCCTGCACGCCCGCAAATCCTTTTTTTACATCTACAAGTTCGATTGCATTTGCCATAGTTTTCACCGCCCGCCGTTATGCGCGCGCTTTTGCGCGCCGCCTCTTATTGATCTGGTCGATTCCTACCGACAGTACCAGGATCGCGCCGATGATGACCTCCGAATAGTTTGGATTAATCCCTGTCAGTACCAGCGCGTTGCTTATGATCTGCATCAGCAGGACGCCCATTCCAATGCCAATCATCGATCCTTCGCCGCCGTCCATCGAAAGCCCGCCCACAAGAAGCGCTACTACAATGCGGAACTCAAGGCCCGAGCCGATCGTCTGGCTGGCTGTACCCAGCCTTGAAACGAGTACCATTCCGGCAAACACCGCAAGGATGCCTGTAATCATATAGGAGATATAAGTGAATTTCGTAATGTTGATGCCCGCCAGCCGCGCGGAATCCTTGTTGCTTCCTATAAAGTAAGCGTTATGGAAGAAGTTGACCTTCTTCAGCACGAATATCCCTACGACGAACACCGCGAGCATATAGATAATGCTGATTGGTATACTCACGCCAAAAAGGTTAAGCTCCGTGCGCCCAAGCGTGAAAAAGTCCGTTGGAAAGTTTGCAATGGCATTTGCAGCGATTACCTTCTGCAGCCCTTTATAGGCCATCCATGTGCCCAGCGTCGCCACAAGCGGCGTAACGTGGAGATGGCAGATCATGACCGCATTGATAATGCCAAGCACCGCGCCAATGAGGAGCGCCGCAACGATACCGACCAACGCATTTCCCGTCGCGTTTATGATCATACCGCCAAGCACGCTTGCAAGGCCCATCGTGGAGCCGACAGAAAAGTCGATATTCCCCGCAATGAGAGATATTCCCATCGGTACGGCGATAATAAGATCCGACGACATACCCAGAAGCAGCACCCTGACGTTAGCCGGGTTGGCAAAATCCCTTGTTGTAACAGAGAGCAATACGATGATCACCAGCAACAGGATAGCCAGTGTAAATTCCCTTGCCTCCATACATTTTTTAAAGCCGCTTTTTTTAATTTGTAATGTGTTTTCTGCTCCTTGCCTGCTCATGATTCCTTTTTTATATGGCATACTGATCCCCTGTGCCATATTCCCCTTTCTTATAATTTAGGCAGCCTGAGTCTGTACTGCCTGCAGAAACTTATTTTGCGCTCGAGTGCATTTTTTGGTAATTTTTAATCAGCGTTGTTTTCAGGTTATCCAATTATAAACGTATCCCTGTCAGACTAAAGCATTCGCTTGTGAGAATTGATAAATCTGTGTAAATGATCTTCTTTTCCGGTTGCTCGTTGTTATAAACATATTTGAACATCGTTTCCAGTGCCACATAAGAAAACAGCTTTGGTTTCTGGTCGATGATCACGTCGACATATTCCTGGCGCATAAGCTCTATGGCCTCATACGATAAATCAAAGCCCACGAGTTTGATATCCTGTCTTCCCGCCTTGCGCATCAGCTCCCCCACAAGGTAGGTGTTCGCATCTGTACAGAATATCCCGTTAAGGTCCGGGTTCCCTTCCAGAAGCTGGCTTACCATCTCGCTGTATACGTCGGAATCGTCCGGTATCGTAAGCTCAGATATATTGATCTTCGGGCAGTGCTCCTGCAGGTAATCGGTAAAGCCATGCTTACGGTAAATTGTCTGCATATGCTCGATTGTCTGCATCACCACGCATACATTGCCCTTTTTTCCAATATAATTTGCAAGCAACTGCCCCCCAATGCGACCCGCCCTGTAAGCGTCCGGGCCAACATAGCAGATGCGCTCGCTCGCCGGAGCGTCCGCTCCAAAGGTGATTACCGGCTTACCGTGGCTGGTCAACTCGCGTATCATATCATTAAGCTTTGTAGTGCTGGTTGGCTGCATAATAACGCCGTCGATGTCCTCCCTTTCGCACAGCCCTGCAAGAACGCTGCACTGGTGCCGCCATCCCTTTTCGAGTATTTCAAAAAATTCAATGGAAAGCCCAAAATCCTGATATTCTTCCGCAAAGTTGCGGAAACCTTCCTGCACCTCCGGAAAATAAGCCTTGGATACCTTGGAATAAACGATTGCGATTTTTACGCTTTTCTGCCGTACCAGCGCGCTTGCCAGCCGGTTTTTCTTATAATTGAGTTCCCTTGCCGCAGCCAGCACAGCCTCGCGGGTTTTATCCCTGACGCTGTTGTCGCCGTTCATAACCTTTTTTACAGTTCTCAACGCATAGCCCGAACGCATTGCAACGTCCTTAAGCGTGGCGGCTGGTTTTCTTATCTCTTCCATAGGTATATCCCAAATCCAATTATTTAATTTGCACTCGTGGGTAACTTTGTATCTAACTTATCATTTCATACGCTTTATGTCAATAGGTTTTTGTGAAAAATATTTATTTTTCACAAAAAAAGCCGCACCACATCGGCACGGCCTCCCTTACTTTCCTCAGCCACGGCTTATGCCGCGGCTGCCGCCTTTTTTGTTTCGATCAGGTAATTGGTGATCATAATCACGATCAGTACGCTTCCCCAGATAAGGCTTTTGACAAACGGCGCAAAATTGAGCAGCGTAAACCCGCTTTGTAAAATCTGCAAGACGAGGATAGCGATCACAACGCCTATCACCTTTCCCTTGCCGCCGTCCGGGCTGACGCCGCCAAGCGCGCACACAAGGATCGCCTGCAGCTGATACGTGTCTCCGTAACCCACCCGGGCTGAGTTTACCCGCGACATCATGATGATGGACGCGATACCGCACAGCAGGCCGGATAGCGTATAAGTAATCACGACCAGCCTTTCGTTCCTGATTCCTGAAAAAAGCGATACTGTACTGTTTTCTCCATACAGGTAAAGGCTTCTGCCCAGCTTCGTACGCCTCAGCATCAACGCTATGAGCACCGCCGCCGCAAGAAACAGGATAAAGATGACAGGGATATCGAATACCTTTGCGCTTCCAAATTTTATGAATTCCTTTGGAAAGCCTGTAATCCCCGCGCCATCCGTAATTGCCATTGCGATTCCCGTATACAGGATCATTGTGGAAAGCGTTGCAAGGATCGGAAGAACCGAGCACTTTGCAATCAATATGCCGTTAAATAGCCCGCACAGCAGGGAAACGCCAAGGGCGGCCAATACAGCCATACCGATCGCGTAACCCGCGTCTCCCCCGTTTTCCGTAATCCCTGTCATTATCATTGCCGCAAGCACGCTCGACATAGTCGCTACAGAGACGACTGAAAGGTCGATTCCTCCCGTAAGCATGCAAATCATCATGGCAAGGGCGATGAATCCGAATTCCGGTATCTGGTACGCCATAGACTGAAAGTTCATCGGCGATAAAAATTTATTGCCAAGGATTGCTGACAGCACAATGATAATCCCGGCGATTGCAACGATCAGGATGGTAAGGTTGATATCCTTTGCCACAAAACCTTTTAACGATTTTTTACCAGTCATTTCTTCCCCTCCTCATTCATCAAAAAGCAGCAGCTTCTTGCGTGTGCGGCGCGTGTGCAGCGATGTAACGATAATACACCCAAGCAGTACGATTCCGGTAAACAGCTGATTCCACGAGGTCGTAAGCCCCAGGAAAATCAGCGTCGTATGAAACAGCCGTATCAGCAGTACTCCCAGAACCGCTCCAAACACCGAGCCTTCGCCGCCGGAAAGCTTCGCGCCTCCAATTACGACAGCCGCAATCGTAAGCAGCTCTGTTCCTCCCACAAGGTTGTTTGTCAGCGGGGATGCCCACGCTACCTCTGAAACATAGATCACGCCTGCCACCGCGGCAAATACGCCGACCAGTATATAAATAAACAGGTGTGTTTTCAGCAGGCTGTAGCCTGCGCGCTTTGCAGCTTCCTGCGAGTTTCCCACTGCGACAATACTCCTGCCTATCGTTGTCCGCTGCAGGATAAACCATGTAAGGAAAACAATGACCACAACCGGAATGATAAAAACGGAAAGCCCGTATTGCTGCCCGTTCTCCAGCTGCGCCGTCACGAGCTGCGCTTTGCCAAACGCCACAAAGCAGGAGGGCATTTGCGGGGTATTGATCACCTCCGTGCCAAGCATGACCGCCATCAATCCAATAAACATGCTCTGCGTGCCAAGCGTCGTAATAAAGGTCGGCAACCGGAAAAAGTGGATTACTACGGCGTTAAACAAGCCGAGAAGCGCGCCCACGCCGATTGCGACCAAAAATGCCACCACGATATGATCCGCACCCGTGCTGCGTATCATCATGATTGAAGCATACGCAGAGAAAACAGCGACAATCGCAAACGACACGTCGATTCCCCCTGAAATCAGCACGATCAGCACGCCCATGGCGAGTATCATCATCACAGCGGAGGAACGCACGATGTCAAACGCATTCTGCACGGTTGCAAACGCAGGATTGGTACACGCAACGACAACGCAATAACAAATAATAATAACCAGAATATAAAACTGTGTTTTACCGAACCAGGATTTGACAGTATTCATCTATAACGCCTCCCCATTTCACGCATTTTTCCCCTCCGACATATAACCCCTGATTGTTTCCGAAGCTTCTTTTGATTCAAGGTCGCTGCTGGACAGTTCCCCTGCAATTTTTCCTTCACGCAGCACAAGCAGCCTGTTGCAGTTTGCAAGCAGCTCCGGAATTTCATCTGAAATGAGAATCAGCGCAAGCCCCTGTTTTGCAAGCAGCTGGATATATTCATAAATTTCAGATTTAGAGCCGATATCCACGCCAACCGTTGGCGAGTCGAGGATCAGCACCTGCGGCTGCGTCTCGATCCATTTGCCAAGCACCACCTTTTGCTGGTTTCCGCCTGAAAGCTCTCCCACGTTTGCATGGATGCCGCTTGCCTTTACATTGAGCCTTGTAAGCGCGTCCTGCGCGATCTTTTCCTGTTTTCCCCGCTGCAATATCCCCATCCTGCCTGAAATCTTTTTCAGGACGGCGGCGCAGATATTATCACTGATGCTTTTCTCAAGATATGCGCCCTGCGTCTGCCGATCCTCAGGCAGCATGGAAACACCTGCTTCCACGGCCTGCGTGGGCGAAGCCGGCCTGTACTCTTTTCCGTTCAGCAGCATCGTTCCGCTGTCCTGCGGGTTCAGCCCAAAGAGCGTGAGCGCAAGCTCTGTCCTTCCCGAGCCCAAAAGCCCGGTAATGCCTACAATATCGCCTTTTCTGACTGTAAGGCTTATCTTTTCGTAGTTGGGTTTGCGTGTGAGTTCTTTTATCTCGAGCACCGGCCCGTCGTCCTTTGTACTCCTTTGATAACGCGAATACTCGATGTTCCTTCCCGTCATATAATAACTGAGCTTCTTTTCGTTAAGCTCCCGCCCGGAAAAGTCGCCCACCTTGTTTCCATCCCTGAAAATCGTTACGTTATCAGCCACCTCCATAACCTCGTCCAGCTTATGGCTGATAAACACAACCGACATCCCGTTTTTCTTTAAATCCATTACAATGGAAAGCAGCTTATCCACCTCTTTTTTGGTCAGCGCCGTTGTCGGCTCATCCATAAAAAGAATTTTTGCGTCAAGGCTCAGCGCCCTGCAAATTGCGACAAGCTGCATATTGGATATAGATAATTTTTCCACAGAGGATTTCAGGTCCATCGATACATTGATACGGGCAAGCTGCTCCTCTGCGATTTGATAGATATCGTTCCAACTCACCAGCCTCCTGTTTTGGCTGATCAGTTTATTGGTTGCAATATTTTCCGCAACGTTCATGTGTGCAAATAATGAAAGATCCTGGTAGATCACCTGCACTCCTTCGCGGATCGATCCCCTGACAGACATTTTTGAGTATTTGTTTCCGTTGAGTATGATTTCCCCGCTGTCCGGCGCATGTACGCCTGAAATCACCTTGACAAGAGTGGATTTCCCGGAGCCGTTTTCCCCGACAAGGCAATGGATTTCCGCTGGCGAAACCGAAAGGCTTACATCCCGCAGCGCTTGCACGCCGCCAAAGGATTTGCAAATATGGTTCGCAGCCAGAATTTCTGAGCTCATTTCTGATACCTCCCAAAGCATAAGATGTGTATTGTGTGGGATAAGGCCGGGGTATCCCATTCCCGGCCCCTCACCACTAAGACAAGTTAGAAGGAATACTGGTCAATGTTATCTGCCGTAAATACCAGCGGTGCATTTCCATACAGGATCCCGCCCTCGATTTTACAGTCCTCGTAGCCATCCTTTTCAAGATCGATACCGTCTTTGATTTCCTCACCGTTAAGCATTTTGTAGGCGATGTTGAGCGCTACATACCCTGCGTCCGCAGGCCTCCAGCACTGGCCGGACGTAATCCAGCCGTCTTTGATATAGTCCCCGCTTGCCGACGGCATCGCCAGACAGGAAATCTTCACATTTGTATTGTTGGTTTCTTCGAGCAGCTTCGCCATCGATATCCCGGCCTCCACCGTCATGCCAAGATATCCCCCGAGATCCGGATGCGCTTTTAAAAGCTCCTGCGCCACGTTATACGCCACCGTCGCGTCCACCTGGTCCTCGTAAGGCTGTTCGGAAACGAGCTCCATATCCGGATAGTTTTCTTTGATGTATTCCACCGCCGCATTGTACCACTGGTTGTGTGTTTGCATGGTAAGCGCGCCAACCGTACCGGCGTATTTACCCTTTCCGCCCATTGCTTTTGCAAGGTTTTCCCCATAGAGCGCGCCAAAGTCGTCGTTGTTGAAGGCTTCCATATCCCAGTCGACCACGCCGTCCAGCGCCTGCGCCTCGTGGGAGATCACGATAATGCCGTTCTCCTTTGCTTTTTCAATCGCCGGTATCAGCGACTCCGGATCATTTGGCACGACGCAGATCGCGTCCACGCCACGCGCAATGCAGTCTTCCATCATCGCAGCCTGCTTTGCAGGATCACCGCCCTCCGGCGCAATCTGTGAAACCGTTACATTCGGATGGTCCTTTCCAAACTCCTCTACGCCCTTCCTCATGTCGTCAAACCAGGCAATCCCCTCCGTCTTGGCAATCAGTACGATTTCGAATTGCTCGTCCCCGCCGCCCGAAGCCGCCTGCGAAGCGGTTTCCTGTGCGCCCGCATCTGAAGACGCGTCCGTTCCGGCAGTTTCCTGGGTTGCCGTTGTGCCGCTGCCTGCGCAGCCAGTGAGTACCATTGCGACCACGATCATAACCGCGATCAGAGTTACCGTTATTTTTTTCATTTGTCCTCTCCTTTTATCATTGGTTTTTTCACGTTTCCTGGAGTTTTAATTTTAAGGAAACAGTAGAAATTATATGTGCCGTCCCAAGTGCAGATAAAGCCCATTACGGGATATTCGGGCGTAACTCGTTGCCTCTGTTCGTTCTTCGTTCTGCGCCCGGAAGCAGCGCGGCGTGCCATATATGGGTTCCAGGCTTTGTACGCCGCGTCCCCAAAGGCAATGCTTGTAACAGGCTTTGTAGCAACGTGCGCGATATCACATAAAATCGTTACCTGCTAGTGAATTGAGCTTCCCCCGCCAACCGCGAGCGAGCAACCCGTGATGTAATCCGCATATTTGGAAAGCAGCAGTACGACGCCGTTACCGATGTCCTCTGGCCTGCCACCGCGCCCAAGCGGTATTTTGGCGACGGCAGCATCCCATTCCTCGCCCTTTTTCTTTCCGGATATCTGTCCCAGCATCTCATCCGTCTGCACCCAGATATCAGTTTCTATGATGCCCGGGCACACACAGTTGACCGTGATATTTTCCCGTCCAAGTTCCTTTGCGAGCGACTGCGTAAGTCCCCTCACGCCAAATTTTGCCGCGGAATAAGAGCTCAGGTATTCCCAGCCCTCAAGCGCACAGTCTGAACCGGTGTTGACAATCTTCCCGCCGCCGTTCTTTTTGAGATAGGGATATACCGCACGGTCTGCAAGGAATACGCCCCGCAGGTTAATGCCGATCATCCTGTCCCAGCGCTCGGGCGTCATCTCTTCAAAATGGCACATATCCGTTATCCCTGCATTCGCGGCGAGCGCGTCGATCCTGCCGTATTTGTCATACGCCTGTTTCATCAGGTTCTCTACCTCGTCTGCTTTCGTCACATCGCACTTCACGTACAGCAGGTCCGGATATCCCAGTTTTGAAAATTCCCCGGGCAGGACGTCGTTTAACAGCTCGGCTTCAAACCCGCTGATCACAGGGATTCCACCCTCTTCCGCCACTTTTAGCGCAATTCCCTTGCCGATCCCTTTTGTGGAGCCGGTCACCACTACTACTTTGTTTTCCAGTAACATTTTTTCCTCCTGTTCTCCATGCCGCTCCTGCCGCTATGTATGGGCAGGGCGCATGATTTGAAATGATAAATACAGATGTAAAAAGTTTACCTTTCCGGGCGAACAAAAAGGCATAAAAAAAACGCCAGAATTGGCGTTCATTCCACAAAAAACAAGCTGAACGAAAAGGTAAACTTTTTCATTCGCAGAAAATTCCCGGCAAGCAAACCGGCAACACACACATATTCACTTTTAACGAATCGAAACAGAAAAGGTTGTTTTGTTCTTCCCTCTCAAAATAAAGCATAACAGGAGTAAAGTCAACCGCTTTTGCACAAAAATTCAAATACCGAAATTTATTTCCAGTGACCGTTTTGTTTTTTTGATTATCGTGAAATTTATTTCACAGCACTATCGCCCGGAGCAAATCTTTTTCATCTTCGAATGCCAAAATATCATTCTTCTCTTTTTACACAGCAAAGGGCAGGCCGTATTTTACCTGCTTCGGCCTGCCCTGCATTGCATTGATTAAGCCAGCTCAGTGCACCTCGTATCCACCCGTAATGTTGATTGCCTGTCCTGTCATGAAGGAGGATTCCTCCGAGGCTAAAAACACAGCCAAGCGGCCTGTTTCAGTCACTTTGCCCCGCCTTCCAAGCGGAATTTTATCAAGAAGCTCCTGCTCGAAAGCTTTGGGATCCTTCCCCTCCACAGCCGCACGCGTCCGAAGAGAATTTTCGATCATCGGCGTATCGATGGTCGCCGGACACATTGCGTTCACACGTATTCCATATTGCGCAAATTCCTTGGAGCAGCAATCCGTGAAGAGCTTTACCGCTCCCTTGGAGGCGCAGTACGCGCTGTTGTCCTTTTCACCCGTTTTGGAACAGCACGAGCCAAGGTTGATAATCACGCCGCCCCCCTGCTTCCGCATGATCTCCACCGCGCCTTTTGTCGCCAGGAAAATACTGCGTACATTGATGTCCATCGTTTTATCCCATATATCCACCGGCATTTCCAAAATAGGCATCGGGATATCGATTCCCGCGGCGTTTACCAGTATATCGAGCCTGCCAAACGCTTCGACTGTCCTTTCCAGCATTGTTTCAATGTCTTCATCCTTTGAAACATCCGCTTTTACGGCAAGCGTCTTTACGTCAAAATCGCGCTTCAGCTCCCCGCAGGCATCCTTTGCGTTGTCTTCATTGAGGTCTGCAACCACTACGTTCGCGCCCTCACGCGCAAATTCTACGGCAATGCCCCGTCCGATGCCCTGTCCGCCGCCGGTCACGAGCGCTATTTTACCTTTCAATAAATCCATTTCGCTCTCTCCTTTTCATGCCGCGCTCAATACTTCCAGCAGGCGACAGGCTCCTCGCACGGGAACTTCGTA
>NZ_JBVFVW010000008.1:0-99322 GCF_055522415.1 Christensenella sp. KGMB01412 | reverse complement strand
CATTTTCCTAATCTTGACCTTAGTTTCGCAAACTATTTGTTTTCCGCTTTCACAACCTGGCCGCTCAAAAACGACCGTGTTGCCAAAAGCGCAATCTTTGTCGCCTCTATCGCATCGTCTATCGTCAGCTCCGGCATGCGTTTTTGTTCAATACAATCAAAAAAAACTTTTTTCTCAAGAAGGAACGCTTCCCGAAAGCGCTCGACAAAGGTGGGCTCGCACTCCACGAGGCAGCCCCTCCCTTCCAATAATTCCACCCGATTGGCGCGTGGAATATTCGCAATCCTCAAAATTCCTTTTGTTCCCCATATTTCGGTTTCCGTATGATATCCGTGCGGCGTAATTCTTCCTGTATGCAAATAACAGGTTTCGCCGTTTTTAAACTTCATCAGGGCATAAGCGCTGTCCGCATCATGATACTGTTTTGCCTCTGGATAAAGGTAACAATCACCGACTGCATACACCGATTCCAGGCCGCAACCAAAAATCCAGCGCGCGAGATCTATATCGTGCACGCAGCAATCAAAATACGGCCCTCCGCTCGTAGGCGAATACCGCAGCCAGCTTCCAGCAAATTCTTCTTTGTCACAGCTAGAGCATTTCATCAGGTATGGCCTGCCGATAATGCCTTCCTTAATTTTTTCCTTTGCATCCAGATAGGACGGATCAAACCGCCTCTGGAACCCTACCATAAAGATAAGGTTCCTGCAGCGTGAAAGAGTCGTTTTTACCCGGCTGCACTCCTCAATCGTAATTCCAAGAGGCTTCTCAACAAATACGTGTTTTCCATGTTCCAACGCCTTGACTGCCTGCTCGCAGTGCATATCGGAGCTCGAAACAATGCAGACCGCTTCCATTTCAGGATCATTAAGAAACTCGTCATAATCTGTGTATATTTTGACTCCGTCAAATATATGATCAGTTTTTTTATCAGGATCTTTCCTGCAAATTGCGTATAACTCTGAATTCGGAATCGAAAATGCAATGTCTTCAGCATGGATCGTTCCCAGCCTGCCGAATCCCACGACGCCTGTCTTAATACGTCTCAAAGCAGTTTCTCCTTTCCCTGCCGCCCTGTACCTTCTGTATTTAAAATTTCTTCCAGAAGCACCGGTCTGTTTTGCTTTGCCGATTTATTGGCGGCCATTGCAGCTGCAAGTGAATATAATCCGTCCTGCGCAGAAGTCGGCGTATCGAAATTATGGACGACCGCCTCCACAAATTGCCGCATCTCTTCCTCATACGCGCGCTTGTATCGTTCCAAAAAGAAATAATAGGGTTTTTCCATATGGAATCCGTCACAGTCGCTGACCGTTACGTTTGTTTCCCTCTCATTTTCAGCGGCTGCAGCGCCCTTTGTTCCAAAAACCTCGATCCGCTGGTCATACCCGTACGCACAGTCCCTGCTGTTATCGATCACGCCAATCACGCCGTTTTCAAATTTCAGCGTCGTAATCGCAGGCTCATAATCATCCAGTTCTTCCCCGTCAGCACTTCGCATAGACACCACGTTCGCATAAACCTCCATGATTTTTCCACCCGCCAGAAAGGCAGCCATGTCAAAATCATGGACCGTCGTGTCAATGAAAAGCCCGCCGCATTTTCGGGCATACTCCCCGCTTGGCATTTCCGGATCACGCGAGGTGATCCGGATCATTTTCAGCCTGCCAAGCTCGCCGCTGAGCGCCATGCTTTTGATCTTTTGGAAATTTGGATCGAATCGCCTGTTAAAGGCTACCATCATCTTTACACCTGATTTTTCCACCGCTTCCATTGTCTCAACAATCCGGCCGATCGATACATCCACAGGCTTTTCGCAAAAAATATGTTTTCCGGCCTTTGCCGCCTCAATCGAAATCTCCGAATGGGTATCGCCATTGGAACAGACAAGCACTGCATCAATGCCCGGATTGTCCAAAACCTTACGATAGTCTGAAAAATACTGCTCCGCCCCATACGTTTGCGCCGCTTCGGCAGCTGCTTCCTCCGATACATCGCATACAGCTGCCAGCCTTGCATCCGGTATCCGGCTCACAACCGTTTCCGCGTGCATTTTCCCTATCCTGCCGCATCCGATCAAACCAATATTCAGCATTTCTATCTTCCTCCGGTCATCTATTCCAATCTTTCAGGCTTTCTTTGCCGCCAGCTTATTTTTGCTCACGTCGATAATGACAGCCGCAATGATCAAAACACCTTTCAGGATATTTTTGTAGTACGCGGAAACGCCCAGCATCGTAAGCCCCGCCTCGATGCAACCTACGATCAGTGCGCCAATGATACATCCGGGGATCGATCCCACGCCTCCGGAAAGGCTGGTTCCTCCGACGACTGCCGCGATAATCGCGTCAAATTCGTAATTGAGCCCTACGGAAGGGTTGCCCGCCGCGGTACGGGAGGTAATCAACACTGCCGAAATACCTGTCAGAAATGCTGAAATCGTATATACTGCAAGCTTTACTCTCTTTGCATTTACGCCGCAAAGCCGCGAGGCTTCTTCGTTTCCGCCAATCGCAAATACCTTCCTGCCAAATACGGTTTTACTGAGTACCAAAAACATAATGATTCCCAAAACCACATAGATCACAACGGGAATCGGTATCACGCCGCCAATGGTTCCCTGTCCGATCTCCTTGAACGCATTATCAAAACCAGTCACCGTAAATCCTCCTGTTACAAGGTTTGCTGCGCCACGCAGGATCAGTTGCATTCCAAGCGTCATGATAAACGGCGGTATCCCCGTTGCCGATATCACAAAACCGTTGATCAGTCCGCAGGCCGTTGCTACTGCAATGCCAAGTACTACCGCTGTCGCTGTACTGCCTTTTTCTGCAAAAACGGCAATCACCATACAGGAAAATGCAAGCATAGATCCTGCGGAAAGATCGATTCCTCCGGTAATCATTACCATAACCATCCCATAAGCAATGATACCTGTGGTTGCTACCTGCCGGATGATGTTCATAAAATTATTCACCGACAGAAAATTGGGCGCTAAAATACTGAGCAGTATAATGATCCCGATCAGGATCAGCAACGTCCCCATCTTTGAGGTAACGCCGCTCATTTTTTCTTTTAAAGTCCTTCCGGCTGCGATATTATTCATTTTCCCATAGCCTCCTTTTTGTCCTCGATAATCTCGTCTGTTATTTTTTGGGCTGCATAGTGCATAATTGTTTCCTGTGTGAAATCCGAATCCTTAACGAGCTCTGCGGAAAGACGCCCGTTTGAAAGCACCAGTACCCGGGTGCTTACACCAAGTATTTCCGGCATTTCAGATGAGATCATAATGATCGCTTTTCCGCTTTTTGCAAGATCGCATATAATTTTGTGGATCTCATATTTTGCCCCTACGTCGATTCCCCTTGTCGGTTCGTCAATAATCAGGATGTCCGGATTCCTGTGTAACCACCTTCCAAGTAGAACCTTTTGCTGGTTTCCCCCGGAAAGCGATGCCACAGGCGTGTCGTTACTAGGCGTTTTCACATTCATATTCCTGACCTGTTCAGTGCTTGCCCTGCCGATTTTGTCTCTTGACAAAAACAAGCCGTTCTTAAATTCGCTCAGGCTGGGGATCGACATATTATCCGCGACAGACATATTCAGGAACAGCCCTGTCCTTTTTCTATCCTCAGTTAGCATTGCCATTCCATTCTCTATCGACTGTGCCGGATCGTTTGGCCTCATTTTTTTGCCTTTCACATAGACTTCGCCCGAATCTGGCTTTGTGATCCCAAAAATTGCAGAAACAAGCTCGGAGCGTCCCGCCCCCATCATTCCTGCGATCCCGAGGATCTCGCCCGCCCGTACGTCAAACGAGATGTCTTTAAATTCTCTTTGCCTGGACAGGTGCTTCACAGAAAGGAGTACTTCTCCCAACTGCGCCTCATATTCCGGATACATCTGCGTCATTTCCCTTCCTACCATATAGGAAATAAGCTTATCCTCCGTTGTATGCGCCACCGATACCCTTGATTCAATGAGCTCGCCGTCGCGCAGCACGGTCGCCACATCCGCAATGCGGAATATTTCATCCATTTTATGCGTAATATAGATAATCGATTTTCCGTCGTCTTTTAATTTCTTAATGATATTGAATAAAAGCTCAGTCTCTTTATCCGTAATAGCGGATGTCGGCTCGTCCATAATAATAAGATCCGCCTTCAGTGAAACCGCCCTTGCGATTTCAACCATTTGGATGTACGATGTCGTGCAAGACCTGATCTTCTTTTTGGGATCAACATCCATTCCGATATACCGGAACAATTCGATCGTTTCCTGGTTCAATTTTTTTTCGTCTACAAAAATTCCTTTTTTCGGTTCTCTGTTCAGGAATATGTTTTCGGCGATCGTCATATCAGGAAACGATGCCAGCTCCTGGTGAATCATTGCAATGCCGCTCTCCAATGATTTTTCGATCGTAGCCTCGTTACGTGTACGTTTCTCACCCTTAAAAACCACTTCCCCCTTATCCTGCGGATAAATGTTCATCAGTATCTTCATCAGGGTTGACTTTCCCGCTCCGTTTTCCCCCAGCAGGGAATGCACCTCGCCCTTTTTGACTTTAAGCGATACGTCGTTGAGCGCCAAAACTCCTGGAAACTGCTTTGTGATATGATTCATTTCCAATAAATATTCTTCATTGTTGTCATTCATATTGCCACCTGTTTCTTGAGATATCTTTCGGCTGTGCCTTCTGAAAAATAATTTCTCTGTATTGCAGGGCGTCCCGCCTTTTTGGGGCAGGACGCCTGCCACAATTTTTACAGAAGACAGATAGTAATTGTTATCCGGTCACCTTTCAGCTGGTTATTCCAGAGGTTCCCCAAAAATGATCTCCCAGAATTTACTAAGGTTCTCCTCTGTAACAATCTCTGGCTCTACCTGAAGCCATTCTGGCTCCCCTTCGCCGGTATATTTTCCATTGATGCAGTCAAGGCAGGCCTCAACAGCCATTTTGCCTTGTTCTGTAGGCTGGAATACTGTTGCAGTAAGCGTCCCGTTCTTAATCTCTTCTAGTCCTGCCTCATTTCCGTCAATCCCAAAAACTTTGATTTCATCTGTTTTTCCGGCTGCCTGAATCGCAAGCGCCGCCCCTACAGCCATTTCGTCGTTATTCGCTACGACCGCATCAATATGTGTGCCCGACTGTAACCAGTTTTCGCACGCTGTCATTCCCTTGTCCCTTTGCCATTCACCGGTTTCCTCAAACACGATATTGATGTCTGGGTGCTCGTCAAATACTTCATGGTTTGCGCTTGTCCTTTGTTGCTGATCTTCCGTACCAAGCGTCCCCACCAGGAGCGCTACGTCAAGCTTGTCTCCCAGGGTGTCTACTACATACTGAGCCTGCATTTTACCAACCTTTGCAGAGTCGACGGAAACCTTTACCCAGGCTGACTTCAATTCCCTTGCGACGGACACGATCGGTATGTTATATTTATCCGTAATCGCACGGTACTCCTGTCCATCCCCGCTTGTGTCTACCGGAACGACAATGACTGCATCCGCGCCATTAGAGCATACCGTTTCAAGCTGCGTGAGCTGGTTGCCCGTATCGTTAAGGCCGTCATACATGGTCAGGTTGATACCATTCGCGTCACAATACTCTTTTGCACTGTTGAACACATAGTTTTCATAAGTATCGTTTGCCGAGTTGATCAGATAAGCGATTTCAATTCCATCGCCTGCTGGCTTGGCTTCCCCTGAAGCCTCAGATGAGCTTTCCCCCGCCGTTGATGCCTCTGTCGCCGGTT
The DNA here is from genome assembly GCF_055522415.1 of Christensenella sp. KGMB01412. NCBI lineage: Bacteria > Bacillati > Bacillota > Clostridia > Christensenellales > Christensenellaceae > Christensenella > Christensenella sp. KGMB01412. Next base: position 93,566 of record NZ_JBVFVW010000008.1, on the reverse strand, counting down.
CACTTGCCGCAGAGCATGCTACAAGGGCAAACACCATCAATAACGCCATAACACATACCAGTACTTTTTTCACTTTCTTTTCCTCCTAATTTATTTTTTATTTCATTTAATGTAAGCCTACATTAAAAGCATAGATTCATATTTCGATCTATTTTTACGATATTTTACCTTTTTTCATTTTTTCCGCACATTTTAGCCAATACAAACACAAGGCAAGGTAAAACGTATAAAAATGATGATTGTTTTTATGTGGTCAGAGTAGAAATATAACTTGAATTCTTTAAATTCCTTTGGGCTCGCCGAGGAGCGGTGGGACGCCGCTCCTCACCCATAAGCATATGGAGTAACTGTTGATATTGGTTTAGGGTTTGACTCCCGTCGATCTGTTAGAACACCTCGCATCCCGGCGTTCCGCACGAAATCAGGTGGTCAGACGGATAACAGGTCAATATCTCACAGGAATCCTTGGTTACGTGGATAAGCTCTTCTATCCTTGCCGAACCGGAGTTGTCTTCTGCCTTACACCAGGTTTCCAGCGCAAACACCATGTCTTCCTTGATCTCCTGCGGATGGTCGATAGAGAACCGCCTTGAAATAATGGGTTTTTCCCACTGGGCTATCCCCACGCCATGCCCGTACTGCTGGAGGAACGCTTCGTCCTCGTTGCGGTAGCCAAATTCCTCCGCTTTTGGGAACGCTTTTGCAATATCCGCAGTCGTCACACCCGGCTTTACCACGTTCATTGCGTCCCGCAGCCACTTTGATGCTTGTTCGTAAGCGTCGATTTGTGCCTGTGTAGGTTTGCCACAAACATAGGTGCGATAATAGCAGGTACGGTATCCAAGGAATGCAACGGTGGGATCGCAGTAAACCATATCCCCTGTTTGTACGATCCGGTCTGTTGCACAATGTGAATGTGGGATACCGCGGGGCCCTGTCACCGTCTGGATAAGCAGTATCGTTTCCATTCCCATGTCAAGTACTTCCTTGGAAGCTATCGATACGATCTCGTTTTCCTTAATACCCGGGCGGATCGCACGGACAACCTTGTCATGTGCCGATTCCGCGATCGCACAGCATTGCATAATGAGCTCGACTTCTTCCTTGGTCTTGATCGCACGTGCATCAACGATCGCCTGCTGTCCGTCAACGACCTCAATTCCTTCATCTTCGAGCGCCCTGATCATCGTGATCTCTGCAAAGTCCACGCCAAGTGGCTTTTTCTCTACGCCCATTTCGATCAATCTTTCCTTGATTTGCTTTGCAAACACTTTGTGAAGGCCTGTAAACGGCTCCAGAGCACCACGTAAAAGCGTGATCGGCGGGGCGATCCTGTCCTCGAGCCACGGACAGGTAATGCGCTTTGCCGGAGTTGCCAGGTCGTACAGGAAGGGCTTTCCTTCCACCGGAAGCAGGCAGTATTCATTTAAATATTCACGCATCCCGTAAGGTAAATACGCCGAAGAAATATACCTGCAGTTATCACCGTCAAAACACAGAAGTGCCCCCAGTCCTTTTTCCTTAAGCTGTGCCTGCGCCTTTTTGACGCGGTCGGAGCGAAGCTTTGCAAAATCCACGCCCAGTTCGTAATCCTTTGCCATCGTCCCATAACGGGAACGCCTGTATGGTCTGTCGTATTTCATAATAGAATCTCCTCTTTTTTCGTTATCTTCTGTTTGTTTTAAGCCATATCGGCCTTATTTTTCTACTTTTTTATCGTACGCTTTTCCCGCAGAATATCCGCCGTCAATGTTCAAATACTGGCCGGTCACGTACCCGGCGTCGGGACCGACGAAAAAATTCACAGCTCCTGCAATATCAGCCGGTGTGGAAAGCGTACCCATTGGGATCGCATCCAGTGAATCATCCAGGTTCTTGCCAACCAACGGATTACCCTGATCGAGAAACAACCTTGTTGGAATTGTCATTGGGTTCACCGTATTTACCGTAATCCCATCATGGCAGGTTTCCATTGCAAGACACCTCGTAAGGCTGACAACACCGCCTTTGGATGCGCCATAAACTGCATGTCTTGTCCATCCGAGCACACCTGCTTCAGAAGCGATGTTAACGATCCTGCCAAATTCATTTTTTCTCATCTCAGGGATTGCAGCTCTGCACATCATCCATACTGCACGCAGGTTGATATCCATGATGAAGTCCCAGTTTTCCAGCGGTTCCTCTTCAATCGGAAGCCTTGATGATACACCTGCACAGTTTACGAGAATATCAATTCTACCATATTTTTCAACCGCAAAATCAATTACTCCTTTACAGTTTTCCCACTTGGTGATGTCTCCCTGAAATCCAATGGCATTACCACCCGCTTCCTTGATTGCAGCAACCGTTTCGTCCGCTTCACGTAGGTCACAGCAAATAACATTTGCTCCTTCCATACCCAGCCTCAGCGCGATTCCCTGGCCGATACTCTCCGGTCTTGCAGCACCGGTTACAACTGCCACCTTGCCTTCTAATGTCATAATTATGTCCCTCCTTTGGTAAAATTAATGATTATGGTGTTAGAATTTAACATCATTTGTTGCTTTTCTATCTGTTTTGTAACGATTGATTATACTAATACCCTGCTCCGCTTTTCGCGCGCAGCCCTATCTGCTTTGCAGGAGGTCTATCTCTGCGATTTGCTTTCTGTATTCCGATGGCGACGTCCCATACAGTTTTTTAAAGTGCATACTGAAATGCTGTAATGTTGGGTAACCGCACTGAAACGCTACTTCTGATATGCTGAGCGTTGTGTTTTCCAAAAGATTTTTGCCCCGTTCTGCCCGTATTCCCATCACAGTATCCATAACCGACTTTCCCGTGCACTGTTTGAAAAGGTGCATCAGGTGGTTAGGGCTGAGATGAATGTGCTGGGCAATATCCTTGGGTGTAATTGGATTCAAAATGTTTTCATAGATGTAGGTCATCGCCCCGTAAATGTGCTCGTTGCTTTTATTTGTAATTCCTTCGTACTGTTTTTTGATATTTTTGTATAATTTGATGAATAGCCCTACTGCTTCAAATTTTACAGTTTCTTCCCAATCGGCTTCTTTTTCGTTGATTTCCCTGATGATGCGGGTGATATTATCGGCTATCGTGCTGTCGTCGAGAACTTTGATAAATCCTTTGCCACCATAGCACTTATCCTTTAAAAGGTTAAACTCTTCTTCAATAAAAGGCCCGCAGCCAAGTCCGGGAATAATTGCGTCTTTGTTGATCTGGATACAGACACATAACGCGTTGGCATCTTTTTCCAGATATATCCTGTGTGGAATGCCCTGCTCGAGAATCAGGCATTCCGGCTTTTTTACCATTACTGCATTGCTTTCCTTTTGTGCCCACGCATGGAATCTTCCATCTATGCAGCAAATGATTTCAATAGCATTATGGGAATGCGGTTTTTCCATCTTCCATCCTGCCTGAATGTCCCGGAAATAGTAATTATATATCAGCCTTCCGATTGCAACATCCTTAATACTTTGATACAATCTGTCAAACCGTTTCATCCCACATTCCCCCTTCTGCTATTTGCTCCACGTCATACGCAATTAACGGGCGCGCCCTTCAAAAATGCTTCAAGGTTTGATACTGCAATATCCATCAGCCGTTGCCGGCTCTCCCTTGGAGCCCATGAAATATGCGGTGTAATAAAGCAGTTTTTCGCTTTAAGCAACGGGTTATCCCCACGGATCGGTTCAGTAGATACAACGTCCAGTCCCGCTGCCGATACCTTTCCACTTTCAAGCGCCTGTGCAAGGTCGTGTTCGTTGATCAACTGTCCCCGTGAATTATTAATGATGATAACTCCCTCTTTCATTTTATCGATTGTCTCGGCACGTATGATCTGCTCCGTGTCAGGAAAAAGCGGGCAGTGCAGCACGATTACGTCAGATTCGCGAAGAAGTGTGTCAAGGTCGCAACTCTCCTCTTCATGCACATATGTGTCATAAGCAATCACCCGCATCCCCAGTGCTTTTGCAATCCGGCCTGTCGCTTTACCAATCCTGCCATATCCAATGATGCCCATGGTCTTTTGGTCCAACTCGATCAGGTCGTAATTCCAATAGCACCAGTCTTTGCAATTTTCCCATTCCCCTCGGTGTACACTTTCACTGTGCGCGCCCACATGGTGGCATATCTCAAGCAACAACGCGATCGCCATCTGCGCGACTGCCGCTGTGCCATAGGTGGGAATGTTGCTGATCACAATTCCCCTTTCCTTTGCCGCCGCTACATCCACCACATTGTAGCCTGTTGCAAGCACGCCGATAAATTTAAGATTTGGACACTTTTCCAGCGTTTCGCGCGTAACCGGCGTCTTGTTTGTATAGACAGCCTGTGCGTCGCCAATTCTCTGCGCAACTTTATCTACGGGTGTCCTTTCATACACCTTCAGCCTGCCCAGCGCTTCCAGGCCTTCCCATGAAAGATCGCCCGGATTTTCTGTGTATCCATCCAAAACTACAATTTTCATTCCACGCCTCTCTTATCCAAGAACCCTCTTATCTTCTATGACATTTCCAAAAAGCTCTTCGTCTGTAGGAACCTTGAAATTCGGTATCTCCCGAATCACCCATGTTGTATTGATGTAATGTTTCCACGTAATATTTTCACTGGCAATGTTTCCGCCCCACGTGCCGCATCCAAGGGATATTGTAAATGGCATTCCGTTGTTCCAGTTCCCTGCATTCGCTTTTCCCTGCGCTACCCGAACGCCCACGCGCGTGGTATGGGTTTTAAGCGCATATTCCAAAATCCTGTCGTCGTCGAAGCTGTGGATGCCACAGGAGTGCCCTGCTCCAGAATACGCCTGAATTCCATTTACCAGCTCAATCGCATCTTCAAACGTATCATACTGGTAAAGCGTCACCACCACAGAGAGTTTTTCACCAGAGAACGGAAATTCCTTGCCATAGCCCGTTTCTTCCACGAGGATGCACGTCGTTCCCTCCGGAACCGTAAATCCGGATTTTTCAGCAATATTACTTGCCGTCGTGCATATGATATCCCCATTGAGGTGTCCGTCCACCCAAAGTGTATGCTGGAGCTTTTCCTTTTCCTCCGGGCTGCACAGGTAAGCGCCCTGCTTCTTAAGTTCGTCCAGTATCTTCTGGTAAACACCTTTTTGGATCACGAGGGAATTTTCTGTCGAGCAGCCGATCGCGAGGTCGTTTAATTGACTTTCCACTGTTTTTTGTGCCGCATCGGCAAGGTCTGCCGTTTCATCCACAACCGTTACGACGTTTCCTGCGCCCACGCCATAGGCCGGCGTTCCTGATGAATACGCGCTCTTTACCATTCCTGCGCCGCCTGTCGCCACAATCAGGTCGCACTGCTTCATCAGTTCTTTTGATAAAGCCATCGTTGGCTGTTCGATACACTGGATCAGGTCTTCCGGATATCCGAACCGCTTAACAAGCGCGCGCAGTTCTCCTACCACCATATTTGTCGTTTTTTTAGCCCGGGGATGCGGCGAACAAATAATTGCGTTGCGGCCCATCAGCGCATTCATCGTTTTGATAAATACCACCCCCGCAGGAACCGTCACAGGCACCATCGCTCCAACTACGCCCACAGGCTTTGCAATCTTTACGAGACACTTTTCCGGCAGTTCTTCGATGATCCCTACAGTTTTTGCTTCGTTAAGATCGCGCATCAAGCCGCGTGCACGGGCTTGGGTACGGGCGATTTTACTTTTCACATCCCCCATCTTTGTCTCTTCAAAATTAAATTCCGCCCAACGCTGCGCATTGTTAATTGCATACCAGCCAATGGCTGCCGCAAGCTCTCTCACCTGCTCCTGTGTGCAGAACTCTATTTGCTTCTGCGCTGCACGCGCTTTGTCCATCAGGCTTGAGATAAGCTCTTCTTCTGTTCTTTCTTCCTTCACAGTTTCCTTAACCATTTTTTTCTTCTCCTCTATTTATGATTACGATATTCAAAATCCTTTGACTTCATTGAGCCCTGCGCTTGCTAAAACATCCGCAGCCCTTTTGGCAACAGGCGCGTCCACCATTTTTCCGTTGATACTGATTACGCCCAGTCCCTGTTGCACAGCCTTTTCAAATGCTTCCACAATTTCCTTTGCCTCAGCGATATCGCGCTCGGAAAAAGTAAATGCCTGATTGATTTTTTCAATCTGAGACGGATGGATCGCCGTTTTTGCCGTCATACCGATTGAGCGGATATACGCAAGGTCCTGTTCGAAGCCTTCCACATCCCGATAGTCCACATATGGGGTATCGATCGCATCCACACCAAACGACCTTGCGATAAACGTAAGCTCGCTTCGTGCGTAGGAAAGCTCCTTTCCCTGCGCCGTGCGCCTGATACCCATTTCTTTTGTCAGGTCTTCCGCTCCAAACTGGACACCCGTTATTTTATCTGAGCTATTTAAGATTTCACGCAACGTTACAAGCCCGTGCATAGTCTCGATCAGCGGTATCAATCCAATCTCTCTGTCTTCTCTAAAAATAGTAACAAATGTATCCGCTATCGTGACTTCACGTGCTGAAGCCTTGGGCAGGATTACCGTATCCGGCTTGCACGGGAGGATCGCTTTCAGGTCTTCCATGCCAACAGAGTCCGACACCTGGTTTACCCGCACAACCAACTCCTTGCCTGTTTCCCTCGGTGCTTTTAACAGCTCACATACTGTCTGGCGCGCAAATTCCTTTTGGTCCGGCGCCACCGCGTCCTCCAGGTCAAAGATGACGCTGTCGCTATTGAACATTAATGCCTTCAAACATTTTTTGGGATCGCTCCCCGGTACATATAACATCGACCTTCTTTTTGCCTGCATGACTTTTCTCCTTATTGTAAATGACTTCTGTCAAATTTCTCTTTAATCCGTTCGAGGCTGTTTTTGATGTGGCTGTCCATCGCTTTCCAGGCACCCTCACAATCTCCGTCCTTAATCCTTTGTACAATCAACTCATGCTCCGCACAGGATTGCTTTGCCGATTCTATATCATATAGTAGTACTCTTCTGGGCATGGCGGCCTTTTGCCACAAACTGACAATTTCCGTTTCCATCCACCGGTTCCCGCACCCATTGGCAATCGTCGTGTGAAAGCGGGTATCGTTTTTTGAAAAGCTTACGCTATCGTATTCTTGTATAAATGGATTCCCGCTGCTCAAACACGCAAGGTTCTTAATTATATCAGACTGTCGGTTGTTCGCCACGCGGGCAGCTGCCGTCGACTCCAAAACGGACCTTAAATCCCACAACTCTTCCACATCTTCAATCGAATAACTCGATACCGTTACGCCACATCTGGGCTTGTATGAAAGGAATCCTTCCACCTGTAACACCCTGAAGGCTTCCCGGAGCGGCGTACGGCTGATTTCCATTTCATTACAAAATTCTTCTTCAACGATCTTTTCCCCCGGAAGCAATTCTCCTTTTATGATGCGCATCCTCAACTGTTCTGCGACTCTGTCTGCAACTGATGTTCTTGTAATTTTCATATAGCACTCTTTAATCTGCGAAATTGTTCGGTCTAATTTTGTTTGATGCTGGAACTTATAATTTAATGGGTGTATTGCATTTTACATTTTGTGTATTGCATTTTGTATGCAATCGCTTATCGTAATTTAAAACTAGCACATGGTTTTGGGGGTGTCAATACTCTTGCAGCCCTTTTAACCAAAGCCCGCAGCGTGATGAATTTTATTTATATCAAAATGTTGAAAAGGGCTATTTTTCTACAAAAACCAAACGGATGACTTGCATTATTTTTGTGAGGATGTAATATTGAGACATAAAAATTTGGAGGTTATAAATCGTGAAACGTATTGTACTCGTTCCTGATTCTTATAAGGGGTCTCTTTCCAGCAGCGAGGTCTGCCATATTATGAAACATACGATTTTAGAAGCACTGCCTGAATGCGACGTTGTGTGTATTCCAGTGGCGGACGGTGGCGAAGGAAGCGTTGATTGTTTCCTGGAAGCACTGGGCGGTCATAAATCTTATTTAACTGTAACAGGCCCGTTCGGCGAACCTATGCGTTCTTTTTATGGGGAGTGCGGAAATTTCGCAATGATCGAAATGGCAGCATGCGCGGGCCTTCCTCTCGTAAAGGGGAAGGAAAATCCTTTGCAGGCAACTACCTTCGGCGTGGGAGAGCTGATTCTTGACGCAATTTCAAAAGGGTTTCCCCAAATCATTATCGGACTGGGTGGAAGCGCTACCAACGACGCAGGCTGTGGTATGGCCGCCGCTCTCGGCGTCAAATTTTATGATCAGGACAATGTGGAATTTGTGCCAAGCGGCGGTACCCTGCATAAAATAAGCCGCATTGACACAACCCATATCGATCCGGCTGTACGGAATACGAAGATCATCGCCATGTGCGATATTTCAAATCCGCTTTATGGTGAAGAAGGCGCCGCATGGATTTTCGGGCCCCAAAAAGGCGCTGACCATAATATGATTCGGTTTCTCGACCAGGGTCTGCGCCATTTTTCAAAAATGGTAAAAAAAGACCTTGGTGCAGATATCGCCTTTCTTCCCGGAAGTGGGGCTGCTGGCGGGCTTGGTGCAGGGCTGGTGGCCTTTTTGGATGCGACCATGCAAATGGGGATTGATACCGTGCTGGAACTCACCGGTTTTTCCGAAATCGCCCGGTCTGCCGATCTGGTAATCACCGGTGAAGGCCGCCTCGACTCTCAAACACAACGCGGCAAGGTAGCGTGTGGTGTGGGAAAAGCGGCAAGGCGCGTTGGTGTTCCTGCAATCGCCATTGTCGGTTCTATCGAGCCGGGTTTTTTTGACTTTGACTCCCTTGGATTATCTGCCGTGTGGGATACCGTCGTTGCGCCGATGCAGTTAGCAGATGCCCTTGCGTTTACCAAAGACAACATTTCGATGATGACGCGCAACGCAATCCGTTTCTGCCAAAGTTTTTCCAAATAAAAAAGGCCTGGCCCTTCGCACTTGAAGAACCAGGCTTTTTTATCGATTCACAAACTATTTTTTGTATTACTTTTCAACTCGTTTTATGCGCCGTCACTCCTCATTTATTCCGCCCAAACGTCCTTCGCCATCCGGAAGGCTGCCCACGCTTTTGGCCATCCCGCATAAAAGGCAAGATGTGTCAGCGCCTCCGCAATTTCTTCTTTTTTGATGCCGTTTGCCTTTGCGGTTTGCAGATGATATTTTAGCGAGCCGTCCAAAATACCACCGGCTATTAATGCGGTCACGGTAATCAAACTCCTGTCACGCGGGGAGAGTTCTTTTTCTCTCGCCCATACTTCGCCAAACAATACATCGTCGTTTAACTGTGCAAACTTAGGGGCAAATCCGCCTAAGTCGTCTCTGCCTGCCGTCACTTTCTTCATCATCATACCTCCTGATATCCCATAAAAATCAAATCCTGATTCCGCCAGTTTAAATTGCGCCTACGATTTTATGCGGAACATACGGTTCCTCAAGATAAGTGATTTCATCGCCGGAAAGCCGGATATTGAGCGCACCTGCCGCATCGTCAAAATATTCTGCCTTAGTTGCGCCGATAATCGGCGACGCGACTCCTTTTGCAAACTGCCATGCCAGGGCAACCTGCGTCATTGTGGCATTGTGTTTTTCCGCCAGCTCGTTTACGCGTTGTACGATGGCATAATCTGTTTCCTGCGTTCCGTCGTATTTTGAAGCGGCCATCTTGTCGGTCTCGCTTCTCTTTGTATTGGCCTTCCACTCCATACGCGAAAGCCTTCCCGCAGCAAGCGGGCTGTAAGGTGTAAGCGCTACATTTTGCTGCTTACAAACAGGGATCAGCTCACGTTCATCCTCACGGTATAAGAGATTATAGTGGTTTTGCATAGAGACAAAAGGCGACCAGTTGTTCTTTTCTGCAGCAAGCTGCATATTAAAAAACTGATAGCCATACATAGCGGATGCGCCCAGCGCCCTGACCTTCCCGGATTTTACCAGGCTGTCCAGCGCTTCCATCGTCTCCTCTACCGGCGTGTTGTAATCAAAACGGTGAATGATATACAAATCGACATAATCGGTTCCCAGCCGTTTTAGGGAACCGTCGATTTCCCTCAGGATAGCCCCTTTTGATAAATTTCCCTCGTTAAAATAAACCTTGGTGGCAAGCACCACCTGATCGCGCGGCACATTGCCGCGAATAGCGCGTCCCAGATATTCCTCGCTGGTTCCGGCAGAATAAGTGTTGGCAGTGTCAAAAAAATTGATGCCAAGATCAAGTGCGTGCTTTATTATGGTTTCGCTTTCCTTCGGATTCAGCGTCCATGCGTGCATTTTACTGGCAGGATCGCCAAAACTCATACATCCAACACAAAAGCGCGACACCTCGATGCCGGAATTACCCAATTTTATATACTCCATATTCTCTCTCCTTTCTGATTTACTTTTATCATAATACCTGGAGTGCACTCCAAGTCAACAGGAAATTTAATCAACATTTTTGCACCGCCCGCTAACGACTTGATTGCTTCAGGTGGAAAACGTATTTGAATCATACTAAAATAAACAAAGCCCGGCATTGCCGGGAGTATTTATATGCGGGCGTAGCCCTAAGAATACTAGCCGCATCTCAAGACGCATATTGATCTGCCACTTGCGCTGCTGCTTCTTGCTACCCATAAACGGGTAAAGGATAGAATTTGGAATTTATATCCCAAATTCTTTTGCATAGATAACTTTACCACCAATCGGCTTCGCTTTTTCCTGTAAGTTAATTGCCATAAAATTATCGGCAGGTATACCATTTGGGACTTCAATATTGAACCGTTCCGCAGGAATATATCCAACCTTAGGATAGTACGTATTGCTCCCCAAGACCAATGAATACGGATATCCTAATCGTTTCGCAATCTTATGCCCTTCCAAAATCAAAGCTTTTCCAATTCCCTGTCTTTGATATTTCGGTTTCACTGATAGTGGCGCTAAAACAAGTACTTCATCATTACCTACGTTAGCTTTTGTAAATAAAATATGCCCTGCCATTTCTCCATTTATTTCAGCAACTAAAGACAATTCTGGAATGAACGCATTTCCTGCTCTTAAATCAACCACTAAATCCTGCTCATTTCCGTCAGAATGTTCTGCTGTCATAAATGCTTCTGCAATAAGTTTATAGATTTCCTCGTAATCCTTATGCGTTTCTTGTCTGATAATCATTGAAAACAACCTCAACAAATTTTTATTTTCCATTTCTATTGTATCATTTTTTTACTCATTTTGATTGTTTCAAGTCTTTCTCTCCCGATATTCTTATAATTTTTTGTGGTAAACGATTTTTCCACCGGATAAATATAGGATACTATCTGCCACAAGGTCGATTAGTTCCATATCGTGTGTAATGAGTACCACATAGTTGCCCTTGCTCGCCAATTCTTTCAAAATGCCAGCAGTAAGGCGCATATTGTGGCCGTCAAGCCCGCTTGTCGGCTCATCGAAAACCAGAATACGTCTGCCGCTTACAGAGGCGAGCGCTAATAAAAGCCTTTGTTTCTGGCCTCCCGAAAGGGAAATCGGATGCCGCTCGCGGTATTCCCAAAGCCCTACTGCTGCCAGTGCCTTTTGCGTTTTTTCGCGGCGCTGCGGATCGGATTTATATCCGATATAAAATTCTTCTTCGACCGTAGGCGCATAGAGTTGGTAATCTGCGTCCTGCTGGACAAAAAAAGAAGCTTTGGTACGTTGTTTCCGCCGGAGGAACCGTCCCTCATTCTCCACCGCCCCCTGTGAACGGTAAAGACCTGTCACGGCGCGGCATAATGTAGATTTTCCCGCTCCATTCTGCCCTGCAACAGCAAGGATTTGCCCCCGTTGTACATGGAAGGATACATCATCTAATATTTGGCTTCCGCTCCGGAAACAGGAAATCCCCTGTACGCGAAGAACTTCATCGCCTTGTTCCAAAGCAGTTCCACAAATCTTGAGTTTTGGTTCCTGAAATCCACGTATCCCCATCGTGCTAAGCTGTTCCGGAGTAAGGGAAAGCGCCTCGTCCCGACTCAAAATGGAGCTAATTTTTCCATTTTCCATGAAAACCAACCGGTCAAATAACTCACGCACATAGGAAAAACGGTGTTCGGACAACACGATCGTACAGCCCTTTTCTTTTAAGCGATATAACAAAATGGAAAGATGCTGTATCGCTTCGCTGTCAAGGTTTGCAGATGGTTCATCAAGCACGAGTACCTTCGGCTCCATGGCGCAGACAGAAGCAATAGCAAGGCGCTGCTTTTCTCCGCTGGATAGCGGGAAAATCCGTCGGCCCATCAGGCGTTCAATCTCCAAAAGCGAAATCGTTGCAGCCGTCCTGCGGTGCATTTCTTCACGTGCAAGCGGAATATTTTCCATCCCCAATACGAGTTCATCTGTTGCGTTGGTTGCGAAAAACTGACTGCGGGGATCTTGGAATACGCTCCCCACAATGGTTCCCAATTCATGGATCGGAATCCTTCGGGCATCCCTTTCGCCAATGCGGTATTCTCCAGTGAGGACTCCTTCGTAAAATTGCGGACAGAGCCCATTCAAAACACGTGTAAGCGTTGTCTTTCCACAGCCGCTCACCCCGGACAAAAGAATACACTCTCCCTGACCGATGGATAGGTTGATTCCCTGAAGTTGTCCGGCTCCTTTGTGTGCGCCCGGATAGGCATAACAAATATTTTTCAGTTCAATCATCATATGCCTCCCAATCCAGCTTTATCGAGAAACGCAAACAAGAAGACTGCTGCGGTATATCCGGCGCATAAAGCAATATCTTTCCGCGAAAAACAGAGAGGGCGGTAACTTACAACCTGACCGCCAAACCGCACGCCGCGAACGGTAATGGAAGCGGACAGTTCATCCGAAATTTTGGTAGTGCGCATAATCAGAGGCACCAAAATATACTCCAGTGTCGAGGGCAAATGTGCCAATGTATTCCAAAAACCGACGCCAATGCCCCGGAATTTTTGTGCGTTGCGGATACACCGATATTCCTCTCCAAGCGTAGGAAAAAAACGCAGTATAACAGCAACCGCGATTCCGCCGGATTTGGGGATATGGAGCACATGGAACGCAGCGAGCAAACTTCCGGTCGGCGCTTCCCCGATCAAGAAGGCAAAGGAAAGCGGGATCATCGCCCGCCTCCCTAAAATGCCAATGTTGGAAAGCGCGCTGCCAATAAAAAAGGTAGAAAGGTCTCCCAGTAATTGTACGCCTGCCCAGGAAAGCCAGAGCAAAAACAAATATCCGCCAAGGTAAACCGGAATCCGGACAGCTTTGCCGCACATTGCCTGTATAACCATACAAGCGGCAAAAAGGAATGCAAGGCTTGTTTCAGTTCGAATTACGATAACGGCTATAATGCTGGCAATGCACAGGAACAGGTAAGTCCGTGGATCGAGAAGTTTTTTTTCGTTATTCATGGATTTATACGGCACCAGCCGGGCGGAAATGTTTTTTCATCAGCTTTCTTCCTAAGAGGTAACCGACGAAAGTAAGCGCAGCGGCGCATACCAGGGCAATCGCAATATTCTGTGGCGCAAGCCAGAATCCTTCCACTGAGGAAAGCGCGGCGTCCGCTGCGGCCTGATCCATACCCATTGCCATATAGCTTTGTACCATACTATCCCGAAACAACAATAACGTCAGGGTTGATCCCATTGCATTCAGGCAGCCCATGAGAATAATGGGGATAGCCGGCCGCCAACGGCTTTCATATCCGCCCTTCAGCATAATGAGTTCATTTACAACAGCAAGGATTACAAAGAACAAAAATACATAGACGCTGCCAGACAACAGAAAATACAATCCGTAAATAAGAGCGGGGAAAATCTGTGCGCCGGGATGCGGGCATTTGGCAATGATTACCACGTAGATAATTCCCCAAAGTATCCCAGCCAGGCCGGGTACGAGAAAATAAAGAAGCGGCATACTTGCAGAAAACGGCGCGCTAATGATTAACGATAGCACCAGCATCAAGACAGAAAGAAGTACGTCTGTTACAAGTTCTTTCAAGTTTAAGAATTTTCTTTTTGGAATTTCCATTTCATTTTTCCTCCATATGTTTGAATTGTATTGATTGGGCTTCATTTTGAATCGCCCATAATCTTTGATACAGTCCTTCCTGCGCCAGAAGTTCGTCATGCGTTCCATGCTGAGTAACGCTACCGTTCTCGATCACAAGAATTTGATCTGCCCCGCGAACAGTTTTTAGGCGGTGTGCAATCATAATTACCGTTCTGTTTTTTGCAATTTCGTCTAATGCGTTTTGTACCAAGGCCTCATTATCTGCATCCAGCGAAGCGGTCGGCTCGTCCAGAAGCAAAATCGGAACGTCTTTGAGTAACGCCCTTGCGAGCGCAATCCTCTGCCGCTCCCCACCGGAAAGAGTGGCGCCGCCCTCTCCTACCATCGTGTCATATCCCTCTGGCAATTTACTGATAAAGGTATGGCAGCTTGCTTTTCGGCAAGCTTCTTCCAACTGCCCGTCCGGAATATCTTTACCAAAACACAGGTTCTCACGTATGGTTCCGCGGAACAGATAGGTATCCTGCATTACCATAGAAATATTGGAAAGCAGGCTGTCTGGCTGAATCTGGCGAATATCCCGTCCATTTGCAGTAAGCATCCCTTCCTGATTGTCCCAAAATCGTGCCATCAACCGGAGCAAGGTCGATTTTCCGCTCCCGGAGGGGCCTACTAGCGCAGTAAACCGGTCGGCCGGGATATCAAAGTTTGCCGAGCGAATCACGTTCTCTTCACTGCCATACGAAAACCCGACATCCCTGAAACAATATTCATCCACTTTTTCCACCGTCTGGCTGCCTTCCTGTGAAGGTGTCTCCATCACGGAATCCAGCCGTTCGCCGGATGGGGCCATACCGCGCAATGCGCCAAGGCTCGTTACCAACATCATCATAGGAGATGAGAGCTTGGTTGCAACAATGATAAGCCCTATATAATCGAGGATATGCAGTCCCCCGCCAAGAAGCATATACATACCGGATACCACGATGACCGGGACGACAAATTGTGTAAGCACGGAACATAGATTTCCCAGGCTCCCGGCCACAAGTTCGTCTTTCATGGTCGTTTTCCGTAGATTGTCATATGCCTTCTGAAGCTGTTTGAATCCTTGGCCGGCTTGTCGATAGGCCTTAAGGTCTTTCATGCCATGCAGATATTCGTTCAGCTGGGTAGCGGCTTTCGCGCGCGCTTCCAAGACTCTACGGCTGGTCCTGCTTTTTATTTTTCCTGCGAAATGATTCATCAGCAGACATACCGGAAGCAAGGCAAAAGCTGCGATTGCCATACGCCAGTCAAATATAGCCATCCAAACGGCGAATACTACCATTAACAAACTTGATGCAATGGTAAATGGGAGCCAATAACACATCGTATATTCGACATTTGCAAAATCGTTCCCAAACGAATTGATCAACTCTCCGGATTCTTTTTTTGTAAAAAATCCGAGAGGTAACGTGCGCAGTTTTTTAATATAGGCAATCCGTTTTTTCGCTGTGTCACGATAAGCCCTGAAATAAGTATTCCAATAGGAGATCAATTCAATGACATATTGCAGGGCGCAAAATACAAGCGCAGCGACAGACAACTGGATCAGGCTCCCGGTGTCCAGTGTATAGGGTGGAAAAAAGGCTGCGCCAAACACATATATTCCGAAAAAGACCAAAATAGCGGGAACCAGCGTGGACACCTCAGATACAAACAGCCATACAGTGGGCGCAATTAACTCTTTGGGATGGTGAAACGTGAATTGTTGTATCATCTTACGCATGGGTAGTGACTCCTTTCATACTCCATTGTTCGCTTTCGCTTTGGATCTTCCACAGATGGGCATATAGCCCATTTTTTCCCAGCAGGAACCCATGCTTCCCTTCTTCCGCTACTTTTCCTTCCGATAAGACGAATATATGATCAGCATCCTTTATGGAGTACAAGCGGTGTGCAATCATCAGCACAGTTTTTCCCTGCAGCAGCTCTTCCATCGCTTGGCGAAGCGCAAGTTCATTTTCCGCATCCGTAAAAGCCATCGCTTCGTCCAGTACAACAATCGGAGCATTTTTCAAAATTGCCCTCGCAATGGCGATCCGCTGCGCTTCCCCACCGGATAATTTGTGTCCGCCATCGCCCAGATGCGTATCATATCCTTGTGGAAGCGCGGCAATAAAATCGTGGCAACGTGCGGCACGCGCAGCCTCTTCAACCTGAGCCCGGCTTGCTTGGCGTCCCATTGCGATATTGTCGAATGCGGACTGTGCGAAAATGTGCGTATCCTGAAAAACGAATGCAACCTGGTCCATCAGTGTCCCGGTTTTCATGTCCCTCAGGTCGACACCGCCAATGGAAATCGAACCTCTCTCGATATCCCAAAACCGGGCAAGCAGTTGTCCTGCCGTCGTTTTTCCGCCGCCTGAAGGCCCTACAAGGGCAGCAAAACTTCCTGATGGAATTTTCATGCTGACATGGTCAAGCGCCATTCGCCTGAGCGGATCAGATGCAGGCTGATAGGAAAAAGATACGTCATGGAAAACAATATCCGCGCCCTTTGGAGTTTTTCCGTTCTGGGGTTCCACCATAGGCACACAGTCGAATACGTTGTCGATCTGATCCATCTTAACGGAAAGATTTTGTAAATCAGAGCCCATCTCAACAAGTTCCATCAACGGATTCATGGCAGCCGGACCAATGATAAGGAACGTCAATATCTGGCTCACCATTTCCTGGTCGCCAGGATGATTTAGGACTAGAATCGTTCCCGCAGCAAGGATAAATGCAAGAAGCGACAGGGTAATTGTTTTGTATGCTCCAAAAATTGGAGTAACACGTTTTAAGTAAACGGCCCAGTATTGCCGGGTTTTTTCAATCAGTTCTGTCAGCTTGGAAGCGGCCGCTTTGGAATGCCCGAATATCTTTTCTTCTTCCATTCCCGATACATACTCCGAAAAAGAAGCGTCAAGGTCGGTTACCGTTTTATTGAGGTTCGCCCAGTTTTTTTGTCCGCGGCTCCCGCCAAAAGCGGAAAATTGAATGGCGAATGCAATTCCGAGCGCGGCAAAAACCGTTATAGCCAGCCATACGTTTAAATAAAACATCAGCGCGGCAAGTGCAGCCAGCAGCAATGCGGCTCCTACCACATTGGGAAACGTATGAGCCATGATCGATTCCATTTTTTCGACATTATCTTCCATCATTTTTTGCGTAGCGCCCGCGCGCCCATCAGTAAAAAATCCCATACTTAGTTTTCCCATGTGTTCCATGATGCGCAGCCGCAGGCGGTAAAGAGCATCGAAAACCGACGCGTGGCACAGGCAGCTTCCTCCGATCGTGCAACCAATCCCTGCTGCAATGCTGCCTACTGTAACGCCCGCCCATGTAAAAGCAGAGGCTGATTGAAAAACCGTTTCTTGGGCTGCCGCAAAAAGGAATCCCTCAACGATCCGGTAAATGGCATAAAACGGTACTGCGGCCAAGAGGATTCCGCCTGCTGACAAAATAATGCCGATCGTATATTTCCCTTTCGGGCAGCAAGCCATGGAAAATACCCTGCTAATTGTATTTTTCTTTTGCTTGTACATACCCTTCCTTTCCCGCCGTAACCATTCTTGACCGGCGAATCGAATCATAGTATAATTTTCCGTAGTTAGTTTGCGCTAACCGTTTGAAAGAATAGCATAAAATTATCTTACAGGCAAGGCCTTTCCTGCGTTTGGAACGATACCCTCCAAAGGGCCGGTAATTCGTTCATCGCCTTTGTTTTCCAGTGTTTGACGAAAAACAGGCCGGGAAAATGTGTGCCAAAACAATACGGCTTATGCCAAAATAATACGGAGTAAGAAAATGATCGTATCCAATTCAATAAAAGATGTATATACATTGTACGAACGGTTGGGTGGTGTCAGGGAAGATACCCAAAGAGGCGTAATTTACCGTTTTCCCGGCGGCTGCGGGGCAAAGGCGTACGGACGTGTAGAATTGTGCGGCGATCCTGCATCCCTGATGTTTGCAAAATCAGACATTACGATATACGAAGGATACTTGAGCCGTACGCAGCTTCGACAAAAATATATGGGGTTTTCCATCAATAACGCAGACGCAGTAGAGACTTACCGGCGTAGAGATGAAAAACGCACGCTGGATGCAGGGCTTCATTTTTATGTTTGTATTTCCACCGTACCGTTTTTTATGCGGGTACCAAAAGGGGCCCATCTCACGTTTACTGCGTTATATTTTTTTGAAGATTTCTTCACCTGTAACAATGTCTCCCTCCCTGCCGATTTCTGGCCTCTTTGCGATAAGTTACTGAATGCGGAGACAGTGTTTCTTCCCACATTATCCGCCCTGTGCCGGCAAATTGAAAGCTGTTCCCTCTCCGGTGCGGCATTCGACCTTTTCCTGCGCGGACAAGGGCTTGCTGCGGCAGGAATGATCATGGACTATATGGATCGCAGCCGTACGGAACCGTGTATCTCATTGCGGCGGGAAGACCATTTGCTGCTCGAACAGGCAAAACAAATACTAAAAAAAGAATTAATCCATCCACCGACAATTTCTGTACTTTCTTCAATGGTAGGAATCAATAAAAATAAATTGCAGGAAGGTTTCCGGCTGACCGAAGGAAAATCGGTTTCGGAATATTTGCGCGCGGTGCGGGTAGAACGTGCGGTGGAACTTTTGACTTCAACTTCTCTTCCAGTGGAGAAAATCGCGGCAGAAGTAGGATACCACAGCAAAGCAAACTTTTACCATACATTTCAAAACGTCTACGGATATACGCCGGGGCGGCTGCGTGGTATGATGGCAGAAGAAAAAAGAACAAGAATAGATAATTCCTCTTGGTCTAAGTGAGTACCCATACCGGGGAATGCCTTAACCATATAAGCGGGCTGCGATACGATCTTCCGCAGAAGCGTGTGCGGTGTGTCCCCCTCAGGAGCTTGCCACGATTTCGCTAATGCCGATCAACGCCTGAATTTTCCCAATAAAAACAGGATACGTTCTCTTGGGATCGTATCCTGCCGTTTCATGTCATTCATTTCTCGCTGCATACTGCTGCGCCTTGCAAAGCTTACTGCGTTTTCTACATAAGCGCGAACATCGATTGGCGCAAGCTTGGGGTAAAGGGGTAAATTTTGGCTCGTTCACAAGCCTCCATAAGTCCGCAAACCCGCATGATTACTGGGCTTTTTCTTTCCTTACTTTCCAATGGGTTTCATCGTGGGGAACAGCAGCACATCACGGATCGAGAAGCAATCCGTGAGCAGCATAACCATCCTGTCCACGCCGATTCCCATACCGCCCGTAGGAGGCATTGCGTACTCAAGAGCGGTTACAAAATCTTCGTCCATCATGTTCGCCTCGTCGTCTCCGGCCTCGCGCTTCGCAACCTGATCCATAAACCTTGCGCGTTGGTCGTCCGGATCGTTAAGCTCTGAAAACGCATTCGCAAGCTCCCTGCCCGTGATAAACAGTTCGAAACGCTCCACCAGCCAGTCGCTGCCCGGTTTCTTCTTTGCAAGGGGCGAAACCTCGATTGGATAATCGCATATAAACGTCGGCTGGATGAGGTTTTCTTCCACCTTCTGCTCAAACGCCTCGTTCAAAAGCATCCCACGCGACGGCTCACCTTCGAACGCGATTCCCGCCTGCTTTGCAAGCGCACGCGCCTCTTCGTCCGTCTTACACGCCGCAAAATCCACGCCCGCATATTCCTTCACCGCGTCGTTCATGGTAAGGCGCTTCCACGGCGCGCCCAGGTTGATCTGCGTTCCCTGGTATGTGATCACATCGCTGCCAGACACCTGCTTCGCGCAATAACGGAACAGCTTCTCGCACAAATCCATCATACCCTTATAGTCAGTATACGCCTGATATAATTCTACTGTTGTAAATTCCGGATTGTGCTTGGGATCCATGCCCTCGTTCCGGAAAATCCTGCCAATTTCATAAACACGTTCAAAACCGCCTACGATAAGGCGCTTCAAATGCAGCTCCGTTGCAATCCGAAGATACATATCGATATCAAGCGTATTATGATGCGTAATAAACGGCCTTGCAGTCGCTCCGCCCGCGCTCGGCTGGAGCACCGGCGTTTCCACCTCGATATAGCCCTGTTCGTCCAGAAAATCGCGAATCCCCTTAATAATCTTCGAACGCGCGTAAAACGTATCCTTCACATCCGGATTCACGATCAGGTCTACATACCTTTGGCGGTACCGAAGGTCCGTGTCTTTCAACCCATGCCATTTTTCCGGCAACGGCAGCAGGGATTTGGAGAGCAAAACAACCTCGTGGCTTTTTACCGATATTTCGCCTGCATTCGTCTTAAAAACCTCGCCCGTAACGCCAACGATATCGCCGATATCAAAGCGTTTATATTCCGCATAAGGCTCGTCGCCCATCACATCGCGCCGGGCGTAAATCTGTATCTTGCCCCTGCCGTCCATAATATGGAAAAAGCTTGCTTTTCCCATAACGCGCTTAGAGATAATCCTTCCGGCAACGCTTACCGTGCTGCCCTCAAGCGCATCAAAATTACCAATAATATCAACCGAGGAATGTGTCTTATCAAAGGTTGTAATTTCGTAAGGATCCCGTCCTTCTTCCTTGAGCGCGGCAAGCTTATCCCTGCGCACGCGCAGAATCTCAGACAGCTCCTGCGTATTTTCCTGCTGTTCCATTCTATGCTTCTCCTTATCTGTGAATATCCAGTATCTTCAGCTTGACTACGCCGCCGGGCGTTTCCACTTTCACGAGGTTGCCCACTTTTTTGCCCAAAAGCGCGCGCCCCACAGGAGACTCATTCGATATTTTATTGATGCTGACGTCCGCTTCTGCAGATCCGACAATTTTATACTCGATTTCCTCGTCAAATTCTTTGTCCAGAACCCTGACCGTCGTCCCTACGTTTACACGCTGAACATCCACGTCGTCCTGGTCTACAACCGTCGCGTTGCGAAGCATTTTTTCCAGCATTACGATCTCGCCTTCAATCTTCGCCTGCTCGTTTTTCGCTTCGTCGTATTCGGCGTTCTCAGAAAGATCGCCAAACGCTCTTGCCACTTTAATCTCTTCCGCAATCTCAAGCCTGCGGACAGTTTTTAAGTATTCCAGTTTTTCTTCCAGCTCTTTCACACCCTGGTGTGTTAATACTACATCCTCGTTTGCCATTCATTTCTCCTTCTGCATACGGCGTTTACCGCATACTCCTATCCATTTTACATGACATATATTATCAGGGAAAAGGCCCGGTTTGTCAAGTTGCCGGCTGTCCTCCTACTCCTGCGGCGTTCCCTTTGCTGCAAGAAATTTGTCGATTTTTCCCTTTGCCCGCTGCAATGCGTTATCGATTGACTTTTCATGCCGGTTCATGATCTTTGCAATTTGCTGGTAAGAAAGCCCCTGAAGGTAAAAGGATAACACCTTTTTCTCAAGGCCTGAAAGCATATTGGTAATTTCTTCCTCAATGCTTGCATAGTCCTCTTTATCAATAATAATCTCCTCCGGGTTAGACACCTTTGTCGCCGCGATGATGTCCACCAGCGTGCGCTCCGATTCCTCGTCGTAGACCGGCTTATTGAGGGATACATATGTATTGAGCGGCTGGTGCTTCTGGCGTGTCGCCGTTTTGATCGCCGTGATAATCTGGCGCGTAATGCACAATTCTGCAAACGCACGGAACGAAGCCTTTTTTTCTACGTCGTAATCACGAACCGCCTTATAAAGTCCAATCATGCCTTCCTGCACAATATCTTCCTTATCCGCGCCGATCAAAAAATAAGACCTTGCTTTGGCGCGCACAAAATTTTTATATTTATGCAAAATATATTCAAGGGCAAGGCTGTCCTCGTCGGCAAGCGCAACAGCCTGCTCGTCCGTAAGCAGGGCGAAGCGCTCAAATCCGGCGTGTACGACAACCTTTTCGTCCTGCGCCGGTTCCTCCATCAGTTCCCCATCCTGCCCCTTCAAATTCTTTTCCAACTGCGTCCCCCGCATTCCAATTTTATTTCAGCAAATCCTGCCTGCGCTTTTCGTAAATCATAATGCTCGCCGCGCACGACGCATTAAGAGAGGTCGTCTTTCCTCCCATCTCGATTTTTACAACCATATCGCATAATTCCCTGGTAAGGCGTGCAACCCCTTCGGATTCCCCGCCTATCACAAGCGCTATCGCGCCCGTTAAGTTTGTCCCCGCAAGCGGCTGCCCATCCATATCTGCCGCTGCGATCCAAACATTTTTTTTCTTGAGTTCTTCGATTGCATGATTGATATTCGTAACCTTTACAATCGGAATATACTGCGCCGCTCCGCACGACACCTTAAACGCAGAGGTTGTAAGCGAAGCCGAACGGCGTTTGCCAATAATCACCCCGTGCGCTCCCAGCGCTTCGGCGCTCCTGATAATCGCGCCAAGGTTGTGCGGATCCTGTATGCTGTCCAGTATCACAATAAAAGGTTGCTCTCCCCGCACTTGGGCAAGCTCAAAAATATCGTCCATTTCGCTGTAGGCAAATGCAGGGATCTGTGCAATGATGCCCTGATGGTTCCCGGGCTTTCCGTCATGCCCCATATCGGCGCACATCTCGTCCATTTTGATGCGCGGCACTTCTGTTATCACAATCTTATTCTGGCGCGCAAGCATAATGAGCTCGCGGATACTTCCTTCCGACTGGCCCTGCATCACATAGATACGGTCTATCTGCTCTCCGCTGCGGATCGCTTCACGTACGCTGTTGCGTCCAAATATATATTCGCCCCTCTTTTCAATCATTGCGGTTACCCTCCATCAGAGCTTTATGCCGCCGCTTCACCTCCGCAGCCCTGCCGCACGTCATCCTGCCTTCCTGGCATGCGCCGCCCACGCAGGACGGCCCCGCGTTCTTAAAGAGCCCCGGCGCTGCCTCCATCACAAGCGCAAGCATCTGCCATGCAAGCTCACGTATTTCCCACTGTGCGCGATTGCAGCACCGCAGGCTAAAGAAGTGCAAAAGCTCCCTTGCGTTCATCGTAATAATCATTTTTGTCTCGCAGGCATTTGGCAGTACAAACCGCGCATCCTCATTGGATTTTTCCCCACTGGCGCCAAGCGCCGTTACCCACTCGTCATACCACTTCTGCATGGTCTGCATCTGGTGTTCATACTTCTCCACCGCTTCGCTTCCAAGCGCTTCAATGCTTGGCGGTATGATATAGGAAAACTCCCCCTTTTTCGCACTCTGGTTCACATAGCGCTGGGACTGCACCGAAAAACTCGCCAGCCTGTGCCTTGTGATCTGCGCGAGAAGCGCACGCGATACACCCTCCACCCCAAACGAAAACGACGCGTGTTCTATCGGAGATAAATGCCCCATCTGCGTCAGCCTGTCAATGAACTCCGCGCTTTTGGCGGTCTTTTGCAGTTGTTCGATATCCGCTTTGGAATAACAGAGCTTCGCCCCCATCGAAACGATAAGCTCCGGGTCCGGCGTAGCCATCAGCAATACTGTTTTTAAAGTCGTTTTGGGCATTGATACTTCCTCACTCTCAATATAGGTTTTATGTCTGTCGCGCTACAGGTCAAACTCCATCGTACCGAGTATCTCGTTCACGCGTTCCGCCTGTCCGCTCAGGTACAGGTAGCCAATCACAGCTTCAATCGCCGTCGCGTATTTATAATCCGCAACGCTCATATTTTTTGGTGCGGAAGGGCTTTTGGCATTGCGCCCCCGCATAAAAATTTCACGCTCCTGCTCTGTAAACCGTTCCAGCCAGCGGTGCGCAAATTCGGACTGGGCCTTCGCGTTCACAAGCCTGATGCTCATGGAGTGCAGTTTGCCCGCATTTTTGGAGCAACCCAGTACGTGCTTCGTGCGCACGTACAAGTCAAAAATACAATCCCCAATATATGCCAGAGTAAGCGGCGGCAGCTGCGCCGCTTTTGTTTCGCTTAAAATAAATTCATCCTGCAGATTATTCAGCATTCCCCTGCTCCAATTTATAATATTTGATCCCGTCCACGATACCTTTGACTACCTTATTCTGGTAATCGTCGTCCTGCAGCTTCTTTTCCTCGTCCGGATTTGTAAAAAAGCCGCATTCCACAGTTACGCTCGGCTGGCTTCCCGGCTTCAGGAGGCGGTACCTGCCGCAGTTCACTTTTCGCGGCGATTCGATTTCCAGCTCGTTGTTCATAATTTCCTGAATACACTTTGCAAGCTCGTTTCCAAGAACGGAATCCGTATGGTAAAAAATTTGCGGCCCAACCGCGTCGGCGCTTTCAAAGCTGTTCTGGTGCACGCCGATATACATATCCGCTTTTGCATCCCTGATGATCTGTTCGCGTTTTTGCATATCCGCTTCCTTGCGCTTGGCGATGTCCATTTCTTCCGCCGCTGCAATAGGCTCATCTGATTCGCGCGTCATAACGACCGTGACTCCCTCGTCCTCAAGCGCTCTTTGCAGCTTCAGGCCGATCTCAAGGTTCACTTCCTTTTCCAGCCTGCCGGTGGAAACGCCTATCGTCCCCGCGTCCGTATCTCCATGCCCCGGATCTACAACGATTTTCATTCCATCAAGGCCCACAGAAGTAAGGTCCGGCCCATCTGCGTTCCCCTCTTCCTTTGCACAGGCGGTTATTGTAAAAATAAGCAGCGCCGCAAGCAATATGATTAATGCTTTTTTTAAACGCATTCTCCCCCGTCCTAACTTTATGTGGAAAGCTCCATAACAGGCTCCGCGTTGAGGTCAAGCCCTGCGCGCGAGCCCTTCAAAAATTCATAGTACGCACACGAAGCAATCATAGCCGCATTGTCAGTACAATATTTCAGTTCCGGAAAATACAGCCGGAGCCCTTCTTCTTCCGCTTTTTTCTCAAACGCAGAGCGTATTTGCTCATTGGCGGAAACCCCGCCCGCCACAGCGATTATTTTTGAGTTTGTCCTTGCCGCTGCTTCAAATGTATTTTTTACAAGCGTGTCTGACACATTTTTTAAAAAGGATGCGGCGACGTCCTCTTTCCTGTACGCTTCGCCAGTTTGCTCAAAACGGTGGAGCAGGTTGATCACCGCGGTTTTCAGTCCGCTGAATGAAAAATCAAGGTGAGCCTCCCCACGAAAACTGTGCGGGAACCGATACTTGTTTTCATCGCCTTTTTTCGCGAGCTCCTGCAGGTTCGGCCCGCCGGGATACGCAAGTCCCAGTACGCGCGCCACCTTGTCAATCGCCTCGCCTGCCGCATCGTCGCGTGTCCTTCCAAGCGTTTCATAGGTCGTATAATCGCGCGCCAATACAATCTGCGTGTGCCCGCCTGAAACGACCAGACACAGGAAAGGCGGCTCAAGCTCCCGGTGCGAAATATAATTCGCACAAATGTGCCCTGCAATGTGATGCACCGCAATCAGCGGTTTTTTCAGCACATAGGCAAGGCCCTTCGCGTAAGAAACGCCCGTAAGGAGCGCGCCCACAAGCCCCGGTCCGTTTGTGACCGCAATCGCGTCGATTTCGTCAAATCCACCCGCTGCCCGGACAGCAGCCTCCACCACGCCCGGCAACTTTTCCACGTGGTTTCTTGACGCAAGCTCCGGTACCACCCCGCCATACTCTTTATGTATTTCAATCTGCGTATACAAAGCCTCAGAGATAATCTCGCGTCCGTTTTTCACAACCGCAGCCGCCGTCTCGTCACAGGAGGTTTCAATCGCTAATATTCTAATGTCTTCCATGCTTCTTCATCCTTTGATATCCAATTCCCGCCGCTGCGGCAGTTCCGCACGTAACAGCCAAAAACCAAGCCAGTATCTTTGCCACCATATCTGCAAAGAAATCCTGTTCGAACATACGTATCATCCTCGAGGTAGCCGGATCAAGCATCCACAGGTCGTTCGTAAAGAACACATGGTGAAAGCTAACCCAGAAATAATTGAAATCGGCTGCCGCAACGCAGCCAATCACGGCGAAAAAAGCAAGCACGCCGACCGCTGCCCAAAAATATGCCTGCAGTACCGGCCCTGCCGCCCTTCTTCGTTTCAACACAAAGCAAAGCGCAAGCAATCCCCCGCCCACGCAAAAGCCAATCGCCATAAACTGTAAGGCTTTCTGGTAGAGCGCCTTCACATCCACCATATGCGCCTTTTCACGCTCGTTATAATATTCTTCCTCCTGCCCGTTTACCTGTACCTGCAAATCGAGCGTGGGGGTTTTATCTTCCAGATAATCAAGCAGCGTATCAGTCGCCATCCCGAGACTTTCCCCGGATACGCCCACATACGCCGCCGTATTCATCTTCTTGTATTCATTTTTATAAAAATCGTGATCAAAAGCAATCGCCTGAATGCAGAGCACCGCAACCGAAAAAATCAGCAAAACCGCGGCAACCGCCGCCATGAGCCTTATTCCTGCCAGATTTTCCTTTTCGGCTCCGATTTCGCTCATTCTACCTCTCCGCTTTCAATCAAACAGGCACGAATCGGCGATCCGTCGGCCTCGATTTTCAATGGCAGGGCGCACAGGAAATAATCTCCCGCCTTTACCTTGTCAAGATACAGGGATTCCAGTACGACGATTCCTTCCGAAAGAAGTATTTTGTGCACTTCGTCCCCGCCGATGGAAAGATCGTCCGTTCCAATCAGGCGAACGCCCGCGTCCACAAGCTTCTGCGCGCTTTTTGCCGTCAGCTTCGCTGGAACGCCGGGCGCGCTCTTGAGCAAAATCTTCTTGGTTCCCGCCGGAACCCGGAAATCCTTTTTATCCACAACCACGCATTCTCCTACCAGATCGTTCAAGGGAATGTCTTTGGTTGTACGCGCGCCGTTCAGCACATGCGAGGGCGCGTCAAGATGCGTGCCGCTGTGAGAACCCATCGAAAGCTTGGTAACGGAATAACCGTAATTATCCACTGTGAAAAAGCATTCCAGACGAACGTGCGGGTCTCCTTCATAAACCTTTGTTTCCGCGGTCAATTCGCGGGTAATATCAATAATTTTAATTTTAAACACCTCATATATTTTAAGCCTCAGCGAATGGTTGCAGGCTTTCCCCGCCGCCACTCTGCCCATACGGTTCCGTAGTTTATATTATAGTGATTTTCATCTTCTTTTTCAACTCTCCCGCAAATTATTCATAAAATTGTATCAAATTGCGTATTCACAACAAAAAACAAGCGGGCAGCGCCCGGACGCATTCCCGCTTGTTTGACTGATTCATCCGTTTATTTCATGATTTCCTGCCCGACGATTCGCGCCGCGCATTCCACAAGCTGCGCACACGGACGTTTTCTGTAGTACTCCTGCGTCCGTTCCTGCGGCGTTGGCTCGCTCGTTTTTTCCGCAAGTCCCAAAAGCTCCCTGCATACAATAGAGCCATTTTCCTTTCGAAACTGTTCGCCAAGTTTCTGGATTCTGGCATAATGCGCCTTTTTCGCTTCCCTGTCGGCTGGATCGGCATACCCGTTTTTCAGGCCTTCCACGATAAACATTCCGCTTACCGCTCCACAAACCTCGCGCAGCCGCCCCATGCCCCCGCCAAATGAGGAAGAAAGCTTTGCGGCAGTCTGCCGGTCAATGCCGATCTCGTCCGCATATGCAAGCACCACGGCCTGAGCGCAGTTATATCCCTGCTTAAAATAAGCGACAGCCTCCTCTGGTTTGGTACTCATAGCTTGCTGACCGTCTCTGCGGCGTTCTCCAGCCACTCGCCCTTTACCTTACCGATTGTCCCCGCATCCGCGGCCCGCGCGATTTCAGGATCCACAGGTACCTTTCCAAGCACAGGAACGCCAAAGCGTTTTGCGGTTTCCTCGATATGGCTTTCTCCAAATACGCTGATCTGCTTTTTGCAGTCCGGGCATTCGAGATAGCTCATATTTTCAACCAGGCCAATGATTGGCACGTTCATCATCTTTGCCATGTTGACGGCCTTTTCCACAATCATGGACACAAGCTCCTGCGGTGAAGTAACAATCACGATTCCGTCAAGCGGGATCGACTGGAACACCGTCAGAGGAACGTCGCCTGTTCCCGGCGGCATATCTACCAGCATTACGTCCACATCCGTCCAGATCACATCCGTCCAGAACTGCTTGACCGTGCCCGCGATAATCGGCCCGCGCCACACGACAGGCTCCGTTTCATCCGGCAGCAGAAGGTTGATGGACATAATCTGTATCCCTTCCTCCGTCTCCACCGGAAAAATCGTATCCTCCGTGCCCCGCGCTTTTTCGGTCACGCCAAACATTTTGGGAATCGAAGGGCCTGTGATATCCGCGTCCAGAATCGCTGTGCGAAGGCCTTTGCGCTCAAGGAGCACTGCCAGCATGGAGGTCACGAGGGATTTTCCTACGCCCCCTTTCCCGCTCACAACGCCAATCACCTTTTTGATGCTGCTCGACTGGTGCGGCGATTCCAGAAAATCCGCCGGATTCATCTGTCTCGAACCGCATTCCTCCCCGCAGCTTCCACAATCGTGCGTACAATTTTCACTCATTTGCCTCATTCTCCTTATCCGTTTTAAAATCTACCTGTTTTATTAATAAACCAGAGCGGCTGCTTTTATTGCTGTTCCCTGTCTTTTTTCATATCGGCTTCCTTGATTTCCTTATTCAGGAAATATGAAATCACCGTACGGATCGCTACAATCGCCGCCAGCCGCACGATATCATCAAACGTCGGCTTTACAATCGAATCTATGATATCTGCCGCGATCAGTATTTCAAGGCTTAACAGGACATAGCCTCCAAGGCGGTTTTTGGTTTCCGTCAGCATCTGAAGCCTCGCGTTTTTATCCCGCGGCCTGATTTGCGAAATCAAAAAATCCTTTACGCTGAGCACCACGCCCCACACCAGTATGATAATGGAAACAAAACTGAGGCACGTGGTGATAATGTCAAGATACGGCGCAAAATATTCCATGTTTTTTCCTCCCGCGATAAACGCATTGTTTTGGCTCCGGCCAAGGCGCACCGGTAGCCTTATACGCTATACGCAAAAAAACGCAGGCAAGAAATGCTGCGTTTTTCCTGAAAGCGCAAAATTTCTTACGCTTATCTTTTCCGCTCTTATTTCTTGGGCAGATTTTTGCGCGGGTTGCGCAGGTATTCCTTGAATTTCACACGGAACATTACAAAGTACACCACCACGCATGTCAGGATATACACGATGCTGATAATGCTCCAGATTGAAGTAATCCCCTCGCTGCTGGTGTATTCCAGAATAGAAAGAACAAGCAGCGGAACACCGGCAATCCAGCAGAACCTCCTGAGCATTTTGCAATGTTCTTCCTGCATCTCTGCCGGATAATCATTTTCGTAAGCCTTACCTGACCCCTTGATTGCGTAATACAATAAATATACCGCAATAAAGATGTCAAATAACATCATAAAATTAAAAGCGCCATCCATTTACCTGTTTCCCCCTATATTTGATTGATTTTTACGCCGTCCGGCGTATCCTTTAGTTCATATCCAAGCGAATTAATTTCGTCGCGCAGGCGGTCTGCTTCCGCCCAGTTTTTTTCTGCGCGTGCCGCTTGTCTTTTCTCTGCAAGCTCCATCACTTCGTTTGGTATTTCACTTTCCTCTGCCGGAAGGATGCCGAGCACATCAAGAAGCGCATCCATCGCATCCTTTGCAGCTTTTGCGTCCTGCGCCCTTCCACCGTCCGAAAACAGCGTGTTGATCTCCTTGACATATTCGAATATTCCGCCGATCGCGTCCGCAGTATTGAGATCGTCGTCCATCGCCGCGTTGAATTTCTCATTCAGGGCGGCAATCGCCGGAGCGACCTGCACCGCGTTGTCCTTTGGATTTGCCATCACAAATTCCAGGTTCTCACGGCAGTTCAGGATACGGTCGTATGCCGTCTCCGACTGCTGTAGCAGCTCCCGCGAAAAGTTGATCGGATTTGCGTAATGCGCGGACAGCATAAAAAGCCGCACCGCATTCCCGCGGAATTCCTTTAATATATCACGTACCGTAAAAAAGTTTCCGGCCGATTTGGACATCTTTTTATTGTCGATATTAATATATCCGTTGTGCATCCAGTAGTTTGCAAACGGTTTTCCCGTGGCCGCTTCGCTCTGCGCAACCTCGTTTTCATGGTGGGGGAATTTCAGGTCTTGCCCGCCGCCGTGGATATCAAGCGTATCCCCAAGGTACTTCATACTCATTGCCGAGCACTCGATATGCCAGCCCGGGCGGCCTTTGCCCCATGGACTGTCCCATGCGATTTCGCCGTCCTTCTGCGCCTTCCACAGCGCAAAATCCATAGGATTCTTTTTACTCTCGTTGATGTCGATCCGCGCGCCAAGCTCAAGCTCGGACAGGTCTTGCCCGGACAACTTGCCATAGCCCGGGAAACTCTGCGTATCGAAATATACGTCGCCGTTCAGCTCGTATGCGTGGCCTTTATCGATGAGTTTTTGCACGAGCGCAATAATTTCGCCAATATGTTCCGTCGCTTTCGGATGAATGGTTGCCGGACGAACGTTCAATGCCTGTGCATCCTTGAAATATTCATCGATGAAGCGGTCTCCAAGCTCTTTTACCGTAATGCCTTCCTCTGCCGCCACGCGGATCATCTTATCGTCCACATCCGTAAAATTCTGTACGAAATTCACTTTGTAGCCCCGGTATTCCAAATACCTCCTGAGCGTATCGAATACAATCAGCGGACGTGCGTTCCCGATATGGACATAATTGTAAACCGTCGGTCCGCACGCGTATATATTGAACTGCCCCGGCGTGAGCGGATTCAGTTCCTCTTTTTTGCCTGTCATTGAATTAAAAATCTTCAAGCTAACTGCCCCTTTGTGTGCCCCGCCACCTCGCAGAGCCTAATTTTCTATGCGTTCTTATTATAATATAAGCGCGGTAAATTCACAACACAATTCCTCAAAAGAAAATTGCCCGCCAAAGCCGCCGGGCATTTCCTGACCGGATATCCCCTTCTATTCTTCCTCGGAAATGAGCAACCATTCTTCCATCAGCTTTTCATGCCGCGCTTTCAATTCTTCCAGTTCCGCACAATTCCTGCCAATCAGTTCGAAATCGGCAGCGTTCTCGGCTATCTCCATATTGAGCTGCGTCTCGCGCGCTTCAATTTCAGCAATGTTTTTCTCCAGCGATGAAATCCGCTCCCTGCGTTTTGCTTCCTGCGCCCTGCGCTGCTTCGGATTTTTCACCTCAGCGATCTCGCTTACGGTCTTTGTCTTCTTCTCAGCAGCTTCGCGGCTTGCAGCCTCCTGCTGCTCTTCCTGCTCCTTTAATTCCCTGTACTCGTCGAAGGTTCCGTCAAATTCATTGATGCCCCCGCCTGCGATCTCATAAATCTTTCCCGCAAGCGCATTGATGAAATAGCGGTCATGCGACACAAAGAGCAGCGTTCCCGTATACTCCTTCAGCGCCGCCTCCAGGCTTTCGCGCGCCGGAAGGTCTAAATGGTTGGTCGGCTCGTCCAGGAGAAGCACGTTGTATTCCCCGCACATAAGCAGCGCAAGCCCAACCTTGGCCCGCTCCCCGCCGGAAAGCTCTCCCACTTTTTTGAATACATCCTCCCCCGTCAGAAGCACTCGACCAAGCATGGAGCGCGAGCCGTATTCCAGCAGGGAAGGATACGCGTCCCAAATTTCCTGCAATACAGTCTTGCCCGGCGTCATATTTTTGTTTTCCTGATCGTAATAACCAACCAGTGTATTTTTTCCAAACGCAACGGCTGTATCTGCCTCACCGTTTGCCACCGCCACCAGCTTTTTCATGAGCGTCGATTTGCCCGTTCCATTATCGCCGATAATCGCCGCTTTTTCGCCGCGTTTCATTTCCATGCCGATATCCCGGGCCAATATTGTTTTTTCTTCCCCCACCGCAAGCGTAAGCCCCGCCACTGTCAGGATATCGTTTACCGGCCTTTGCGTAAAAGTAAAGCTGAAGCTGGGCGCCTTAACAGAAGTCTTTGGCTTCCTGATCCGCTCCATACTGCTCAGCTTTTTCACGCGGCTTTGCGCGCTTTTTGCCGTGGAGGCCCTTGTGAGGTTGCGCGCGACGTAATCTTCCATGTGAGCGATCTGCCGGGACTGCTTTTCGTATTCCTTCATCTGGAAAGAGATATAGTCCGCTTTCAGCTGTTTATATTGGGTATAATTTCCCGTATATTCCGTAAGCTCCGTATCGTCCACTTCCCATATCTTTTGCGCCAGTTTATCCAAAAAATAACGGTCGTGCGACACGATCAATACCGCTCCCTTATAGCCGTTCAGGTAATCCTCCAGCCACATCAGCGTCTTGAAATCAAGATGGTTGGTCGGCTCATCCAGAATCAACAGTTCAGGATCCATAAGCAGCAGCTTTGCGATCGCAAGCCTCGTTTTTTCTCCTCCCGAAAGTGTCGAAATATTGGTATCACAGGCTTTATCTGCAAAGCCCATACCGTTCAAAATCTTTTTGATCTTTACCTCTACCTGATACCCGTCGCTCGCCTCAAAGTTTGTCTGCGCCTGTGCATAAGCCGTCTGTAACGCTTTGTCCTCCGGATGCAGCGACATCTGCTTTTCCAGCTCGCGCATCTTTTTTCCTGCGGCAAGCGCCTTCGCAAAAACAGTACGCATCTCCTCAATAATGGTATGATCCGCCACAAGCCCGCTGTTCTGCTCCAGATATCCGATGGAGAGGTCCGCCTTATGTGTAACGTTCCCTTCCTCCGGAAGGATGCGCCGCACAATGGTTTTTAAAAGCGTGGTCTTCCCCGCGCCGTTCGCGCCGATCAGCCCTATTTTATCTCCCGCGTTGATATTCGCCGTAATGTGATTTAATATTTCGGTCTCGCCGTACGCAACGGTTACGTCCGTAATTGATACAAGCATTCTTTTCTTTACCTATCTGATGTAATCTTTAAATTCCTCATAAGTTCCTGATCATCTCTGCAACCAACTGGTTTTGCAGGTCAAATCCGCGCCTTGTCGGCACAATACCACGATCGTCAAGCGTAATCAAGCCCAACTCGTATACATGGAGCACCTCTTTACGAAAACGCTCTAAAAAGTCTTCCCCAAACCTGCTCTTATAATCGAAAAAAGAAAATCCGTTTTTCAGGCGGAGCTTCAGCATGATATATTCTATCTTCCGCTCGTCATCCGAGCACATCTCATATGACGAATAATGGAGCTTTCCCGTACCCAAATTCGCAATATATTCGTCAATATCCAACGTATTTGCAAACCGCAGGCGGTCTATACACGAATGTGCCGCGGCGCCAAGTCCGAGATAATCCTTGATATTCCAGTACTTGAGGTTATGCCTGCATTCACGCTTTCTTTGTGCAAAATTGGATATTTCGTAATTCTCATAGTCCCTGTCCGCAAGCAGGTCCTGTGCCATATGATACATGGCAAGGTCCATATCCTCCCCCGCAGGCTCAAGCTCCCTGTTTTCAACCATTTCATACAGGAGGGTTCCTTGCTCCAGCCCCAGCGCGTAAGCGGAGACATGCTCCGGCCTTTTTTCGATTACATGGATAAGAGTCGCTTCCCAGTCCTCAAGCGTTTGCTCCGGAAGCGCATAAATAATGTCGATATTGATATTGGTAAAGCCCGCTTCTCTCGCCAAATCATATGCTTCGTCAAAGAGCTCTACCGTATGCTGCCGCCCCAGTGTCAGCAAATGCCTGTTTTGTGCCGCCTGCAATCCGATGCTCAGGCGGTTTATTCCCGCCTCCCGGTAGGCTGCAAGCTTCTCCTTCGTAAGGGAGCATGGATTTGCCTCGAGCGTCACTTCCGCGTCGCTATAGAGCGTGTACGACCTGCGCAGCTCGTCCATGACCGCAACGATATAGCCCGCATCCGGCAGCGACGGCGTTCCTCCTCCGAAAAAAACGGAATCCACCGGCTTATTATACATCGCCCCGGTGAGCTCCGTTTCCTTCAAAAGAGCACGCATATATGCGTCTATCCTGTCTTTTTTATCAATCGACAAAAAGTCGCAGTACGAACATTTTTTCAGGCAAAAAGGGATGTGAAAATATAATCCAAGCATAACAAAACCTTTACTTATCCATTTTCAAAACGCTCATGAACGCCTCGGACGGCACCTCTACGCTGCCCACCTGACGCATCCGTTTTTTTCCTTCTTTCTGCTTTTCAAGCAGTTTCTTTTTCCTCGAAATATCCCCGCCATAGCACTTTGCAAGCACATCCTTACGCAGCGCCTTCACTGTCTCGCGCGCAATGATCTTCCCGCCGATTGCGGCCTGAATGGGAATTTCAAACATCTGGCGCGGAATCACTTCCTTGAGTTTTTCCGCAATCATCCTGCCGCGCCCATACGCCCTATCCTTATGGACAATCAGCGACAGTGCGTCGCACATTTCCCCGTTTAAAAGGATATCGAGCTTCACAAGCTCGCTCTTTTCGTATCCCTTGATTTCGTAATCCATGGACGCATAGCCCCGGGTACGCGATTTCAGGTTATCAAAAAAATCATAGATGATCTCGTTGAGCGGAATCTCGTAATGCAGCAGCACACGCGTGGATTCAATATATTCCATGTTTTTGAAAACGCCTCGTTTTTCCTGGCACAGCTCCATCACCGCGCCCACATACGTATCCGGCGTCATAACCCCCACCTTTGCAACCGGCTCCTCCATATATTCGATGAGGGAGGGATCCGGCAGGTTCGTTGGGTTTTCAATCTCAATTTCTTCCCCACTCGTAAGGCGCACGCGGTAGGAAACGCTTGGCGCAGTCGTAACGAGGTCCAGGTCAAACTCGCGTTCCAGCCGCTCCTGAATGATCTCCATATGCAGCAGTCCCAAAAAACCGCAGCGGAATCCAAAGCCCAACGCCACAGACACTTCAGGATCGTAAATCAGAGACGCGTCGTTTAACTGCAGGCGCTCCAGAGCGTCGCGCAGGTCGTCATATTTTGCACCGTCTGCAGGATAAATACCGCAGTAAACCATTGGCGTAATCTTCTTATATCCGGGGAGCGGCTCATTCGCAGGCTTTTGCTCATCCGTGATGGTATCGCCCACGCGCGTATCCGCGACGTTTTTGATGCTCGCGGCAATGTAACCCACCTCGCCTGCCTTGATTTCCTTGGTCGGTATCAGTTCAGGCGTAAACATGCCAACCTCTGTCGCGTCAAACGTCCTGCCTGACGCCATAAATTTGATACGCGTTCCTGCGCACGCCCGTCCGTCCATCACGCGCACATAGCTGATAGCGCCCTTATAATTATCATAAAAAGAATCGAATACAAGCGCTTTCAGCGGCTTTTCTACCTCGCCTGACGGCGGCGGCAGTTTCTCTACAATGGCTTGCAGCACCTGCTCTACATTTTCCCCGCTCTTGGCGCTGATGCGCGGTGCATCCGAAGCATCGAGGCCAAGCACATCTTCGATTTCCTTGGCGATTTCATCCGGGCGGGCGCTTGGAAGGTCTACCTTGTTGATCACCGGGATGATCTCAAGGTTGTTATCCATGGCCAGATAGACGTTTGCCAGTGTCTGCGCCTCGATTCCCTGACTCGCATCCACCACAAGCACAGCTCCTTCGCATGCGGCAAGGCTGCGTGAAACTTCGTAGGTAAAATCGACGTGGCCGGGCGTATCGATGAGGTTCAGTTCATACTCTACGCCGTTATATTCGTAGATCATACGCACCGCCTGCGATTTGATCGTAATTCCGCGCTCCCGTTCGAGCTCCATCGTATCAAGAAGCTGCTCTTTCAGATCGCGCTGGGCCACTGTTTCCGTCATCTCGATCAGACGGTCGGCAAGCGTTGATTTTCCGTGGTCTATATGTGCAATAATGCAAAAATTACGTATATTTTTCTGGTATTCGTTTCTCATAGATTCTCCTTGCGTGACCATTCCCCGGCAGACGCCCTGTCAAAAATCCGCACACGACAAAAATACGGGCAAACTGTCCTATTATCATGATACAGACAGCCGCCCTAAAAATCAACAAAATAATCCGTGTTGGCAAATATAATTGTGTTATAATAATAGTGTTAATGAAAAGGCGGCGCAACTGCCGATCGATGTATTTGCGCTGATTGATTATACGGATATATGCACAGCAATGAAAACAGAGCGTTTGGATTTTAAAATACAAGGAGGATTCTCATGACTTATCAGGAAAATTATGAGGTTTGGAAAAAGGCCCTTGCAGGAACTGAATACGAACAGGAGATTGCAGACGTTGCAAAAGACTCGGAAACGCTTCAGGATTCGTTTTATAAAGAAATGGAATTTGGTACTGCCGGAATGCGCGGCATCATCGGCATGGGTACCAACCGTATGAACGTGTTTACTGTAAAACGCGCGACGCAGGCCCTTGCAAACAACATCCTTGCACATGGAGATCCGCTTGCGGGCGTAGCAATCGCTTATGATACGCGTAAAAACAGCGACCTTTTCGCACGTGAGACGGCGGGCGTTTTGTGCGCGAACGGCATCAACGTATTTATGTACGATACGCCCCATAGCGTTCCGCAGCTTTCGTTTACGATCCTCGAGCTCAATACGACAGCAGGCGTCGTGATCACGGCGAGCCATAACCCGCCTGAGTACAATGGATATAAGGTATACGGCGAGGACGGCGGACAGTGCCCTGTCGCTGATTCCGACCGTATTACGCAATACATTTCAGAAATCGACGATATGTTCCATATCAAATCCATGCCGCTTGACGAGGCGGAACGCAAAGGCCTGCTGACATATATCGGCAGGGAGCTCGATGAAATCTATTTCAAAAAAGTTGAGGATTTGTGTATTCATCCTGAAGTCGTCAAAAAAATGGCAGATACGCTCAATATCGTCTACACGCCGCTGCACGGCACGGGAAACGTTCCGGTGCGCCGTGTGCTGAAGGACCTGGGTATCAAACGTCTTCACGTCGTTCCCGAGCAGGAGCATCCCGATCCGGCGTTTTCGACGGTAAAAGCCCCGAACCCTGAGGAACGCGAATGCTTTAACCTCGCAATGGCGCTTGCAAACCAGAAGGACGCGAACCTTATCCTTGCCACCGATCCGGACAGCGACCGTCTTGGCGTTGCTGTGCGTAATACGGAGCATGAATTTGTGATCCTTACTGGCAACCAGATCGGCTGCCTGCTTATGGATTATGTGCTTTCCCAGAAAAAGTCCGGTTTTACAGGCGGCGAATTTGTGGTGAAATCAATCGTGACAAGCGATATGGTGGATACCATTGCAGCGCATTACGGTGTAGAGCTTCGCAGCGTATTTACCGGATTTAAGTTCATTGCCGAGCAGATCAAGCTTTCGCAGCGTACCGGAAAGGGTAAATTTGTATTCGGCTTTGAAGAAAGCTACGGCTATTTGCAGGGCGCGTTCGTCCGCGACAAGGACGCCGTGCAGGCCGCGATGATGATCGCCGAGGCCGCATGCTGGTATGCTTCCCTTGGCAAGACGCTTTACGAAGTATTGATCGATATGTATGAAAAATACGGCTGGTTCGAGGAACTCGTGATTTCTAAAACGCTGTATGGCAAAGAAGGAATCGAGAAGATACAGAACGCGGTCAAAACCCTGCGCGCGCATTACCCGGAAACAATCGGTGATTTCCCGGTTGTCGCGGTGCGCGACTATCTGAAACAGGAGCGCATCGACCTTAAAACAGGCAAAGCAACGCCCATCGATATGGAGCAATCCAATGTGCTTTATTTCGAGCTGGAGGGCGGCAGGTTTATTATCCGTCCCTCAGGCACTGAGCCGAAGTTGAAATCCTATCTTTCCACCTCCTCTATGGATAAGCAGGAGGCGGAATACCAGCTCGGAAAGCTTAAGGAAAGTGCGGAGAACCTGATCGAAAAACTGATCAGCTGAACAACTCATCAAAGCAATAAAGGGCTGTGGGAGAAATTCCCACAGCCCTTACTGTTTAAACTTTTTAATAATTCTGCGCCTTGCTTTTCTTCTCGAAGATTTCCTTAAGGGAAACATCAAACGGCGGATATGCAATGCCGTATTCTGTGATGATCGCCGTGATAAACTGCGCGTCTGTCACGTCAAAGCTTGGGTTGTATACCTTTACGCCCTCAGGGGCCATGCGTTTTTCATACCACATTTCCGTTACTTCCTCCGCCGGACGAAGCTCGATATGGATATCTCCGCCGGACTCGCAGTCCATATCAATCGTGGAGGTCGGCGCGCAGACATAAAACGGAATTCCATAATTTTTTGCCGCAATGGCAACATAAGAGGTCCCGATTTTATTCGCTGTATCCCCGTTTTTCGCCACACGGTCACAGCCCACAAACACAGCGTCCACAAGCCCCTGCCGCATGACGGACGGAGCCATATTATCACAAAGAAGCGTCGTATCGATGCCCGCCTCCATCAGCTCGTAAGCAGTAAGGCGCGCTCCCTGCAGGAGTGGACGCGTTTCATCGCAAAACACACGGAAACCGTAACCTTTTTCCTGTCCAAGATACATGGGCGCGGTTGCCGTTCCGTACTTTGATGTGGCAAGCTGGCCCGCGTTGCAGTGCGTTAACAGCCCCATGCCCGGTTTTAAAAGGGATAACCCGTTCTCTCCGATGGTTTTGCAAACCCGGATATCCTCGCGCTTGATTTCGTTTGCCTCTGCGAGCAACAGCTGCTTAATCTGCCCGACTGTTTTTTCGCGGTTGGCAAGAACAACCGCGTCCATGCGGTTCAGGGCCCACGAAAGGTTTACCGCAGTTGGCCTAGCCGAATCAAGGTAGTCCTTCGCCCGCTTAAATTTTTCATAAAATGCGTCAAAATCCTGTTCTTCTATCTCTTTTGCCGCCAAATAGATACCAAACCCCGCCGCAACTCCGATTGCCGGCGCACCGCGTACTTTAAGAAGGTAGATCGCATCCCAGATGCTTTCCTGGTCCTTCAGGTGAAGTATTTCCTTATGATAGGGCAGCTGCGTCTGGTCGATAATCAGAAGCGCGCTGTTTTCATCGTCCAGGGCGACGGTTTCCATGTCAAAGATCGTATCCATTGAATCTCCCATAGTATCGTTATTTTTTCTTTCTGTTGCGGTATTTATCGAGCCGTGAAAAGGTTTCTTTCTGCTCTTCATTTTCCGCAGATTTATCTGTCGTTTGCCCCGGCTGCGTACCTTCCTGCATTCCTGTCTCTTCCGTGCCGATTTGCCTCATATAGGAATCTGCCGGGATTTCGACAGGCTTGAATTCAGTCGTCAGGTATTTTGCATAATCCTCATATGGCACCGAGCTTGTTACCTGCGGTACAGGCTCCTGCGGCGCTTCCTCCCTGTAGCTGCTGTCAAGCTCTTCGTGCAGGGCTTTGAATTCCGCTGTGAGGTCTGTCACAAGGTCTGCCGCAGCTTCCGGAGCAGGCGCTTGCGCCGCTTCCGTTTGCTTTTGCTCTTCTTCAAGCGCCGCGTAAATATCCGGAATCGGCGCCGTCACATATTCCTCTTCCGGCTCCTCCTGACGTGCGGCAATCTGCTCGAAATAATTTTTGCCTTCAAATTCAAGAGACTCGGGAATCGCCACCACGCGCTCATCCGGCGCTCCGGCAGCCATTCCGTCCC
This sequence comes from Christensenella sp. KGMB01412, assembly GCF_055522415.1. Classification (NCBI taxonomy): domain Bacteria; kingdom Bacillati; phylum Bacillota; class Clostridia; order Christensenellales; family Christensenellaceae; genus Christensenella; species Christensenella sp. KGMB01412. Next base: position 54,066 of record NZ_JBVFVW010000008.1, on the reverse strand, counting down.
ACGAAGCGCTGCCGGATGAACAAATTACGATCTGCCCGGTCTTTGCTCCAAGCCTGTCCATCACCAAAAAAGACGCTCCGTTTTCTTTTAACGTATCCACTTCCACAGGAATTGCGATCAGTATATCCGTTCCATATAATTCGTCTGATTTTGTCAGGCTTTGCGCAACCCCGACTATTTTTGCCAGCCGCATATTTTTACTCCTTTAAAATCATAATCAATCAAATTACAGCGTATTAACTTGCGGCATCGCATGGCTGCTCCGCCGGAAAGGTTCGCTGCATAACAGTTTCTAACAAATGCTTGCTGTGCAACCATTTGGCAAACTGCAACAAAATTCTACTTTTCATCTTATTATTTCTGCCTGCCAATGTCAACCGAATCAGTCAAAAAAGCCCCGCCGGATAAATCCGGGCGGGACTGCTTTGCAAAATTTCGATCAATCCTTTTTAAGCCGGACCGTGAAGGCGCTTCCTTCGCCAAGCACGCTTGTAAGCTCCAGTTCCCCGTCGTAATGCGCAGCAATATGCTTGACAATCGCAAGGCCAAGGCCCGTACCGCTGACAGTCGCGCCGCCGGAATTTTTCGCGCGGTAGAACCTCTCGAAAATCCTGCCCGTTTCATCCTTGGGAATACCGATTCCCGTATCTTTTACTGTAATCGTCACGTAACCGTCCTGCTCTGAAAGGCCGATATCGACGTTTCCCTTCTCCCGGTTATATTTCACCGCGTTATCGCACAGGTTCAGCATCAGCTCGCTGATCCTGTTTTTGTTTGCTTTGAGGCTCGCTTCTCCCACAACGCTAACGGTAAGTTCTTTTTCTGAAATCTTGTTCTCCAGAAGGTGCAGAGCATCCTCCGCAACGTCGCGCACATTCACTTCCTCTGTATTTTCGTCAATGCTGATCTGCTCCAGCTCCGAAAGCATCAGCGTATCGTTGATGAGCCCCATGAGCCTGTCCGCTTCGCCTGAAATCCGCTTTGCGTAAGATTCCACACTCTCCTTATCTCCCGCCATGCCGTTTGCAATCAACTGCGCAAAACCGTTGATGGATGTAAGCGGCGTTTTTAACTCGTGCGAAACATTGGCCGCAAAATCCCTGCGTACCCGCTCTGAAAGTTCAATATCCGTTACGTCGCTGATCAGCACCAGCATACCGTAGCTGTTCCCTGCGAGAAATGCCGGTTCATCCACAATACTCGTATAAAAACGGTATGTTTTGCCGTTTATATCGTCACGCGCCTCAAAGCGCGTGTTCTTTTTCTTCCTGAGCGCTTTTTCAAGCTTGGAGACCACGTCCTGGCGGCGCACATAATGGAGAATATTTTCGTTGGCCCCGACCGCCTGCACGCCAAATATCTCTTTGGCGGCGGTGTTGATCAGCAATACGTTGGAAGACTCGTCCATGATCAGCAGGCCTTCGTTGATGCTGTCTATGATAAGGGCCGTCTTTTTATTCTCTATCTTGACCTTCTCGATATATTGGTTCAGGCTTTCTGAAATACGTCCAAACGCCTGCGTAATATCGTCAAGCTCCGGATAAGGGCTTTCAATTCGAAGCTCCTTATTGTCGCCGTCGATATATCCCTGTATGGAATCGTGCAGCTGCGTAAACGGCATGAGCGTATTCTGTACAATCTTATTGGATATCACCGCCGCCACAATCACAAGCAGCACAAAAACAATGATCACTGCGGGAAGCGTCTGGTTGATAATTGCCGTAGCGTTGTTAAGCGGCATGGAATTGCGCAAAATTATCCCGTCCGGCATTTGCTTCGTTACGTAGATCATATCCGAACCCGTCGTTTGCGAGTAACGCACCTGCGCTCCAAACCCGCCCGCAAGGGCTTCCTTTACCTCCGGGCGGTCCAGATGGTTTTCGGCCTGCGCAAGGTCGCCCTGCGTATCCGCAAGCACCGTTCCATCCCCGGCAATGATCGTGATCCTGTTATTCTGGCCGTATGCCTGCTGATATTCCTGCGCAAACTGCTGATAATCGGTCCTGCCCTCCATCGCGAGCTCCATGCCGTTGATATTTCCCCTTAAGACCGCAATCACATCGTTTGTATAAGTGCTTTTAAAGCTCGCCATGGAAACCAGTACCGTCACCACCAGCGCGATGACCATCATGCAGGTAGTCAATAATACAATTTTCTTTTTCACCTTTTATACCTCAAACCGATATCCCACGCCACGCACCGTCTTGATGTACGAACCGCAGCGCCCTATCTTTTGCCTTAATGTCTTGATGTGCATATCCACTGTACGGGTTTCGATATCCGTATCGATGCCCCATATTTCATTGAGAAGCATTTCACGCGTAAGCACCATACCCTCGTTGCGCATGAAATAGTGGAGTATTTCAAACTCTTTATAGGTGAGGTCTGTTTTTTCCCCATCTACATACAACACGTGCGCCGCCGCATCAAGCCGGACTCCTCCTGCCTCCCGCACCTTTGGCAACGGTTTGACAGAAATTTTCTGTGCCCTGCGGATAACCGCATTTACCCTGGCGATCAGCTCCAGTACGCCAAACGGCTTGGTGATATAGTCGTCCGCCCCCAGGTTCAGGCCCGATACCTTATCTACCTCGGTGGTGCGGGCAGTCAGGAACACAACAGGAACATTGAACCCTTCCTGCGCCGAAAGCCGCCGGTATACTTCAAACCCGTCGATACCCGGCAGCATGATATCAAGCAAAATTGCCTGCGGCGCATCGTCCTCGCTATAGTTTTTCAAAAGCTCTTCGCCGCATTCATATGCCCGCACCTCAAATCCCGCCGATTTGAGGGTACACACAATCAGTTCCCTGACCGAAGCGTCATCTTCTACAATCATGATCGTCGCCACTTTATCACCTCACATGGATATTATATCACAAAATACGTTTGTCTTTATGCACGCCCGTTTCTGAAAATACCGTCCACTCTGCTATATTTTCCGCATGGTCGCCGATCCGTTCCAGGTACTTTGCGATCATCAAAAAATCCACAATCTGGTCGATCTTGTCTTTATCCCTGATTGCCATCTCAAGAAGCTCGTTTTTGACAACGTCGTAAAGCCTGTCTACCTCGTTATCCATTTCGATGACCTTTTCGGCAAGCTCCATATCCCTGTGCACATAGGATTCCACCGCCATGTGAACCATTTGCGCCGTGGTTTTTCCCATTTTGGGGATATGCTTTGGTTTTTCGATCACAATTTCCTTGCATACGCAAAGCGTTATTTCTGAAATATCCGCTGCCTGGTCGCAGATGCGTTCAATATCGGTAATCATTTTAAGCGCTGTGGAGATCATCCGCAGGTCTTTCGCCACCGGCTGCTGCTTCATGATGAGCTTCATGGAACGGCTCTCAATCTGGCGCGCCATCGCATCCACAAGGTCGTCGTCCTCGATGATCTCTTTGGCTCCTTCCATATCGCAGTTTTCAATCACGCTCACAACTTTTGTGATCGTTTCTTCCGCCCTCGCGCCCATGCGTATGAGGTCCAGGTTCAGATCCTCGAGCTCAACGTCAAATTTATTTCTCATAATCAATTCCTTTCTTTTCCTGATGCTCCGTCCTTATCCAAAACGACCTGTAATATAATCCTCCGTACGCTTATCCTTTGGCATACTGAACAGGTCCTCTGTTTTATTATACTCTACCATTTCACCAAGCAGGAAAAACGCCGTCCTGTCTGATATCCTGACGGCTTGCTGCATATTGTGCGTGACAATCACAACTGTGAATTTCTTTTTGAGCTCGCTCATCAGGTCTTCGATCTTTGTCGTGGAGATCGGATCGAGCGCGGAAGTAGGCTCGTCCATGAGAACCACCTCCGGCGAAACCGCAATCGCCCGTGCAATACAAAGGCGCTGCTGCTGCCCGCCGGAAAGCCCGAGCGCGCTTTTTTTGAGTCTGTCCCTCACTTCTTCAAAGAGCGCAGCCCCCTTCAGGCTGTTTTCCACGATTTCATCAAGATCCGTCCTGTTTTTGATGCCATGGATACGCGGCCCATAGGCTATGTTATCATAAATACTCATTGGAAACGGATTTGGTTTCTGGAATACCATTCCTACCTTTTTACGCAAAATGGTAACGTCCACTTTGGGATCGTATATATTTTCGCCGTCCAAAAGAACTTCTCCTGTAATTTTTACACCGTCCACAAGATCGTTCATCCGGTTAAGCGTTTTCAGGTAAGTGGACTTTCCGCAACCTGACGGTCCGATCAGGGCTGTGATTTTTCCTGCTTCGATATCAATATTGATGTCCTTTAAGGCATGGTTTTGCCCGTAATATAAATCGAGATGCTTTGTTTCTATTTTAGTACTCAAGATTTTTCCCCTTTCCGCTACTGCCTCTTACTGCTGAAACGCTTGCTCAGGTAATTCGTCAGCAGGTTGATTACCAATACGATCACCACCAATACGGCGGCAATCCCGAACGCAGAATCGTTCTGCCCCTTTGCCGCGTATGTGTAGAGCTGCACGGTGAGCGTTGCGCCCGATTCCATCATATGCCCAAAGAAATTGGCGGGCATATTGGTTCCAATCCCCGACGTAAAAAGCAGCGCTGCCGATTCACCCACGATCCTGCCGATTGCAAGGATCACGGCCGTAATGATTCCCGGAATCGCGCCCGGCAGGATGATCGTGCGGATCATGTGCCACTTTGTCGTTCCAATTCCAAGCGCGCCCTCGCGGTATTCGTTTGGTACTGTTTTAAGCGCCTCCTGCGTAGTACGCACAATGATCGGAAGGATCATCAGCACAAGCGTCAGCGCACCGGCAAGTATGGAGTATCCAAGCTGCAGCGTGACGCCGAAAAACACAGCGCCAAACAGTCCGTACAATACGGAAGGGATGCCTGCCAGCGTTTCTGTTGTAAACTCAATCACCTTGACGATTTTACCGCGTTTGGCGTATTCATTGAGAAAGATCGCCGCGCCTACTCCGATTGGCGTTGCAATAAGCAGCGTTATTCCAATCATGTACAGGGTATTGATAATGCTGGGAAGGATTCCCACGGTTTTATTAAGCGCGCTTGGCGCGGTGGAAAGAAATTCCCAATTTACGGACGGCAGCCCGCGCACCATGATATAAACAAGCAAATAAAACAGGATAACGACCGTAAGGATTGCACACGCATAAATCGTGATCTGCTGCGCGCCATCCTTGGGGCGGCGCTTTTTTTTCATAAGGCTTACGTCGTTGGAAAGCTTTTCCGCACTACTTTTCATTTCCCGCAGCCTCCTTTTTCAGTAACGTATTCAAAATAACGTTAATGACCATAATAAATATAAACAGAACAAGCCCGATACTGAAAAGCGCCTCCCTGTGGAGCCCGGACGCATAGCTCATCTCTGACACAATACCCGTCGTCAGGAACCGGACGCTGTTAAACAGCCCCGGCATATTTACAACGTTGCCTGACACAAGGATGATTGCCATTGCCTCGCCGAGCGCCCGGCCAATGCCCAGCACAACGCCTGTGATAATTCCCGATTTTGCCGCCGGTATCTGCACCTTAAAGATCGTCTGCATTTTGGTGGCACCGGTTGCAAGAGACGCCTCCATGTATTCCCTTGGAACTGCTTTCAAAGAAGTAATGCTGATATTGACCACTGTTGGTAAAATCATGATCGTAAGCACCACAACGCCTGAAAGCAGATTTGCGCCGCCGGTAAAGGCATGCGTCGGATCGTTGGCATACAAAAGCATTTCGAGCTTGGATACCTGAGGAACCAATATAATCATTCCCAAAAGTCCGTATACCACTGAAGGGATTCCTGCCAAAAGCTCGATTGCGGGTTTTACGATCCCGGCAAGCTTTTTATGTGCCACTTCCGAGACAAAAACCGCTGCCATAAGCGCAATCGGAACGCCGACCGCGATTGTGATTCCCGTACCTACCAGCGAGGTGAGTATCATGGGCAGGATGCCGAATTTTGGATCCGCAGCCGTAGGCGCCCATTCCGTACCAAACAGAAAATCTTTAAGACCTATCTGGAACATCGCCGGGGCGCCGGATACGACCATATAAATCGTGATGACCAGCACCGCCACCACCGCAAACGCGCCGCACGCAATAAAAACGCCTTTCATTGTTTTTTCAAGGGCGGTCTTTGTCTTCCTTCCACCCATGATTGTCGCACTGACATTCATTTCTGCTTTTTCACTCCTTTTTCCCATCGTTTTGGAACGCGCCATGTTTCGCCTTCCACAACCGCCGAAAGAGACGCAGACTCCTCTGCGTCTCTTTCTTTATTCTTCATAAGAGGAAATTTATGAAATCGTGATCAGTTTATTGTCTGCGACAACCTTTTGGCCTTCCGCACCAAGTACGAAGTCGATGAACGCCTGTACCTCCGGGCGAAGCTCGCCTTCCGCAGTTACCATGAGGAAGGGCCTTGAGAGCGGATACTCTCCCGCCTTGATCGCCTCTTCCGTGGCAGGAGCACCGTCTACATTGAGCGCTACTACCGTATCGTCAAGCGCCTCGAGTGAAACATATCCGATTGCCGCAGGCGTTGCGGATACCGCTGTTTTTACAGCGCCGGTTTCGTTCAGCTCCTGGGCGTACTGGCACTTGTCCTCCACCTTCAGAAGTTCTTCAAACGCTCCGCGCGTTCCCGATGAAGCTTCACGTCCGATAACGACGATTGGCTGATCGTCCCCGCCGAGGTCTTTCCAGTTTTTGATCTCGCCTGTGTATACTTTGGCAAGGTCTTCCGAAGTGATTTGCGTTACCTTGTTTGCCGGGTTCACAACCACTGCAATGCCGTCGATTGCGATTTTATTTTCCGTAAGTCCTGTTTCATCCTCTTTAAGCTCTCTGGAAACATTACCGATATCAGATTTCCCGCTCTGCGCGTCCTGTACGCCGACCGACGAGCCGCCAAGCTGCACATCCACCGTTACATCAGGATATTTTGCCATGAACGCCTCCCTGAGCGCATTTGCGATGGTCTCCATAGATGTAGAACCGGACATGGATACCTTGCCTGAAATTGCCGTGTCTGCCGGGGCCGACGATTCTGCCGACTCCGAAGCGGAAGCCGACGCCGGGGCCGAAGCGGATTCGCTGGCCGCCTGGGACGGTTCCTGAGCCGCCGGGTTTCCGCCACAGCCTACTGCAGCAAATACCATGCAGAGCACCAATGCTGTTACCATTACAATTTTTTTCATTTCTGTTCTCTCCTTGTGATAAATATTTTAAATATATTATTTTCTTAACCACAATTTGCATTATAAGGCGGCATTGTAAAATTGACTGGCAGTTTATGTAAAATCCATGTAAAATCAAAAAGCATAACAAAAACCCCTGCATCATCTGCAGGGGTTTTCAGCTTTTAGCGTTATTTGAGCCATTATTCTTCTTCGATCGTCACCTTTTCCATCACGATATCCGCAACCGGCTTATCGGAAAAATCTGTTTTCATGCCGGCGATCTCATCGACAATATCCATGCCTTCAACGACCTTGCCAAACGCCGCGTATTGTCCGTCAAGATGAGGTGCGTCCGCGTGCATGATGAAAAACTGCGAACCTGCGGAATTGGGATCCATACTGCGCGCCATGGAGATTGTTCCGCGTTTATGCTTCAGCTCATTCTCCACGCCGTTCGAAGAGAACTCCCCTTCGATGCAATAGCCCGGCCCGCCTGTGCCGTTTCCTTTGGGACATCCTCCCTGAATCATAAATCCTTTGATAACCCTATGGAAAATCAAACCGTCATAAAATCCTTCATTTACCAGTTTTTTGAAATTCTCTACCGTTTTCGGCGCTGCTTTTTCATCCAGCTTAATCTTGATTGTGCCGCCGCCTTTGATCTTGATTACAACCATTATTTTGCCTCCCGGTATTATTAAACAGGCCTCGCCTGCCTTTGTAAGCATTATAACTGCTTTCCGTTTCTTTGTAAACAGTGGTCACCCGTTTCAAACAGCTTTTACCATGTCACGCGCTCCAGCATACCGTTTAAAAATGCAATCGCCACGCCAAAATTGGTGATCGGCACACCTGCTTCCTTTGCGTACCCAATCTTCGAAAGCATATTCTTGCGGTTCACCATACACCCGCCGCAATGCACAACCAGCTTGTAATCCGTTAGGTTATCCGGAAATCCATGGCCCGCGCAGTTATCAAAGGCAAGCGCGCCGCCTGCATATTTGCTGAGCCAGTTCGGGAGCTTTTCCCGCGCAATATCCCCTTTGAGGGCATGATGCGTACACGATTCGGCGATCAGCACCCTGTCGCCCGGCTTCAGGGAGGCAATCGCCCGTGCCCCGCGCACAAATTCATCGATATCGCCCTTATATTTCGCCATCAGCATAGAAAAAGACGTAAGCGGGATATCCTTTCCCAGATGCTCGTTTACATATTTGAACACCTGTGAATCGGTAATCACGAGCTTTGGCGGACGCCGCAGCTCTTCGAGCATGGGTGAAAGGTCTTCCGTTTTGATGGAAACCACGCGGCAGCCCTTATCCAGAAGATCGCGCGTGACCTGCACCTGCGGAAGGATCAGCCTCCCCTTGGGCGCCTGGATGTCCTGCGGCATCACAAGCACTACAACGTCTCCCGCCGATGCAAGCTCCCCGACAATCGAGGGCTGTTCGTAGTTCGTCACCTGCTCTGCAAGCTTTTGCTTCAGCGTTTCGATTCCTTCTGCCGTTTTCGCGTTCAGCACCACCGTATTTTTGCCGACTGGAGCAACGCTGCCCGCATTCCCCTCGTCAAACGCATTATAAGCAACGATATACGGCGTATTTTTCTTGCGGAACACTTCCATATATTCTTTCTCAAGGGAGGTGTCCCCGTCGCCCGCGCGTATGATGATCACGGCGATATCCGTTTTGTCGATAACTTCGTTCGTTTTTTTGATCCGCGCCTGTGCAAGCTCCGTCGTGTCGTCAAGGCCCGCGGTATCGATAAATACCACCGGGCCGATTGGCAAAAGCTCCATCGCTTTATATACGGGATCCGTAGTCGTACCCGCAACATCTGAGACAAGCGCGATATCCTGCCCGGTCATCGCGTTGATGACGCTCGATTTCCCCGCGTTCGTTTTTCCGAAAAAGGCGATATGCAGCCGGTTTGCCTGTGGCGTTTCGTCTAAATTGGATACCATCTGTTTTCTCCTTCTCCTAGAATCGGAAATCGCGCTCGCCCGCTTCGATTTTCGCGATGTATTCGCGCGCTTTGTCGCGGACTTTTTCGCTTGGTATTTCCTGCAGCTGTTTTTCGATCAGTTCGTTCGCCATTTGCTTAAACTCGTCGTCGCCATAATCGACCGCATATTCCTTTAAGGTAATAAGTGCATTTGGCTGACAGATATTTCCGATCTGCCCCGCCTTTGCAAGGCGCATAAACCGGTCTCCCGTCCTTCCCTCGCGGTAGCAGGCTGTACAGAAGCTTGGAATATATCCGTCGCGGATCAGCTCCTTGGTCATTTCGATCGGCGTGCGGTGGTCTTCCACCTCAAACTGCGGCTGCTGCGTTTTCAGCGTATAGCCGCCTACGCCCGTCGCGCTGCCCGCGCTGACCTGCGAAATTCCAAGCTCGATGACGCTGTCGCGATATGCGCCGCCTTCGCGCGTCGAAAGAATCAGGCCCGTATACGGTACGGTCATACGCATTACCGCCACGATCTTTTTGTAATCGTCGTCTGAAACCGCATGTTCATAATCTGTTTTCTTCACGTCGCCCGCGTCGCGGATGCGCAGCATGGAAATTGTATGCGGCCCTACGCCGAACACTGCTTCCAGATGCTCTGCGTGCATAATCTGCCCTACGAAATCGTAATGCCAGTCGTAAAGCCCATACAGCACGCCGAGCCCTACGTCGTCGATGCCCGCCTCCATTGCGCGGTCATGCGCGGTGGTGTGATATTCATAATTACTCTTCGGCCCCTTTGGATGCTGATGCTCGTAGGTTGGTTTATGGTATGTTTCCTGAAACAGGATATAGGTCCCGATTCCCGCATCCTTGAGCTTTTTGTAATTTTCTACGGTTGTCGCCGCAATATTCACGTTCACCCTGCGGATTGCCCCGTTGTCAAAGTGGATGGAATAGATTGTTTTGATGCTTTCCAGCACGTAATCAAGCGGACAGTTCTTCGGATCCTCGCCCGTTTCAAGCGCAAGCCGCTTATGCCCCATTTTTTCAAGCGCCTTTACCTCCTGAACGATCTCCTCCTGCGTCAGTCTTTTACGCGTCATGCACGAGGAATGATGATATCCGCAGTAGCGGCACTCATTTACGCAATAGTCCGACAAATACAACGGTGCGAACATCACGATCCTGTTGCCATAGATATGTTTTTTGATATCCCTGGCAGTTCGAAACATCTCTTCGATCAGTTCCTTATCCTCCACAAAGCTGAGGACAGACGCTTCCTCGTGCGTGAGTCCGCCAAAGCCGCTCGCCTTGTGGATGATGCGCTTCACCTCTTTTTCGTCCTTTGCAAGCTCCCTTGCAGCCGCGAGCGTACGCTCAATCTCCCCATGATCCATAAACTCTGCTGCCGTTTTTCCCATTCTGTTATAAGCCATTTGACTTCCCCCTTATTCTGCGGTCAAATTCAGTTCCGCAAGTTTTTCCTTCAATTCTTCATACTGCTCCCTGAGTGGTATATCCTTTGCATCCCTGCCGGGATAGATATCGTAAAGCTTTCTATATTCATACGGCGTGGCTTTTTGCATAATAACGTTCGCGCCGCATAATAAAGCGTTTTTCATGCCGCCCTTTACATTGAGGGCCGTTGTGGACGGCAGGTGGCATTTCGGAAGAAGCAGCCGCGCAAGCGCAAGCACCTTCAGCGTTTTGTGTGCGTTTCCATCCGCACTGCCCCGAAGCGGCGTATCCGGGTGCGCGATAAACGGCCCAATGCCTGCCATATCCACGCCCTCGCGTACCAACGTCAGCAAATCCTGAGCGAGGATTTCATCCGTTTGCCCCGGCAGTCCCACCATAAACCCGCCGCCAAGCTCAAAACCAAGTCCCTTGATCCTGCGCTGCGCGTCCAGCCTGCCTTCGAGCGGTACGCCGTGCAGCGATTGATACAACGCGGCGTTCGCCGTCTCATGCTTGAGTAAAAACCGGTCTGCTCCCGCCTGCTTCATAATACGGTATTCTTCAAGCGATCGTTCCCCAATGGACAGCGTAACAGCGCATTGCGCCTTTTCTTTGATGCGCCGGACGATGCCGGCCAACATTTCCGCGGTATAGTAGCAATCCTCTCCGCTTTGCAGGATAACCGTCCGGTAGACCTTTGCCGTATCCACCGCCGCCTCTACAAGCTCGTCGGGCGCCATGCGATAGCGCACCGCATCCTTCATCCGCGCGTTGATGCCGCAGTAAGCGCACAGGCATCTGCAATAGTTTGAAAATTCAATGATGCCGCGTACAAAAACAAGATTCCCGTATTGTTCGGTTTTTACCTTGTTCGCCGCGTAAAAAAGCTCCTCATTTATAGAATCGTCTTTCAGGATTGCAGCCAGCACCTCTGCCCGTGGCTGGCCAGTATCCAAAATATGGTTTCCCAGCGTATATTGCGCCATACTCCCTCCAATCAAAAAATGCCGCCCCTTCTGTAAAAAAGGACAGCATAACAAAAAATTATCATTGTTATAAAGGCCGTCCTCCCACTCAGATTCCTCCTTGTGGTCAGATTGTCTGTTGCTTGTTTTCTATTATATACTATTATTACCTATAAACCCAATACTATTTCACCAATCAGGAAATTATGTGGAAAGCCCTGCGATCGCGCAGCCTTTCAGCACAGCCAGGTCTACGCTGATCACATCTGCCGCAATGCCTATCGAATCAAGATAAGGCAGCAGGTTTGTAAGCGCTTCCTTTTTGAGCGCAAACATTTTATCGTATGTCGTGCCTTCAATCGTCATACAAATATGGCTGTTGTCCTTACACGCCTTTACAGCCATCGCAGCCATTTGAAGCGCAAGCAGCCGTCCTGCGCGCAGCACAATATTGAGAATGATCTCCCGTGCCGCCCACGCGTCCCGTTCCGTTTGGAAGTAACCTTTGAGCGCCCCTGTTCCATCCTCCAAAAATTCATTGACGTCCACGGTGGTAAGCGTTTTCGCCAAAGTAAACTCCTGCGAAAATACGCCCTCGCGTCCTGCGGCCCGCAACGTAAAATCGCACAGCCCGCCAAGATAGCCCCCGCTGGCCATTTTTTCAAAAATTCCCCTTCCGGGATTCAGCATGCTTTCGTCGAACGCAAGGTCAATATCGCTGCGTGGGATTTCGGAATAATTTCCCGCCTCTGTATTGATCACCATCACGCCGTCATCAGAGAATCCGTGCAGCTTGGCAATATTCTGGATGTTTTCCATATAGCAGCTGTTGCTGCCCGTGCCAAGGATCGTTCCCGTAAACGAACCATAGCCTTCGTTGATCTTTTCCGCTTTTCCCGCAAGGCAGGTCGCTACCGAATCGTTGATCACAACGATCCTGCCCCCATGGATTCCAAGCTTTTCAAAGGATGCTTTCAGTTCATCAACCATCTTCTTTCCGCCGGCGTTCTTCACTTTTACTTCTTTGGTGATTTCTACGATCTCACAATCGATGTTCGGAAGGCTGGGAATCACTTTTCCAGGATATGCAAATGAAATGACAATATCCTTAGTAATCCCTGTAAGGGGCGCAATTAAGCCCGCCAAAATGTCAAAAAATTCTCCCGCTTCTACTTCCTTTTCCACACCCGGCATCATATACCGGTTGATCTCTTCCGTATGAAAGCTTCCGTCCTGTAAAAATTTTGCGACCGTTATCCGCAGGTTTGTCCCGCCCGCATCCACGCAGATTACGGGCTTTTCGCGTTTTACTTCGCTTTTCAGCGAGATATAGGTCGGTATCATCAAAAGGGAGCTTTCTTCGCCGCACAGCCCTTTTTTCATCTCATCGAGATATGCCTCCATCTGCTCCGCAATATCGATAGAGGTATATTCCATTTTGTGCGTTTTAATAAATTCCTGCGCTGTCAGCATCCCGCTCTCCCTTCCTGCCTTAAGCTTCTTCTTTCCATTATATAAAAAATTCCCTTTTTTGCAATGTTATTTGACTATCTTTCCACGCTGCCGTAAAATAAAATCGTATTTTTATTTTAAAAAAGGAGTTAAATTATGTTCGAAGAAATTTTGGATGTCAAGGGCTGTGCCTGCGGGCATAACCACACGCTCAAAACGCGCGACTATATTGTCGAACGCAATGCCATGGAAAAGCTCCCGGCGCTGCTTGAAAAATCGTTTGCCGGTGCAAAGCCTCTCGCGGTATTTGACCAGAACACCTATGACGCGGCATATCCCAAACTGAAAAAAGCCCTTCCGGATATAGATACGCTGATCCTGACAGGCGAAAAAATCGTTCCGAACGAATTTCAGCTTGACACCGTCACGCAGGCGTTAAAAACCGGCGGCTTCGACTTACTGCTGGCCGTGGGGGCGGGCGTGATTACCGACGTCACACGCTATGTGGCATTAAAACAGGATGTTCCGTTCATTTCCGTTCCAACAGCTGCAAGTGTGGACGGCTTCGTATCCGATAATGCCGCGCTTACGTTAAACGGCGCGAAAGTAACGCTTCCGGCCAAGGCTCCGGACGCAGTGGTTGCCGATCTTGAGATCATTGCGGCCGCTCCGCTCAAAATGACCGCGTCCGGCGTGGGCGACATGCTGAGTAAATACATCAGCGTCGCTGACTGGAAAATCGGCCATCTTATCACAAACGAATACTATTGCCCGTTCGTCGCAGACCTTACCCTGAAAGCCGTCAATATTATTGTGGACAACATTGAAGCAATCAGGAAAGGCGACATCGAAAGCATCGGCACCCTGATGGAAGGACTTTTGCTCTCAGGAATCACCATTCAAATGGTCGGCATCACCCGCCCGGCATCAAGCTTCGAACATCATTTTTCACATTATCTGGAGGTAACACCCATCGAGGGAATCGACCACGACGCGCTGCACGGTGAAAAGGTTGGGATCGGAACCGTAAACGCAGCAAAATACTATCCTGTCTTCGCGGAACGGCTGGGGCGGATATTCAGGGAGAATCTGGAAAACCAGTTCAGTATGGAGCGCGTAAAAGAATATTACAGTAAATATCCCCAGAGCGTGGTGGAAATGGTCGAAAAAGAAAATACGCCCACCATCACGGGTAACCTCAACGTAGGCTTGCTTCGCCAAAACTTTGACAAGGTCCGGCAGGTTGCCTCTGAGGTCCCCTCTTCCGAAAAAATCGTAAGCACGCTTCGGACTGTAAACGGCTACACTGATTACCACCAGATCGGTATGACCGACGAACAGTTTAAGGAAACAATGAAAATCTGCTGTTATATCCGCAACCGCTTCACGCTGCTGCGCCTGATGTGCGATTACAGGTTGTTTGATTTCGATAAAGAGCTTACTTTCTGACGCACTTGTTACGGAAGTTTTCTTTCATTTATAATAATGCAGTCCCAAAACGATGCGGCGTGAGGCCGCATCGTTTTCAGGTTCTTATACACATTCTGCGTTGCGCTTCCGCTCGTTGCCACCCTCTCTTTTATGGTATTTTTCCTATATCATGTTTTCGTGATCTTTTCGGATTACCCCTTTACTAATTTAGCACGATGAATTATAATATCAAGGTAAGTCGCCTGAAATGGCAGCAAAACAAGTTCTGTTTTGTAAGAAAATTTGGTAAAGAGGTATGATACAAATGAAAAAGGTACTACTCATTGTTCTCGTGATCGCGTTTGCGGCGGTATGCTTTGTCGGCTGTGCCCCAAAGACGGAAACATCCAGCTCCGAGGCTTCCGGCTCGGCTGACGCATCGGCTGCAGCTGTGGATGATTCGCTCGATAAAATCAAGGAAAAAGGCGAATTCGTTATGGGTATGGACGACAGCTTCCCTCCGATGGGCTTTAAGGGAGATGACGGCGAGCTGACTGGCTTTGACGTGGAAATGGCGCAGGCGGTTGCAGAGCACATGGGCGTAAAAGTGAATTTGCAGGCAATCGACTGGAGCGCAAAGGAAATGGAGCTTGACGCAGGCAATGTTGATTTGTTGTGGAACGGCTATACCATCACGGACGAACGCAAGGAAAAGGTTCTGATGAGCGAGCCCTATATGGAAAATGAACAGGTAATCGTAGTAACGAAGGATTCCCCTGTAAATACGCTTGCAGACCTTGCCGGCAAAAAGGTTGCGGTGCAGGACGGTTCTTCCGCACAGGAAGCAATCGACGGGAATGAAGAACTAAAGAACTCCATTGCGGAGCAGATCGACTTCAAGGACAACGTAACGGCTATGATGGACGTTTCCTCCGGACAGGTGGATGCGCTTGCGGTAGACCTCGTTGTCGCGAACTACTATCTTGCAAAGCAGCCCGACCAGTTCCGTATCCTGGACGAAACGCTCGCTCCTGAAGAATACGGCATTGGTTTCCGCAAGGGTGAAGAGGCTTTCAAAAAGGCGGTAGAAGAAGCGCTTGCAGAAATGAAAAAGGACGGAACCGCAGCTGAAATCAGCACAAAATGGTTTGGTAAGGATGTTACGACGTTCTAACCGGTATCTTCTGGAAATGACGGGCAGCCTATCATCACGATGCTGCCCGATTTTTCATTTTATTTGTACTTTTGGAGTAATATGTAATGGAAAACTTTCTTAGTTTGGTTTTAGAGCTTGCAAACGGCCTTGGAGTAACGCTCTCCCTGTTTGCGCTCACGCTTGTCATTTCGATCCCGCTCGGTTTTTTGGGCTCGCAGATCAGCCTCAGCAAAAATAAAATCGGGAAAGGCATCTATAACGTTTACCTTGTTATCATGCGCGGTACGCCGCTTATTTTACAGGTGCTTTTCTTATATTTCGGTTTGAACCTGCTTTTTACAAATATTGGCGTATCCTTCCGGATCGGCCGTTTTGAATCTGCACTGCTTTCGTTCGTGCTCAATTACACGGCGTACTACAGCGAAATTTTCCGCGGCGGTATCCAGTCCATCAACCGTGGCCAGTATGAGGCCGCTTCTGTGCTTGGACTGGGAAAAGGGCTTACGATGCGAAAAATCGTCATACCACAGGTATTCAAAATCGTCATGCCCTCGCTTGGCAACGAGGTTATCAACCTTGTGAAGGATACCGCGCTCGTAAGCATCATCGCTCTTGGCGATTTGCTCAAAATGGCCCAGTCGGCAGCAATGCGCGAGGCTTCCGTTGTGCCGTTTATTGTGGCGATGTTATTCTACCTTGCCATTAACGCGATTGTGCAGCTTGTTTTAAAGCAAATTGAAAAACGCATGAACTATTACAGGATTTAGGTGATATTATGAGCGTACTTGAAGTTACAAAATTAAACAAAAGCTTTGGGACAACCCATGTTTTAAAAGATATAGACCTGACGCTTGAGAAGGGCGAAACCATGGCGATTATCGGTCCGTCCGGCAGCGGCAAAAGTACCCTTCTCAGGTGTATCAACTGTCTGGAACGCGCGGAAAAAGGAACGATCGTTTTGAATGGCATCACGATTGCAAGCGAACAAAACGGCGTGACGCAATACCTGAAGGAAGACGAGCTGATGAAGGCGCGCCTCCATCTCGGGATGGTATTCCAGAACTTTAATCTGTTTCCCCATCTCACTGTGATGGAAAACCTGACGCTTGCCCCAATTAATGTGGATAAAATTCCCAAAAACCAGGCGGAGGAAACCGCAATGACGCTGCTCAAAAAAGTTGGGCTCGGAGACAGGGGCGACGCATATCCCTTCGAGCTTTCCGGCGGACAGAGCCAGCGTGTGGCGATCGCGCGCGCGCTTGCTATGGATCCTGACATTCTTTGCTTTGACGAGCCTACATCGGCTCTCGATCCCGAGCTCACAGGCGAGGTTCTCGCCGTCATCAAGGAGCTTGCAGCTGAGCATATGACGATGCTGATTGTCACACACGAGATGGGATTTGCCAAGGAGGTTGCCAGTGAGGTTGTATTTATGGACGAGGGGCGCATTTTAGAGCGGGGCACACCTCAGGAGCTCTTGGTCAACCCAAAGGAAAACCGTATCAGGTTGTTCCTGAACAAACTTCTCAGCGTATAAAAATATATCGTGATACAGCGCGGACAGGAGGAAATCCTGTCCTTTTCTTTTTTCTTTTCATTTGATTTCCAAAGTGATACTATAGTGATAAGAGAACTTTTGAGACAACCTGGAGGCATTTGATGAATACAAAACTGGAACAATTATACACCATCCGGGCCTTTGATGTAGACACGAAGGGAAAATGGCGTCCATCCGCTATCCTGACGCGTTTACAGGAGATTGCAGAGGATCACGCAATCGCCGTGAACGCAGGCCGGAAGGAGCTTGTGGAGGAACGCGGCATGGCATGGATGCTTACCCGGCTCCATC
Source organism: Christensenella sp. KGMB01412 (assembly GCF_055522415.1). Classification (NCBI taxonomy): domain Bacteria; kingdom Bacillati; phylum Bacillota; class Clostridia; order Christensenellales; family Christensenellaceae; genus Christensenella; species Christensenella sp. KGMB01412. The sequence goes on along the minus strand of NZ_JBVFVW010000008.1, from coordinate 36,669 downwards.
TCCAGATGAAGCAATATCCTGACCTTACGGATACCATCAAGGTCGTGACCTGGCCCGGAAAGCCGACCAAGCTTTTTTTTGTGCGGCACTCGATGTTTTTCAGTGAAACGGGCGAGGAGCTCGGACGTGCAACCTCCCTTTGGGTGCTGTTCAACATCCGCGAACGCTTTTTATGCCGTACGGGCGATATCGGTGAAAATTATCCTTACGACCTTTCGCATGGCCGCGCGCTGCCCGATCCCGGTAAGATCAAGCTGCCGGACGAAATGCAGTATATGACTACGCGTACTGTGGCATACAGTGAGGTCGATATGAATGGCCACCTCAATAATGCCAAATACGCAGACTGGATTTGCGAGCTTTTTGATATCTCCCATTTAAAAAAGGCTTATATGGATCAATTCCGCATCAACTATATTGCGGAAGCCTATATGGGACAAAAGGTTGATTTATACTGCAAAGAAATAGACGGAACATGGTTTGTCTGTGGAAAAACAGGCAACAAGACTGTTTTTGACGCTTCCATCCAATGGAAATAATAGAAAGACGGGGGAAATAAATAATGGCAAAACGAATTGGTATCCTCACAAGCGGCGGAGACTGCCCGGGCCTTAACGCGGCGATCCGCGGCGTTGCCCGCGCTGCATACGAACGCATGGAGGGCGTAGAGATTATTGGCATTGCAAGCGGCTTTGCCGGGCTGATCAATGGTCAGTACCGCGCAATGGACAAAAGCGAATTTTCGGGAATCCTGACGCTGGGCGGCACGATTCTTGGTTCGGTGCGCACCCCCTTTAAGGATATGCGAAAAATTGGCGCGGATAATGTGGACAAGGTTGCCAGTATGGTGCAAAACTACGAAAAAATGAAGCTCGACTGCTTATGCACGCTGGGCGGTAACGGTACGCACAAAACGGCGAACCTGCTTTCCGAGGAAGGGCTGAATGTGATTGGCCTGCCCAAAACGATTGATAACGACATCTGGGGTACAGACGTTACCTTTGGTTTTCACACCGCTGTTGACACCGCCACGGACGTTCTTGACAGAGTGCACACGACTGCGGCAAGCCATGGACGCGTAATGGTGGTTGAGCTGATGGGCAACAAGGCCGGCTGGCTTACAATTTACGCTGGTATCGCAGGCGGAGCGGACGTAGTGCTGATCCCTGAAATTCCGTATGACCGCGAAACTGTAATCGAGGCTGTAAAACGGCGTGCGGAAAAAGGCAAAGCATTTTCTATCGTGGCGATTGCCGAGGGCGCGATCCGCAATGACGAAACAGGCATGAAACGCAAGGAAATACGTGCCAAACGCGCGGAAGAAGGCTATCCTTCGATTTCCACGCGTCTCGCGCATGCAATCGAATCCATAACGGGAATCGAGACGCGCACCGTTGTCCCCGGACACGTTCAACGCGGCGGGAGCCCAAGCGCATACGACAGGGTTCTTGCAACAAAATTTGGTATTCAGGCAGCTGATCTCATTTGCCAAAGCAAGTTTGGATATACGGTGGCAAAGAAAAACGGAAAGCTGACGCAAAACAAACTGGCGGACGTCGCCGGCAAAACAAAGCTGGTTACAAAGGACGACGACATTGTCCGCGCGGCTAAAAATATCGGGATATGCCTTGGTGAATAAAGAACTTTTGCTCATTGACATGTGAAAAGAACGGGCGCCACTTTGTGGCTGCCCGTTCTTTTATTTCAGCCTATTTACAGGTATCAGCCTTGTTCTTCGTCTTCCTTTCTTTTCAACGCCATTTTATTTTGATACATTGCACTGTCCGCCCGTTTGAAAACATCGGCGAAGGTCAGGTCCATATTCTCTTCATAAAGCGCAATTCCCCTTGCAATGTTAATTTCCCCGCCCGGTCTGGCGTTTACGTTAAACTCCTCTACCGCACATTCAAACCGATCCAATATTTCCGTATAATGCTCGTATTCATCATTTTCCAGAATTACTACAAACTCGTCTCCTCCCACGCGGTAGACAGGGCTTCGCTTAAACACTTTACAAATCAGCTTGCAGGCATCAATCAGCAGCATGTCTCCAAAATCATGACCGCAGGTATCGTTTACTGTTTTCAGGTTATTCAGGTCAAACACGATTACCGCAAATTCCGGCCTGCCTGTCCGCATCTTTTCTTCCAGCGCATCCGCCGCATCCTGATATGCGGTTTTATTCCTGCAGCCTGTCAGGCCGTCCCTGTAGGCCAGTCCATTGATATAGCCGATGTATTCCTGCAGATGGTTTACCGTTTGCTGGAAACTGTCCGCCAGCGTGCCCACCTCGTCCTTTGTCTGGTGGGAAAGCGTGACGGAAAGGTCTCCCTCCGCAATTTGCCGGGCAGCGGCATTCAGCTCCTTGAGCGGTCTCACGATCCTGCGCGTCAGCAGCACAGTCAGAAGAACGGCCAGCGCGGAGATTGCTATGACTGCAACCGAAATTTGCAGAATCAGATCATTTTTCGCCTTATCTATCTCGGAAGCCGGAGCGGTGATTGCAAGTCTCATTCCATTTCTCAGGCTTTCCAGAGCCATTTGCTTTTCTTCCCCGTTCCAGGTATAAGAAAACAAATAAGTGCTGTTTCCTCCATTTTTCAATTCTTCCGCAACCGGAATCAGGCTATTCTCCAGGCTGCCCATTGGCGTTCCCATTTCTATTGTTTTGTGATACATAACATTTGCTGATTCATCTGTCAAAAAGGCATAGCCGCTGTCATATACCTTTGTATCCTGAACAATATTTTTGATCACATCAAAATCAATATCCATACCAACCACGCCAATGGTGGTATTATTAGCATAAAGCGGTACAACATAAGAGATCATCTGGACATTGATGTTTTTATTCATATAAGGCGCCATCCACGTTGCCTTTCCGCTTTTGACAGGAACATAATACCAGCCCACGTGCTCAATATCATCAGGATTATAGCTTGAAAAATCAGTAGGAGTCAGCTCCTGAAAGCTTCCGTCCAAAGCTGTTTTGCTCCAGAAAAGGCCGGAGGTGGATTCTGAAAACTCCGGATTATACCGAATATAAACCGCAAGCGCGCCCTCTGTGTTGTTCGCGGCGTTGACCGCGACGTTCTGGATGTATTCTGTATATTCATCGACATAAGATGAATCCGTTTTGAACCTGTCAACGTCTTCGAGCTCTTCCATGGAATAATTGGCGAGCGTATCTACCGACTGCTCGATACGAGAGAGAAGCGCATCGATATTCTGCGCCCGTTCATTGCACAGCAGGTTCATGATCTGCGCCGAATCGTTATCGACTACTTTTTGAGCGTTATAAATACCCGCCCCGCCAATTACCACCGACGAAAGCAGGACGCATCCCAAAATCAAAACAACAAATTTTGTCTGGATCGATTTCATGCACTATCCCCCTGTTTTGTTTTACTATAGCATTAAAACCGCAAATAGAGCGCAAATAAAAAACCCCGAAAACGGGGTTTTGGTAAATTACTAATTTATTATTCAAGAGCGCCCAGCGTCATCTCTGCCCAACTGTACTGCGCCATATATTCGCCGCGATAAGCATTGACAGCCTCGGTATCCCTGCACAGGAAACGATACAGGTCACAGTCCACATTCCCACAATTAATGGCAAAGCTGTTGCGGCTTTTTACCAGAATGTCCTTTGCGCCAAGTTCTGCAAGGCGCCGTGTGAGATCCGCTATCAGAGTACGCAGATGGCTGCGGACAGAAACAGTATCCGGTTTATTTTCCCACAGCACAGCGCAAAGTTCGCCCGTGTTTGCCGAAGCTCCGCGCCTGTCTATGAGATAGGCAAGCAGCTCTTTTGTCTTTGCATGCGAGAAGCGCAACGGTACTCCATCCACAAAAACCTCAAAATTACCAAAGGTCTGCACACGTATCCTACCGTGTTCATTGGGAGGAAGCGCCTTTAATTCGTCAAGCTCCTCGCGCATCCGTTCTTTGGAAACCGGCTTGAGCAGGTAGCCTTTTGCATGAACGGAATATGCTTCCAGCGCATATTGCGGATAGCCGGTCACAAAAATTATTTTTGTGCCGCACGAAAGCTCGCGGATTTTTTTTGCAAGCTCCAGACCATTCATGCCAAATATCTCAATGTCAAGAAACGCCACGTCCAGGCGCAAGCCGCCAGCTATTGCGCCCAGCGCTTCCGACGGTTTTTGAAATCCACATACTTCACAATCCGGCTCCGCCTCTTTTATTGTTTTTACCAGCAGGCCAAGTACCAGCGGTTCATCATCTACGGCAATCGCTTTCATCGTTCAGGCTCCTTTGGAATCGTAATAATAACCGTTGTCCCTTTACCAATGCAGCTGTGGCCTCCTACGGAAAATACCGCTGTAAAGCTGTAAAAAGGATACCTTTTGAGTCCAGTTCAAATATTATACAAATATTGGTAAGATTGCAATTCATTTTTACGGAATTTGCAAAATTTCATTTAGTTCATATGATTTTTGAAGGCTTATTGACTGCGGCACACGCATTCCGGCTTTTCTGCATAGAAACCGCCTATACAAATCCCGGGTTCTGAAATTCCTGCACCCATGCCACGCAAAAGGACCGGCAAATGCCGGTCCCTCCACTTTGAGGTATCCTTGATGGTTCAGTCGCCGTTCCCCATTTATTGCTCGATTAATGTTCCGCTCTTCCCCTCCAATGCAAGAGGCGCTTTTTCGAGCGAGCCTATCACGGCCTTCCTGCCCGGAAGGCTTTTTGCAAACTCGCACGCCGCCTGCACCTTGGGCAGCATGCTGCCCGGCGCAAACTGTTGCTGTGCGATAAATTCCTGCGCCTCGTCGGGCGTCATATGTTCAATTTCCTGCTGGTTCGGTTTCCCAAAATTGATAAACACACGATCCACCGCCGTCAGGATAAACAGGTATTCCGCATGGACCAGCTCCGCGAGCTTTTCCGCCGCAAAGTCCTTATCCACCACAGCCGCAACGCCATGATAACCGGTCTCTGTCTTGATAACGGGAATCCCGCCGCCACCGCCGGCAATGATCACTTCTTTATCGCTGATGAGCGCATCAAGCGTCATATGCTCGTAAATGCTGACGGGCTTTGGCGAAGCCACCACACGCCGCCATCCCCGTCCGGAATCTTCAACGTATTTGCATCCTGTTTCCGCCATCAGTTTTTTCGCCGTCTCTTCGTCATAGAAGCCTCCGATTGGCTTGGTTGGGTTGGAAAAGGCCGGATCGTCCTCATCCACAATGACCTGTGTGAGCATTGTGATTACAGGCGTATCGTTACACCCCTGCGCTACAAGCTCCGCATCTATCGCCTGCTGCAGATGGTATCCAATATATCCCTGACTCATCGCCGTACATTCCGCAAGCGGCATTAATGGCGTATATCCGCCTTCGTACCCTTTTTCAAACGCAAGATTGATCATGCCTACCTGCGGGCCGTTTCCGTGGCAAACGATTACGTCGTTGCCCGCTAAAATCAGGGGAACAATCGCCTTTGCCGCATATCTCACTTTTTCTATCTGCGCCTCGGGGTTATTGCCAAGCGCATTCCCTCCAAGCGCAATTACCATTCTGCTCATCGTATTTTCCCTGCCTTTTCGGTATTTTGGGAGTATTCTAACCGTAAAACGAATCAAACATCCGTTCCTTTTATCCTGTTTCCTGTTTTATAACAATTTGCCAAAAGATTGGTTACAGGCTTTTGGTATAAATTATATATACAAGCGGTTTATGAAACGTTTCGCATTACCTGCATTATGTGAAACCGCTGTAAACCGGTGCGTTCCGGCACAACTCCGGGGCGGCAGAGCCGCCCCATGTGCCTTTTAAGTAGATGAATGTCTTATCTTTTCCCTGAGGGTTGTTGCTGCGTAATACAGTGGATGTTTCCGCCGCCAAGCAGGATTTCCCGCGCGGGGATCTGGACGATCTCCCTGTCCGGGAAGCATTCCTTAAGCGTCTGTACCGCTTTTTCATCGTTCGGATCGCCAAAACCCGGAACCGCGATTCCGCCGTTTGCAATATAGAAATTGACATAGGAAGCCGCAAGCCTGTCGCCTTCCTCACGAGGGAGCGTACCATCTACCGCATCAACGCCTTCGGATTCCTCTTTTGTGATCGTCACAGGGGAAGGAACATACATCTTTACGATTTCAATCTTCCTGCCCTTTGCATCCGTCGTATTTTCGAGGATATCATAATTCTCCTTGGAAATCGCATACTGCGGATCGTTTTCGTCGTCCGTCCATGCGAGCAACACCTTACCCGGCTTCACAAAACAGCAGATATTATCGACATGGCCGTTGGTCTCGTCAAGATAGATACCGTTTTTCAGCCAGATTACCTTATCAGCCCCAAGGTAATCGCACAAAACCTGCGTAATCTCTTCTTTTGAAAGCTGCGGGTTCCTGCCTTCGGAAAGCAGGCATTCCTCGGTCACCATGACCGTGCCTTCGCCATCCGAGTGGATGCTGCCGCCTTCCAGGACAAAATCATCCAGGCGGTATCTGCCCTTATATTCCATATCGCACATTTTGCGCGCGACCTCGTCGTCCAGGTTCCACGGGAAGTACAGGCCGTCAACAAGGCCTCCCCACGCATTGAACGTCCAATCTACGCCGCGTACTTCGCCTGTCTTGTCGTTTACGACAAATGTTGCGCCGCAATCGCGAATCCAGGAATCGTCGTTCGAGAGTTCCACAACGCGGATATCCTCAGGGAGCATTCCCCTTGCATTCTCGTATTGGTCTTCGTTCACGCCAACTGTAACAGGCTCAAATTTATTAATGGCCTTTGCAACCTCGACGAACACCTTTTGCGCGGGCTTTCCGCCCAGCCTCCAGTTATCAGGCCTCTGCGGCCACAGAATCCAGCAACCGTCGTGATGCTCAAATTCTCCCGGCATCCGGAAGCCGTCCGCCTTTGGTTTTGAAGTATAATTTTTCATATTAAACACTACCTTTCACTTTCAATATCCTTATTTCCGGCGGCGTTAAGGCCGCCATAAGTTACTCTTTTTGCTTAACCGCATCCGGCGGCGCTTTCCTTGTGGTAACCGCGGCAATGATTTCACCAAGCACCACAGAAATCACCACGCCGATGATCAGCACTACATCCGGCTCCAGCATTCCCGTATCCGCATTGTAAGGGAACAGCAGGAATATGATCGCCAGAATCAGCAGCGCGAACGGCACCCATGTCATAAGGCCGATCATGCCTTTTTTGCCCGGTACTTTATAGGGGCGTTCCCTGTCCGGATCGGTCTTACGCAGCTTTTGGAAGGCCGGGAACAGGAAAATGTAGGATGCGAGCAGCGTTACTACGTTAAGGGCAAACAATGTCCAGAAGGAATCGACTGCGTCCGGGTTTACCTGCCCGAGAATCGCAGCGATCACCACAATGACCGTTGCCACCACTCCATTGATAATGTTGGCGCTCGACGGCACCTCGTCTTTGTTTTCTTTTTCGAATACCTTGGGCATTGCATGATCGCGCGCCGCATACATTGCGACATAGTTGACGCCAAACGACCACGAAGAAAGGTTTGCAATGAGTGAAAACATAAACAGAATGCCGATAATCACAAGGAAGATGCCCGGTGCGCTTGCCAGCAATATACCTGCCGCATCCATAAATCCACTGTCTACGGAAAGCTCGTTATATGGAATCGCAGCGCTCACGCCGAATGCGCCAAATAAGTAGAATATCGCAATCAGGATACCGCCGACAACAATCGCCTTTGGAATTTCCTTCTTTGGATTTTGCATGTCGCCTGCAAACGTCGTAACGACCTCAAAGCCCATAAAGTTAAACAGGATGATCGATATAAACGAAATACCCATCAGGGGCGAGATGTCAGCGAGCGAGCCTGAATTTGCAAAGCCGTTTACAACCGCGCCGTAAATACCCAGTACGCCCATCGCCACGATCAATATTACTTTGACGATCGTTCCAATATTGATAAGCCATTTGCTTTGGCTCACCCGATAATTGCTGATTAATATAACAACCCAGATAAATACGAGCTGTATGACGAGAGTTACGATCCAGTTGATCTCCGCGCCTGTAACCGCCATCAGGATATCTGTGAACAAAACCGCCAACGACGCCATCCACAGCGGAAAATTAACCCAATAGTACCACGCGACGCGCGATCCGTTCTTACGTCCGAATGCACGCTTTACCCAATCGTAAAGTCCGCCCTCATCGTCGTAGGTTGTTCCGAGCTCTGCGGAAATCATTCCGTACGGCAGGAAAAAAGCAATGAGCATGATTGCCCACCAAATGTACTGCCATGGACCGATTGCCGCCGCAGGCGCTACCGCTTCCACAACAAGCACGATACATACCGCCGCGAGGACAGCGTCAAACAATTTGAATTTCTTCTTTGTAGCCATCATCTACCATTCCTCCTTCTCAGTTGCACATGCTTTGCCTTCGCTGCTATCCCTCGAAAGGGATGGTTTCAACGGGGAACAAAGCTTTTGCGCGTAATTATATTACCTTATTATTCCACGCTTCCGCCCTCGTTATGCACCGACGGAAGCATCGGTATCAATATTTTTTTGGGGGCGGAAACCGCCCCCGCAGAAGTCAGGTTCAGATTAGCTTGATTTCTTTCATGTACGCTTCCAGTCCGGCCTTGGAAGCATCACGCGCTACCATATCGACTGGTTTTTCCGGATACATAAAGTACACGAGAAGCGCGCGCATCGCTGTCAGGCGATTTTCCGCTTCGTCGATAACGATGGAATACGGCGCGTCGATTACTTCGTCCGTTACTTCCTCGCCGCGCGATGCGGGCAGGCAGTGCATGAATTTTACCTCAGGAGAAGCCTTTGCGATCATTGCCGCATCCACCTGGTATTTTGGATAGAAAATACGCATGCGTTCTTCCTTGGAAAGCTCCGCTTCATACAGTCCATACCAAACATCCGTATAAATAAAGTCAGCATCCTTGATGGCCTCGTCTTCATCTTCCGTGATCAGGAAGCTGCCGCCTGAAACCTTGCAGTTTTCTTCCGCGATTTTCTGGAAATTTTCCTTGAGCTGAAAACCCTTCGGCCCAAACTGCACAAAGTTCATGCCAAGCTTTGTGGTAAGCATCATAAGCGAGGCGCAAACCTGCGTCGCGTCGCCCACGAATACAACCTTGCAATCCTCCATCTTCTTACCCTTGGGAAGATGCTCTTTCATGGTGATTGCATCGCCCATTTCCTGCGTGGGATGGTTATAGTCGCTCATTCCGTTGATGACCGGAATGGAGGCTGCTCTGCCCATCTCAACAACCGTGCCGTGACGCTCTACGCGCGCCATCAGAATATCGACCAGCCTTGAAAGCACCTTCACCGTATCGCTCACGGATTCATGCTTGCCCATTTGTATCTGGCCCGGCGCGAGGTATTGTGCGTGCCCGCCCATCTGCGCCATTGCAGTTTCAAAGGAAACCCTTGTGCGCGTGGACGACTGCTCAAAAATCATACCCAGCACCTTATTTTTCATAAGCTGTGGATAATATCCCAATTTGATACATTTTTTGATTGCTATTCCGAGGTCAATCATCTCAACGAGTTCTTTCTTTGTAAAATCTGTAGTGTCAATAAAATCTTTGATACGAGCCATAACGGCGTCCTCCTTAGAATTTGGATTAATATAACACCGAAAAAAATTCGGTAAAAAGACATTTTGTTACTTTGTCGATGAAATGTGTTCCTCTGTTAGCTTCATCTTAATGAAAATCGTCCTTCAAGTCCATAGCTCCACAAGCTTTTGTAATAATCATAACGCATTTGACAGTTTGTTTCGTTCATGTGTACAAAATATCAAAACCCGGCGTTTTTCCTTCTCAAACGCTCTTCGCGCCGTTGCAGCGCACGCTCGTACTCCAGCTTTTCCTCGCTTGTCTCCGGCAGGAATTCCGGCACCTCCTGCGGGTTTCCATCGTAGCCCAGCGCTACAAAAACCAGGTATGCGGTATTGGTTCGCGTCTTTTTTTCACTGCGTGCCTTTTCGCTGTATACGTCTACACGCACTTCAAGCGACGTACGCCCCGTCCATGTGACGACCGCCTGCAGCGTTACGATAGCCCCAAGCGGAACCGGATGCTTAAAATCCATACTGTCGAGTGCGGCTGTCGTTACAATGGTATGCGCATGCCTTGTAGCGGCGACTGCCCCAACGATATCTACCCATTGCATGAGCGTGCCGCCATGCAGGTTCCCAAGCTGGTTAATATCCTCAGACATTACGATGTGCGTCGTTTCCGCACAGGCTCTTTTTGATCCTTCCATACTCAATTCCCCCAAATCGTATTGATAGTTTACTTATACCCAACTGTTTTTCATTTATTCAAAACAATTAAAATTATTTGCTTTCCTGCATAATCCGGAAATTGTTGTTTATTAATAATGAAACTGTTACTACAAAAAAGCTTTGGGAAGTATCACAATGAAAAAAATAACGTTCTTACAATTAATATTTTTAACAATGGCTTATTTTGCTTCGGTACGCCGCATCCCAAACATTGCCTACGCAGGCTGGGAATCCGTATCGTTCATGATCTTTGCGGTGCTTATGTTCGTAATCCCCATTTCCTTTGTGTCCGCGGAGTTCGCCACGGCAATGCCGGTAGATGGAGGGCCTTCCGTTTGGATCAGCAAAGCGATGTCCCCGCGCTGGGGTTTTATGGCTGCATGGCTGATTTGGGTACAGATGTGCTTTGGTATGGTGACCGTGGGCGCCGCGTTTGCGGATATGATCGCAACCATGCTGGGTGCGAAATCCCTGTTGAGCAACAACATTTTTATTGGCCTTATTGTGATCGCAGTTTTTTGGCTGATTACCTTCCTGATCATAAAGGGCGTTCCCATTACGCTGATCAGCACCTACGGCACGATCATCGGCCTCTTTATCCCGCTTGCGGTACTGCTCATTTTTGGGACGATTTATACATTTACCAACAACCCCGGCGTTTTTGAAGCGCCGTCTTTAAGCGACATGATCCCCAACGCAGGAGATATTGGGACGCTCTCGCGCCTTTCAGGCATCATATTCCTTTTTGCGGGCATGGAGCAGGCTTCCAGCTTTGCAAACCGCATCGATAACCCAAGAAAAAATTATCCGCGGGCGATTATACTGGCGACATGCCTCACCGCGGGATTATTTACTTATGCGGGCCTTATCACCGACTCTCTGGTTGCGGAGAGTAAAATTGCGCTTGCAGATCCCGCGCAGGTCTTTTCCGTTATGTTCAACAACTGGGGCGTGGGCTGGATCACGATTATCATTGCTGCAATGATTGCGCTATCGTGCATCACAGAAATCTCCGCCTGGACAGTCGGCCCTTCGCGTGGCATGCTGCAAAGCGCAAGAGCCGGTTCTCTTCCGCCCGTATTCCAGAAAACAAACAAACGCGATATTCCGGTTCCCCTGATGATCCTTCAGGCTGTAATCGTCACCGCGATCGCGTTGATTTTTGTATTTATTCCCGGAACAAACGGCGTATTTAATACAATCCTCACCATGGCGGTCGTATTATATTGCATTGTATATATTTTTATTCTTCTGTCCGGATTTATTTACCGCAAACGCCACCCCAATGAGAAGCACGCGTTTCAGCTTCCCGGCGGCAAGGTTGGCGCTGCAATCATTTCCGTAATAGGGCTTATCGGGGTGGGCTTTGTGATCGTCACCAGCTTCTTCCCTCCCGCTTCGCTCAAGCCGGACGAGCACGCGGGGTATATTCTGTTTATCCTGCTTGGAACGATCCTTTTAACGGCAATTCCTCTCCTCATTTACCGGTTCCGCAAGCCTTCGTGGAAAGTGGCTGAAGAGCGCACTGACGCATCCGTTGCGAAGGAGTCTGCCGATTCCTGAACAAGGCAACAAAAAACGCCTGATTATCATCAGGCGTTTTTATATTTGGGCTATATGCGGGAGAAAGCTTCAAAAACCAGTGCCAATCCTCCCATCGCGCCATTTCGTTCTCCGAATGCAAACAACGATTTCTTTGCTTCGCGCGCGCCGACCGGATACTCCATCCGTTCCAGATATTCAACAACCTTCTCATATAAAAGCGGGCATTCGTCGATAAAATCTCCACCAAAGCATATCTTTTGCGGGCTTAACAGGCACAGTGTATTTCCAACCGCCATGCTGATATAAAAGGCGCACTTTTTGACCGCCTCCACACACACCTCGTCTCCCTCCGTCACGCCTGCAACAACATCCTCAAATGTGACGTGCCCTTTCAGCCTGCTCTCCTGCCCGCCTGCCAGAAATTCTTTCGCATAGCGGACGGCAGCCTGCCCGTTTGCCTGCGCCTCAAGGCAGCCCCTGTTTCCGCAGGTGCAGGGATAACCGTCTACCTGCACAACCGTGTGCCCAATGTCCATGGATTCGCCTTCCTTCTCCTGGAAGATTCGTCCGTTTAAAACCAGCGCGCCTCCTATGCCAACTTCCCCAACCGTGATTCCAAAGATACGCTGGCTCCCGGCGTCCGCTCCAAACCAGTAATCCGCAAGCACAGCGCACGAGGTCTCCTTGCTTGTAAAAATCTTCAGCCCGAGCCTGTCTTCGAGGATGTCTTTGATTGGCACATTGAGCCATCCGGGAAAATTGGGCGGATTGATCATTATGCCCTTTGCATAATTACAGGGCCCGGGAATTGCAAGCCCAAGGCCCAAAACCTGTTCCTTTTCGATTCCAACTTCTTCGATTGCCTTTTCTACAATCTGCGCCATTCGCTCGATGATTTCGTCCCTGCCCTCCGCAAGGTCGATCTGCACGCGTTTGCCATACAGCACGTCGGCTTTGAAATCACTCACTACGCAGACAATATTCGTTACGTCGAGCTCAAGGCCCACCGCATAACCCGCTTTGGCGTTCAGCTCGAGCAGGATCGGCTTTCTGCCGCCCAGCTCAGACTCTCCGCTTCCCGTTTCGATCACATAGTTCTGTTCGATCAGCATAGCCGTGATATTCGTGACGGTTCCAGTAGTAAGGCCGGTCTTAGCCGAAAGGTCCTTTCGCGAGATATTTCCCGCCTTACGAATTTCACTGAGGATATTCTGTGCATTAATCTCTTTCATTTTTTTGTTGTTAATGCGTCCCTGTGCCATGGCTAACTCCTGAATCGTCTTTTACTATTATTTTAAACGTTTTTTAACGAAATCTCAATAGATTCCTACGCTTCTTAAAAAACAGGGCACAGCCGTCCTGTGCCCTGTTCCAGTTACCGTGTCCCGGCGTTTCCCATACACGTTTGCCGGATTCGGTTTTCTCAGCCTTTTTTGAGACGAATCAATGCGATCGTGTTCTCTCCGCCGCTTTCTTCACTCAAAATTTCATATTCCCCAAATGACGCGGGAATTACCGCCGCCTGATAACGATTCAGGCGCGTGCAAAGCTCCGGATTCTTTTTGGAACGGATGATCGCGCTCTTGCCGGCCGCTAAGGTCAGTACTTGTGCGAATTTCCCTTCCGTATCATTTTCAGCCCTGTCATAATAAAGGATACGCTCGATTTCAAACGGCATTTCCGGCAGGCTGGAATACCGCTCTTTATAGTAGTCCTTCGTCCACTTCACAACGCTGCGCTGTGCGCGCAGATGATCCTTCACGTAGCTTTCCCTGCGCCACCTGCTGTTTGGGAAAACATGATCCGGCTGCATTTTCATCGGGCTTCCTGTCATAGATTTCGCGTTATCATCCCATGTCTTTGCCGCATATCCGTACGAGAAGAAGGAGTATTCCGTACCCGCTACAGACGGGCAGGTATCCATCTCAAGCACCATCTGGTTTCCGCCGTGGCCGTGGTCTGTTCCCGGCGGGATCAGATACAGGTCTCCCACCCGCGATTCCCAGCGGCACACATAATCCTTCCAGTCCTCAAAAAATGTTTTGTTATCGGATTCCCGGCATTTTCTCTCCCATGCTTCAAGATCTGCGTCATCCTTGAAGCCCATGAGCGTATTCGCCCCTTCATATGCTTCCATAATGTAGTAGGTTTCATACCGTCCAAGAGGCTCGTTAAAATGCTTCTTTACGTAATCCGTACTTGGATGGTTGTGGATCGGCATACTGCTTCTTTCCTGCGATACCGGCTTTTCGAAATACCCGTCGTCGCACCAGACGCTAAGCGGGAACAGTCCGGGATATTCCTTATCAATGGTTTCACCGACAAGCTCTTTTCCATAGTAAGTCATATTCGAAAACGGCATATTGATCACAATCCCGTCTCCAATATCCGCCATCACTCCAAGCTCTACGCCCGCAAGCTCGTTCCAGCCGCTGCACGAAAGCCCTTTTACATCCCACAAATCTTTGAAGCGGTATCCTCCCCACGGGCCGGGCTGATATATCTCCACTTCCTTGATCGGGTATTTCACAAGCGTGGAGGCGATTTCCCGGTAGCTCTCCATAGGCATCAGCTTCAGGTCGTCCGCGCTGACCGCCTGCACATAGTAATCCGCTTTGCCAAACAAATTAAATTTCTGGCGGATCAGCAGGTAGTAATCGCAATAATAATATTCCTTCCAGTTGTAATCCTTTTTAGGCTGCGTCTCGCCAAAGGGAACCAGTTCCCCGCCCCACATCTGCCACAGCATGGGCTGCTGCGTTTTATCAAAATAAAATACTTTGTCATATTCGCTATAAAGCTCTTCCACCGCGCTGCCGTATCCATAAACCAGGGTTGCCTGTTTGCGCGAAGCAAGCTCTTTTTTCAGTTCGCTGACTTTGCCCGGATCCATCACGTCACTGATGGTACCGCTATCGTTCACCCAGCCAAACGACGGATCGTCCGTAACAAAGGTCTTTTTATACTCCGCCATTTTATCCGCAGGCAGCGCATAATGCGCCGCCGGAAGAAGCTGCGCCTCAATCCCTCTTTTTTCAAGCTCTTTTCCAATCCATCCCGCAATCTTTTCAAATTCTACGCCATACCATCCGTCAAGCGCTATATTTGCGTGCTCCGTTACGGAAAATGCGTCTGCGATTGCTGCGACCACTGTGTCCGTACCCTGCACGACCGATTCCCTGACCTCAGGCTTTACGCTGATTTCATTCAATACGTTTTCTGTTCCTTCGTATAGTGGCATAAATCCATCCTCCTGTTTTTTTGTTTGCATCCTGTGTTGAGATTTGTTTTCATCGCCGATACCGGCATTTATTTATCAATTAATTTAAAGTTTAAATTAATTATATGCCCAACATCTTTCCCTGTCAAGCCCTTTATTTAAAAATTTACAAAACAAAGGGAACGGCGGCGGCCATTCCCTTTTCCTGAAATCAATATGAAGATCGATTTAAAACATACCCGCGGGTTTTTCTGAAAGGTTGATCAAAATATTCTTCATTTGCGTATAATGCTCCAGGATCACCTTATGTGTCTCGCGCCCGATTCCTGATTCCTTATATCCGCCAAACGGCGCGCCTGCCGGGAAGGAGTTGTATGTGTTTACCCACATACGTCCCGTCTTCACGCCGCGCGCAACACGGATGGCACGATTGAGGTCCTTTGTCCATACCCCGCCGGCCAGGCCGTAATCGCTGTCGTTCGCCATTTCGATCGCTTCTTCCTCCGTACGGAATTTGATGACAACCGCTACGGGCCCAAATATTTCTTCCTGCGCGACGCGCATATCGTTTGTCACATCAACGAGGAGCGTGGGCCGCATAAAGCAGCCTTTGCCAAGGCCGTTTTCCGTCATGCGTTCTCCGCCGCACGCCACCTTTGCCCCTTCCTTTTTGCCAATTTCAATATAGTCCAATATCTTTTTGAGTTGTCCTTCCGATATCTGCGCGCCCATCTGCGTATCTTCCTTCCACGGCTCGCCGACTTTGACGCGATTGAAACGCTCCACTGCATCCGCAACAAATTTATCGTAGATACCCTCCTGTACAAAAACGCGCGAGCCTGCGCTGCACACCTGCCCCTGATTGAACAGGATGCCCATTTGTACGCCTTCCATTGCCATATCCCAGTTACAATCGTCAAAGAAGATATTCGCGGATTTTCCACCCAGCTCGAGTGTCGCCGGAATCATCTTCTCTGCGGCGGCCTCGGCAACCGATATGCCGACCTCTGTAGAGCCTGTAAACGCAAGCTTGCTGAAGCCTTTGTTTTTCAGCATATATTCGCCCGACTTTGAGCCCTTGCCTGTGATTACGTTAAATACGCCCGGCGGGAGTACATCCTGCGTCAGCTTTGCAAACTCAAGCATACTGAGCGGTGTACTGCTGGAGGATTTCAATACCGTGCAACAGCCGGCTGCAAGCACCGGGGCGAGCTTCCATGCCGCCATCAGGAAAGGAAAATTCCATGGAACGATCTGCCCCACTACGCCAATCGGTTCGCGCAGGATGAGGTTCAGTGTGTTTTTGTCGAGCATCACCGCTTCGCCTTCTTCCGTGCGGACTGCACCCGCAAAATAACGGAAATGGTCCGCCGCAAGCGGTACGTCCGCACCCATTGTCTCACGAATGGGCTTACCGTTATCCATCATCTCGATTTGTGCAAGGCGCTCTCTGTTATCCTCAATAATTTCCGCAATTTTAATCAGTATTCTCTGACGTTCTTCCGGGCTGACGTCCTTCCACGTTTCCCATGCCTTCCATGCCGCCTTTACTGCGTGATCCACGTCCTGCTCCGTCGCCTCCGCGCACGTTGCAAGGCGTTCCCCGTTTGCCGGGCAATACGTTTCAAAAGTGCCCGCGTCGCTCGCATCCACCCATTTCCCGCCGATGTACAGCTTATAACTATCGTCAATATACTTTGCCATTTGATTTCCCTCCGATTATTTTTTACTCCCGTGACTCCTGTGCCGCGCACAGGCCTGTTTCTTTGCTTCATTTGTAACCAAACGGCGTATTGTGAACATTAAAATCACAAAAAAATGCCGTGCGTTTTATTTTCGCACAGCATTTCATTTTGAAACAATTTTATTGTGGATAGTCTTCTGTTGCTTTTATGCTCCGCAGATACTTTATTGATCTCCCATCAGCATGACCATAACAGCCTTTTGCGCGTGCATACGGTTTTCCGCTTCGTCAAAAATCTCCTGTGCGTGCGCTTCGAATACGTCCGTTGTGATTTCTTCCTCCCTGTGCGCGGGCAGGCAGTGCTGTACCATCGCATCCGGCTTTGCCACAGCCATAACGTCCCTGTTGATCTGGATGCCCTGAAACGCCTGCTGGCGCTCCTTTACCTGCGCCTCGTGGCCCATGGACGCCCAAACGTCTGTAAAGAGCACGTCCGCATCCTTTGCCGCGGCATAAACATCGCCGGAAATAGAGAACTTCGGATTTCCCTTTGCAAACTCGAGCACAGACTGGTCTGGGTAATAGTTTTCCGGTATCGCGCAGGCGACCTCCATTCCAACCGTTAATCCTCCTACGATCAGCGAATTTGCCATGTTGTTGCCGTCGCCGATATACGCCATCTTAAGTCCGTCAAAACTCTTTTTGTATTCACGGATGGTCATCAGATCCGCAAGCACCTGGCACGGATGCGCAAAGTCGGTGAGGCCGTTGATGATCGGAATGCTGCCGTATTTGGCAAGATCCTCAACTTCCTTCTGCGCGAAGGTGCGGATCATAATCCCGTCAAGATAGCGGGAGAGTACGCGCGCTGTATCTTCCACCGGCTCTCCCCTGCCTATTTGCAGGTCGTTCGAAGACAAAAACAGGGGATAGCCGCCGAGCTGGTACATCCCTACCTCAAACGATACGCGCGTCCGCGTGGAAGACTTCTGGAAAATCATGCCCAGCGTCTTGCCCGCGAGAAGCGGATGCTTCACGCCCTGTTTATTCTCCGCTTTCAGCTTGTCCGCCAAATCGAGTATTTCAATGATCTGCTCTTTTGAGAGATCGCTCATTTTGAGTAAATGTTTCATATCAAAAAAACCTTCCTTATTTTTATTCTGGTTTCAACATTTATAATTATACATCAAAATGAATATTTATGCAAATTATTTTTTACCGTTCCGCCTGTTGTTCGCAGTATGCACAGCGGTATACGCCGCGTTCCTCATCCGCCAGATTGAACACATGAGGTAATTCCTGCTCTACAGACGTAATGCAGCGCGGATTTTTGCACTTTACAATATTCACCACGCGCGTAGGGAGCGTCAGGTTCATTTTATCGATAATCTTCCCGTTGTCGATGATATTCACCGTGATATTCGGATCAATGAACCCCAGCATGGCAAGGTCTGTCTCGATCTCATCTTCAATTTTGATGATATCTTTCTTTCCCATACGGTTGCTTTTTACATTCTTGATAATCGCTACGGCGCAATCAAGCTTGTCAAGTCCGAGATAATTATAAATACTCATAGCCTTTCCAGCCTTGATGTGGTCGATTACCACTCCTCTTTCCAAACTATCGATACTCAGCATTACGCATTTACCTCCAACATCGTCATGATAAGGGCCATACGGACATATTTGCCAAACAACGCCTGCCGGAAATAAGCCGCTCGCGGATCCTTGTCCACCTCAACAGAGATTTCATTTACCCTGGGGAGCGGGTGCATTACAATCATATCCTCTTTTGCACGTTTCATTTTTTCCGTGTCGAGGATATAGCTGTCACGCAGGCGTACATAATCCTCTTCGTTAAAGAAGCGCTCACGCTGCACGCGCGTCATATAAAGGATATCAAGCTCTGAGATAATCTCCTCCAGACGTTCGTACTGCACGTATGTCACATTTTTGTTGTTTTTGAGCACATCCTCTTTTACGTAGCGCGGCACTTTCAGTTCCTTTGGAGAAATCAGCACAAACTTGATATTCTCGTACCGGGACAGCGCGCGAATCAGCGAATGCACCGTCCTGCCGAATTTCAGGTCTCCGCACATTCCGATTGTCAGATTATCGAGCCTCCCCTTTAAGGAGCGTATCGTGAGAAGGTCTGTCAAAGTTTGCGTGGGATGCTGGTGCCCGCCATCGCCCGCGTTGATGATCGGTATCTGCACGTTTTGCGAGGCGACCATTGCAGCACCCTCCTTTGGATGGCGCATTGCAATGATGTCTGCGTAGCATTCCACCGTGCGCACCGTATCCGCGACGCTTTCTCCTTTGGAAGCGGAGCTGTTGTCCGCCCCTGCAAAGCCGATTACATCGCCGCCAAGCTCGTGCATGGCAGCCTCAAAACTCAGGCGCGTGCGCGTTGAAGGCTCAAAAAAAAGTGTCGCCAACTTTTTGTGCCGGCACACTTCCTGGTATTTGGTCGGTTCTTTGATAATGTCTCCCGCAAGGTCTAAAAGTTCGTCTATCTCTTCCACAGAGATATCCATTGGATCCAATAAATGTTTCATGAATTTCCTCCCGTTTTTGTTTTGCACTGGCACAAAAAAACGTCTTCTGTGCACCAGAAAGACGTTGTAACCGCATAAAAATGATGTATCAACCTTATCAGCCTCTCTGTACCAATTTAAAGGTTCTTTGTATCCTCAATTATTTTACTACACAAATTCGCCGATAGCAACCACAATCCAAAACTTTCTTTTAAAATCAATGTATTTAATGTTTCCATGTCAGGAAAAGTGTCTATTTTAGAAGCAGAACGAATCATGACTGATAGAAAGGAAGTGTAAACATGGTGCACAATATGGCTCTCAAATTTGCGGCGTTATCCGCAGTGATCATTCTCGGTTTGGTGATGATTTTTGTCGGACTATCCTCCACACCGAACGTTGTGCAAAATTTTGCACAAAACCTGCAGACGTCCCGCACGGAAGCGGCGGAACCCGTTTCCCAGGCGATTCGCTGAGTGCATGATCGTTATATCTCTTTATCTCTAAAAGCGGCTTGTGAAAGCGACAGGCAAGGCTTTGCACCGCCGCGGTCAACAAAAACAAACGGACGCACCGCCAAACAAGGCATTGCGTCCGTTTTTTGCATCAAAGCAAAATTTTGCGGCCACCCCTTCGCACCTGAACGTGCGCCGCAGGGTTACATACTCTTTGCGTCTTCACCTGTACGCATTCGTTTTCAGGAATAAACCTCCTGCATTGGCGCGTCCTGCTCTTCCACAAGCGGATTGATTTCCTTTTTGTATACCCGTTTCAGGAACAGGATACACAAAACAACCGCCGCAACCTCTGCAATCGGGAACGCCCACCATACGGTGTCGAGTCCCCCAAACACGGAAAACAGGTATGCCACCGGAAGAAGCACCACAAGCTGCCGGACAATCGATACAACCATACTCAGCACACCGTTCCCAAGCGCCTGGAATACGGAAGACGTTACGATTCCAAATCCCGCGCATACAAAGCTCAGGCTGATAACATGCAGGGCGGTGGTTCCGATTTCCATCATTGTCTGCGATGCGTTGAAGATGGAGAGTAACTGGGCCGGGAACAGTTGGAATACCAGAAGGCCTATCAGCATAATACCGACAGCATAAATGATGCTCAGCTTGATCGTTTTCGTAATGCGCGTCTTTTTACGCGCCCCGTAATTATACGCAATAATCGGCACCATACCGTTATTGAGTCCAAACACAGGCATAAATACAAAGCTTTGCAGTTTAAAATAAATTCCGAATACAGCCGCCGCAGTCGACGAATAGGCAAGCAAAATCACATTCATTCCAAAGTTCATGATCGAGCTGATGGAAACCATGATGATCGACGGTATGCCAACCGAATAGATCCGTTTGATAATTTTTCCGCTTGGACGGAATTTTTTAAGCGACATCGTAATTTCCGTATTCTTTTTCTTATTGATCACCGCGGCGACAATGCAGGCAACAATTTGCCCGGTAACCGTCGCGAGAGCCGCGCCCGCGACGCCCATTTCCGGGAAACCAAAATAGCCGAATATCATAATCGGATCGAGTATGATATTAATGATTGCGCCGATGAGTTGCGTGATCATCGTATAGAACGTTTTTCCTGTGGATTGCAGCAGCCGCTCGAAGGCAAACTGGCCAAATAATCCAACTGAAAAAACGCAGCAAATCGTCATGTAGCTTGTCCCATAATCCACGATTTCCGAAATATCTGTCTGTATCTCGAAAAAGGCCCTTGAACAGAATATCCCAACGCACGCAAATACAATGAAGCTTAAAAGTGCAAGGAATACCGCATGATTTGCCGTTTTATTGACGCGTTTGAAATTCTTTTCCCCAAGGCTTCTTGACAAAAGCGCATTGATTCCGACTCCCGTACCCGTACCCACTGCGATCATCAGGTTCTGGATCGGAAACGCAAGCGATACGGCTGTCAGAGCATTCTCGCTGACCTGCGCTACAAACATGCTGTCCACAACATTGTAAAGCGCCTGGATCAGCATGGAAAGCATCATGGGCACAGACATCGAGATCAATAGCTTATTGACGGGCATAACGCCCATTTTGTTTTCTGCCACTTGCTTTGGCATATGATTCCCCCATTTCAATCTTTAAAATTATTTTTATAGTTGCACTTGCAACTATATGAGCAAAAAAACAAGCTACACGCAGTAGCTTTCAGTTGCATTTGCAACTATATTGATAGTTTAATAAAAAATCGAAACATTGTCAAGAATCATTCTGAGATTTGTTTCCCGTATCCTCGATTGACAACCCCAACAATGAGAGCTACAATAAAAGTTGCAATCCCAACCATTCAGGAGATGAATTCTATGTCCGAAATGCCTAATATGTTGAAAGAGATTTCCACCCTGTACAGAAAGACACAAATGTATCTCGAAGAAAATTTAAAACCGCTTTCCCTTTCCAAGGGGCAGGCGACCTTTATCATGTGCATCTGCGACCACAAAGTCCTTACGCAAAACAAGCTTGGAGAAATGCTTGACATGGATAAAAGCACGGTCGCAAAAACGCTTGCACGTATGGAGCAGCAGGGATATATCACCCGCAGCACCAACAGCGATGACAGCCGCTCGCTGAATGTGCGCCCGACTGAAAAAGCGTGGAGTATCTATCCAAAGACACGGGCCATTGGCGATCAATGGTGTGAAGAGATCACAAAAGACCTGACCGGCATCGAGAAAGATATCTTCTATCAGCTGATGCAACGGACAGGCCTCAATGCAACCCGATATTTCGAATAAGTTATTTTACATCAACGGGGCGAACACGCGAAGCAGCGCCTGCATCAGGCGTACATACCACTTCCTGCCCCGCGCCTCTTCATAAGTGACTTCCTGGCATTCGCCAAGCGTATTGAGGTAATCCTCCCTGAGCTTTGCAATCGCGGATGTCTGATACATCCACACTCCGCATTCATAGTGCAAAAACAGGCTGCGGTAATCCAGATTAATCGTTCCGACAATCCCGAGCTTGTCGTCGCACACAAAGGTTTTGGAATGGATAAAGCCCGGCGTATATTCGTATATCTTCACACCCGACTCCAAAAGCTGCTCATAATAGGCGCGCGTTACCAAAAACACCATTTTTTTGTCCGGTATATGGGGCGTTGTGATGCGTACGTCCACCCCGCTCTTTGCTGCATTGGTAAGCGAAGACATCAGCTGGTTATCCAAAATCAGGTATGGCGTATTAATATAAATGTAATCCGTCGCCCTGTTAATCATATTCAGATAGGTGTTTTCGCTGACGTATTCGTTATCCATCGGATCATCTGAGAATGGCTGCACATAGCCGTCCGATTCATATTCGCGGATAAACCGTTCCTCAGGGCGGAACACCGAATAATCGGAATCCTCCTGCGTCATGAACTCCCACGCCTGCAGGAACATAAGCGTGAGAGACCACGCCCCCGCGCCCTTGAGCATAATTGTCGCGTCTTTCCATGTGCCGAAACGTTGAATGGCATTGATGTACTCATCCGCCAGGTTTGCCCCGCCGCAAAACGCGGTGTGTCCGTCTATGGCGGTAATTTTCCTGTGGTCGCGGTTGTTGAAGATGGAGGAAAGCTCCGGCTTCAGAGTGTTGAACACCACGCATTTGATACCCATTTCACGTAGTTTTTTATAATAATGGTATGGAAGCGTACGCGCACAGCCCATGTCGTCGTACATAAACCGGACGTCTACGCCTTCGCTTACCTTTCGCTTGAGTATTTCAAGAATACTATTCCACATCACGCCTTCCTGCACGATAAAATATTCCATGAAAATATACCGCTCGGCTTTTTCAAGCTCAATTTTAAGCTGCTCGAAAAAGTCCACGCCCATTGGGAAATACTGCGTTTTTGTTTGGTCGTAAACCGGAAACATACTGGCATTGCGAATATAGTCCGATTGCCGCTGTACGTTTTTGTCCTGTTGTCCGATTTCGCGAACGATCCTGCGGTCCTGACCGAGCAGCTTATTCGTGCCCTCATATACCTCTTTTGCCCGCCTCCTCATTTTCCGGCTCAGCTGCCGCTGGCTGAAAAACAGATACAGTAAAATTCCAAGCACAGGCAGCACGAGGATCGGTATGATCCATGCCAGCTTATAGGAAGAATTTTGCCTTTTATTCACGATATAGAGAGCCATAACAAGGCTGAGTATGAAAAATATCGTACGGATAAACTCTGATTGTTCGTCAAAATAAAGAAACAGGCTGATAATAATCCATGCCTGAATGCCAATCAACGCGAACACAATGAACATCCGGCTGGTAAAAAAACTCAAAATTTTTTTCATAAGGTACTCCCTTCGTCGTTATCCTTTTCATTTTACGTCAGCGGCTCCTGCTTTGCAAGCCTGCACGTTTTTTGCGCCCATCCTTTGGCGGCCCTTTTCAATCCTTTCGCTGCAATAAAAAAGCCGTGCCTCCATTTTGGATGCACGGCTTCTTTCCTTTACCTTACTTTTCCAGCGCGGATACGTCCGGCAGGCTGTCAAAGCCCTTTTGAAGCTCCTCATCGGTTGGGATGTAGTCGTTCATTTTCCCATCGTGATAGGATTCGTATGCCGTCATATCAAAGTATCCGGTTCCCGTCAGGCCAAAGAGAATCGTTTTTGCCTCTCCCGTTTCCTTGCAACGCAGCGCTTCGTCAATCGCAGCGCGGATTGCGTGTGCGGACTCCGGTGCGGGAAGAATCGTTTCCTTCTTTGCAAAAAGCACGGCGGCTTCAAACACTTTGCTCTGCTCCACGGAAACCGCCTCCATGTATCCGTCATGATACAATTTGGAAAGAATGGGCGACATTCCATGATACCGCAGGCCGCCCGCATGGTTTGCCGAGGGGATAAAGCCACTTCCAAGCGTATACATCTTAGCCATAGGCGTAATTTTACCGGTATCGCAGAAATCATACGCATATTTCCCGCGCGTAAGGGACGGGCAGGATGCAGGCTCTACCGCAACAATACGCGGATTTGCCTTTCCTGTGAGTTTATCCTGCATAAACGGTGCGATGAGGCCTCCAAGGTTGGAGCCGCCGCCGGCGCAGCCGATGACCACGTCCGGATATTCGTCCAGCTTTTCCATCGCTATTTTGGATTCCAGTCCGATAATCGACTGGTGCAGCAACACCTGGTTGAGCACCGAACCAAGCACGTAGCGGTATCCCTCTGTGGAAACCGCCTTCTCCACCGCTTCCGAAATCGCGCAGCCAAGGCTGCCTGAGGTATTTGGATTCTCCTCGAGAATCTTCCTGCCGATTTGCGTCGTGGTGCTGGGGCTTGCGATTACATCCGCGTCAAATGTCTGCATAACTGCCTTGCGGAACGGCTTTTGCTCATACGAAACCTTGACCATAAATACTGTGAGCGGAAGGCCGAAATACGAGCAAGCCTCTGCGAGCGCCGTGCCCCACTGGCCTGCCCCCGTCTCTGTCGTGAGACCTGTAAGGCCCTGGTCCTTTGCATAATAAGCCTGCGCAATCGCTGAATTCAGCTTGTGGCTGCCCGACGTATTATTGCCCTCAAACTTGTAGTATATCTTGGCGGGCGTACCGAGCTCCTTTTCCAGATTGAACGCGCGGATCAGCGGGGACGGACGGTAAATTTTATACATCTCGAGAATCTCTTCCGGGATGTCCACATAACGCGTCTCATTGTCCAGCTCCTGATGTGCCAGTTTTTTGCAGAAAACCGGATAGAGGTCCTCCTCCACTGCCGGTTTCATTGTCGCCGGATTGATGAGCGGATCCGGCACTTCTTTCATATCTGCACGCATATTGTACCACTGCTTTGGCATCTCGTCTTCACTTAAATAGAGCCTGTGCGGAATCTTTACCATTTTCTTGTTCTCCCTTCAACATTGTTTTATTTGTCATAAACAAAAAGACCTTTGTCCCAATCTCTGGGACAAAGGTCTGAAACCTCTGCGGTGCCACCCGAATTGACGCGAAGCGTCCTCTCATAAGCAATCAATCAACTGCTTTTCCCTCATAACGGCGGGAATTCCCGTCAGGTATTACTCGGCGCGCTGCCTTTCTCCCTGCCCTCATCAGTCCATTCACCCAAAGTCCTGTGCTGCGGCGATCTCACCATCCGCCACTCTCTGAAAAGCGGTTCTTTCGGTTACTCTTCTGAATCACTGGTTTCGTCTTTATTTATGATTTTATATTATATCAGAAATCGCAAAGCGCTGTCAAGCGTTTCTTTCCGGCATACCGCCGTGAAAAGTCTTTATCGCAGACTATTACAGCATTCCGGAACAGCCCAGAATACCTACGACGCCCGTAATGACCAATAGCAGCGGAATCAGGGATAGCACAAGGCCTGCAATCGCAAGTCCCCTGCCTTCACCCCTCGATTTTGAAAGTGCAATGCCAACGATCGAAAAAATAAGCCCCAAAAGCAATAGGATTGCTCCAAAGAAAGGCACCCAACACAGAATCAGCCCAATCAGCGCGCACACAAACCCTGCTGCCGCGCACCCGTTTGACCTCGTTGCGGCAGGCGGAGCCGTATGGTAATGGATATGCTGCTCGATTGGCGGTTGCTGCTGCATATACGGCTGCCCCTGCATTGGCTGCTGCCCGGCATACTGCTGGCCCTGCGGCGGTGGCGGTTGCTGCGCGTATTGCTGCTCCTGTACCGGTGGCTGCTGCTGTTGCTGCTGATTGTTATTGCCTTCACCTGGCTGCTGGTTCCCGTTCATCTGTTCCATATGATCTTCCTCCTGATATGGTTTTACCATAAAACCTTATTCGCTGAACAAAAAAGCCTGCCAGCGGAAAACCCAGCTTAATTATGCTGCATTCCCTTTAACTGGGCGGCAGTGACCTCAAAGTGTTTATCCCTGCAATCCTGCTCGGTAAACCGTCCGTCCTGCTGTTTTTCATCTGTGGAATCGTAGAATAAAAACGGCACCGGCTCCCCGCCGTGGCTGCCCGTATCCGAAAATGTAAAATGGTCGGAAGCAATCGAGAGGGTATAATCATCCTCAATGCTTTCGAGAAACGGCTTCAAAAACACGCGGTCAATCGATTCGATTGCCTGCATTTTTTCCACCGGCATCAGTTCGTGGCTCAAATCGTCCGTTTCCTGAATATGCACATAGATGTCCTCGTATTCGCGTACTGCCTTCACTGCTTTTTCAAGCTTCTCCTCCAGAAAATCGTCAAAGCTGCGTCCTTCACGTTCTGTTCCAATATTTGGCAGACCTGCAATCGTTGTAATCCCATCCATAAGCAGCGTCTCTGAAAGCGCTACGCGTCCACGCGTATCTCCTTTGATTTCCGGCATGATAGAAGCGCCCCAGAACCATAATCCGTTTGCCGGGATTCCCTTATCCTTCAGGAAATCATATGATTTCTTCATCAGTTCAAAAAATTTCGCCTGTTTGCCCTCCGTCCTGATAAACGGCGCGATATCCTGGCCGATGATGTCGTGCGCAGGTTCAAAGTCTACCGGATACAGCTTTTTGCCGCCCTTTACGATCAGAATATTGCGGAACGAACCGCAGTAATGAAGCTCATATTCGCCTCCAAACACCTCTTCGGCAAGCTCCTTCATTACCGGCTCCGCCACCTGTGTGGCGATGTCGTACGCGCTGTAGCTCTTGATACGGCTCGTTTCAAAGCTGTCTCCTTCAAAGGTTACCATATTGCAGCGGATGTACATATCGTCCTCATTCATCGGCATATGCAGCCCCGCAGCCTCGATGATCGCGCGGCCCCTGTAGGTATGCGGATCAAAGCCCAGCAAACTCAGGTTTGCGACAGCGCTTCCCACTTCAAGCCCTTTTGGAATCGTAAGCACCGTCCCACCCGTGGATTTTTGGAATAACCCGTCGAGCGCGGGCGTTTTTGCGTATTCCAGCGGCGTTTTATTACCCAAAGCAGCATTCGGCCTGTCTGCCGAGCCGTCTAATACGAGAGTAATTTTTTTCATGTCCTTCCTCCTCTGTGCAAATCTCATTTACCCTTTTATTATACGTCACTTTGCACCCTTGTTCAATGCGTATTTCCCGCATCGGAAGCAACAATTATCCTATTCTGCCTGCCGGAACCTGCCAAGTTGCGAATAAACATTTTTCAGGTCGTGGTAGCTCTGGGAAAATACTTCCATCAGTTCCCCGTATACCTGCCGCTCCTTAGGATTTGGGGAAACAGCCCTGTCCACGTGGATGAATCCCTTCGCATCGTCGAAATCAGCGTAAATCCCAAGCCCGACCACTGCTGCCGTAGCAGCTCCAAGCGACGTCGCGTGCTTGTTGTTCTGCACCTTGCAAATCTGTGCATCCATTATGCTGCTCAAAATCTGCCGCCACGTATCGTTTTCGCTCCCACCGATCTGGTTTAGCTGCGTGATTGGTATAAAATCACGGAACGCGTCCAGAATAAGCCCGAGGTTCATACTGATGCCCTCGGTAACGGCACGCATCATGTCCCCCCTGTTATGATTCATGGCAAGCCCGACAAACGATCCCCGCGCGCCCGGATCCCAGATCGGCGCGCGTTCGCCGGACAGGTATGGCAGAAAAACGAGCCCGTTCGCCCCTGCCTGTGATTTACCGATTTCCTGTTCCGCAAGGCTGAACGCATCCGCCTCACCGCGGTAAAGCATATCGATCATCCAGTTATACACGTTCCCGCACGAAGAGGTCGGGCCGCACGGCATATACATTCCCTTTTTGAGGTGCAGGAAGTTAATCACCCGCATCTTATCGTCCAAAAATGGTTTTTTGGTGGCAGCGCCCACCCATGCGGACGTTCCCATACAAATATATGCGCTGTTTTCCTCCACAGCGCCCGCGCCCACAGCCGCGCACGATCCGTC
This sequence comes from Christensenella sp. KGMB01412, assembly GCF_055522415.1. NCBI lineage: Bacteria > Bacillati > Bacillota > Clostridia > Christensenellales > Christensenellaceae > Christensenella > Christensenella sp. KGMB01412. The sequence goes on along the minus strand of NZ_JBVFVW010000008.1, from coordinate 8,549 downwards.
GCCGCCGCCGCAGACCACGCGCGTTCCCTGCGCGAGCCCCATTTCACGCGCAATCCCGCCGCAAACCTCGCCGACAATATCCGTCGATGCGACAACCTCCGGCAATAAATCCGGGCTGATCCCTGCCGCACGGCAGATTTCCTCCGACCACGCAAGCCGGTTGATGTCGTAAACGCCCATGCCGGACGCGTCCGAATAATCCGTCACATATCGTCCGGTGAGCCGGTAGATTACATAATCCTTCGCTCCGACGATCCGGTATGTTTTGGCAAAAAGCTCCGGCTCATGCTCCTTCAGCCACATCGCTTTTTCAATCGTATAGACAGGGCTTGCCCTGTGTCCTGTAATGCGGTATACATTTTCCGCGCCCATCTCGCGCACGATGATTCCGGTCTGTTTCTCCGCACGCTGATCGCACCAGATGATTCCGTCATGCAGCAAATTCCCATCCCGGTCGAGACAGACGCACGCCTGCATCTGCCCGCTGAAGGTAACCGCCAAAATATCTTTGCTGTCTACGCGGCTGGCAATGCTTTTTGTCGTTTTGACCACCGCTTCCAGCCAGTCCTGCGGGGATTGCTCCGCACACCCCGTTCCAAAATAATTTGTATTGTAGTGATAGGTCTCGTCCATCACAACCTTACCGTCGGTTCCTACCAGAGTCGCTTTGTTTCCCGACGTGCCAAGATCGTGTGCAATTACATATTCCATCCCCATTTACCTCCTGTTGTTTCCTTCATTTTATACGCATTGGCAATAAAATTCAAATTTACTTTTCAGGAAACGGGAAAGACGCGCCGCAAAAAAGCAGCGCGTCTTTCCCTGTCGTCCAAAGGGAACGGTTCATTTATTATTTCAGCCTGCTCAGCACATCTCCAGTCCTCCGCTTACATTGAGTGATTCGCCAATCGTATAACCCGAATCCTCCGAGCAAAGGAATACGAGCGCCCGCGCGATATCATCGCCCGTGCCATGCCGCTGGACAGGAATCGCCATGCGGTATTTTTCCCTCATTTCTTCAAAGGATACTCCTTCGATCTCCGCTTCTTCCTTCAGGGACTGTACGTGCATTTCCGTATACATATTGCCCGGACAGATCGCATTTACAAAGACGCCATGCTTGATTGCCTCAAAGGCAAAGGAACGGGTAAAATTGAGTATCGCCGCCTTTGACGCGCAATAAACCGCAAAATATCCATATCCGCGTTTTGCATAGGTTCGGCTACTTTAAAATAATATTTTCCCTCCGGCTATACTGATTGCCACTCCCGTAATGTAGCTTGATTTATCGCTTGCCAGAAAGGACATCAGCTCGCCGATCTCATCCGGACATGCCATTCGCTTTAACGGAACATTTTCCAAAAAGTCTTTTTTGCATTCCTCCGGCGTCATTCCAAGGAGAGGCCCTCTTTCCAAAAACACCTGCTGCATAATGGCAGTATCCGTATAGCCGGGGCATACCGCGTTTACGTTGATTCCATATTCTGCCAATTCCAACGCCATCACCTGTGTCATCATAACGATACCCGCCTTCGAAATGCAATATACCCCGTTTCCTGCTTCGCCTACCTTTGCCGCCTGCGAGGCGGTATTGACAATTTTACCATACCCTTTTTCGATCATGATTTTGCTGACAAGCTGGCTTAAAAAGAAAGTCCCCTTTAAATTGATATTCATGACTTTATCCCAGTCTCTTTCCGCCAGTTCGTCCAATCTTCCCGCGTGGGAAATACCCGCACAGTTCGCAAGAATATCGACTGTCCCAAATTTTTCCACCGTCCTTTGGACGGACGCTTCACAATTTTCCTTTTTTGAAACATCTGTTATGCAGTAAATTGCGTTTCCGCCTCCCGCATTGATTTGTTCAGCCGTCTCTTTAAGTCCTTTCTCATTCAGATCAAAAAGTGCAATTTTTGCACCGTATGAGGCCATATTGAACGCAACCGCCCGGCCGATTCCCCGTGCCCCTCCCGTTACAATAGCAATTTTATCTTTTAACATGATGCTCTCCTTTTCCTACGCCTGGAAAGCGGAGAAGATTAGATTCGCTATACCTTCTCCGCTTTTACAGGAATCAGGTTATCAGCCCTGGTAAAATGCGTCAAGGTTCTCTGCTGTGACGATGTCAACGCCTGTATCTACATAAGGCGGCAACGGACTGAGGCCGTTTTCTCTCCATCCGTCTACAGGATTAACCAGGTTATTCTTGGTCGCGAAGAGGAACTGCATAGACCAAAAGCCCATATTATATGCGCCCTGTTTCACTGTCGCATAAATAGAACCGTCTTTGATCGCCTGGTAAACAGTTTCATCATGGTCAAATGCGATTACTTTAACAGAATCTGACAGTCCCGCCTCACGCACTGCCGTTGCCGCGCCAAGGCCGCCGGGAGAATTGACCGCAAAAACACCTTTGATGTTCGGATTTCCCTGCAACATCGCGGAAACCGCACGCGATGCGTCCGCCTGTTCGCCATCGTAATTCCCTTCTGCAACGACCGTCATATTGGGATAATTTGCCTCGATTGCATCCTTGATCCCCTGTGCGCGTGCTTCGTGCGTGGGCGTTCCCGCCGTATAAATAACACCGACTTCTCCTGTACCGCCAAGCGCTTCCGCCATTTGGTCTGCCGCCTTAGATCCGGCGTTTGCATTTCCGGTCTGCAGAATGGAATACCTGTCGCTTTCCGGCGAATCCGAATCGAAAACCACAACCTCAACGCCCTGTTCAATCGCTTTATTGATCGGTTCTCTGAGCGCTTCGTCATTCACGCAGGTAATCGCGATTCCGGCAGGATTTTTAGCCAAGACCTGCTCCAGTACGGTAATCTGCTGATTGATGTCAAATTCCTGTGCACCGGTGTAGACCGTTTTCGCTCCATAAATTTTTGCGGCATCTTCAAATCCGCGGTAACAATCCTTCCAGAATTCAAGGCCGTTCATAAAAGTGATCATATAGTATTCATCATTTGCATCTCCAATGGATACCGTTCCCGTGGCCTCTCCGCCTTCTGATGTCCCGGACTGCTGGCCACACGCCATAAAGCATACCACAGCAAAAACCACTACCATTCCCACCAACAGGACTCTTTTCAAATTTTTCATTTTCCCCTCCATTTATTATTGTGATACTCACATTATCGTTTCGGTGGCCTTTCAGGCCCCAAATCTTTTTTATCTTGCTTTTCTCGCATGACTAAACGTATCAATCGTAACAGCGATCAGCAGAATCGCTCCGCTCACAAGATCCTGCCCATAAACCGATACATTCAACAGAATAAGGCCGTTATTTACTACATTGAGCAAAATGATACCAAGCACTGCGCCAAGGATTGAGCCTTCACCTCCGGAGAGGCTTGCCCCGCCGATCACTGCTGCGGAAATCGCATTCATTTCCACGCCTTCGCCGGTAGTCGGCGTACAGGCCCCAAACCGCGAGAGACTGACGATTCCTGCGAGCGCCGACAAAAGCCCTACCAGCGTATACATCACAAATTTCATTTTCATTACGTTGACGCCGGATAGCCGCGCTGCCTTTTCATTGCTTCCGACGTAAAACACATTACGAAATAGCTCCGTCTTTTTCATCAGGAAATAGAATAAGACTGCCAGCGCTGCAAAAATAATGATAATAAACGGTATATTCCCGATCGTCCCCTGTCCCAGGAAAAGAAAGCTTTCATCCGCGCTGGGAATTGATAACGCAGATCCAGAGGTCGCGAGCATGGTGATTCCCTTGGCAATACTCATCATAGCGAGCGTCATAATAAACGGAGTCAATTTTACTTTGCCAATCATGAAACCGTTTGCGAATCCACATCCGGCACCAGCGATGATTCCTACGAGCGCCGCAAGCCAGATATTGGCTCCCGCCGCCGCCATTGTCGCTGCAATCATTGACGCCAGTCCCATAACTGATCCTACGGAAAGGTCAATCCCTCCCATTGCGAGGATCAGTGTCATCCCGATCACGACGATTCCTTCCGCCGATAGCCCTACCAGTGTTGTCAATATGTTTTTTTCCGTTAAAAAGTGTGGCGAAGCGATCGACATGATAATAAAGAAACCGATCGTTATCAGAAGGACCGGTACCTCCTTCGCGCCCAAAAACCGTTTGAAAGTCGACTGCTTCAAGTTTTCACTGCTTAAGTTATTTTCCATGTTATTGTTCCCCCATTAATGTGATGCGGCCCGCATAATCGCCTCTTCATTGATTTCATTTTCAGAAACAACGCCCGATACCACGCCTTCACGCATAATAATTACCCTGTCGCACAATCCAATCACTTCCGGTAAATCCGAGGATATTACAATCACGCCCTTGCCGCTGTCGCATAGTTCCCTTAATATCTTGTAAATTTCAAGTCGGACTCCTACGTCGATCCCCCTGGTCGGTTCGTCGATAATAAGAATCTCAGGTTCTACCGCAAGCCATTTGGCAAACAATACCTTTTGCTGGTTGCCACCGCTCAGGCTGGAACATAACTGCTTGAGTGACGAAACCTTGATTTTTATTTTCTTTACATAGTCCTCCGCCAGCTTTGTTTCCTTCCGGTCATCCAGCAATTTTCCTTTTTTTACTTTCCTCAAAGCCGCGGCTGAAATGTTTTGTTTGATGTTGTAATCAATGAAAAGTCCGTCGCCTTTTCTGTCTTCCGTGATATAAGCAAGCCCCTTACTGATTGCATCTTTATAATCGCGAATATTGACCTTTTTCCCTTTTATTTCAACAACCCCTGATTCCTTCGGATCAATTCCGCAAATTGCCCGCGCCACCTCGCTTCTCCCCGCTCCGATGAGTCCTGAAAATCCTAATATCTCACCCCTGCGCAGGGAAAAACTGATGTCCTCAAATTTTCCCTGCCGCGAAAAACCCGATACCTTTAGCAGTTCTTCCTCCGCAATATGTTTCGACTTTGCAGGATAGATGCTTTCCAAAGTGCGCCCCACCATCATCGAAACCATTTTATCCGTATTAATATCACATACATTCTGAGTGTCCACATATTCTCCGTCGCGATAAACAGAAACCCTGTCGCAGATTTCAATCACTTCAGATAATCTGTGGCTGATATACAGAACGCTGATTCCCTGCTCTCTGAGATGATTCACCACTTTAAAGAGATCCCTTGTCTCTACTTCTGTCAGCGAAGAGGTCGGTTCATCCAAAATAATCAATTTACAGTCAAGCGAAAGCGATCTTACTATTTCCACAATCTGCTGTTCAGCTATGGATAAATCCATTACCTTTGCTTTTGGCGATATCTGTGCGGAAAAATTCTTGAACAACTCTTCACATTCCCTGTGCATTTTTTTGTAATCGACCATTCCCGCTTTTGTTTTAGGCAGCCTGCCCATATAGATATTCTCCGCTACCGATATTTGGGGACACAGGCTTATTTCCTGATGTACGATTCCAATCCCAAGCTTCTGCGCGTCCAGCGGACTAAAAAAATGCACTTCTTTTCCTTCAAATTCTATCGTCCCCGCAGTTTGTGGGAATACGCCCGCAATAATATTCATCAGTGTTGATTTTCCTGCGCCATTTTCACCAATTACTGCATGCACCTCGCCTTTTGCTACCTGAAGATTGACCTCTTTGAGCGCCCGTGTTCCCGGGAAGTCCTTGATGATTCCTCTGAGTTGAAGCAACATTTCTTTTCCCATTCCAACGCCACCTTTCAATTCGTATTGTTTTCAGCCATCTCCTCATTCAAAGGAAATCTGGATCTTAACCTCCTGCCCGGATTTGTCCGCCGACAGGATATCAAACGCTTCCTTCGTCTGCTCCACAGGCATTACGCGCGTTACCACCTTCTCTACCGGAATCCTCCCCGATGCGATCAGCGCTACGCTCGCTTCAAAATCATATGTATTGAAGCACCACAGCCCGCACATATTGTAATCCCTGTATGCCCAGTCGAACGCCGGCAGTGTCACTTCGCCCACCGGCAGCCCGCTCTGTACGTACATACCACGCTTTCTCAGCGATCCGAACGCATCGCGCATTGCCGCTTCCGCGCCTGTACACTCGATTGCGATGTCCACTCCGTAGCCGTCCGTCCTTTTACGGATCTCCTCCGCCACGTCCACCTTTGTCGGATCAAATACCTCGCTGGCTCCCCACTGCTCGCAGCGCTGTCTGCGCCCCGGCTGGATTTCCGTCATGTAGATAAACGACGCTCCCGCAGCCTTGGCTCCAAGAAGCGTCAGGCTCGCCGTCGGGCCGCCGCCTGTGATCAACAGCTGGTTGCCGATCTGCAGGTTGCCCCTCCTGATTCCGTACAATGCCACCGATAATGGTTCTACGCACGCTCCCTGCTCGTACGTCACATTGTCCGGTATCTTCACCAGATTATATTCCTTTACCGTGCAGTATTCTCCAAATCCGCCATAAGGCCACTGCAATCCGATTGCACCAAACTGCTCGCACATATGCTCAAGCCCCATCCGGCAATACTTGCATTTTCCGCAGTGCAGCAGCGGCATCACGCATACGCGCTCGCCTTCCTGCCACCTGCTTTTATCTACTTCTGATCCCATCTCCGCGATCACGCCTGAGAACTCATGTCCCATCACAAGAGGGCCCATGTGCCCTGTCAGCGGATGCGGCTTATCCACCCACAGCGTCTGCGCGCCGTGCACATACTCGTGCAGGTCTGTACCACAGATGCCGCACCTTTTCACCTGAATCAATACCTCGTCTGCCGCCGGCTTTGGGACCTCCAGTTCTTCAATCCGGATATCCTGTTTTCCATGCCACCTTGCTGCTTTCATTTTCATTTGTCTTTTCCCCCCTTCATTTTTCTTCCTACAGAATCGGACAGGCAATCAGCTCATGCCGCGGGAACTTGCTGAATACCAGCGGCCCGTCCTTTGTGATGACAAGCTCGTCCTCGATGCGTGCTCCGATATGTCCTTCCCCGTCGTATGTCTCGATTGCGATCACCATTCCTTCCTTCAGCTCTACAGGATGGTCAATCGAGAAGCTTCTTTCGATCATAGGCCTCTCCCACAACCCCACGCCAAGGCCGTGCGCGAATGCCAGTCCGAATGATTCTCCCTGGTTTTTGAATCCCCAATGGTCGCACTTCGGCCATGCGTTTACCACGTCCGCCGTCGTGTTTCCCACCTTACACTGCTCGATCCCCGCCAGGATCATTTCGTATGCGCTTTTGTATACGTCCTTCGCTTTTTGCGTCGGCTCCCCACAGCACAGGGTGCGGTAGTAGCACGTATGGTATCCGTTCATCAGCGTCACAATATCTGCAAATACCAGGTCTCCCGGCTGGATCAGCCTGTCTGAAGACAAATGCGGATGCGGGTGCGTCCTCGTTCCGCTCGTCATCTGAATGTTAATCGCCCATTGCCCGCCAAGGCGATGCAGCTCGTTTGCCGCAATTCCCTGCAGCTCGTTCTCGCGCACTCCCGGATGCAGCGCACGTGCCATCTGGTAGAAGGCCGCGTCTACTGTCGCCGCAGCATTCATCATCACAAGTATTTCATCGTCCGTCTTGATTTCGCGCGCCTGCAGCATCACCTCCTGCCCGTTGCCAAGCGTATATCCCCGTGCCTGCAGCTCTGTCAGCAGCTCTCCGTCTATGATATCCACGCCGATCGGATCCTTTGGATCGATCCCGTTTTGCTCCATCACCATCTTAAGGTCCGCCTCAAAGTTATCAAGATGTGTTTTCCATGCTGCCGGCAGCGCCCCGAACATGGTTGTATGCGCCGGATACGCACGATCTGCGATCCACGGGCAATTCAGCTTTTCCGCTGCCGCTTCGGAACCGAATCCAAAGATATATGGCTCGCCGTCGCGGGGCACGATTGCATAGCGTCCCATGTTATCTACCTCAGGCGACGCAACCGCCGTCGATGTGGCGTACCGCTTGTTCTCTGTTGCGAACAGCAACAGGCAGCTGAAATCCGTCTTTGCCATTGCATCCTTAATCCTCTGTACCCGCTGCTTTCTCATCCGGTTAAAGTCGATTCGTTCTTCATAATCAACCTGCATCGTTCCTTTTGTTCCGTACAACATCTCTTGTCTCTCCTTTGTATTTTATTGTTATAAAACATTCCTTTTGATCCGGCACCCAGCAAACACCCGATACAGCAATATTTTTTCATTCACAAAAAAGCGCAAAAGCAGTTAGCTTATGGATGAATCAGTTGCGAATGAAAAAGTTCATATAAACGATCATCATTTCTGGTTATTTGCTATTTTGTTATTAGAATAATTTTGTTTTGGATTAAGACTGGTGTCCCATTTCAACACACGATTGAATACTACAGGTATACAATTTATTTTGTCATAATTTTCTCTGTTACACTAAATTTCTATGATGTTTCTGCTCTTAAGTAAAAAATGTATTGCTAAGATGTTTTTGTGTTTTGGTATACCAAAAGTATACTTCATGATTTTGTGTTTGTCAATTACTAATTCTATTTTTTTCGGAAAAGGTTTCAGGGAAAATCACATTTCCAAAATCCGAACGCCTCTAAGTCCGAATCATAGCTTTGAGCCGTGCTTTAAGGCCCTGATAACT